>JBDUEK010000027.1:0-69132 GCA_040002495.1 Ferruginibacter sp.
CGAAGTGGTGCATTACTATTTACCGATTTTGGTGCATTGTTATTTACCGATCACAATCACTACCTTTACCTAAACTACTGCTATCGGCTAGGTTTTTTAATTCATAGTATACTAAGTTGGCTTCTGCTGAATCTACAGTTTTTGGAGATACAGTTTCATAACAGTAAATAATCTTACAATAGTTAGTTAGTCCATACTTGTGTGTGCCGTACAAAACTTTAGCCTTTTTATCATAATTTAACGACAAACTTTCCTTTTCAAATTTTAATTCGAACAAACGCTTAATCCTTTCATAAAATATAGGGCTGGGTAGTAAAGGTTCTTCGGGAAATTCAATCTTCAATTTTTTCTTTTCCTTTTCATCAAATATTTGAATCTCTCGAAGCACTTCTTTTCTATTATATGCAACAAATACATAAAACCCTAGGATAATTGTTACAAGGGTATATAAAACGATTGCTTCTACAGTGCCAATTGTAGTTTGTTCCAAATTTGGAATAGGAATAGATAATTTAAAAGAGGCATTAAGAAAGTTTATAATTGAAGCAATAAATGGTGCACCCCAATAATTTCGGCTGGTATAAATAACTAACAGAACGGTCAAACCTTTTATAAGTGGCTGAGACAAAGATTTTGCATGATGCATTTGAACTCCATAAAATAGAGTTAATGATTTTGAAATTAGCTTAAAGGTTAGTATGGATAATATCAGAATTAGGGCATATATAAATATGAAGTAAATAAAAATTGACATTGAGGATTGAAGTTTACTGATTAAGATGGTATTGTTGTATTACGGTTTGAATTTTCAGGGGCTGAGCTTGCTGCTAACGTTTAAATATATGCAATAAAAAAATTACGCTCAAATTTTAGGTACTTGATAATAAGGTTATTAAAATAATACATTTCACATTGTTGTTAGGACAATCCAAGTTATTCACCTCGGTAATTTTTGAAATCTTATTATAACGGTTTTGTTGTTTCAATCAAACATCTTTGGTGTTATCAGTAATATAATGATGGACTAACTTTTGATTAGAGGCAAAACATTTTCTTTAATCATATGAGAGTATCATGGGGGCGTTCGTGTGCCACGAACGCAGGCGGATGAGAAGTCATGCATTATCGTGAAAAGAGCACCAACATCCATTAATGCAACGTATTTTTCAAATTGCTACACCCAAAAATCCTGTACCAACCTTACTTTACCACCTGTAACAAACTGCATGGCGTCGGTCAACAAACAATAACCAAAAGCCCCCGTTAATGGTTTTTAATGCGGAGCTTTTTTATTGGGGACTTTCGGCTATTGTCCTTAATGTTGCCTACATTTTACTCACAAGTTCTCTTCAAGATTTTTAATAGTGTTCTCCATCTTTTCTATTAAATGGTCATAAGTCCAAATTTTAATGCTCAACGCTTCCGTTAGTGATTTAAAATTCTCAACCCAAACTAGGTCATCTTTTTTTCTTGTACCAATAACAATTATGCATTCAGAAATTTCTTTTTTTGCGACTATTCCAAGCTCTTGTATTTTTTCGGCATTCAAGGTCTGATACCATTTTTTGTATCCAAGTATTTGAGGAATTGCCCTTGAAAGCTCTTTTGAAATCTTATAGGTTGTTGTCTGTCCGTCATTTTGATTACAATGGACTTCTGTCTCAAATATTTGAGCAGTTGCAGACTTTAATTCAATCAAAATATGGCATTCTCTGTTTTGAGTAGCCAATATATCAAATCTCTTTCTCCCCATAATTTCTCCTTCTCTTTTGGGGTCAATATATTCAATACCAAATATTAAACATCTCTTTTTTCTATGCTTGCCATTATCTTCATCAAGCCATCTTTGAAAAAAAGTTTCTTCCTTGTCAAGATTGTTTTTTACAAAGTCCCTTAATTCTTTTAAAGTGCTTAATTGAATTTGTGGAAGACTTTCAAATACTGATGTTTGGACGTTATTATTTGAAAGGAATTTTGTAAATAGTTTTATAAAATTGTCGCTTGAAACTGGATTTGTGGCGGAAGGCTCAACTGGTTCAATTTTTATTATTGCTTCAAGAATATTTGATTGCGCTTCTGGTGAAAGTGTCTTAATTCTATTTAGTAAATCTTGCTCTGTTATATTAGCTTGTATAAAGGTTCGTTTTTCTTCTTCCGAAATGTTGATATTATCAAGTGCAATATGTTGTCCAAAAAATGCTTTAGCTCTACTTTTATCTTTTTTGCTGTAACCAATATTGTCGCAAAACCCAATAAAGCTGTCAATGTTCACTAAAATGTCGCTGTTAAAATATTGAAAGTTGCTTACAGTTTCATTATTTGTTAGATAAATAATGATGTTTTTATTATCCTTTAAAAAGTTTGTTAAAGCGTCTGAATATCTGAATACGTGCCTGTCGATTTCGTATTTAAAGTGGTCTGAAATAACGAAGTCCAAAAAAATCCTACTGTGATAAATATATTTATGAAACACCGATTTGTCAAAGGACGCAGTTTCTAAAATTTCATTATCGGTCATCTATTATATTTTGAATTTAGAGTAGTGTCAAAAAAATTGCAGGCAATACTTAAATATACGTTATAAATAAATTATGCTCAATTTTTAAGTGTGATAGTAAGGTTATTAATCTTATTTATTTCACATTGTCGTTAGGACAATTCAATTGGCAACACTTATAAGAGGAATAAGAAGCATATAAACACCGAACAGTAATCCAGCGCATTATTTGCCACTTTAATAAAGCCCGGCACAGGAAACCTTACGCTCATTGCCGACGCTTCATTCAAGCGCCTATGGTGAGGGGTACGGCACAAGAACGCCAACGCACGGTAATCTTTGCTGCATGCTTGCGCTAAAAGCAAGTGCCTTTATAAATTTCGCAAACTTGCGCCAATACGGGGGTTTACTGCCACGGGTAATAAAGCCCGGTTGCTTTTGAAATACGCTCCAGTTCATCATCTGACAAAATGGATGATAGTTTTTCAACTATACAGTGTAATTGCTTTGATACAGATGCCGATTGTATTATTGCTTTCTTCCTCTAAGGACTATTTTAATATTTGGCAAAATCCTTAGTTGACAGCTATGGTAGGCCAGGAACGCAGGCGAAGCGAAGAGCAAAAGTTTTTTAGTTATTTAATTCATTATATTCATTTAATGCATCAACAACTGTATAGTCCTGAGACTTTTTAAGATAAAGTTGCTCTTCAATCTTTCTAATATTAAAGAATAGAAAATCCAGGTGCTTTATTTCTGCTTTATTTTCTTCTATGAATTTCTCAATTGCGGTTTTCACAAGCAGGAAATTATCTTCTGATTGAATACCCATATGATAAAGTGCATCCAGAACATAATTTTCAAGGCTATTGAAATGATCTTTCTGAAATTCAGGCTGTTTGGCCAATTTCATAAGATCGATAAGTATCGGAATAGCGTCAGGATCCTTAATAGCTGTTTCAAATCGGTAATGGAAGTCAAAAGATGGATCTTTGCTCTCCAAAATATGCGAAGTAGCAAATCTAAACCCTACCATATCATTTAACTGTGTCAAATACCTCGCTGCTTTCATTTTGCTGTCAAAGATTTCCGTATCACTTGCAATAATTCCTTTGAGATAATCTAACAGAAACGCTTTTGGATCTTCATTGTCCACTATCAATTTAATAACTTTCCACCTTATTTCATCCTTTCCAATTGTTTTTAGCATTTCTTGCATTGCACTGTAGTCCTGTGTCTTATTAAATAATAATTCTAATACTTCTTCCCGATAATAATCTCTGAAATCGGCATTTTTTAGGGCCTTCCAAATACTCAAAAATGCGGTTGTAAGATTGTTTTTAATTGCGTATGCTGCATTGCTTTTCCAAATTTGAACTTCGGAAATTCCAGCTGCTAAGTTTGCGACCACTTTTTGCTCTATTTTATCCTTGCTTATAAAGGATTCAATTTTAATAATAATTTCCGAGGGGTCTGAATTATTGGCAGTCTCAAAATCATAATAGAGCGTAAAATCTAACAATTTATTTTCAGATAGCGGAATATTAAACTGATTTAGAAAATACCATAAGCGTATCGATTTCCAGTCAATGTGAGTAGAGCCTTTATCAGACTTAACTGCGTTGGCAATATCTAGTTCATTCGCAGTTCTTAAGCACCAGGAAATAATAAAATCTGCTTGAGCCTTACTGATAGTGATCCATGCATTTCTATTATTGTGAACCTCTTGATATATTTTATTGATTTGGTAAACATCAAATTTGTTACTGTCCAATACCCACGCCTCAACCTGAGAATAAGTAACTGTTCTGTCATGGGTTGTAAAATCCCGTAAGAGTTCAAGGGCAGAAGAGATAAAATAATCATCAATTTCCTTGTAGTAGTCTTTGTGAAGTTGCCATAAATCATCATTAGTAAAAATATCCTTTCCGAGTTCAGAAAAAATACTTTTTATTTCATTAAGCATTTCCTCCTTGCTAAATAGAAGGTCAAAACTTCTTTGAGCTTTATCTTTATTAATGGTTGTCCAATCCGGGTAGATTGGTCTTTCAAATTTTGGACATCCTAATTTCAACAACTCATCCTCAAAATGATTCGTTAGTTCCATATTCTGATCACTAGAAGCAAAATTCCCCGCTAAGATTCGATGCATAAACTCCGCATCCTCATTGTTGAAATCTCTGTTTTTATACCCATCAATAAAACGGTTGATAATATTTTCATCCAGCAACAATTCCAGAAGTAATGCCTTGTCATAATCTTTAACTGCTTCATCCTTCCAAATCAAAAGGAAAGTATTCCATTTTGTTTGAGTTTTTTCAAAAAAAGGAATAATCATTAATGCATACTCTGTATCGTATTCACGACCAGCGGTAATATAGACATCATATATGTCATTAAACATTGAAGCATCATTATTGTAGGCTTCAAAAGCATTTTTTAATATTGCTTCTACTACGTCTTTATTATCGTACTTATTAATACGCCTTCTTTCTTCTCTACTTTTTAAATTAGACAACAACTTCTTTAAAGCTGTTGGAGATTTCATTTTTATCAATCCTTCTCTCAATTGCCAGCTTTCGTCCATCAAGTTGGTATTTTCTCGATCATCCGTTGCATCTTCCATTTCAGCAAGGTTAAATCCATCTAAGAATAAATCTGCAAATTGTTCTAAATAATCTGAACTATTTATGAGTTTGTATAGCCCCGCTCTTACATATTGATTCTTCCGTTTTGCATATTTCTTTACAAAATGTTCTATTGTTACTTGATCCGTGATTTCAAGGTTGGCAAGTGCATAAAGGCCTTGGTGTATCATATACGGATCTGATTCTTCGTTATTCAAAAAGTTTATCAATACCTCTTTGACCTTTTCCTTTAGTGTATTTGAAAAAATTGCCAAGGGGAAATTGTCAACTAATCCTATCGCATTCAGTTTTACAGTTCTGGAATTCAATTTCTCTTGAATTTGATTTATCAGGAATTCGATTGTTTCAGGAAAAGATGCAAAACGCACCAGCTCGTTATTATTGAACTTGTTTGAAGTAAGCCAAATATTTTTTTCTTTGTAGAAGTTGAATATTTCTTTAAAAATTTGTATTCTTAGGTCTTTATCCACTCTATCTGGTTCAAATTTCACAATGATTTCCTGATCTTTATCAACTAGCCAGTTAATCAAATCCTTACGTAATCCAGGTTCGCTTGTACTGATAAAGAATGATAGAGTGTTAGTCCAGGTTTGTTTTATCTTATTATGAGCAGACGGAAAAGAAATAATCTCTATTAGTTTTTCAAATGATTGTTTAGCTAATACTTTGGCTGCAAGAAATTCCTGGATATTGTTATGTTCAAACATCCAAACATTCTTCTGAAGGTTTTTCGCAAAAGCCGAAAAATATTTAATTTGATTTAATTCATCCTTACTTGATAAAATAGTTTCTAATTCTTCGTCGGTAATAAAATTTTTACCCATTACTTCCATAACAAATGCGACACGTTCTAACAGGCTCAATATTACTTTCTTACTTTTTGGAATGTTAATTGAACTCTTGAAGTGTTCCTTATCGAAGTCGATCATTGAGATTAGAGAATCTTCGATGATAGAAGACCGACCACCAATAAAACTCCCTTTTTTAATGTAATAATTTATCAGAATGTCAAGAAAAAAGGGCTTCTGAATTAAATCCAAATATGATTGATCATAAACATCACGGATGAACTTATCCCAGTCTAAATTTGGTAGTTTGGCTGTATATGTCCTGATCTCAGGGAGTGTGATGTCGTCCAAGATAAATACCTTAAATCCTGTAAGTGTTCCTGAAAAGGTCTCATTAGGCAGTTCATAAAAGTTGGTTCGGCAAGAGACGACAATTCTTAATTTTGGATTTCGTTCTGAAAAATCTATTAGTTTTCGAACTGCTGTGTTGAAATGTTGAGGCTGAATTTCATCCAACCCATCAAGGAATAGAGCAATAACTTCAGGATCCAAATTGTCCCAACCATCTGGTAAAAAGCCTTCAATACTTTCCTCTGTATATGTATTAAAGCGCTTATAAATGGGTATAAATGGTGTTGATGGATCTTGGTAGTATTTAGCTGCTTCTTGTAACTCAACTGATTTGCCTGATCCAGCATTTCCCAAAATTGCGATTCTTTTTTCCTGGACTAATAAATCCCTGAGAATCGGCTTTTTATTTTCCTCTCTAAAAAGTAACGATTGAACTAATCCCAGTTGTTGAGGTTCGGAGATTGACCTTGGAATATAATGAGGTATTTCAGTAAAAGTTGGGACAAATGACAGAAAATCCACCTTATCATAATATTTATCTGTCTTGGCTGATACCTCTTCAATATTGGACTTTTTTGTTTGTTGAATTTGTTCAAGACACAATTTTGTTGAAAATCTTGTCAGTAAATCCATTAGACGCTTCTCGAATGCTGGGGTTGCATCAAAACCATTTACCCAATTATTTTGCATTAATCCCTCCTTGAAACTCATCACTTTTCCGGCTTGTGCAATTTCTGCACTGGTTTTACAACCAATCTGATCTTTAAAAAAAAGATAAATCTCGCTTGGTCCACCTTCTGTAAGTTTCTTATTGGATGCAATAACAAATTCCTCTTCTGTACCCGATTCAAATGGATCGCCACTATTAGGATTTGTTGCTCCTGTTGGTGTTCCAAAACGCATAAATAGTATTCCGAGATAAATATTGTAACCAGTTATGCTTTCATTAATCAATTGCTGCGGTCTTACTCCTGTTCGGCCTATTATTTCTGAAAAATCTCTAAAGGCTAAACGAATATTACAACCAATATCTATCATGTTCGTATTGATTCTATCGCAAATTTCTTCTACGGCTTTTTTCTCAATAACCACATCCCCGGGACATGATACAAAAATTTGAATTTCTATAATATTATGTTCCATTTTAATATTCAGTTGATCAAAATAAGAATAAATCCTTCAACGTTGTCACGGTGTTCATGTGGCAAGAATGAGTTTAGTTTCCTTTCAGATTTGTATTTCCATCACCAGTTATAAATTTGAATTGATGCTCAAAAGAAATTTCAAATCCACCCGAGTCTTTAAGAGTTCCAAATAATCCAATCTTCTTGTATCAATCTTTCGTTCTTTAATCCATCGAATGAAGCCAAATTCTTTTAAGGTTTGGTGTTGATCTGCTCATCATTTGCAAAATTTTCCATTCCACTTCTTTTATTCATTAGTTACTACGGTATGTTCTCCATTTTACGGAAACTTTCATTCGAGGAAAAAAACATTCTCAGCCATCACAAATTTTTATTCTTTCAAGTAATTATAACAAAAAATAGCCGCTAACGGGATACGTATTGCCGATGGTGGGATTTTGAAATACTTCTGCCCAAATTTGCCACAAAAGTTCAATAGAATTACTGCTGTTCAATTACTACCGTCAGCCCCACTATTGGCATACCATGTTAGCGGTTCGGTTTTTTTAATCTATCATATTATTATTCAAAATGCTGTCAAAATAGTACGCCAAATTAGACAAAACTTTGTCAAATATTGCAGGTATTAAGATTGAAATATTTTCAACTGTCAATTCTCTGTCTCTCGGAAAACCGTGATATTGTTGTAGGTAAAAAACAATGTCAAACTGTTCTGATAATCTAATTTGTCAAATGGGTTTGTCGTTGCGTAGTCGTGAAAGTCCGACAAGTGAATGAAGCCACAACCAAATTTATAAACGTAATGAACATACCCTTTCAATTCGTTTGCTTTGTCCACCATATCTTTTTCTGTGATTTGCTTCAACTTGTTATTTGATGTCAATATCCATTTTTCTCCTGACAAAGTTTGGCTCATTAACCTTTCCCGCTCGTTAAAGTCAGATATTTGACCAAGATATATTACTCTGACAAATGAGTCCAATTCTTGTCGTAAAATAGAAATGCAGTTGCCAAATAGTATTCGTGAAACTATAAGGAACAAGGCTTTTTTATTTTTCTTCACTCCTATTTTGAATTAGTGAAATATATTTTTGTCCTATGTCTGTCATTGTTTGAGTGTCGTTTTTAACTGGCCGCTAACACTTAAATATACATAATAATAAAAATTATGCTCAATCTTTAGTGTTTGATTACAAGGTTATTAAATATTATACATTTCATGTTCTCCTCAGGACAATCCATTAACCAACACTTAGGAGGAATAAAAATGTATAAAGACCAATAGTAATCTATCGCATTATGAGGCAAATTAGTAGAGCTCCGGCACAGGAAAACTTGCACTCATTGCAATCACTTCATTCATGCGACTACAGAATTCATTCACACACCTATGGGATTAATTTAAGAAGCGTTAGAGAACCACGATCGCAGGTGAAGGGAAAGGCCGCAAAAGGAATATGTGAGTTCATCCTTATCACTTGCCTTTTAAGTAATCAATCACAGGATGTTCCTGGTTAATGGATTTTATTTAGGTTATTAAAGCAAGTGATACAAGAAACTATTTCAACCTATTTCTTTTTCCTTGCAATTTTCTTTTGGCGATACTGAGCATAGATAAGATCAAGTAAAATCTTCTCATCAATGTCAATCAAAGCTGCAATACGGAAAATGTCCTTTAAAATAAAATTATCTACATTTTCCATCAAAGCATTAAAGCGTATACCGTTCATTCCTAAATCTTTACAAACAATAGTCTTAGGAAGCGTATCAAAGATTTCGTCAAAAGATTTTATATACCCACTGGAAATTAGATTTTTTACTGTGGTATAACGCTTATCTTTTGTCATCCTTCAAAGAAAAACCTGATTTATTATAAATCTTTAAAACAGTTACACTTAGTACATTAAATAATTACTTATAATAAACAAATTACTTATTATTAATTATTTTTTATAATACAAATAATAATTATTACTTTTAACTCTGTGATTTAAAAGTAATATTCCGGCATCCAATACAAGCGCACAAGTCTACACAGTACCAAACTAACTGCCTGTTTATTCTTTCAGTTTCCCGATAAATTTATTTTATAACTCTGTATTAAGGGATCGTTAATACATACCGTATGTATAAATATGCATTTCAATTGGTCGATAACAAAAAAGCTGCGAAACAGCTTGTGAAAGATTGCGGGCACAAGTACAATAAAAACCTTGCCTGGCTGTATAAACAAAAAGCCAGGGCCCAGTTTCAAAAGCAGGTAAGGGCGACCTGTTTTAACTGGCTACATGAACAAATAAAGGCCATCATCCAACAGGAAATTGACCACCAAAAACTATCTCATTCCCATAAAACTATCAACCTACCATACGATGAACTTTAACCCACAAATTCACCTGGTGCTAACGCTAATGGCACGCAAACCTAAGAACCCGGTGTAGGCATCCGGGAAAATACATCCTGCCGCCCGGCAGCTTCTTTCATTTTTTCATCTTAAAAATGTACACATGCAAAAGGTATTTACCTGCATAACGGTATTGATATGCCTATATATTCCCTTCGTAGCGGCCCAATCGTTGAATGTAAAAACAAGCACCACACTCCAGGCATTGCAACCTGGTGATAAAGTGCCTGACCTCGTTTTGAATAACCTGTATAATTACGGAAACACCCGAACGAGTATTGGCGCATTTAAAGGAAAGCTGCTGCTACTGGACTTTTGGTCGACCAGTTGTGCTACCTGCATTAAAAAAATGGATCATTTGCAACATATGCAGGAGCAATACCCTGAAAAGCTACAGGTATTACTGGTTGCCAAACAAGCCAGGTATGACAGCCCTGAGCGCATTGATGCACTATACAGCCGTATTAAGGATGATGCAGGCAAGCGGTACAAACTACCGGTAGTTACAAAGGATACCAGCCTTAGTAAATTGTTTCCGAGTATTAACCTGCCGCATATTGTATGGATCAACTCACAGCAACGGGTAATTGCCATTACCGGCGGCGAAGCGGTAACGGACGAAAATATACAAGCTGTGATAGCAGGGAAGCTTCCGAACTTTATTTTAAAAGAGGACCAGGCAGATTTTAACCCGGCCATGGGGCTTTTTAAAAACGGTAATGGCGGCAGCGGCAATAATTTTTTATACCGCAGTATTGTAACGCCCAATGTAAGTGGTATCCCTTCTGCTTCGTCGATGGAGAAAGACAAAACGGGTAATGTAACCCGGCTGACTTTTGCCAATAGCGGTTTGCTCTTTTTAATCAACCTTTCTTATGGAAGCGATCTTGCACTTAGCCATATTGATTTTACGAAAGCAGGTGAAGGTATTGATTACAGGGACCGGGATGATCAATGGTGGATTGATTATACATTTTGTTATGACCTGACTATACCACCCACACCCTACCCCGCAGCCATGCGGCTGATACAAGATGATCTTAAGCGATACTTTGGACTCATGGCCGTGCAGGAAGAGAAAGTGGTGCCGTGTTATATTTTAACTGCAGATACGGTTAAACTGAGCAGGTTTAAAAGCACTCAAACAACTGCCATTAATGAACTGTTTGAAAAAAACGGTAAACGTTTGCAACACTCCCCTGTAAGTGCATTAAGCAATTACCTGGATGCAGTGCTAACTACGCCTGTGGTGGATGAAACCCATTGTTCTTTTCCTGTTGACCTCTCATTACCCGATGAAAAACCACTTGATATTGACGCTTTAAATACTGCGCTTAACAAGTATGGCTTACAGCTATTACCTGCTGAAAGAAAACTCCCCATTTTAACCATTTTTCATCAATCAATAAAACAATAAACTACTATGAGAGCAATTATCTTTTTTATCATGTGCCTGGCAACTACCAATATGGCCTACACGCAAACAATTATTCATGGCAAAGTTACGGATGCACAAACAGGTGGAGCGGTAGCAGGTGTATCCATTATTGCACTGCAATCAAAAAGCAGTACGGTTACAGCTGATGACGGCAGTTTTTCTTTAACCGTAAATACAGGGAAAGACCGGCTGGAACTTACGCATGTTAATTATAGTGTGAAAACAGTTTCCCTTAATGCCGCTACTCCTACGCCATTACTTATTTCAATACAACAAACATCAAAGGAACTTGATGAAGTAATTGTAAATACGGGCTATCAACAATTACCGAAAGAACGGGCAACGGGTTCATTTAATTTGATCAGCAACAAACTATACAATGAGCAAACAGGCACGAATGTTTTAGAACGCCTGGAAGGAATTTCCAACGGGCTTATTTTTGACCGCAAGGCAGGTAATAACAGTAACGCCAATATTGTAATCAGGGGTCTTAGTACTATACAGGGACCTAAAGCGCCACTGGTGATATTGGACAACTTTCCTTATGATGGCGATATCAATAATATCAATCCAAATGATGTTGACAATATCAGTATTTTAAAAGATGCCGCGGCAGCTTCTATATGGGGTACCAGGGCAGGCAATGGTGTGATTGTAATTACTACCAAAAAAGGCCGTTTTAGTCAGCCTGTCCGCATACAGGTTAACAGCAATGTTACCGTTGGTGCAAAACCTGATTTGTTTTACCTGCCGGAAATTGCACCCGGTGATTTTGCGGACTTAGAGGAATTTTTATACAACAAAGGCTTTTTTAACAGTGCCATCAATTCAAAGACTAGGCCACCTTTATCGCCGGTAGTAGAATTATTGAAGCAGGCTGCAACTGGCGTGATTACACCGGCTGAAGCACAGAGCCGTATTGATTTATTTAAGCAGCATGATTTAAGAACGGATTTTAGCGACTACGTGTATTCGCCGAGTGTAAACCAGCAATATAATATCAATATGCAGGGCGGGGAAAAAAATATTGCCTGGTCTTTCAGCGCCGGATTGGATAATAACAGATCGAACTTGTCTGACAAATACAACCGGATAAACTTGCGCAGCAACAACAATTTTAGGATAACAAAAAATCTCCAACTCAGGGCCGGGCTTTTTTATACACAAAGCAATTCAACATTAGGCAAACCAGGGTACGGGCAACTCAATACCAGCAGTGGTAACCTGCCTGTATACACGCAGCTTGCAGATGCAAACGGTAACTCTTTGCCAGTGATTAAACAATACAGGCAGGCTTATCTTGACACTGTTGGTGGTGGCAGGTTGCTTGACTGGAATTTTTACCCGCTGGAAGACTATCAACATGTTGACAATACCAACACGTTACAAGATGTTACAGGAAACCTTGCCGTTGAATATACTGTAACAAAAGGCCTGCAGGCTTCTGTTCAATACCAATATGAACGGCAGAGTGGTAACGGGCGGATATTGTATGATGAAGCAAGTTATTTTACCCGTAACCTGGTTAATAGTTTTACACAATTTAACAGCCAGGGCAATGCGGTTTACAATGTACCCAAAGGCAGTATTATTGATAACAACAATACGGTATTGGTGGCCCATAATATCCGGGGACAGTTGAACTATCATCACCAGCAAAAAAATGGTGAACTGAATGCGCTTGCAGGTGCTGAAGTACGCAATAGCCATACTACCGGTAACAGTTCCCGTGCGTATGGCTATAGTGACGATATCCTCACTTTTGGCAATGTGGACTATTTTAACAATTATCCGAACCTGGTATCTCAAAACAGCCAATTTATTCCTAATGGTGCCGGATTTACAGATAAGTTGAACCGATACGTTTCCTACTTTGCAAATGCGGCTTATACCTGGCGGGAAAAATATACTGTTTCGGCAAGTGGCCGCAGGGATGGCAGTAATCTTTTTGGCGTGGATTATAACCAAAAAACGGTGCCCTTGTGGAGCGTGGGTGCCGGATGGGATATTCAGAAAGAAAGCTTTTATAAGTCGGCTGTTTTCTCTTACCTGCACCTGAGAACCACTTATGGTGTGAGTGGCAATGCTGATCCCAGTCGCTCGGCGCTTACTACCATTGCATACGGTTTGAACTCCAGCTACACACAAACACCAGTTGCAAGAGTTGATCAATATGCCAATCCATCCCTGCGTTGGGAAAAAGTAAAAATGCTGAATGTTGGACTTGATTTTAAAACGAGTGGTAACAGGCTTTCAGGTTCCATCGAATATTTTCATAAAAAAGCAACCGATCTTTTTGGTACTTCTATCATTGATTACACCGGTACCGGTATTAATTATTTATTAAAAAATTCTGCCACCATCCAGGGCAATGGAATCGACATTGCTTTGAACAGTGTTAATGTGCAGGGTGCATTTACCTGGTCAACCAATTTAAATTTAAGTTATAATAAAGAAACGGTATCAGACTATTACCTGCCTGCGCCTGAGATAATAAATTTCACAAGCGGAGGTAGTAATATTTCCGGTATAAAGGGCCGGCCGGTGTACGCATTATATGGTTACAAATGGGCAGGATTAGATCCTGCAACAGGTGATCCGCAAGGCATTTATGAAGGGCAGGTGAGTAAGGATTACAACAATATTTTTAACAGTACAATCCTGGACGATCTTGTTTATAAGGGGAGTGCTATACCAGTGGTTTCGGGAAATGTTGGCAATACAATTGGCTGGAAAAACATTTCACTGACTGTAAGGCTGCTTTACAAATTCGGGTACTGGTTTCAACGTACCAGTATCAATTATAGTAATCTGTATACCAGCAGGCAAGGGAACAGCGACTATGCGCTTCGGTGGCAGCAGCCGGGTGATGAAGCAAATACCAATGTGCCTTCGCTTCCTTATCCCCGCAACAGCAGCCGGGATAACTTTTACCGCGGCAGCGAAATACTGATTGAAAAGGGTGACCAGGTAAGGTTGCAATATATTACCCTCGGCTATGAATTAAAGCACACCAATAAAAACAAATTGCCATTTGCAAGTATGCAATTTTATGTTACTGCCAGTAACCTGGGTATTTTATGGAGGGCAAATAAAAAGGGAATTGACCCTGATTATTACAGGGGACTGCCGCCCGGAAAAATTGTAAGCGTAGGCTTAAGAGCAAATTTTTAATTCTTTCACAATTAAATTCTGATAACATGTTTCAATATAAAAACAGCATAGGCGTTGCAGCCATGGTAGCAGTCTTTTTATTTCTGGGTGTTGGCTGTAAAAAATATCTGGATGAAAAACCCAACAAACAATTAGTGATTCCTTCTACGCTGGTAGATTTACAAGCGCTCCTGCAATTTGAGCCAGCCATTTTTTATGACCCCGGCAGTGATGAAGTAAGTGCAGATAATTATTATTTAGAAGATGCAGATTATTTTGGCTATTTACCAGATGGAGATAGAAGAATGTACACCTGGCAAAAAGATGGACTGTTCCAGAGTTACCCTAACGAATGGTCACAGCTTTATAAAAGGATTTATTATACCAATACAGTGCTGGATGCACTACCAGGAGTACAACGAACAAGTGGCAACGCAGCTACTTATGATGATGTAAAGGGGCAAGCTCTGCTACTGCGTGGAAAGTCATTTTTGCAAGCGGCAATAATATGGTCGCCGGTTTATGATAAAGATAAGGCTGGATCTACATTAGGAATTCCGCTTAGATTAAATGCGGATTTTAATGAAGTAACCAAGAGAGCAACGCTTAAAGAAACATTTGATGTAGTACTGAGCGATCTTACTTTATCTGCTGCCTTGTTGCCGGTAACACCTGTGCATGTTACGCGGCCATCGAGACCTGCAGCTTTTGGGTATCTAGCCCGTGCTTATTTGTACATGGGTGAATATGAACTGGCTGGTAAATATGCAGATTCCTGTTTGCAATTGCAAAGTAGTTTAATGGATTATAATGCACTGGATGCTACAGCAGCTTACCCGGTACCGAGATTTAACGAGGAGGAAATTATGTATAACGCCTCCGCATCCATACCATTGATTTATGGCATTGCCAATATCGACTCCTTACTGTATCAGTCTTTTACTCCGGATGATTTGCGGAAGGAAATATTTTTCCAGGATCATGGCAATGGTACCTTTATTTTTAAGGGGTCTTATGACGGCAATTTTGGCGGGATGTATACGGGTGTGGCTACTGATGAAATGTACCTTACCCGTGCGGAATGTTTTGCCCGTTCCGGCAACAAACAAGCTGCTTTAGATGACCTTAATACTTTACTGATTAAAAGATGGAGGACCGGCAGCTTTATACCATTTACTGCCGGCGATGCCGCCGGGGCACTTGCACTCACATTAACGGAGAGACGAAAAGAACTGATGTTTCGTAGCCTGCGTTTTGCGGATATTAAACGATTAAACAGGGATGGCGCCGGGATTGTACTTAAAAGAATTACGGATGGTGTTAGTTATACCCTGGCGCCCAATGATGCCCGTTATGCACTGGCTATACCCGAAGAAGTGATTACCATTTCAGGTATTGAACAAAACCCCCGTTGATTATCCAATACCTATCATGAAAAAGAGGCTGCCTGTTGGGCAGCCCTTTTTTGGTTTTAAAAGAATATTTACTGCTTTGTTTGGGAAGCAGCCGCAGTTACCTGGGAAGGATTTGTGTAAGTGTCCAGTTGGGCGTCAAGATCTGAAATATCGCCATTAATATCAATGGCACAAGGCTTACTGCCTGCCGCACCACAACTGGGATTTTCCTCAACCCAGTTGTTGATGTTTTGCATATCTGCCAGTAATGAAGAACTGGAAGTATAATGAAAGCGGGTTAACGTGCCATCCCCTTTTTTTACAGGTGCATTAAATGCAAATGCGGCAGAGATTGCAAATAACATGGCGATAGCGCCCAAAGAGAATTTGATCTTTTTCATGATAATTTTTTTTAAAAGTGAAAATAAATGTGTGATACTGTGACGGTTTTAAACCGTTGGGGTGATTAAATAGCGCTTACTCTATTACAGGTTTTCAGCTACCTCCCTGGTGTGTAGATATTTCCGGAATATTCTATAACAAAGCTCGAAAGGAATTACTATGCTGACAGACGGAATGAATATGCAAACGGTTTTATTTCTTACCCGCCCTGATCTTCCTTTTTTACTTTGCCAGGTGTGATACCAAATCTTTGTTTAAATGCAGCTATGAAATTATTGGCGTGTCTGAAGCCGGAGTCTTTGGCAATTTGTTTGATTGTTTTATTCCCTTCCTTAATTGCTCTCATAGCCTGTTGTAGTCGCTGCTCTTTGAGGTATTGATAAATACCAAGGCCATAAGTATTTTTAAATCCTTTCTTTAATTTGGTGGTCCCGATACCTGCATGGTAAGCCAGGGTATCTATGTTATGATGCACACTATAATCTTTATCTATGATATCCTTCACCTTAGCCAGGCATTCCATATCATATTTTGATAATTGCATATCAAAGTTGCTTCTTATTTCTGTAGCTAATAAAGACAGTGTAAACGCCCAACAGCAGAAATGCAATGTTCAATGAAAGGTGTTGAGTCCAGGTCATTGCCTGGATAAAGCCGCCGCATGAACAGGGACGGGGATCGGAGCTCCAAAGGATTATTAAAATGTAAATGGTAAAGCTGGTCATTAAAAAGCTAGAACAATATAAGCCAAAGAGCCAGGTACTTTTAAAGACTAATAAACATGCTGTTGCTATTTCCAGGGCGGGAATTAGCCAGGTCAGCATTGATGCGTAGTTACCAATAAATGGTGTATCCTTTAACTGATTAAAGAAAGTTTGATGGCCAATTAATTTAGTGACTGCAGTGTAGGAAAACAGGGCTATCATTAGCGATGTACTTATTTCGGTAATGATGTTATTTAACCGGTTGAAATTAGCAGCCATTTTATTTGTATTTTATCCATACAAAATTTAAAAGATGCTGCGTTAATGTCAAGGTGAATAGTACGGGTTTTGAACCGTATTTGTACTTAGGAAATGCGGGATGATTTTAATGGATAAAAGCTTTGTTAAGTTGATTAAGAGATGGCCTTTTTATCTTTGATTACTTCCATCTTTGAAGTGAACTTTGTCCGCAAAATATTCATGTCGTTACTCACTTTTTTATCCAGGATTTTAGCGTAGTGCTGGGTGGTGCGCAAGCTTTTATGGCCCAACATTTTGCTGACTGATTCAATTGGGACGTCATTAGATAAAGTAACGGTGGTGGCAAATGTATGCCTGGCAATATGAAAGGTCAATTCCTTTTTAATGCCACACAAATCCGCAATTTCTTTTAAATAGGCATTCATTTTTTGGTTGCTTTGTAAAGGCAGTAAAACAGCTTTATTGATTACTTTAGGATGATCCTTATATTTTTCAATAATGGCCATTGCCTGGGGTAACAAGGGAATATGTGAAGGGATATCTGTTTTTTTCCGGTGGGTATGTATCCAGTGATTTCCATCAATCCCAATAACCAGGTTATCCTGGGTAAGGTTTTTTGCATCGATATAAGCGAGGCCAGTATAACAACTGAAAACAAATAAATCTTTTACCAATTGAACCCGGTGCAGGTTAAATTCTTTGCTACATAAAACTTGCAATTCCTCTTCTGAAAGAAAATCCCTTTCTACCTCTTTTACCTTTTGTTTGAATTTAAGAAATGGATCTTTATCAAGCCAATTGTTTGAAAGGCAGATTAAGATAATCTTCTTAAAATTTTTGATATATTTTACAGCGCTGTTGTTACCGCAGTTTCTCACCGTGCGAAGGAAAAAATTAAAATCTGTAATAAACTCATAGTTCAGCATCCTTATATCGATATCATCTATTCCGTATTTTTTCTGCATGAACTCAACCACATGATTCAGTGTAACTTTATACCGGTCTAATGTTCCTTGCGCATACTCTTTACCTACTAAATTTTCTACCTCTTTATTGTGTTGTTTAAAAATTGACACCAACATTCGACCTTTATCCTGCTTACCACTTAATTTGTCTTTTATGTTATTTGAAGTCACCTTAGTTCCATTCCTAATAAGGTCATTTTGGCAATCGTAAATTTTTGAAACCATCCCATCAAGAAACGTATTTAATTGCCGTGCCTTTTCCGTTGAGCCAATCATTCTGCCTGCTTTTCTATTCCATTTTGCCGGTTCGCAATCCCTCTTCGTGGAGAGCTCCACTCTTTTTCCATCTATGGTAATTCGGATGTAGATTGGGTACAGGCTTGCATTTTTATCAGCTGGTTGCACCAAATGAACGAGTATGGTGATGAAATTATTCATAATCGAGAGTTGATTTTGTGTGGTGATTTTGCAGTATAAATATAATGTATATTTACCTGTAAAACAAGCTAAAAGTCAATAAAATCAATGGTTTACAAAGAAAATCGAGAGTTAAAAACATGGAATTTTTTACTCTCGATTTACTCTCGATTGTTATGTGAAATGCTGAATAATTTGGTAACTTTGTTTAAATGAAAAACGCTATAATCATTTGAATTATAGCGTTTTAGTATTTTTTGGTTAGTTTAAAGCGGAGACTAAGGGATTCGAACCCTTGATAGAGTTTCCCCTATACACACTTTCCAGGCGTGCTCCTTCAACCACTCGGACAAGTCTCCAGTTTTCAGGACGGCAAAAGTACACTTTCAATACTTATATGCCGAATATTTTTTCCGCATTATTAGTGGTTGCTATGGCTACTTCTCCTTCATCGCAATTTTTCACCTCCGCTATTTTTTTAATTATGTATTGTAAATAACTACTTTCATTTCTTTTTCCCCTGAAAGGTACCGGAGTAAGATAGGGCGCATCTGTTTCCAGCACAAGGTGCTCCAGGCTTATTTTAGTCAACACCTCGGCAACTCCTGCATTCTTATACGTAACTACTCCTCCTATTCCCAATAGAAACCCTGCATTTATTATCTCCTTCGCACTTTCGTAGCTTCCGCTAAAACAATGAAAAATTCCTTTTAGTCCACGAGGAGCAAATTCCTTTACAATATTGATGGTATCCTGCATGGCATTCCTGGTATGAATAACAATCGGTAATTTAAATTCTAATGCCCATTCACACTGTATTCTGAAAGCTGCCTGCTGTTCACTTACAAAAGTCTTATCCCAGAAATAATCCAGGCCTATTTCCCCAACTGCGGCAAAAGATCTTTTTTCTAACCAATTCCTTACAGTTTCAAGTTCCGATTTATGATTTTCTTTTACAGAACATGGATGCAGCCCCATCATTGAAATACATTTACCGGTAAATTTATTTTCCAGTGCCAGCATGGCATCATGCGTTGTGCTATCGATGGCAGGCAAATAAAATTTCTTTACACCTGCTGCTTCTGCCCTTTCTATTATTACATTGATGTCCTGGTCAAATTCTTCCGAATAAAGGTGACAATGTGTATCTATTAATTTCATAATCAAAATTGATTTATCAAGTAGTCATTTGTCAAATTAAGCCGTTGATATAAGCGATAATAGTTTAAAAAACATGATCGGCAAAATGTGATTTTATATGTGGAAATGCAGCAATGTAATGCGATTTAAAAAATATGTTAAAAAAAATATTGCTATTTCAAAAACAACTTTGTACCTTTCGGTCAGTTTTCATAGGGTACGGATTAAAAACGGGCCAGGGTTTCTACCCAGGCCCATTCTTTTTTAAGTAAGGTTGCGAAAAATTATACAATTAACCTCTCATTTACAAGCGTATTTTCTCGAAGCTATATCCCTTTTCAGAAAAAATCCTCAGCACTTCCGGCAATGCATATTTCATATTAGGAGCCGCCTTTTCACTATCATGAAATACTATAATTGAACCACTACCAACATTTTTCAATACATTTTCCAAACATTTTTCCGGGGTAAATTTTTTATCAAAATCCCCACTTAACACTGTCCACATAATTGGAGTAAGTTGGTACTTTTTATTTGCCAATGCCCTTATTTGAAATTTTGTGATTTTTCCATAGGGAGGTCTAAATAACCTGGAATCAATCAGCTTTTTTGCAGCTTCAATATTTGCGAGGTAAACATTGTCTTTTGTCTTCCATCCATTCAAATGATTAAATGTGTGGTTTCCTACAGCATGTCCATCGGATATTATCCTCTTATATATTTCTGGAAACTCCATTACGTTCTTCCCTATGCAAAAAAAGGTGGCTTCGGCTTTGTAAATTTTTAACTGATCCAATACAAAATCTGTTATTTCGGGTATTGGGCCATCATCAAATGTTAAATAAATGATTTTTTCGTTGCCAGGCAACTCCCAAACGCAGCTTTTATACAATTTCCTAAGCCACCTTGGCGTTTTGATAAAATAAAACATGTACAAATTTATTTTTAAATACCCATTAAACCAGTTTTAAAAATACCAGTCTTAGCTGCACAAAACGCTAAAAAAAACTTAAAATTATGAACCACAAAAATCTCTTTATGGCCATGGTAGTTGCCACCGTTGCTATTAGCTTTACCTCTTGTAAAAAAACAAACAGCAGTGCTACTGATAAAACAGAAATAGAAACTACTTATGAAATCAGTACTGACCAGGCCATTTCTGATAATTTAACCGAGGATGCCAATGATGTATTTTTTGAAGCTGCTACTCAAAACAATCTTACCGGCGAAAGACCACTGACCCCTACACAAACATTGGGAATATTAAGTTGCGCCACTGTTACTGTAACGCCCCTTACCGGCTTTCCAAAAACAATTGTAATTGATTTTACAAGTGGATGCACATCACAAAATGGCATTACACGTAAAGGTAAAATTACTGTTGTACTTTCCGATTCTGTAAGAAAGCCAGGAGCTACTGCTGTACTTACATTTGATAAATATTATGTAAATGGATATAAAAAAGAAGGCACTATTACCTGGACAAATACCAGTACTGCTTCAGTAAAAGGCTGGCAAAGAAAAGTAGAAAACGGTAAAATAACTACACCAACCGGTATTTTCTGGACACACAGCGGCGTTAGAAATGTAATACAGGTTGAAGGCTACAGCACTCCAAGAAACTTGTTGGATGATGTATTTTCAATTACCGGAAACCATACAGTAACCAATGCAAACGGAGTTACAAGAACTTCTGAAATAGTTGAGCCTTTGCAAAAGAAAACCATTTGTGAAAATATTACAAAAGGAAGTATTAAAATGCAAGGCCCTAATCATGTTGCTGTAATTGATTTTGGAGACGGAAGTTGTGATAGAGTTGCTACAATTTCAATTGATGGTGGCACAGCAAGAACAATTTTACTTAGATAAA
This sequence comes from Ferruginibacter sp., assembly GCA_040002495.1. GTDB lineage: Bacteria > Bacteroidota > Bacteroidia > Chitinophagales > Chitinophagaceae > Ferruginibacter. The sequence goes on from JBDUEK010000027.1 coordinate 21,578, forward strand.
CGATAATATATTTTCGATTTGTTATTTTAAACGCCCATTTCAGGGCGTTTTTTTGTGCAATTAATTTCCTGCCAGCCTAACAATACCTGTAAAATTTTGGCAGTTAACCTTTGATGGTTTAATATTTTTTTTAGCTTTTTACGATGGGCTTATCTTTGCAAAATGTTTAATAAAGTAAGAGTTCGGTTTGCCCCCAGTCCTACGGGTGGCCTGCATTTAGGCGGTGTACGCACTGTGCTATATAATTACCTGTTTGCAAAAAAATATGGTGGTGAGTTTATTGTTCGTATTGAAGATACAGACCAAACCAGGTTTGTAGCAGGTGCTGAAGAATATATTTTCAATTGTTTGAAATGGTGTGGATTAACGCCGGATGAAAGTGTTGTGCAAGGCGGACCTTACGGCCCTTATCGCCAGAGTGAACGAAAGGTAATTTATCGCCAATATGCAGAAAAATTGATTATGGACGGTCACGCTTACTATGCTTTTGATACACCTGCGGAGCTGGAAGCGATGAGAGAGCGATTGAAGAAAGAAGGAAGTAATAGTTTGCAATACGACCACCATGTGAGGTTGAGCATGAAAAATTCTTTAAGCCTGAGTAAGGAAGAAACGCAAGCTTTACTAAGTAATGGCACTCCTTATGTTGTAAGAATTAAAGTAAATGCCGGAGAACTGATTCCTTTTAAGGATATGATTAGGGGTGATCTGGAATTTGATACCAATAATGTAGATGATAAAGTGCTTTTAAAGGCAGACGGTATGCCAACCTATCACCTGGCTGTGGTAGTAGATGATCATTTGATGAAAATAAGTCACGCTTTCCGCGGAGAAGAATGGCTGCCGAGTGCACCTGTTCATGTATTATTGTGGAAATACTTATTTGGTTTAGAAGTTATGCCTCAATGGGCACATCTGCCACTCATTCTAAAACCAGACGGTAACGGCAAATTAAGTAAAAGAGATGGCGACCGTTTAGGCTTTCCTGTTTATGCAATGAATTGGGAAGATCCAACGAGCAAAGAAATAACGAATGGTTTTAAAGAGATTGGATTTTTACCTGAAGCTTTCTTAAACATGCTGGCAGTGCTGGGTTGGAACGATGGAACAGAACAGGAAATATTTTCACTGGAAGAGTTAATCGACAAATTCAGCATTGAGAAAGTACACAAGGGAGGCGCAAAATTCGATTTCGAAAAAGCAAAATGGTTCAATCATGAATGGATAAAGAAACTGGACACATCCAATTATGAAGCAAGGATTAAAGAAATTTTTGAAGCAAAAGGTATTACATCAATCAATGAAAATTATTTACACAAAGTTGTAATGATCATAAAGGAAAGATGCACGTTATTACCTGATTTTTATACACAAGGATTTTTCTTTTTTGAAGCTCCGGTTCGCTTAGATGAAGCATCAGTAAAACCAAAATGGGATGCTGCAAAAACTGATTTTTTTACTGCAATCATTGATAAATTTAAAGCTGAAACCAGCTGGAGTGAAATTGGAATTGAGAATTGTTTTAAGAAAGAGGCAACCGAAAGAAATATAAAAGTGGGTGAACTACAAATGATCTTCCGTGTAATGCTGGTGGGTAGTAAAATGGGGCCGGCCGTATTCCTGATTGCAGAAACAATTGGAAAAGAAAATACGATAGTACGCATTCAACATGCGTTGAAAACTTTTAATTAAACTCAACCCTATTTAACAAAATGCATCGCCGTTTTTCACAGTGATGCATTTTGTTTTTCAACCGTACAAGATTCAACTTCGTGTATTCATATATCGGTTATTGATTTAATCTCCTGAATAGCTATACATTTACAGTTGCATCAAAAGCATTTTAGATGACTACAAATATCAATCGCCCTATTCGTGTATTGGTTGCCAAAGTTGGTTTGGATGGCCATGACAGAGGCGCAAAAATTATTGCGACTGCATTGAGAGATGCAGGCATGGAAGTAATATATACTGGTCTGCGACAAACACCTGAAATGGTTGTGAATGCTGCGTTGCAGGAAGATGTGGATGCCATTGGTATCAGTATTTTAAGCGGCGCTCACAATACTATTTTTCCAAAAATAATTGATTTAATGAAGCAGAAAAAAATGGATGATGTGTTGCTTACTGGCGGGGGAATTATTCCGGAAGATGATATGCAAGCGTTAAATGAATTGGGCGTTGGCAAATTATTTCCTCCTGGTACTACCACTTCTGACATTGCACTTTATATTAAACAATGGGTTGGTGAACATAGAAATTTTTGATCCACAAGTTGACGGGTTAATTTGCCTAATCATAAAAAATTTACCAGATGTATACAACCTTAATTACAGAACTTAAAGCAGGAATTTTTATCGTTACTATCAACCGGCCTGAAAAGTTAAACGCCCTGAATAAAGATGTTTTTACCGATCTTGATGCAGTAGTGAATGAAATCAATAGCCGGGAGGACATTAAATCTGCAATCATAACCGGAAGTGGTGCAAAGGCATTTGTTGCCGGTGCCGATATTACGGAATTTAATGGCCTTTCAAAAGAAGAAGCCAAGGCATTGGCTCAGCGTGGACAAGACATTTTTCTGAAGATTGAGCGTAGTCACAAACCAATTGTTGCTGCGGTAAATGGTTTTGCTTTAGGCGGTGGTTGTGAGTTAGCCATGGCTTGTCATTTTAGAATAGCAAGCGACAATGCAAAATTTGGCCAACCAGAAGTTAACCTCGGATTAATTCCCGGTTATGGTGGAACGCAACGCTTAACTCAACTCATTGGAAAAGGACGAGCAATTGAATTATTGATCAGTGGAAATATGGTTGATGCCAATACTGCCCTACAATTTGGGCTTGTAAATTATGTAGTCGTTGCAGATGAATTATTAAATAAATCAATCGCCGTATTGCAAGTCATTAACAGCAAAGCTCCCCTGGCAATTGCCGCTTGCATTGAAGCAGCCAATGCAGTTTATGACGAAACGAAAAATGGATTTGCAACAGAAGTTGACTTATTTGGCAACTGCTTTTCAACTGCCGATATGAAAGAGGGTACAATGGCCTTTCTTGAAAAACGAAAGCCTGATTTTAAAGGAAAATAAAAATCACAATCAAAATTTCCTGATTAACTGTTTCAGCAGGAATCTATATTTTTATACGCCTACCTTTGTAGCACACAAAAACTTTTAGCATGAATTATAGAATTGAAAAAGACACGATGGGTGAAGTAAGCGTTCCGGAAACTGCTTACTTTGGCGCACAAACCCAACGCAGTATTGATAATTTTAAAATAGCACAGGACATTAATAAAATGCCTAAAGAAATTATACGGGCATTTGCTTATTTGAAAAAAGCCGCTGCTTTAACCAACTTTGATGCAGGCGTGCTTACCAAAGAAAAATCAGATTTGATAGGTAAGGCTTGTGATGAAATACTGGATAGTAAACTGGATGCTGAATTCCCTTTGGTTGTTTGGCAAACCGGTAGTGGCACCCAAAGTAACATGAATGTAAATGAAGTAGTAGCATATCGCGGACATGTAATTAACGGGGGCAAGCTGGATGATAAAGAAAAGTTTTTACACCCAAATGATGATGTTAATAAATCTCAATCAAGTAACGATACCTTTCCTACAGCGATGCACATTGCTGCATACAAAATATTAATTGAAACTACCATTCCGGGAATTGAAAAATTGCGCAACACACTTGCGGCCAAGAGCAAAGAATTTATGAATGTGGTTAAGATAGGCCGCACACATTTTATGGATGCAACTCCATTAACCGTAGGCCAGGAATTTAGTGGCTATGTTTCTCAACTCAATCATGGATTAAAAGCTATAAAAAATACGTTGGCGCATTTAAGTGAACTTGCACTAGGCGGAACTGCAGTTGGAACCGGCATTAATACGCCGGCAGGTTATTCAGAAAATGTTGCGAAACATATTGCTGATTTAACCGGCCTTCCATTCGTTACTGCTGAAAATAAATTTGAAGCGTTGGCTGCCCATGATGCAATTGTAGAATCGCATGGTGCATTAAAAACAGTTGCAGTTAGTTTGATGAAAATCGCTAACGATGTTCGCATGTTGTCTTCGGGTCCACGTTCGGGAATTGGTGAAATTCATATTCCGGACAATGAACCAGGTTCTTCCATTATGCCGGGGAAAGTAAACCCAACTCAATGTGAAGCATTAACGATGATTGCCGCACAGGTTATGGGTAATGACGTAGCTATCAGTATCGGTGGTAGCATGGGGCATTTTGAATTAAATGTTTTTAAACCCGTGATGATTTATAATTTTTTACATAGCGCCCGCCTGATTGGTGATGGCTGTGTTTCTTTCAATGATAAATGCGCAATTGGCCTGGCTCCTATTGAAGCCAACATTAAAAAACATGTTGACAATAGCCTGATGCTGGTAACAGCGCTCAATCCAAAAATTGGCTATTACAAGGCGGCTGAAATTGCTCAGAAGGCACATAAGGAAGGAAGTACTTTAAAAGAAATGGCAGTAAAACTGGGCTATCTTACCCCCGAAGAATTTGATGCATGGGTAATACCTGCAAATATGGTTGGTGAACTAAAATAAGCAGTGCGAATAGAGTTTCTAAACTGCGTAAGGAACAAAAAAGTGAATAGTATTTTTGAACCAGGCTGCATTGCTTCTATATAGCATCGTTGCAATTAGTGATTTGTCCTTTTCTTTTCTTCCAGTGAAAGAAAAGAAAAGGATCACACTTGTACTTTTGGGTAATTCTATTCAGCAAACTAATTCAGCTTTACCCTTCTATAAATTCCTGTTTCCGATCAAATCTATTGTATGGATAATGGGAAAAGATGCCATGAAAATACAAAAGTACAAGACTGTGACACAACGATGTCGCCATAAAAAACATCAGCCTGGTCAACAAAAAACAGGATAAATGAAACAGGATAAAGTAAGAAGTAAAGTCACTAATTTATCCCTTGCAAATTTTAATAAAAGAGGTACCCATCTGGATACCTCTTTTTTATTAAACAGGGGGAACATTATTTAACGACAATTTTTTCTGTTGCTACATTTATATTATAAGCGTTGAAAATTTTCATTACATACACACCTGCCTGAAGTGAACTTACATTTACATCAAACTTATCTTTTGTACTGTTAGCCTTCAAAACAATTCTACCAGCCGCATCAAACAATTGGTAATGTAATGGCTTTGCAGTATTGCGTTTACTTTCTATCGTTAGCACTTCCGAAACAGGGTTCGGATACATTTTGAAATTAAATCTGCTATCAGCAGGTGTAGCCGGATCATTCACCAATGCAAGCGTTGATCCAAGATAAATGAATTCCAAAATTCTACCTGCATCCGTAACTCCTGCCGCACCGGCAGATGGCCCGGATGTAGTGCCTACGCTATCCGTTAATAAATAAAAAGTTAAGCCGTCTTTGCCAAGTGCAATATCTCTGTACCGGTTTAATGCACCGGGAAATTTGAAATATTGTACAACCGAATCGGTACCAGTCGCACCTGTTGTTAGTGCCGGCGCTGTTCCTGTATTATTTAACTGCAAGCGAAATACCGAACTTGTTTTTAAAGTAGTTATCAATAAACAATTGCTCCATCCTGGTATACGATTTGAAAAGGGATAATAAATAACACTGCTGGGTGCTATGGTTGGATATGCCAGCCAATTACAACTGGTACCACCAGAAGGTGTACCGGCATAAAGATCAAATATAGGGTCCGTTAGTTTTGGATCATTAAAAGTACTTTCTGTGAGCGGTGAACTTGTTTGATTGGAAGAACATTCTCCACTATAGGACCCGCAACTTCCGCTTAACGACCATTGGTAATATCTATACCAGTTATCATCTTTTTTACCTGCCACTCTAGGCCAACCATAATTATTTTTAACCCCGTCAATAATATTTATTTCATCATTGGTTGCCGGGCCTTGCTCTGATTCATACAGCTTGCCACCAGGCAATACTTCGAGTGGTGAGTTTAATTTCTTTTCGAAAGTTAACCCTTGCGGATTCCGGTGGCCAAATGTCCATATATGTGTTTGCACGCCATTAATAACAGGGTTATCTGCAGGTATGGAACCGTCCATATTCATCCTTAATATTTTACCATTGTAACGATGTATATCTTTAGCTGCCATCTGTGCAGCAGTTGGTGTATACTGTGACTCAATTGAATCGCAGGCATTGGCAAACTGATTGGCTCCCTTATCTCCAACGGTATATACTATCTTATAATCCGGGGAACCAGCTGTTCCAAAATTGCCAATAACCAACCGGCCTCCATTGTGATCATTACTGCCCCATATCCCACGTAATAAAACAGTTTCGCCCGTTAAACTTGGTACTGATCTATTGTATTTATATGCTACTATTTTCACCCTGCGCAATCCGCTTGAATCATAACAGTAAGCCAGGTAAACTGAATCTTTGCCTGTGCCCATATTAAGTTCAGGATGCACAGCAATTCCAAACATTCCATCTTGTGAAATGCCGGTTACTTTTATCACTTTTATCACAGTTGAACCGCCGGACAATTGTGTAGTTGGTATTGCGCTTACAACAAATTTTGTGGAGTTGGTAATACTTGTAACCGTTGTATTTACAGGGAATGCACCCGCACCTGCGGTCACAATAACAGTCATGCCTACCTGTAGATTTGTAGTAGAACTTACAGTTATTACATTACCGTAACCTTTTACAACAGTGGTTCCACCTGATAACGCTGTTGTGGGAGCTGCAGAGGCAACAAATGTTGTTGCGTTTGTAATACTTGAAACTATTGTACCGGCTGCAAAAACACCCGTGCCGGCAGACACAGATAATTTCATACCAACTACAAGATTGGTTGTAGACCCAACCGTTATCGTGGTTCCTGAAGAAGTTGCACCTGCTGCAGAAGTATAAACATTTGAAGTTGCGCCTGCTGCAGAAGTATAGGAAGTAGATGAACTAACGGTAAATTTTACCAGGTTATGTATATCCAGTAATTCTGTAGTACCCCCATCTGCAGGGTTAACCCGCATTACATACCCCCTCCGTTCCGTTACCCATAAAGAATCATCTGGTCCCATTATCATCGCAAACGGATTTCGCAATGGCGAAGCATTTATAACACGTTTTGAAGAAAAGGTTTCACTGGCAGCCGGAGTTTGCCATTGAGAAAACGAATGAAGATTAAAAAGAGTCTGGAGAACAATCACAAAAAGGAAAGTTTTTTTCATAAGTATGGATTAAAAAAAAGAAAAAAAATGCCAGATTCCAGTGCTAAATTTTTGAATTACATTTTATTAACTCAAAAACAATTGTACTAAACGACGAAGACCTAAAAAAAGTATTTACATATTAAAAAAGTCAACATAATAAATTGATGCTGTTTTTCGTTATTGTTCTCAACAAATAATCTCATTAATAAAAGATTGTTTACAGGCGGCAGTTAATCCATGCAAAATTTTAAAACGTACACAGTGTATGAAAAAATTTATACCCTATTGTTATCATCTACTTTTTCCATTATTGATATTGCTAATTTCCTTCACACCTTCCTATGGTCAGCGCAATCCTATCCTGGGAGCAGGGAATAGTTATGTAAACATATCAAAAAGAAATACCGGTGGTGTTGTTCAAAGTGGTGACACACTTGAAATAAGAACTACTTACTTTTTTAATTCAACTTACAATTCAACAAACAGCAACTACTTATATAAGATCAGATATTACGACAGTGTACCGTTAAAAACTACGATGCTTTCTGGCACCGCTGATTCACTACGATTAATTACCAACGAAGGTGTTACATTCAGAAAGTATACACTTGCTGCTTCAGATGATCCCGGAACATACAAATTGTCTCCAGGCGCAGGAAAATACCAGATAAGAATAAATATAGGTCAACATAACCTGGTAGCTCCTGGTGTTCCTACTTCACCAAATGAAGGCGTTTTAACCGACATTACCGGCGCAGGAGATGCAAGGATTGGTTCGGGAACCTCAAGGTATAAGCCCCAGTTATTTGGTGGATTATTAATAACAACTGCATTTCGGGTAAAGGTTACTGGTATAGCCGGCGATACAGTTGTGTTGGCAGCGGGAAAACTAATTTATCGTAAAACAAGTGGTGGAGCCGACACTGTAATCAATGCTACACCTTACAAAATATTAATCAGTTCCAATAACGCATCTGGTTTGTGTGGTAATGCACTTGGATCAAACCTGGCATTTGAGTATGGGGGGACATTTGATTCAGGAGCTGTTCAAAACAGGTCAGTTGGCCCGGCATTTATAATTCCTAATTACGATTATAAAATACTAACCAGAGCTGCGCCAATAGGTGACGGTAATTATGGCTTTGTTAATAATCTGAGCCCTACCATGGCCACAAATTTTTATGCCCGAAGACAACCCAATTGTAATACACCTGCGGGTCCGATTCCGGTTGCCGATAGCTGTGACCATCGGATGTTTGGAGGCCATTGGGATATCATTGGCGACCACACCGGAACCAACAATGCCGCTGGAAACCCGGCTACTGTAACGGGTAGTAAAGGTGGATATATGCTGGTAGTAAATTCGGATGTAGTTACAAGTGAGGCATATCGACAAGCTGTAACCGGCCTTTGCCCTGATACCTACTATGAATTTTCTGCATGGCTCAGAAATATTTGCAAAACATGTGGCATAGATTCAAACAGCACTTCTATATTCAACCCTGGCGCATTACCGAATCTTGCTTTTTCAATCAACGATCTTGATATATATTCTACCGGACAATTGGATACTGTTGGCTGGCAAAAAAAGGGATTCGTTTTTAAAACAGCACCCGGACAAACTTCTGCAACATTTTCAATAAGAAATAATGCGCCCGGTGGCGGAGGAAATGACTGGGCCATGGATGATGTTGCCTTAGGCACCTGCGGACCTACTATGTCAATGAATTTTAAACCGGTTTTTTTAGGTTGCAGTGACGGTGCCGTAGCTGATTTATCTGACACGGTGAGGTATTCATACAATCCAAATTACTCATGGTATCAATGGGAACGAAGTACTGATAATGGTGTTACCTGGGGGCCACCTCCCGTTCCAACTTCGGGTACCGTTTCTCCTGTGTTGGTTAATGGCTACTATCAGTTTGTCACCAACTATCCCCAATTTGTAGCCCATGGAGCAGATAGCGGAAATTTGTACCGGGTAATAGTTGCCACTCAAAATTCAAATTTAAGTAGTGCAAGCTGCTCATTTACCGATGGCAATTCTATCATGTTAAAAATAATTACCTGTCCCACAGTTTTAGAAGCATCACTGATATCATTTACCGGAAGTTTACTCAGCAATAATAAAAGTATACTAAACTGGGTTGTTTCATCAGAAGTAAATATTGCCAGGTACGAAATTGAAAAAAGCAGTGATGGTATAAATTTTAAAAAAGCAGGTGAAAAAAATGCACAAAATGGTCCTGCACTTTCTGAATATGCTTTCAAAGATGCTGGAAGTATAAACAGCAATACCTATTTCAGAATTAAAATTTACAACACCAATGGCTTGTACAAATACAGCAAAGTAATTATGCTTAGCAATGGATTAAATTTTGAAGTAAATTCTATATTAAATCCATTTTCATCCACTATTGTATCGGATATTATTTTACCCAATAATGGTATTCTAAAAATGAATCTTTTTGATAGTTACGGAAAATTAGTTGGTAGAGAAAACAAAAATCTCACAAAAGGGCTAAATAAGGTTTCCTACTACGGTTGGAGCAACCTTAGCAAGGGCATGTATTTTATTTCCTTTGAATTTAATAACGCTATAGTTCAAAAGAAGATAACCAAAATAAATTAATCGTGGTTAAGTAAAAAAGCTTGTACCTCTTTGTAAGTTTAATTATCCTGAAGTGAAAAGGGTGAGGTTGAAAACTATTTATTGCACCTGTACATCGTCATTAACGATTGCTTCGGTTTCAATAGTCTGATGATTTTCAATTTCGTGGTTGTGCCTGAAGAATTTTTTCTGGAATACCAAAATTGAAATTACACCGGCTGAAATAGATGCATCGGCCAGGTTAAAAATGGGGCGAAAAAATTCAAAATCATCGCCTCCCCAAAATGGCACCCATTGCGGAAAATGAGCATCACTGATTATCGGGAAGTACAACATATCCACCACTTTACCATGTAGAAAACCGGCATAACCATGTTCAGGAAAAATTTTTGCAACGATACTACTGCCCGGGATACTGTCTTCAAATATCATCCCGTAAAACATACTATCAATTAAATTACCCAACGCACCGGCAAAAATTAATGAAGCGCAAATAATAAAACCTTTGTGGTATTTTTTTTGAATGATACTTCGCAGGTACCAAACACCAAATATTACAGCCACCAACCTGAATAGAGTCAGTATCATTTTACCAGATTCCCCCCCAAACTTCCAGCCGTAAGCCATTCCTTCATTTTCAACAAAATGCAACCTGAACCAGGTGCCCAGAATATTATGGTGCTGGTTGATGTAAAAGTTTGTTTTAATATAAAACTTTAGCGCCTGGTCGGCCAATACAATCAATAAAATAATGAGTATAACGTTTCTTCCTTTCATAATTCGCAAAGATAATAGATAAACGGTTTATGGTTTTGGGTTTAATGAGTTTGACAATTTTTTACAAAAAACCGCAGGTGGATATAACCGAAGTTTTAAAAATGTAATTGTTGGATTTTATTTTAATCTACAAAAAAGGAACAAGCCTATTGGTAAATTATCCTATTCTTCATAATAAACTCTTTTTACCCGCTGAGATATACTGGTTAAAATTTCGTAAGCAATGGTTTGCGCCCAACCAGCCAGTTTGTTTACCGGCAAAGCTTCACCGAAAACTATCACTTCATCACCCTCTTTAACTTCATTTCCGGTTGTATCCAGCATTGTCATATCCATGCATACATTGCCAATTACTGGTACTTCCTTTCCATTTACGAGCATTTTACCAGCACCATTACTTAGAATCCTGGGATAACCATCCGCATACCCGATACGCACCGTTGCAATTTGTGAATCAACAACGGTTATACCTTTCCTGCTATATCCCACACTTTCGCCAGCCTTTATATTTTTTACCTGCGAAATGGTTGTTTTTAATGTACTTACATTCTTCAACTTTTCCTGCATTACTGTATTGTTATCTACCCCGTATAATCCAATTCCAAGCCGTACCATATCCAATTGTAATTGAGGATGCCGGTGTATGGAAGACGTGTTAGAAATATGCCTTATAAAATTATACTGCAAACATGCCTGCAATAGTTCACATCCTTCCTGGAAAGTTTTAGCCTGTAAAGCCGTGAACTCGTCGTGACTTGCCGCATCGCTTGCAGCAAGGTGCGAAAAAACCGATTGAACTTTAAATGTAGTAGTTGATACCAATAATTTACACAATGCTTCAATATCCTGGCGTTCAAAACCAAGCCGATGCATGCCTGTATCCAGTTTAATATGAACCGGGTAATTACTAATACCCGACTGTTGAAGGTATTGTTGAAATAAAGAAAAAATTTCAAAGGAATACATTTCAGGCTCAAGGTTGTATTGCACCATTACGTCGAATGTTGCCTCCTCTGGATTTAATACCAGGATTGGAAGGGTAATTCCCGCTCTCCTTAATTCAACTCCTTCATCCGCATAGGCCACGGCCAGGTAATCAACTTTATGAAACTGCAGCAGGTTGGCTATTTCAAATCCACCACTTCCATAACTGAATGCTTTAACCATTGCCATCAATTTAACGCCTGGCTTTAGTAATTGCTGGTATTGTTTAAGGTTATAGGTAATGGCATTTAGATTTATTTCAAGCACAGTTTGATGTACTTTTTCTTCCAGCAAATGGCTGATTTGCTCAAACTCAAAAACACGGGCGCCCTTTAATAAAATGGTTTCATTAGAAAAATGAAGTGAATGAAACTGCATCCGAAATTCAGCTGTTGAAGCAAAAAAATAGGTTTGTGTAATTTGCTTGAAAACATCTTTTTGTTTGGAAATTTCGGGACCGATACCAATGAAACGGTTTATATTTTTTTGTTGAAGAATAGAAGCTACTTCTTCATATAAATCCCTGCTGCTTTTACCTGATTGTAAAATATCACTCAGTATCAACGTTCGGTTGGGATGCTGTTGTTGCTGTACCAAAAAATCCAGTGCGATTGTAAGCGAATTTATATCGGCGCTATAACTATCATTTATCAATGAGCAATTATTGATGCCTTGCTTTAACTCAAGTCGCATTTCCACTGGCCGCAACAGCAACATTCTTTCGGCAATAACTTCAGCAGGAATTTTTAAATTTAATAATACAGACCAACAGGAAATTGCGTTTTGAACAGACGCTTCATCGGTAAATGGAATAGTTATTTCAAACTGTTCATCATCATCAGTCGCACGTTGAACGTTGCCCTTTATTATGCTACTACCCTTCACCATTTCAATTGAAATTATTTGTAGTGCTGCAGTTTCTTTTTTACCCCATGAAAACAACCTAAACTGCTCATTGCCACTGCGTACGTTATTTGCAAATGTATGAACACCCGTATTTACATCCGGATCGTCGGCACTGTAAACAAGCAGGTTGCTGTGTACAAATAATCGTAGCTTTTCATTTACTTTTTGACGAACACTTAAAAAACCTTCGCTATGTGCTGATCCAATATTTGTAAACACGCCAATGGAGGGCTTAATGATTTTTTCCAACTGCATCATTTCGTCAGCCTGTGAAATACCGGCTTCAAAAATGGCCAGGTTATGCTCAGGTTTCATTTGCCAAACGCTTAGGGGAACACCTATTTGAGAGTTGTAACTTTTAGGGCTTCTTACAATATTATAGTCCTGGTGTAACAACTGGTATAACCAGTCTTTTACAATAGTTTTACCATTACTACCCGTAATACCAATCACCGGAATATCAAACTGGCTGCGATGATAAGCAGTTAATAATTGAAGTGCCTGCAATACATTTTTTACCAGCAAAAATGAAGCGCCTATATATTTTTCAATTTCAGTTGCTGAAAAATCATCATCTACTATAAATGATCTAACACCTTTTTTATACAACTCGTGAATGTATAAATTACCATTTCGTCTTGGTCCGCTTAAAGCAAAAAAAAGTGTAGTAAAAGGAAACAAAAGTTTACGGCTGTCGAGTAAAAGGTGTTCAATTTTTCCATCCTCATTTTCATTTAATGAAAATTTGGCGCCAACGATCTTTTCTATTTGTAAAATTGAATAACTCAAAATGGTTATTTAAAATTGATTGTAAATTAAAGGAGATGAAAGCATATTTACATCTGCATTATATAGCTCATTAAAAAGAAAATTACCTGAACGTATAATTATACCTGGTTCTCTGAATCATCGCTTTCTGTATCACCACTATAAATTGAATAAACTATTGATCCTGCAATGCAGACCAAAATTACAGCCAGCGATAACAATACCTGGATATTCTTATCCATTATTAAATCAAGCCAATGTTCTGTAAGCATTTTTAATCCTACAAAAATTAACACAATCGCAATGCCTTGTTGCATATGAGCAAACTTTTTTACGGCACCCCGCAGCAAAAAGAAAAGGCTTCTTAATCCTAAAACAGCAAAAATATTAGAAGTATATATAACCATTACATCCCTGGAAACTCCCATTACCGCAGGGATTGAATCCAATGCAAATACAAGATCGATCCCTGCCAGCAAAATCACTACAATAAATAAAGTGGTATATTTTCTTTTACCATCTTCCCTTACAATGTATTTACCATTACCATCATGTAATGCAATAGGAATATGATTTTTCAGGTACTTGTAAATTTTACTTTCCTGCGGATCAAACTGATCCTCTTCTTTTGCAGTAAACATTTTGTAACCTGTGTATAGCAGAAATACACCAAATAAGTAAAGTATCCAACTGAAATTGTTAACCAGCGCCACGCCAACTGTAATAAATATTACTCTAAATACAATGGCCATCATAATACCTATCAAAAGCGCACGGCCGTAATAAATTTCTTTTACCCCAAAGGCTGAAAATATCAGGATGAATACAAAGATATTGTCAATGCTGAGGCTCCATTCCATTAAGTAAGCGCTGAGGTATTGCAATGCTACTACATCACCTTTTTCAACCCACATAAATACAAAAAAACCCAGTGCAAGCATAACCCAGAAAAAAGTTTGTTTGAGGGCGGTTTTAATGCTTACAACCTTGTTTTTTTTACTCAATAATCCAAGATCAAATATCAATGCAAGAATTATAACAATCCCAAATACCAGGTACATTATTTGTGTTTTATTCATTATCGGGATTTACAAACCAGGCGAATGCCTAAGTCAAAAATTTACAAATTGGTTATTGTGTACCTTCTTTTTCGTCTCCATTGGTTTATGATTCCAAATAAACATACCAGCCCAATGGGAACGGCAATATTCAAAACCTGCCATAGAGACCGCTGACTATTTACTTTTTGTACATCGAGTAAACGAAGCGAATAGTCTTTCGCTTTAGCATCCAGAATATTGTTTTTATTTGCCAGGTATTCTGTTGCGGTTAAAAAGAAATCTTTGTTTGCGTATTGATTTCGAGTGTACTTGTTCATACCCATGGGCAAAGGACCTACTACTTCCGATACCTGGTTTAATACGATGTCAGCATCGCTGACTACAATTATTTTACCCGGCTCCACACTCTCTGCTAAAAAAGCAGTTCCATAAACCTTCAATGTATCCAGTTGTGCCTGGCTGGCCCTATTGGCAAACAGTGATCTAAACCTACCTTCCAGCAAAACCCCTACAGGAATATTCTTGCGATTAAATTTACTTACGTCTTCCTCTGTTTGTAAACTGTTTAGTTGTACCCTTGCCGGTGTTGGTTGGGTGTAGGAATTGCTGGAAGTTGCCAGCAAAATAGTTTTACGGATTCCCTGGGCCTCCACTGTATCTATTGAATTGGCAAATTGGGCCAATACATCCGCCTCATTTTTTACAATTGGATGATCAGAGCCCGGTTGTAAAAGCGGGGAAAATGGCCAGGGTAATAATTGCTTTTGAGACTGTCCACCAATGCTACCAACTTCTACCGGAATTTTATCGCAATGTTTGTCAGCAATCAAATCAGTATTAATCCTTACCCCATATCTGAAAAGCAAATCATTGATGTTTAAATCTCTTGCATAAGCTATCAGATCACCATTTTCAAGACTATCTCTTTCGGCATACAATACATCAATAAAGAAAAGCAACTTACCTCCGTTCATTACATATTGATCCAGTTTAAACTTGTCATCATCGGTGAATTTATCTACCGGCTTAACGATTACAATGGCGTTATACTCTTGCAAAATGAGTGGCTGAGTTTTTATGTTAACTGTATCAACAATAAAGTTTTCGCCCAAGGTTTTAAATACATCATTTACCGGTAGAAACCCATACTGAGGTTCACCGTTGCCGTAAGCATAGCCTACTAAGGGAACCTGTGCCTGTGTTAATTTTTGAATGGCACTGGCAAACTTATATTCCAATAAAGCTTCAGCACTATTCAATGATTCTTTATCAAGTATATCGTCAGAATCAAAAACATTTTTTTGTACCTGCCCTTGCAATAGATCAATGGGCATCGACCTATTACCATAAGCTACTATGGCACCGGGAAATATTTGACGCTGATCTTTCCCTTCTCCTTCCTTAACCTGTACTTTTTGGTTAGTTGGCCGCAGCCCCATTGCTATCAAAGATTCAAACACCTTTCCTTTTGCTGAATCGCTTAATCCTTCGCCTGGTATTTCAAAATGAAACTGGATATTCTTGCCACCATAATTTTTAAAATTCTCCAGTAATTCTTTGGTGCTGTTAGAAAGTTTTTTGAATTCTGACTTAATATCGCCGGTTAAAAACACAGTAATGTCGACTGTGCTATCCAAACTTTTTAAAACCGCTTTGGTTGAAGGTGACAGCGTAAAACGCTTTTCATTGGTAAAATCAATACTTGTGTGAAAGGATGCAGCGAGCCAATTGATAAGCACTAATAATACAATTACCAGCGGTAACCATATTTTGCTATTGAATATTTTCTGAATAACGGATCTCATTAATAATGGCTTATCGCTTAAGCAGATTTTTTATGGTGATTAAAAGAAACAACACAATCAGGCTAATAAAATAAATCACATCCCTACTATCAAGTAAACCACGGCTTACACTCTGGTAATGAAAATCTATGCCAATCATTCCGATATAATAATCAAGGTTACCTTGAAACGCAGCAATTTTACTTACTGCGTTGAACCCAAAATATAATAACAAACAGGCAAATGCACTCACTAAAAAGGCAATAACCGCATTATTGGTAAAGCTGCTGCAGCACAACCCAATAGCGGCGAAAACTGCTGCCAGCAAAAAAAGGCCAATATAACTACCAACTATCCCCCCGCTGTCAATACCACCACCTCCACTTAGATTTTTGATGGTAATTATATATACAAATGTGGGAACAATGACGAAAATTAAAATCAGTAATATGGAGAGGTACTTGCCGAAAACAACCTGGCGGTTGGTAAGGGGCCTGGTTCGCAGGATTTCAATGGTACCCGCTTTAAACTCTTCGGACAATGCACGCATGGTAATAGCAGGAACCAAAAAAATGAGGATCCATGGTGCCAGCTCAAAAAATTTATCCAGCGTTGCGTAACCAAAATCGAAAATATTACTATCTTTTAAAACAAATAGAAAAAGGCCGTTTACCAATAAAAACAAAACAATAGCAATATATCCCGTAAGGTTACTAAAAAACTGGTTTACTTCCTTTTTACAAATACTCCACATTAGTTATAAAATTGGTGCAATTTACTATTTAGGTGTTACAAATATTATTAAGCCTCAAATAGAGTTATTATTCAGCCTAATAATGCATAATTGATTGTAACTTTTTCATAATTTTTTGATTGCACTTTTCCACGATATAATCGAATTTATCCACATAAATGATGCTGCGGTTACCAGCTCTTCAAATCGGCCTGATTCTACCAAAATGCTTACTGGCATTGAATACCATTAAATATTCAGTTTAAAAAACCGGGCATATTTACATTTTTACTGCATTTAAAAAGTAAAAAAGGAACGTATTGTATTCAAATAAATTTAACTTCCAAAAGCAGCATATTGAATACACCGCTTGTCAATGTAAGCAGATAGATAATTCAAAAACTGCCTATTTGCTCCAACTTACCAAAACTTTGAGCGAAGGGGATTATTCAATTTAGCTGTTTGTTATAATCCCTGTTTATCTATTCAAAAGGTCAATAAAACAAAAGTTGTTTACCAAAACCAACTGCACGGTCCCGCTCTAAAGGCGGGATTTTTTATGGATAATTTCTTCTGCTGCATCTCAACAAAAAAATATTATCATGAAAAAACTTATTATGTTCCTGTCCATTGGAATAATTTCGGGACAGCTAATGGCACAGACCGGGCACAAAAAACCGCCACCGCCTCCTGCACCACCCACCGTTGAAGTGAGCGAATTACCTCCGCCACCTCCTCCAGTTCCGCCGCCTCCACCGCCTCCACCCCTTGTAAGGAAAGTAGTTTTTACGCCTCCAAAAGTGGTAAAAGATAAACCCGTCGCCGTGGTAAAGTCAAAGAAGGAAACCGTTTCAAAAGCTGCAACTTCACCTAAAAAAGTCACGGAAGAATAGTTGAAAGCAAATAAATCATCCGTACACTATCAAAACATATATATACAAAACGCCCGTTTCTAAATGAAACGGGCGTTTTGTATATTAAAATCACAAAAATTTAAACTGCAAAACTTTCTCCACATCCACAACTCCTGCTGGCATTTGGATTATTAAAATAAAATCCTTTACCGTTCAGGCCATCACTAAATTCAAGTTCAGTATTTACCAGGTATAAAAAACTTTTAAGATCAGTTACAATCTTTACTCCCTTATCTTCAAATACCTGGTCCATTGGCTTTTGTTCGTTATCAAAATCCATTTTATAACTAAGGCCGCTGCAGCCACCGCCTACTACACCCACTCTTAAAAAGTAAGAAGGATCGCTGCCCAGACCAGCGTCTGTCATTAAATCAATCACTTTTGCTTTTGCCTTATCGCTTATATAAATTGCGTTATCCGTTGCTACTGAACTCATTCAAAATCATTTATTAATGCACAACACTTTCTTCAAATTTAATGGCTTCTTTACCATTTTTTACGCGGTAATCGTTGATAGCTGCTTTAATTGCATCTTCTGCTAAAACAGAACAGTGGATTTTTACCGGAGGAAGACTTAATTCTTCTACAAAATCCATATTATCTACCGTTAACGCTTCATCAATGGTTTTACCTTTTAGCCACTCGGTAGCTAAAGAAGAAGAAGCAATTGCAGATCCACAGCCGAAAGTTTTGAATTTTGCGTCTGTAATCATTCCGGTTGCATCATCTACTTCTATCTGAAGGCGCATAACGTCTCCACATTCTGGTGCACCAACTAGCCCGGTACCAACGGAGCTTTTACTTTTATCCAGTGTACCCACGTTTTTTGGGTTCTGGTAGTGATCTATAACTTTTTCTGAATATGCCATGATATTGTAATTTTAATATTTGAATTAATGCGTTTGAATTTTCCCGCTTAACCTGAAATTAAGCATTTCATTCAACAAAATTATTAATGGGCTGCCCATTCTATTGAATTCAGGTCAATGCCCTCTTTGTACATTTCCCAAAGCGGACTCATTTCTCTTAACTTCAACACAGTTTCACTGATGGCTTTAATTGTATAATCAATTTGATCTTCAGTAGTAAACCTACCTAAACCAAAACGAAGCGAACTATGTGCTAAATCATCACCTAATCCTAATGCTTTTAATACATAAGAAGGTTCAAGCGAAGCCGAAGTACAGGCAGAACCAGAACTAAGTGCTATATTCTTATTAAATCCCATCAATAAACCTTCTCCTTCTACATGTTTAAATGAAATATTGGCAACATGTGGCAAACGGTGTTCTACACTTCCATTAATGTAAGCTTCTTCCAGTTTCATTAATTCTGTTTCCAGCTTATCTCTCAATTTTGAAATGCGTTGTGTATCTTCTTTCATTTCCAACATGCAAAGTTCGCAGGCCTTACCAAAACCAACAATACCGGGAACGTTTAAAGTTCCGCTACGCATGCCTCTTTCATGACCGCCACCGTCCATCTGTGCGGTAACTTTTACTCTTGGATTTTTACGGCGAACATATAATGCTCCCACTCCTTTAGGTCCGTACATTTTATGTGCAGTAAATGCCATTAGGTCAATTCCATCTTTATTTACATCAACCGGTATTTTACCTACAGCCTGTGTTCCATCTGTAAACACAAGTACACCATGCTTTCTTGCAATGGCACTTATTTCACGAATGGGTTGAACGGTTCCAATTTCATTATTGGCATACATGATTGATATCAAAATAGTAGTTGGCCTAATAGCCGCTTCCAATTCTGCAAGATCAATCAAACCATCGGCCTTAACCTGCAGGTAAGTAACTTCTCCTCCTATTTTCTCAATGTGTTTACAGGCATCCAACACCGCCTTATGTTCAGTGGTGGCAGTTATGATATGATTTCCTTTACTTGAATACATTTCATATACGCCTTTAAGTGCAAGATTATCACCCTCGGTAGCGCCACTTGTAAAAATGATCTCTTTTGGATCAGCACTTATTAATTTAGCAACCTGCTCCCTTGCATAATCTACTGCTTCTTCTGCCTCCCAACCAAAAGGATGGTTGCGGCTTGCCGCATTTCCAAAATGCTCCAGGAAATAAGGAGTCATAGCTTCCAACACACGTGGGTCCATAGGCGTGGTAGCGTTATTATCTAAATAAATGGGCAACTTCAACATATACTCTCTAATTTATTATTACAACACGAAATTACTACAAAAGGTTCTTATTTTAGCTTAGATTAAAAAGCACTCCGATTCAATTTACCTATTTCGTAAATCACCGGCGAAAAACTCTAAACTCATGTTAAATATAGAACACATCGGCATTGCTGTTAAAGAACTTGCAACATCCGTTCCACTCTTTGAGAAGCTGTTAAATAGTCAGTGCTATAAAACCGAGATGGTTGAAAGTGAAAAAGTTAGCACTGCTTTTTTTAGAACAGGCGAAACAAAAATTGAATTGCTGGAAAGCAATTCGCAAGATGGTATTATAGCCAGGTATATCGATAAAAAAGGCGAAGGTATTCACCATATTGCCTTTGAGGTTAGCGATATTCAGGCTGAAATGAGCCGGTTAAAATCTGAAGGGTTTGTATTGCTGAATGAAACACCCAAACAAGGGGCCGACAATAAACTAGTATGTTTTCTTCATCCAAAAGATACCAATGGTGTATTGATTGAACTATGCATGGAGAAAAAAGATTGAGCCGAAAATATCATGTCCTTATTTCAATAAAGACTCATACAAATAAAAAAATTTACAAAAAGCCCGGCTTATAAAAACGGATTTTCTCTCTTTTCAACTCCAAGATTAGTTGAAGGTCCGTGGCCGGGATAAACAACCGTTTCGTCGGGTAATACAAATAAATTGTTTCTGATGCTGTTTAATAAAGTTTGATGATCGCCCAACGGAAGATCGGTTCTTCCAATTCCGCGTTGAAAAAGTACATCACCTCCTATCAGAAAATTTTGCCTGGCGCAGTAAAAACAAATACTACCCGGCGAATGACCCGGCGCTTCGATTACGATTAGCTCATCCTCTTCCATTTTTATTTTATCAGCCATTTTCAGAAATATAAACTCCCCCTGGTAATTATCAAAAGGAATATTATACATAAGCCCCGAAGTTGGAGCAAATTCAAGCACCGGCTTTTCCTTTTCGTGCATTTGTAAAGTAAGCTGAAAGGTTTCTGCTATAAACTTGTTTCCAAACACATGATCGAGGTGACAATGCGTGTTTAACAAGGCGATAGGCTTAAGCTTATTCTCCTTAATAAAATCTACCAACTCTTCTTTTTCTTCATCGAAATAACAGCCCGGATCTATTATTACGCATTGACTAAACTCATTGTACAACAAATACGTATTTTCTTGTATAGGGTTAAATGTAAAGGATTGGATTTGTAACATTTAGCAAATTATTTAGTTTATTAAGCGATATTTTTATGATTGGGTTGAATAGAGTAATTTTATTATCAAATCTATTTTTTAGCATGGCAAAGTTCAGGATAATTTTCACATTCATAAGTATAGTTTTCTTTGGCTCATATAATTCGTACTCGCAGGTTAGTTCTGTTGAATTTGGTAAAAACCGTGTACAGTACAAAAAATTAAAATGGCAATTTTATCAAACAAAAAATTTCAATACTTACTTTAATCAGGGAGGTCAGGAACTTGCCAAATATGTAGCGCAGGTTGCCGAAGAAGAGGCACCAAAAATTGAGAGTTTTGTTGAGTACAGTTTGCAACGCAGGGCTTACATAATAGTTTACAATGATTTTGCAGATTTACAACAATCAAATATTGGATTGGGGATAGATTGGCAAACTACCGGCGGCGCCACCCAATTGGTAAATAACAAACTGGTTGTTTATTTTAATGGTGACCATGCTCATTTAAGAAAACAAATTAAAGAGGGCATCGCTAAAATACTTACTGATAATATATTATTTGGTGATGACCTGGGCGAATTTGCAGGTAACCAGGCTTTATTGGATTTGCCTAAATGGCTTACAGATGGCTATGTAGCATTTGCCGGCGAAAACTGGAGCACTACCCTGGATGATGAACTTAAAAGCGAAATGCTGGGTGGCAGTTATCGCAATTTTTACCAGTTTGCTTTTGACAAACCACAACTGGCCGGACATTCCTTTTGGCATTATATTGAAGAGCGATACAAAAAAGAAAACGTTACTTACCTGCTTTACCTTGCCAGGGTTTACCGTAATTTAAATCGTGCCTGTCAGCAGATTTGCAAGAAGAAATTTAAAGAAGTGCTGGCAGATTTTATGGAGTACGAACAAGAAAAATATTACAATGATATCCGTAAGAGAAAAGCCTATCCTAAAGGAAATTATATTGAAAGCTTTGATATAAACAAAAGGCAGGATTATTACAGGATCAACGTAAATCCTATTGCCCGTAATAATTCATTTGCAGTTGTTGAATACAAAAAAGGTATCGTTAAATTAAAACTAAGCGAAGACTTTGATTATACCACCTTATTGAAGTATGGTATTCGAAGCTATCAGAACCAAACCAATCCTACGTATCCAATAATGGCCTGGGATCCAAAAGGCACAAGGCTTACAGTAATTTATAGCGAGGAAGGAAAAATCAAACTGTTTGTTTACGATGTAGTAACAAGGGTTAAATACCCTAAGCTTGATCTTACAGAACATTTTCAACAAATTCAGGATGTAAAGTATATGCTGGATAGCAAAACACTTTTGCTGAGTGCTGTTAAAAACGGACACACAGATATCTTTACCTACAACCTCGAAAACGAAAAAGTTCAACAAATTACCAATGATGTGTATGATAACCTGGATGCAACTTTTGTTTCGTTCCCTGGTAAAACCGGTATTATATTCGCCAGTAACCGGCCTGGGCCAAATGCCAAAACAGGCGATACAGTTTTGCCAAGTAAGAATCATTATAACATTTTCCTTATTAACAATTTTGGCAACAAATCTGAGTTAAATCAAATTACTCAGTTAACTAATTTAAAATATGGTGATGCCCGATATCCGATGCCGTACAATTCCAATCACTTTACATTTATAAGTGATGAAAATGGAGTTGCCAACCGATATGCGGGTTTCTTTACCACCAAGGCTGAAGGGCTTGACACACTGGTGTTGATTGGAGATGAAATTTTAAGAAACCCATCTCAAAAAGATGTGGACAGTACGTTGCAGGTATTTCATAAAACAGATGTAGACTCTATTGCTGTTGTGGCCGTATCACAAGATTCTGCCTATACTTTCCCACTTACTAACTATGAAAGTAGCGTTGCAGAAACAAGGGTTGCCGGCGACAATAACCAGGTAAGTGAGGTAACAAGACAAAGCGATGAAAAAACTTTATACAAGTTAAAGATTGATGAAAACACACTTAAACGCAGAAATATAACTGTTCCTCCAACTGCCTACATGAAAGGTATTGTGATGGCAGATAAGATACAAAAAACCGGTAGTGCATTTGATAAGCCGTTGGGTGTAGATTCTGTTAAAAAAGACAATATATTTCAGAATGAATTTGAAAATGAAGCGAAAGATAGCAGCAACTTTGGCAAAACATACAATGGAGAAGACCAGGAAAAAAACAATGTACTAAAGAAGGCCAAATTATTTGTTTATAAGCCAGTAAAATTTGGTGCCGATTATGGCGGTGTTGGATTTAACAATAGCATTTTATTTAACCGCTATCAACCTTACGCAGGTGGGCAGGGGCCTATTAATTTATCATCCGGTACTGATCTTAATGGACTGATAAGACTAGGAACTTCAGAGTTGTTGGAAGATGTAAAAATTACCGGCGCATTTAAATTAAGTACCAACCTTAAAGACAATGAGTGGTTATTTAAGTATACAAATTTAAAGCGCAGGTTCGATTGGGGTTTAACTTATTACAGAAATGTAATGAATGCTTCAAATGGCCGCATTTTCACCAATCTTTACCAGGGAAATATTGCTTACCCTTTTGATAATTCAAAACGCATATCGCTTGACCTTGGTTATCGTAGTGACCGAAGTGTTTTCTTTACGGATATTAATGATGTACAAAGTTTGAAAGAGCCCGACATCAAACAGAGATACTTAACAACCCACATGGAATATGTGTACGACAATTCGCTGAACCCGACACAAAATATCTGGAACGGCATGCGTTACAAGGTTTATTTTGATTGGAACACGGATGTAAGCAAAGAGAAATTTACAACAGGCAAATTCAATTTTAACTGGGGAGCTGATTTTAGATATTATTACCCAATCTATCGCAATTTTATTTGGGCAGGCAGAGCAGCTGGTGAGTTTAGCTGGGGCAATCAAAAGACCATTTATTATTTAGGTGGAATGGATGGCTGGTTCAACCCATCTTTCTACAATAGCAACAAACCAGATCCGGATACTTACTATGCATTCCAAACCCTTGCTGTTAACCTAAGAGGTTTTAAACAAAATGTGGCCAATGGGAATAATTCAGTTGTGCTTAACAGTGAGTTCAGGTTGCCCGTATTTACCACCTTATTCAGTCGTCCTATCAATAACGCCTTTCTACGGAATTTCCAGTTGATACAATTTTTCGATTTGGGTAGTGCATGGAATGGCAGCTACGGTGGTTTAAAAAGGCCACAGGTTATTATAGAGGACCCTTCAACTCCAATTGCTGTACTCAGCAAAGTAGGTGGCCTTGGCCCTTTTGCAGGTGGTTATGGTTTTGGAGCAAGAAGTACTTTGTTGGGTTATTTTGTGAAGTTTGACGCAGGCTGGCCAATGAAAGGATTCTTTAAAGGAAAACCTCAATTATATGTAAGCCTTGGATTGGATTTTTAATACGATTCGTTTAATATTTTTATTAGGATAACTTGTAAAAAGAACGGCCTCACTAAATGTGAGGCCGTTCTTTTTTATTTAATTTTTCAGACTTTCTTACAACTCATTCTATTTAATTTCAGGTTTTCAATCCGAAGGCCAATGATGCCATGAAAAACCGAACTTGAACGGAGTCCCGATTAAAATGCGGGATAGACTGTCGCCAATGCCGGTCATAGAGAAATACCAAAGCAGGCAAACAAATAGATCTTAATTGAATTCAACCAGTACTAAAATTCAATTTTTGCAAAACATATTTGGTTGCGATACGTACAAGGAACGATCAATATACTTGCACCTACCTGTTTGCTTAGTTTAGGCATAAACTCATACCCCCTCTCCATACTTTTAATGGTTGGGTTTCTCTTGATGGTAAGGTTAGAAGAAAGTGTTTGATCTGATAAAAGCTTATCCCTTTTTTCGATAATGTTATATAGAAAATGAATTTCTGAGCCAGTAATAAAAGTAGAAAACGAAAGGAAATTATCGTTATCATCTGCATATTGTTCTTTATTCACGATCCGGTTCCAGGTAATTTGCCCATCTTTTGAAACGTCCAATAACATAATGTTGTCATAGTAGTACCGGGTGTTGGAATTATTATTAAAACTGTTATATGGCCGGTAGTATCCATAATAACTTGGGTTGTAATAATAGTAGTTGTAATAAGGGCTATAAAACGGCGAGCCATATAAATAATCCCAACGGTTCCACCCCCAGTTATTGCCGCTTGTTTGTGATGAATAATCTTCAGCAGCTATCAGGTAACTGCCATCTTTTTTAAGTAAAATATCGCGGATAAAATAATCATTAAAAACAAACTTCAAATTACCTTTTGACTTAGCAAACTCCCTGATGCTATCAGGCAATTTTGTAAAGACAGTTTTATAAGTACTATCTCCCGGCACATCCCAAATTGAAGCAAAAAGCCCTTCAATATTACCTCGCTTTTCAAGATAAAAAAATGAGTTAAGCAGGTATCGTTTGTTAACATTATCAATTTTTATTTTAACCTCATCTATAAAAAAATTAGCCAGGTTTAAAGGATGAATATCAAAGGAATCTACATCTGCCCCCTTAGTAATAAGGAAAAGACCAGAAATATTGGCCCGGTTAGCAGATTTTATCGACTTTGAAAAAATAAAATTCCCTGAATTATCTAGTAAAAAATCGCTGTACAAATCGTTCTTATCATCGTAGTTCAACGATTGCCTTGTTTTATGCAATAGATACAACTGGTCATCAAATAAAAGCGTGGTATAATTGAATTTGTCATCCTTTTTTTGAATTTTAAAGACCATAATTTTCTTCTTATCCTCGCTGCTGATGGTGCTATATATTTTATTATCTCCTAAAGCACCAATGTGTGTAGTATCTAATTGAAAGGGTTCATTTACCAGGTGGCCAGTTGCATCCATTTTAGCACCCATACAATACACGATACCCCGCCGTTGATATTGGTAAATAAAATAAAAGCGATCCTGGTATGCTACATAATCCACATTAAAAGCCTTATCAGGAATAAAGTCGAGATCCACTTTTTCTTTTAAACTCATATCATTCAAATTATAAACAGACACTGAGTATTTATACCGCACATTTTTAAATATGAGCACCGTATTATTCATTCTGCCAATAATGTCAAAATTAATATCCCGGTTATCTTCCCGCTGTGGCTCAGAATAAGTAATGCGTTGAGCAAAAGATATAAATGGCAACAGCAATAAAATCGTTACATAAAATATTCCTTTCATAGTATAGCTATCTTTACAATATTAAAATTAAGGTTTTAAAATCAATGATCTTTATCAATATAAAACAGATGAAAAAAGCTTTTGTTTTACATAATTAAATCTAAAAGTACAAACGATGAAAACAGTTTTAATAACCGGTGGAACAGGGTTAGTTGGAAGTGAATTAACAAAACATTTAACCGGCAAAGGATATACTGTTATCATTTTAACAAGAAAAATGCCAGACTCAGACAATGATCATCCAGACATTCAATATGCATTGTGGGATGTTACAAAACAAACCCTTGATATTGCAGCAGTTCAAAAGGCAGATTATATTGTACACCTTGCAGGCGCTGGTGTAGTTGATAAAAAATGGACCGAAAAATACAAAAAGGAAATTCTGAATAGTCGCACAAAAAGCAGTGAGTTACTGGTTAACACATTAAAAAATAATTCAAACAAGGTGCAGGCTGTAGTAAGTGCATCCGCCATTGGTTGGTATGGCGCCGACCCTGCAACTGTGGAGAAAGGTTTTGTGGAAACAGATAAAAATGACGGAGGCTTTTTGGGAGAAACCTGTCAATTATGGGAAGAAAGTGTACAAGGAATGGAACTCCTTGGAAAACGCCTGGTGAAACTTCGTACAGGCATTGTATTAAGTAATGATGGAGGTGCACTTGTTGAATTTAAAAACCCGTTAAAATTTGGTATTGCAGGAATTATAGGAGGAGGCAAACAAATGGTAAGCTGGATTCACATTGATGATTTATGCAGAATATTCATCGAAGCAATAACGAACGAAAATCTGCATGGCGTTTACAATGCCGTTGCTCCTAATCCTGTGAGTAATAAAAAATTGACGTTACAGTTGGCAACTTCATTGCGGGGTAAATTCTATATTCCATTGCATGTGCCTGAATTTGTACTGAAAATCATGTTAGGCAAAAGAAGTGTTGAAGTATTGAAGAGCACCACCGTAAGTTGTGAAAAAATAAAAAATACGGGCTTTACTTTTCTTTACCCTTCTATTGAAGCGGCCTTGTTGCAGCTGGCGAAAAAGTAGGATAATTAATTCTACTTTGACAAGTCAAACCTTTGTGTTTTTTTGTTGACCAGCAGATGTTTTTTATGGCGGCATCGTTGTGTCACTCACTTGTACTGTATTTTTTCATGGCATCTTTTTCGTTCCATAATTAAACTATCGTAACCGTGAGCTACATTTTTTTAAATATGTCAAAGTAGAATTAAAGATCAGTTTTAACCATACGATTTATGCTCCACCAATAAAACAACACCAGGTAGGCAATCGCCAGGCTCAGTACCAACCAGGTATAATCGGTTGGCATAACTCCCTTAGCAAGGCTTTTTAATGGATTTTCAGGAAAAGTCAACATACCATCTGCCGAATTCATGGGCAGGTAATCACCCATGCTTCCAAGATCAATATTATCCTGGCTTCGCAAGCGAATGCTCCAAACATCCAGCAATTGAGAAATAAAATTTTCCAATCCCATATAAATAAAGAATATACCGATTGCAAACCCCGTCCGCCTGATTAATACGCTTATTAGTATAGCAATCATATTATAAGACAATGCTTTTAAAAAGAAAAAAGCAACATGCGATATACCATAAGTTGAAAACGCAGAACCGGAAGATAAGCCAAAACTAAGTGCTGTAATAAAAACCAGTATCGTAGAAAAAATTGCAGTAAGCAAAGCCATTACAATCTTTACATGTATAAATTCCTGGCGGGTCCAGCCGTCAATAATATTTTGTCGGTGGGTACGATAAGTAAATTCATTGGTTACTAAAATAATCAGCAGCAATGATGGTAGTAATAATAACCATCCCGATGCATAGCTAGTGGTTTGCCAGGTTTTATCAAAATCGTACGGAGAAAATTTTCCCATCAAACCAGCAGCACTTGCCTGGCTAAACATATTTTTATTAACGAGGAATACGATGTAGTTAACCGTAACCACACCCAATGCAAAAAAACTGCTCAAAATAATAAACGCATTATAGTTTTTTATTTTCAGCCATTCTATTTTTAATAATTTCAACATAAACGGGATTTATTCTTAGTTAGTTAATTCCATAAATTTAGATTCGAGGCTCTTCTTTTTTAAGTGAAGATGATTTAACACAATGCCACTATTGAAACAATATTGGTTAATGCCTTCAAGGTTAGTAGTACCAATTGGATAAAAAAGTTGCAAAAAATTACCCTGCTCTTTTAAATTGCTGTATCCATTCATTTGTTGAATGGTTGCTTTAAGCCCTGCAATATCTATGGCACCAATTTCAACAATATCTTCAGAAGCTAATATTTCGTTTACATCGCCGGTGGCAACAAGTTCTCCCTTTTTTAATATGGCAACATGCGAACAGACTTTTTCAACCTCATCCAATAAATGGCTTGCCATTATAATAGTTTTGCCTTCCTGGTGCAAGCGCTTTATCAACTCCCTTATTTCTGCAATACCAACCGGATCCAATCCATTGGTTGGCTCATCCAAAATCAACACTTCAGGGTTACCCAACAGGCAGGATGCAATTGCAAGGCGTTGTTTCATACCCAAAGAATAGGTACTAAATTTCGAATCTTTCCTTTGCGTAAGATTCACCATTTCCAATACACGTGAAATATCATCCGCACCCTTTTCTTTAATGGCGGCAGCAATCCTTAAATTCCTTTCTCCCGATAAGTAATGGTAAAAGTTGGGCGTTTCCAAAAATGTTCCAATCTGGCGACGATGGAGTCCGTTGGGAATTTCATCGAATAATTTATAGCTGCCAGACGTAGGTTTTAATATATCACTGATAATGCCAAGTAAGGTAGTTTTGCCACTTCCATTTGGGCCAAGTATTCCAAAAACAGTTCCCTTTGGCACCTGGAAACTTACACCTTTTAAGGCCTGCACATTACCGTAGTTCTTACGCAGATTTTCAATAGTTAATATTGCCATAAGTCAGCTAAATATTTAGGCTTGAAGATAAGCGTTTTTTGTATTTACAAATAAGGAAAATATTATAAGCGGCAGGTTATTGCAAATGCTTTTCGTGCCATTGCGAAGTAAATTCTCCCAGTTGGGCAAAGCCGTTTTTATCAAATGCAAGTTTTTCCAAATGCAGATTTTTAATATCTTCCTGCAATACTTTCCGGGTAAAAGGATTGATAGTGCCACCTGGTTCTAAAGGTTTGGCTACCGGGCTATATTGAAAAATGGGATCAACAATTGTACCCCTTGGATACATAATACCCGGCGTTCCCTTACCACAGATATCCAGTATCCGCGGATGCTCCAACCCAATGGTATGACCATATTCGTGGGCTGCCGTGGTTGAATTATTTAACAGGTTATCCAATTTAAAATACCCGGTATTGCTACCTATTCCATCAACAAAAGAAATATCAGTACCTGCAAAAGATTCAATCCTGAAATAGTTATTGCGGGGATTGGTATTTTCATAAACCTCTTGAGGCATAAGTATTGGCACCCAAATTCCAACAATATCAAAAACAACCCGATAACTATATCCCCGTATTATAGCTTCGCCATTTCCTTCGTTCCAATGATTGGCAATGTCCTCAGCAATTTGGTTACTCAAGTCTTGCGAAGAAGCATCACCATAAAAGAATAAAGTGGAATGAATAATTATTTGCTGTTGTTGTTTATTTAATTCGGCTTCTCCCATACTTTCTTATTTTTTTCGCTTAATTAAATATAGCTTTTATCGCAATGATTGCCTTTAGTTAATTAAATTAACAGGCACGGCTATGAGAACCCGGGCGCATCCCAAATCCGATACCTATCGGATGTCGCTTGTATTTTAAGGTTGCCAACCTTAGAAAGAGTATTCATTAAATTGAAATAAAAGATTAAAGGTTGGCAACCTTTGCGATAATTTGAAATGCACCAGTACAGTTATAAGAACCAGCTTTCTCAAAAAATAAAATTAAATTGGGTAAAGATTATTTTATGAACCGCTTTTTTATAGATGCAAATATTGCAAAAGCTGTTACGCTCAGTACTGATTTTTACACATCGAAGGAGTATTTGCAGCTTGCTAAGGAAAAAATATTTGTTTCATCATGGCAGTTTATCGGAAGCAATGAACTGGTAAAATATCCGGGAGATGTTCAACCATTTACTTTGTTGCAGGATTATTTGAATGAGCCATTATTACTTACAAAAGATAAGGTTGGAAGCATCCATTGTATTTCAAATGTATGTACACACCGGGGAAATATTATTGCATACAAAGCCTGTAGCAAGGCAACCAATTTGCGTTGCAAATACCACGGACGGCTTTTTGATCTTTCCGGGAAATTTATTTCCATGCCTGAGTTTAAGGAAGTAGAAAATTTCCCTGCCGATAAGGATGATCTCCCTTCACTTCCATTATTTAACTGGGGTAATTTATTGTTTACCACGTTGCTTAAAAAAGATGACGCAAGTAACTATTTTAGTGAAATGATGCAGCGGTTAAGCTGGCTTCCTGTGCAGGATTTTATCGATAGGCCAGATTTAAGTAAAAGCTTTGAAGTTGCGGCTAATTGGGCATTGTATTGCGAAAATTATTTAGAAGGCTTTCATATTCCATTTGTACATGCTGCTTTAAATGCAGCATTGGATTTTGGTGAATACACCACAGAATTATATCCTAAATCGGTACTCCAATTAGGCATTGGAAAAAATGCAGCAGATTGTTTTGATTTACCCGAAAGTTCGGAGGATTATGGTTCCAATATAGCGGCTTATTATTTTTGGGTTTATCCCAATATGATGTTTAATTTTTACCCCTGGGGTTTATCAGTAAATGTAGTTAGGCCCATTGCTGTTGATAAAACGATTGTTGAGTTTAAAGTTTATATGTGGAAGGAAGAAAAATACGACAAAGGTGCCGGAAGCGACCTTGACAAAGTTGAACTGGAAGATGAAGAAATAGTAGAACATGTTCAAAGGGGTGTATCATCCCGCTTTTATAATCATGGCCGATATTCCGTTACCAGAGAAACGGGCACTCATCATTTTCATCGATTGATTGCTGAAAGTATGAATCAATAATTCTCCATTTCAGCTACTACTTTTTTCAGTGTTTGTAAAACCGGATTTTCTTCGCCCTGGGGCGGTTCCTGTTTTGCACCTGCACGATCATCCAGTTGAATTATTTCAAGTTTTGTCTGATCATTTTCTTCCGTCAAAATATACGACATGGTAAAATAGTTTTCGGATTTATCCTCCAAATCCGGCCTTGGTGCAAATAAATTGTAAGTCAAAATATCAGTTGGATTAAACACCAAAACCTTTCCCCATTGTTCAAATACTTTGCCTTCCCACTCTGCCCTGAATTTGATGTCGCTGCCAACTTCCCAGGTGGTAATTAATTGGCTGCCGTATTGCCAAAGTTTTACAAATTCGGGTTTTGTTAATGCTGCCCATACTTTTTCTTTCGATGCATCAAAATTGATTACTGAAATATTCTTTGCCATAAGTAATGATTATAATTTTTTTAGATACGCTTTCCAAAAAAGGGTGGTGCTGTGCTGGAGATTGCAATGATAACTAATCCTTACATGGATAGCAAATCAACTACTCCAATAAATCTTTCCTGGTAAAATTTATTATCCATAGAAGTAATGGTAACTCCATTTGCTTTGCCACTCGAACTATGAATAAACAGCGGATACCCATTTGTAATTTCAGCAATAATTCCAATATGCCCAATAGCAGTTTCTTCGGGATGTGTCCCGGTAAATAAAATCACATCCCCAGGTTTACAAGTGGACAATGATTTTTTTGTACCAATGCCGGCAAATTCAAAAGATGAACGTGGAACTGAAATATTGAAATGGTTAAAAACATAGGTTACAAAGCCAGAGCAGTCGAAACCTTTTGCAGGATCTGTGCTACCATATAAATAGGGTGTGCCTAATAAAAGTTTTGCATAAGTAACTAAAGAATCCCGATCAGCCTTATTGGTTTTGTTTAATCCAATAGCGGGCAATTGTTGATTGGTATCAACCTTACTAATAACAGGTATACTATCTACAGATTCAGGAATTGCATTTTGTGTTATTTCAGCAGCAACCGCAATGTCTTTTTGAAAAGGACGATAAATCAGGAAGAAACAAGTGGTAGCAATTATACCCAGAGTAAGTCCACCCATAAATTTGTTCATCTGGCTATTTTATTCTTTTCTAAAAAGGTGGAATGTTTATCTTATTACACGAATTTTAAAAC
Organism: Ferruginibacter sp.; assembly: GCA_040002495.1. Taxonomy (GTDB): domain Bacteria; phylum Bacteroidota; class Bacteroidia; order Chitinophagales; family Chitinophagaceae; genus Ferruginibacter. The sequence continues at coordinate 54,184 of JBDUEK010000027.1, forward strand.
CTAATTACACGGATTACTTTATTGATAAATTAGTGTAATTCGCAATAATTCGTGTAATAAGGTTGACGTCAAAACATCTCTAACATAGCACTAATTTCTCAATGGCTTTCCACTTTTCAAAATACTTTGAATGCGTTCTAGTGTTTTCTTTTCTCCTGTTAAACTAAGAAATGCTTCTCTTTCCAGGTTGAGCAAATATTGTTCACTAACCAAAGTGGGTTCGCTTAAGTCGCCGCCACACATTACGTACGCAAGCTTTTTTGCAACCAGTGCATCATGTTCCGTTGCATAATTACCTGTTTGCATCCCATTGATACCAGCCAGCATTGCACCCAAAGCACCACGGCCCAACACTTTAATATCAGTTCGCTGTACCGGCATTACATATCCGTCATCGTACATATCAATCACGGCTTGTTTGGCTTCTGAAATCCTTCTGCCAATATTCATGCTTATTAAATCTCTTCCTTTTCTATAAATTCCAAGATCGTATGCTTCTGCGGCTGAGGTTGATACTTTGGCAGTAGCTATCGTTAAAAACCGGTTTTGCAACGTAATGGTATCCACTTCCCCATCATGCATTTCATCGGCTGCCCTTAACACAAATTCTTTAGTCCCTGCTCCTCCTGGAATTACTCCAATACCAACTTCAACCAGGCCTGTATAAGTTTCGGCAGCAGCAATTACTTTATCGGCATGTAAACTCATTTCGCATGCACCGCCCAATGCCAGTCCATGTGGTGCAACCACTACGGGTATAGCAGAATAGCGGCAACGCATCATAGTATTTTGAAACAACCTGATTGCCATATCAATTTCATCATAATCCTGCTCAATTGCAAGCATGAAAATCATGCCTACATTAGCGCCAGCGCTAAAATTGCTGCCTTCATTTGCAATTACAAGGCCCTTATATTTTTCTTCTGCAAGGCCAATTGATTTTTGAATTCCTTCCAATACTTCCCCGCCAATACTTCCCATTTTTGTGTACCATTCCAGCCCCAGCACATCATCTCCCAAATGGTAAGCACGACAGGCACTATTTTTCCAAACAGTTTCTCCTTCAAAGTTTTTCATTACTATAAATGCCTCTCCACCAGGAAGTGCTTTATAACTTTTACTTGCTATATCATAAAAAAGGCGTTTGCCGTTTTCAACTTTATAAAATGATTTATTTCCACCCGTCAGCATTTCATTTACCCATGGTGCAACGTTGTAACCGGCTGCTTTCATTGCTTCAGTTGTTCTAGCTACACCAAGTGTATCCCAACTTTCAAACGCACCAATCTCCCATCCAAATCCTGCCATCATCGCATCATCTACCCTGTACAATTCATCCGTAATTTCAGGAATGCGGTGCGATATATAAGCAAACAAATTGTAGTGAAACAACCTGTAAAATTCACCGGCTTTATCAGTACCTGCATTTAAAGCTTTTAATCTCAATTTTAAATCATCGATCGGTTTTGCAGCTTCTAGTGTAGCAAATCTGGATTTTTGACGTGGCCCGTATTCCATGGTTTTAAGATCCAATGTCAATATTTCTCTTTCACCACCAGCGCCTTTTGTTTTCTTAAAAAAACCCTGGCCGGTTTTATCTCCCAGCCATTTATTTTCTACCATTTTTGTAAGCCATTCTGGGATATTGAATTGTTCCCTGGCTTCATCATCCGGACAATTATCACGTACACCATTGGCAACTTTTACTAAAGTATCGATACCCACAACATCAGCAGTACGAAAGGTGGCAGATTTTGGCCTGCCAATTACGGGCCCGGTTAAAGCATCTATTTCATCCACATTCAATTGCAATTTTTCCATGGCATTCATGATTGCCATCATGCCAAATACACCCACTCGATTTGCAATAAATGCCGGCGTGTCTTTACACAATACAGTAGTTTTTCCCAGGTATAAATCGCCGTAATGCATCAGAAAATCGATGATCTCAGGATCGGTATCAGGTGTAGGAATAATTTCAAGTAAGCGCAGGTACCGGGGAGGATTAAAAAAATGCGTGCCGCAGAAGTGCTTTTTAAAATCTTCACTGCGGCCCTCCGTCATCATGTGAATTGGAATACCCGATGTATTGGAAGTAATAAGGGTACCGGGCTTTCTATATTTTTCTACTTCTGTAAAAACAGACTGCTTAATATCTAATCTTTCAACCACTACTTCCAGCACCCAATCGCAGGAAGCTATATCCTTCATATTATCGGTAAAATTGCCTGTCTTTATTCTTTTCACCACATCCTTGGTATATACCGGCGATGGGTTCGACTTGATGGCTGCAGCTAAGGCTTCATTAACTATCCTGTTTTTAACAACAGGCATATCCAATGAAGCATTTTTAGCTTTTTCAATATCACTCAATGTGCCGGGTGCTATATCGAGTAATAATACCTGCAATCCAATACCTGCAAAGTGGCAGGCTATTCTGCTTCCCATTACTCCGCTGCCCAATACAGCAACTTTTTTTATGACTCTTTTTGACATATAGCAAAATTAGTTAGTTAAACAACTATTTATGAAATCGAAATTAGTACTTTTTATAGCAGCATTCGAAAATAACTTTATTAAAATAATTGGTACGCCGTCCGAATTTTTCAATTTTAAATAACATAAATAAGAAGGCAAATTTCTTCGCTAAAAAATAATTAAAGGTGGCTTTACCGTTAAAATTAATTGTGATAGAAACATTTATTATTGACGAATCTTACAACTACGACAATTTTTACTATATTTAAATCCAGATTTCCCTAAACTCCATAAACATTAGTAATTTATAAAACACCGGCTTAGTGATTTTACACACTAAACCGGGTAGTTCTACGTTTGCTTAATAGTAAATAGTGAATGTGCTGGTATAATTTACAATTGGGCTTCGGGAAATAAAAATTAATTGAATAACCAAAAGAATATTAAAAATAAGTTTGATAAGAAATTTTAAAATTTAAGGCTCATAAAATATCCAATCCAATTCGCATGAACCACCTGGCTGCAAAACCTAATGCAACACCTTCCTCACTTTCAGTGAGCTATAAATCATCACCCCTCACCGATGATTTATACAAAGCAATATCTGAAGCCGTAATAATTACGGATCCCGATTTTTACATTACCGGTTTAAATGATATTGCTGAGTCAATCTATGGAGTTACAGTTAATGAGGCAACAGGTAAAAAAGTATTTGACCTGGCCCCCATTGAAATGATTGGCACAAGCCTGGAGACTGCCATTGAAATTCTTTTTAAGAATGGCTTTTGGAGGGGAGATGTTATTTATAGCTATTTCAGTAAAAAATTAATATTTAGTACAAGGTGTACACTTATAAAGGATGCAAAAGGAAAAGCTTCTTCAATTATAATCATTACCTATAATATTTCAGAAAGTATAAAGCGGGAAAAAGAACTTGCTATTGCAGAATACAAATACCAGACTTTAATAGAATCACTTGCTGAAGGAGTATTACTGATTACTGCGGATGGCACCATCAATAAAGTTAATAAGAAGGCCGCTGAAATGTTTGGACTTTCCAGTGACAAGCTGTTGGGTAATAAGTTATTTCCGCCCGATTGGAAAACAATTAAAGAAGATGGTAGTATTTTTCCATACGCTGAATACCCCGCAGTTCTTTCACTAAAAAATGGATCAGAAAATAACAATGTGGTTATGGGACTGGAGCACAAGGATGGAAAAAAAATGTGGGTTTCAATAAACAGTCGCCCCATTTTTGAAGACCATAAAGCGCTTCCCATTGCTGCGATGTCATCAATTATAGAAATTACTGAGATAAAAAAAGTAAATGAACAACTGTCGCAAAGCGAACAACTGTTTAGAACTTTTATGAAACACAGTCCAACTTTAAGTTGGATATATGATGAGGACGAAAGCCTGGTTTATGGTAATCAGAAGTTTCTCGAATTAATTGTATCATCAGAAAATAAAATGATAGATGCCGAAAATCCTGGAGCATTGCTTTCAATTATCCTGGAGAAAAATAAAGAAATACTTAGAGATGAAAACCCATTAATTACTGAAGATGAATTTGTAGATATGGCTGGCCGTAGCCATAGTTATATCTTCTATTTGTTTTTGTTGCCGATGTCGCAAAATAAAAAATTGATTGGCGGGCATGCCGTAGAAATTACAGAAAACAAGAATGCTTACAAGGAACTTGATAAGATGTTTGAGCGATACACATTTGCAATCAATGCAAGTTCCGACGCTATTTGGGACATGGATATTTCAACCCAAATGATTTACCACAGTGATACTTTCAATGCGTTTACCGGTTATGGCAAAAATGAAATTGAACCTACGCTGGATTGGTTTTTTGAAAAAATTCATCCCGACGACAAAAAAAGAATAAAGAGCAATATGGATAATTGCCTTAAGAATAACATTACGCATTGGGAAAATGAGTATCGTTTTAAGATGGCTGACGGCAGTTACCGTAACCTGCTTGATAAAGCGCTGGCCATTTATGAAGAAGGAAAACTTACCAGGGTTATTGGGGCAATGCAGGATATAACGGAGCGGAAAAAAATGGAAGCGCAATTGGTAGCCGACCAGGTACAGCAACAAAAAATGGTTAACCAGGTAATCATCCAGGCACAGGAAACAGAAAGAAACAGGATTAGCGGCGAACTGCATGACAACGTTAATCAATTATTGACGAGTGCCAAACTGCATATTTGCGTTGCCAAAAACAGGATGGAAGGTGAGTCGGAATTACTAGATAAAGCCAATCAGTATTTATTAATGGCAGTGGAAGAAATCAGGAATTTATCGAAAACACTCAACTCCTCTGTAATTACAAACGGTGGCTTATTAAAAAGTATCAATGAAATAGGTGCCAACATGCTGCTGTTGAAAAACATTCGGTTAGAGGTTTATATTGAAGAAGAGGTATTGGATAAAATGTCGCTCAATCAGCAAATGACGATATACCGGATCATCCAGGAACAAAGCAATAATATTTTGAAATACGCCGAAACAAAAGAAGTTGTTATATCGCTGAAAATTATCAATAATAATTTTGAACTGATCATCAGCGACAGTGGAAAGGGCTTTGATAAAAACAAACAAAAAGCTACCGGCATTGGTTTGATAAATATTTTTAATCGTGTGGATGCTTACAATGGTAATGTTGAGATCATTACCTCGCCGGGAAACGGATGCACACTGCTCATTAACTTTCCGATTGCTGAAAATAAATTACTCAAATAAAAAAGAGCAGTATGAAAAATATACTGCTCTTTTTAAATACAATAACTGTTAGTTAACTTACCCCACTCCCACTTTCAATCACAGCTTCCGGACTAACAAAATGTAATTTTCCTGCTTTATCTTCGGCCATTAAAATCATTCCGTTACTTTCAATTCCTCTCATCTTTCTTGGGGCAAGATTGGCTACTACTACCACTTGCTTACCAACAATTGCTACAGGATCAAAGTGCATGGCAATACCACTCACAATTGTTCTTATTTCGGTTCCCATATCAATTTCCAGCTTTAATAACTTATCTGCCTTTGCCACTTTTTCAGCAGTTAAAATAGTACCTACTTTTAAATCAATTTTTGCAAAATCATCAAAGGCAATTTCGGGTTTGGCAACTGGCACTTCTTCTATTGTTGGCAACACGGTAGTCGCAGCAGTTGTTGCTTCATTATTCATTTCTTTCAATTTCGAACTTTTAATTTTTAATTTTTCAACCTGTTCCGCAACTTCTGCATCTTCAATTTTTCTGAACAATAACTGCGGTTCCCGCAAGGAATAACCAACGCTTAAGAGTTTAGATTTGCCTGCATTTTCCCATTCGAGCATTTTGTCTACCACCTTCATCATGTAACACATTTTCTTTGCTGCAAATGGTAAAAACGGATTGATAAACACCGCAAGGTTAGCAGTTAACTGCAGACAAACATGCAAACAATTGTCAATAATTTTTTGATTGGCAGGTTCGGCTTCCAGCGTTTTTGCAACAATCCATGGCTGCTTATCCTGCATATATTTATTGCCCTTTCTTGCAAGGTCTATCACTTCATACAAAGCATCCCTGAACTTGTAGCTCTCAATCAATCCTTCAATAGTAAGTTTCGATTTTGCGATTGCTTCAAAGAGTGCTTTATCTGCATCATCCAATATATCTGCATGAAGTGGTGGTACTTTTCCTTTGCACAATTTATGCATCAGCACAAATGCCCTATTTACAAAATTGCCAAATACATCTACCAATTCTCCCTTCACTGAATCCTGAAAACCTTTCCAGGTAAATTCGCTATCCTTTGTTTCGGGAGCTATCGCCGTTAAATAATAACGCAATGCATCCACCATCATATCTCCACCGTTTTCTTTTTTCACAAAGTCATTGATGTAATCATCCATCTCAATGCTCCAGCCACGACTGGTACTCATCTTATCTCCTTCAAGATTCATGAACTCATTGCTGGGCACATTTTCCGGCAACACATTGCCATGCAACTTTAACATCACCGGAAAAATAATTGCATGAAAAACAATGTTATCCTTTCCAATAAAATGAACCAGTTTGGTATCCTCATTATACCAGTAAGGTTTCCAGTCCTTATTATTATCGATTGCCCATTGTTTGGTAGCACTGATATAGCCAATAGGTGCATCAAACCAAACGTATAAAACTTTTCCTTTTCCACCTTCCACATCCGCAGGTAAAGGAATACCCCAGTCAAGATCACGGGTTACAGCCCTTGGCAAAAGTCCGGCTTCTATCCAACTTTTGCACTGGCCCAGCACGTTTGGTTTCCAATCTGTTTTATGTTCTTCTAATATCCATTTACGCAAAAATTCTTCATGCCTGTTTAATGGCAGATACCAATGTTTAGTTGGCCGTTTTACGGGTGCATTTCCACTTAATGTACTGCGTGGATTAATCAATTCATCCGGACTCAACGCTGTACCGCATCTTTCACACTGATCACCAAATGCATTTTCGTTGCCGCAAACCGGGCAGGTACCAATGATATAACGATCTGCCAAAAATGTATTGGCAGCTTCATCAAAATATTGTTCAGAATCCTTTATTTCAAGATCGCCGTTATTATTGAGTACAGTAAAAAATTCCTGCGCCGTTTCATGATGAATGGGAGCAGATGTACGGTGGTAAATATCAAAGGAAATACCCAGGTCGGCCATATTGCTTTTCAGCATAGCGTGGTATTTGTCCACAATAGCTTTGGGTGTAGTATTTTCCTTCATTGCCTGGATGGTAATAGCAGCGCCATGCTCATCGCTGCCACAAACATATACTACATCTTTTTTTTGTGCCCTCAGGTAACGCACATATATATCCGCTGGTAAATAAGCTCCCGCCAAATGCCCGATATGTTTGGGGCCATTGGCATAAGGTAACGCGGATGTTATTAAATATCTTTTAGGATTGTTCATTGCGGTGCAAAATTACCTAAACAAAGTACATTACCCAAACAAACAAATACCCCTGTTGCAGCAGAGATATTTGCAAATCACTTATCAAAATTTTCATCATTTATTTAACGCATCAATATTAACCTGCGGCATCAGTACCTTATTACACTTTTCAGTAATAATATCTTTTGCCAGGTTAAATTGTGCCGTTTGCTTAATATCTGCTGATGAAGCACCGACCTTTAAAGTATAGATACCAACTTCTGCAATCCAGGAAGTACTTTTTGTATCAAAGGAAGCAAGATCATCTGCCGTAATTACAAAACTGATTTTTTGTGATTCGCCGGGCTTCAACAATTTTGTTTTGGCAAATGCCTTTAACTCTTCAGAAGGCTTCTGCATTTTTTTAGCCGGCGCATGAATGTACAATTGAACAACTTCCTTTCCAGCCGTCTTTCCCGTATTGGTAATTTCAACAGTAGCGATAATCCGCCCTTTAAAATCGGGGGATTTTGTAAGCAATTTTCCATAGTTAAAGCTGGTGTAACTAAGTCCGTATCCAAATGGAAAAGCAGGTTTAACATTAAAACTGTTGTAGTAGCGATACCCAACAAATACACCTTCCTCATAAACAACTTCCGATTCGAATCCCAACGACATTCCACCTATTCCTTTTACTTCTTCATTGCTTAAATTTTTTCCAGGGAAATTTTTCACGGTAGGTTCGTCTTCATATTGCATGGGGAAAGTTGCGGTTAACTTTCCCGACGGATTTACTTTTCCTGTCAGCAAATCTGCAACTGCATTGCCTGCTTCCTGGCCACCTTGCCATGCCAGTAAAATTGCATCAGCATCATTCATCCACGAAGCAACATCTACTACACCACCTACATTTAGTATCACAACAACTTTCTTTTGCCTGGCATGAAATGAAGCCGACACATCATGGATCAATTGCTTTTCAGCAGCAGTTAAATAAAAATCTGTTTCTTTTTTTCTGTCCTGGAACTCACCTGCATTACGACCAATCGTAATAAAAGCAATATCAGACTCCGCTGCTTTATCATCAATTACGTTAGTTGCCACGTTCATTTCAGGTATGGGTGGAGTTAATTCAAAGAAGAATTTTTTTGCAGGCTGTTTTGCTTTTTCATCTTTTATATATCGTTCATAACTACTTTTTAATGTTGCATTCAAATTAAAACCTGCATTCTCTAATCCATCAACCAACGATATGGTGTATGCTTCATTCACATCACCACTACCCGTGCCACCGGCAATAAAATCGTACGAGATATTACCGAAAGTTGCAATTTTTTTAACCTGCTTTAATGGAAGTGTGTTGTTGTCATTCTTTAACAAAATCATTCCTTCTGCAGCCGCGGTACGTGCAACTATCGCATTACTCTTTAGATCTGGCTTATTGTTAAATATTGTCTTTTTGTAAGATGGGGACGCCAATACCAACTCCATAATACGGGTTGCATTTGTATTAATTACTGCTTCAGTTAATTGTCCATTATGCACAGCTTCCAGTATTACTTTCACCTGTTCTGGTGTACCCGGCATCAGCAAATCATTTCCTGCTTTCATTTGTGCAACAGGATCGTTACCACCAAACCAGTCAGTCATCACCATGCCTTTATACCCCCACTCTTTTCGTAGTATGGTCGTTAGCAAATCATGTTCCTGCGAAGTATAAGTTCCGTTTAATTTATTATAAGAACTCATAACCGTCCAGGGTTGAGATTTTTTAACTGCTATCTGAAAGCCTTTTAAATAAATTTCCCGCAATGCCCTTTCACTTATAATTACATTTACAAGATTGCGATTGGTTTCCTGGTTGTTGGCAACAAAATGTTTGATAGATGTGCCTACACCATTTGATTCGATGCCATTTACCATGGCCGCTGCTATATTTCCCGCTACCACCGGATCTTCAGAATAGTATTCAAAGTTTCGGCCTCCTAATGAATTACGTTGAATATTTAAAGCGGGTGCCAGCAATACATCAACTCCGTAAGCTTTCACTTCGCTTCCCATTGCTGCCCCAACTTTTTTTACAAGTGCTGTATCCCAGGTTGACGCAAGCAATGTACCTACCGGAAATGCTGTACAATAATAGGTGGCAGCATCATTTTCACGGGTTGGTTGAATACGTAAACCAGCAGGGCCATCAGCCACAACGATACCCGGTATTCCAAGGCGGGGTATGGCAAATGTAGTACCAGCTGCACCGGGCACCCTATCCTGGGTTTCACCAACCACTGGCCCATTGCTGAGTGATGGCATGCCCGGTAAATTCATACCCATACCCACAACCAGTTTAACTTTTTCTTCAAGGGTCATTTTACTGACCAACTGGCTTGCTTTAGCATTGTTACCAGTTTGAGCATACATGCCCAGGGATAATAAAAACAAGCAAAACGAAATCGTTGATTTTTTCATATAATTAAAATTTTTCATTGCGTTATTGTGACACAATGATAATATTTTTATTTTAATTGTCATAACTTTATTTTTATCATTAAGTCCTTTTTAATACATCATTATGAGTTTTGATAAAAAGATGAGAGAACATTTTGTAAAGGGGCACGAGATTTACCTGAGGCATATTTCGGTAGACTGTATCATCTTTGGATTTCACCTCAACGAATTAAAAGTACTGCTGCTCCATGCAAAATATGCCGGTGAGTGGGCTCTGCCCGGAGGGTTTATATTAAAAGATGAGCATATGGATGAAGCGGCTTCCCGTATATTAAAACACCGGACCGGGCTTGACAAAATTTATATGCAGCAGTTTCATGTGTTTAGTGCGCCAGACAGATCCACCAGGAAGGCAAATCAACAGTTTCTGAAAAATGTAGGAATTGATTATAAGGAAAGCTGGATGTTTGAGCGTTTTATTTCAGTGGGTTATTCGGCCCTGGTAGATTTTACAAAAGTACAACCAGTAGCAGATGATTTTTCTTCGGCTTGTCAATGGTATAATATCCAGGAAATACCTGCAATGATTTTAGATCACCGCGAAATATTGGATAAGGCTCTGGCTAATTTGCAAATGCAATTAAATTATCACCCGGTTGGGTATAATTTATTACCCGAAAAATTCACCATGCCGGAACTACAAAAATTGTATGAAACTATTTTAGTACGACCGCTTGACAGAAGAAACTTTCAACGCAAAATTGTGGGTACCGGAATATTGAAAAGGCTCAATGAAACAAAAAAAGGCGTTGCACACAAAGCACCTTATTATTATAAATTTGATCTTCGAAAATATCAGAAAGCACTGAAGGGAGGAATGGGATTTGAATTGTAATGAATATCAACTAATGACCTGAAAAATGAATCGAAAAAGTTTCCTTTCTTCCGTAGTGCCGCTGGCAGCTTCATTTACAGAAATGAGTAGCAAAAGATCAATGGATGAAACCATCTCAGCAATAATTCCTCCCTATTTAAAAAAAGGCGATACAATTGGCATTACTTGCCCTGCAGGGTTTATTACGGCAGCGGAGATAGAACCAGCCATACAAAAAATAACTGAATGGGGATTTAAGTATAAAGTGGGTGACACCGTTGGAAAAAAAGATTTCACTTATGGCGGCACTGACAAGGAAAGACTGGATGATTTCCAGCAACTACTGAACGACAAAAATATTAAAGCTATCCTTTGTGCACGTGGTGGATATGGCATGGTAAGAATTATAGACCAAGTAGACTTTAAACATTTCAAGGAACATCCAAAATGGATTATTGGGTTTAGCGATATAACGGTATTGCATAGCCACTTAAACCGCAATTATGGAATAGCTTCCATTCATTCTAAAATGTGCAATAGTTTCCCGGATAGCTGGGATCAGGCGGATGCAGTACAAAAAGAAAGTATCACCTCTATTTGTAATTGCCTGACGGGTGAAAAAATTTCTTATACATTTCCCTGGAATGAAAATAATAAAGCTGGTAAGGCAAACGGGCAATTGGTAGGTGGCAATCTTAAAACAATTGAATCGCTTGCCGGTAGTAAAAGCGATATCATTACAAAAAATAAAATTCTGTTTGTAGAAGATACCGGTGAATATTTATATAGCATCGACAGAATGTTCTGGAACCTGAAACGCAGTGGAAAATTATCTGACCTTAAAGGATTGATTGTGGGAGGGTTCAAAGTAAAAAAAGATGATGAAGGTGAATCATTTGGAAAAACAGTTGCTGAAATTGTATTGGAGAAGATAACTGAATATAACTACCCGGTGTGTTTTGATTTTCCGGTGGGGCATCAAAAATATAATGTTGCATTAAAGTGTGGTGCCAGCCATCAATTGATTGTACAACAAAATGAATGTAATTTAACAGCAACCGTATGATAAAAATTCCTTCCTATTTAAAAAAAGGCGATACAATCGGAATAACCTGTCCTGCAGGTTATATGGCAAAAGAAAAAGCGCAAACATGCATCAGCACTTTACAAAGCTGGGGTTTTGAAGTAATGGTTGGCAAAACATTGGGCAGCGATTCTACCAACTACTTTTCTGGTACAGATGAAGAAAGGTGCAATGAATTACAGGCAATGCTGGATGATGAAAGTATCCATGCAATACTCTGCGGCCGTGGTGGATATGGCGTGGGAAGAATCATTGATCAAATGGATTTCAGCAGGTTCAAAAAAAAGCCAAAGTGGATCATTGGCTATAGTGACATAACTGTGTTGCATTGTCACCTTAACCGGCAAATAAAAATTGCATCGTTACATTCTCCCATGGCGGCTGCTTTTAATGACGATGAATTTAACAATGAATATGTGCAATCGCTTCGCAAAGCTTTAACGGGCAAAAAAGGAAAATACCAATGTGCTGTTCACCCGCTTAATAAAACAGGCACCGCAACCGGAGAACTGGTTGGAGGAAATTTAACCCTGCTTGCACATGTGATTGGAACTAAATCGGACATTGGCACAAAAAATAAAATCTTATTTATAGAAGATATTGGCGAACAGATTTATAGTACTGACCGCTTACTATATCAACTAAAACGCAGTGGCAAACTAGATAAACTTGCAGGGCTAATTATCGGGAAATTTACAGATGTAAAAGATACGGAAAAGCCTTTTGGAAAAGGCCTTGAAGCTGCAATTGCTGACATTGTTAAGGAATATGAATACCCGGTTTGCTTTAATTTTCCGGTAGGCCATACCAGGGAAAATTATGCGTTGAAAACTGGTGTTGTGTATGAATTAAAGACAGGAAAGAAGACAGTGAGGTTGATAGAAAAATAACAATAATTATATAATATTGGTTTTAATGGTATCGTCAATTATATAACTGAGCTTTATGAAAAATGAATAAACCCATACAGCAACCACTGTGGGAAAATATACAATCATTCGCTATTGATGACCCACATTCGTCATTTCCCTTTTCAAGAAAACTTGCCAGGGAAAATAACTGGACCAGGTCTTTTACTTTGACCGCCATAGAAGAATACCGCAAATTTATTTACCTCTGTTGCACTTTGCCAGAAGGGGCATCCCCATCGCCCGCTATAGATAAAGTATGGCACTTACACTTAACTTATACCACCAATTACTGGGTAGACTTTTGCGAAAAAACTTTGAATAAAAAAATTCATCATCATCCAAGCAAGGGTGGGAATGACGAACAAAACAAACACAACACCTGGTATAGCGATACCCTTAAACATTACACAGAAGTATTTGATTCGATGCCTCCAAAATCAATATGGTCAAACGAAAATGGCGAGACCAGGATAAAGGATATTGAAATTTATGACACAAATTATTTTAACAGAATTACAGCCGCTTTTATTATACTTACAATTGTATACGTATTGATACTTAATATTTACAAATCAAATGGTCCGGATTTTCTTATTCATTATTTTATACTGATTGCAGCGGGTATATTTGTTTCTTGGATTTTGCAACAACATAAATCAGATAGATTAAAACAGTTTATTGAATTGAATTTTCCAGAAGAATTTACAACTTACCAGGCAGGAAATTTTTTATATAACGAACACAGGGCTTACCAGGCCGCTATTATAGACCTGTTAAAAAGAGGCATTGTTGATACGGATGCAAATAGATATATACTAAGATCCGTCGATACTTTCGATCTTGAAACAGAAGAAAATCCTTTACTCCCAAACCTTACAGAAAAGTATGCACCGGGCAAAACCTTTAGTTACCTGGAAGGGCTGGATTTAATTGATAAGGCAAAACTTACGCATGGTTCTTTCGAAAAACTAACAAGACTTTCCAACAAGACGGACTATCAAAAATTTATTATCCCCGGTATCATTATCGCCATTGGGTTTGCCAGGTTATTCCAGGGTTTGGCAAATGAAAAACCAGTTACTTACCTTTTGTTGGAGATCGGCTTTTTTTCTTTGATAAGTTTAATAATCGCCGCACAATACTCATACACATACCTGGTATATCAAATGGCAGAGCAAATTTGGAAGCAACAAAATAATAATGGGTACGGGGGTAATGTGCTAAACAATTTTACACTTATTGGTGTAGCTGCGGTAGCCGGATTTGCTGAATATAATGCGCTTAACAGTGTATTTAGCAATTACACACCAGTCAAGAAAGGATTCAATGATGGAACAAGCTCGTCAGGGTGCAGTAGCAGCGGCTGCGGAAGTAGTTGTGGAAGCGGCTGCGGAGGTTGTGGCGGAGATTGATCATCACCTCAACAACGAATCCAATGTTTGTTGAAACACAGGAAACTTTATGTGCCGTCTAGGTTTCGCCAGAATAATTTCCAAAGTTTAAACCCGTTGTTGCGAACCTCCGACGTGTAGTGTCGCAGGCAAATTATGTATCCACTCTTTATGGCAGGGCACTCACAGTGGTTAACAAATTTAGTTGTTAACTTCAATTTCAGTTTTTCAAATCGGCTGCGATTCCGGGCTGGACAATCAATGAATACCAGCAAAGCAGCAACCCGCCAACGTTATAAGCCATATTGACAAAAACATTCTTACCTGAAATTTAAATTTGAGCGGCAAAACATTGTTGTACATTTGGACAACTTCTGTATCTTTGAAACTTGAACCCAATCCATAAAATAAGGACAATTATTTTTTACAAAAACTACTTTAATGACTTCTTTGTGAAACAACGACAAAAGGTTAAGGACAAAATTGTTTGGACTTTTGATTTAATTGAACTTATCGAGAAAGTGCCTGAAACTTATTTAAAATATCTGACAGGCACAGACAAACTTTTCGAAATAAGAGTTCAAAGCGGGAATGACATTTTTAGAATATTTTGCTTTTTTGACGAAGGAAATTTAGTTGTTCTTGCAAATGGGTTTCAAAAGAAAACCCAAAAGACACCGAAACAAGAAATTGAAAAAGCATTAAAAATTAAAAACGAATATTATGAAAGCAAATAAAAACATAAAGACACTTGCTCAATTTAAGGACGAACATTATGGTAAAGTGGGCACTGCTAAACGTGACAAATTAGACAAAGGATTTGAAGCATTTAAGCTTGGTGCTTTAATTCAGGA
>JBDUEK010000028.1:0-67752 GCA_040002495.1 Ferruginibacter sp.
AAGGTAGTGTAATTCAAAAGGCAATACAATCAAAAAGGCTAATGCAATTAAGGGGGCTTCAAAACTAAGTGGCAGATATATTATGCTTCCCGCTGTATCAAAATGTGTTATGAATATTGTTGCCTATTACACGATCCCATACATCGTAAAGTATAGCGTTGAAACAACTTTAGTGGCAAGGATTCAATTTAAATATTCAGGATAATAAGTGGAATATTTTTTTTGTTGACCAGCCGATGCTTTTCATGGCGGCATCGTTGTTTTATTATCCCGAGTAAGGTTTTGTGTGCGGCATCGGGACCCACAATTGTACTTATGTGTTTTCATGGCATCTTTTTCCATTACCTTTCAAATAAATTTGATTGGAAATAGCCTTTATAAAAGATGGTAAAAAACTGGACAGGCAAAAAAAAACTCATTTTTTTGACATTTGAGCAGCATTGCATTTGACAAACAGCAACTATTTTATCAACAAAAAAGCCCGATGTATGGATGACCAGACAGCGGGCTTATTAGTATACAGCGAACTGTATAGTTAATCAGGATATGTTAAAAAGCGGGGTATTTATTTTTCATATTTTATTGGATATAGTTTTTCAAAAGGTATCAGTTGAATATTTTTTACAACTAAAAAGAACTTTCGAGTTTACGTGCCTGCTTTCTCTTTTCAGTGGCGGCTTTTTCTTTTGCTACTTCAGGCGTGTCCTTTAATGGATTTGCTTTGTTCATAAAATCCTCTGCCCAAAAATCAATGTCATAATATTTTACCTGCTCATATAAACGTTCCATCCGCATATTTTTTTCTACTGTACTCATCAGCAAAGCCTGTAGCAGGTTGTCTTTAAGCGATTTTGGATCATACGGATTGGTTAACACAGCATACTGTAATTCAACTGCAGCTCCTGCAAATTCCGAAATTACCAATACACCTTTATCACTTTTTAATTCACCTTGTACTGCAATGTATTCTTTGGCCACCAGGTTTAATCCATCCCTTAACGGGGTTATCCATGCAATATCGGCAACGCCGTAATAAACAAGAATATCATCAAAAGGAACTGATCGAAAGAATAAGCGAACCGGTGTCCAGTCCATATTTGAATACTTACCATTTATACGCCCAACGGTTTGTTCCAGTTCAAGTTTAATGGCATCATAAATACTCATACCTTCTGCAGCCGGTGTACAAATATTTACCAACTCCACTTTTCCATGAAATTCAGGATACTCGTCCAGCAAGGTTTCAAATGCAAGCAGTTTCTCCAACGGCCCTTTTACATAATCTAATCGTTCTGCACTTACAATCATTTTTTTGCCATTCAACTGTGCCTTCATCTCCGCAATTTTATTGAGCATTTCGCCATCCTTAAACAGGTTCTGGATGTATTTAATATTGATGCCTACCGGGTTGGCACCCATACGAACAATGCGTTGGCCGGTATCAACTGCTGTAGTCATTTGGTTAACACCGATGGCTGCGCTGTAGGTTAAATACCTTGGCGCACAATTTACCTTTTCCAATACCTCTACCGGGAACATACTGCTCACTACATCTACAAAATTTTCGACATAGCGTGGAATGTGGAAACCAACATAATCGCATTGCAATAAACTACCGATGATCTCTCTTCTCCATGGAAGAATGTTAAATGTGCTGGCTGCCGGAAATGCAGTGTGATGAAAGAATGCAATCACCAGGTCGGGCCTTAGTTGGCGCAAAAATCCGGGTACCATCCAAAGGTTATAATCATGTATCCACACTATTGCACCATTATCTGCCTGTTCGGCTGCCTTTTCAGCAAACCTGCGATTTATGTTTACAAAATGATCCCAATGATGGTGGTTGAATTTTGCTTTATCAATGAATGAAAATATAGTGGGCCAGAAAGCTTCCTTTGCAAATGATTTATAAAATACATTTACCTCATTGGTGGTTAATCCAATTCTTGAAGCCATCAGGTTTGGGTATTGCTCCTTGTCGATGTATATATTTCTCAATTGTTCACCTTCATGTTCCACTTCCTCCCAGGCAATCCACACACCGGGCCGGCCTTTTGAAAAAAAGCTTTGCAATGTTGGTAAAATACCATTGGGGCTTTTGGGTGGCACTCGCTCTACCCTGCCGTTAATTTCCACTTTTTCATAAGGGAAACGGTGGTACATCATGATTAGCTGCGGCACATCCGGACTGTCTTCGTTCACCGCTTGAACCGAAACCTTTTTTACAATTTCTGCAAACTCAGGAAATGCAGACATGGATTCTAATATGCCTCCGGCACCTGCCGCTTTCGCATAATGAATATCCGGTATGCCTGCAGTAGCTGTTACCAGTTTTTCTTCCGACTGGCCAACTACCACACCCTTATAACCACATTGATACATAGCAAGGTCATTCAATGTATCGCCAGCTACCAACACAGTGTCCGCATCTACCCGCAGGTAATTAATCAGCTTCGTAAGCGATGTACCTTTGTTAACGCCTTTGGGCAATACATCCAGGTATTTACCGACAGAATAAATAACATCACAATCCAATGGCGCAACCAGTGTACGCACTTTTTCTATGATTGTTTCATCGCTGGTATAGAAAGAGCAACGACGTTGTTGCGGCACTTCCTGGTAATCGAGTTCTTTTATTTCTTTCAGGCTATCAATAATAGTTAAATGGCCAGGCCAGTTTTTTTCAATCTCCGACTGAATGGCATCAACCGGTTCAAGCGTATGTCCGTTTACAATAGTAGCACCCACATCACAAATAATATAATCAGGATTAGGTATGATAGGGTCATTTAAAATAGGAATAACCGATTCGAGTCCACGGCCGGTTACAAATACCAGTGTAGCATCATTATTATCTCTTATTAATCTGTAAAGTTGTTGTTTAAGCAGGCTCTTTCCACCAAGAAAAGTTCCATCTAAATCTGTAGCTAATAACATAAGTCTGTTTTAAAAATTAAGTCAATTGATTTTCCAGCAGTTTGAATTCATGGTAAGGATTCGCATGTTGATGTAAAATCCGGTGAACTGCATTAATAACAGGCATCTTTATTTTTGATTTTGCCTGGAATGGTGCAAGCTCTTTCGAAGCGTGAAAGCCTTCTGCAATCATTTCCATGGCCTGCAAGGCTTTGTTTACATGGATTCCCCTGCCAACCAGTTTGCCGAGTGTTCTGTTGCGGCTAAAATCTGAATATGCGGTAACCAGTAAATCGCCAAAATATGCGGAATGAAAAAGATCACGCTTTCGTGGATCAACCGCATTTAAAAACCTGGCGGCTTCTCTCATAGCATTCGATACCAGCACTGCCTGAAAATTATCACCGTAGTGTAGCCCATTTGCAATACCCGTTGAAATGCCAATAATATTTTTTATGATAGAAGCATATTCAATTCCGATAGGATCATTGTTGGCAATGGCGTGTGTATAATTGCTCTTCAAGCTTTTACAAACTTTATCAACCCATTTTGAGTCCTCGGCACTAATGGTGATATAAGTACTTTTTTGATTGGCTACTTCCTCTGCATGGCAGGGACCGCCCATTACCATAATTTTAGTATCAGCTTTTTTTCCAAGATATTTTTGTAAAAAAAGGCTGGGGGTAAAACCGGTACCCGGAATAAAACCTTTTATAGATACCGCCAATTGTTTGTCCACTAATAATTCGGGATCAATTTGTTCAACAGTTTTTTTAAAATAAGCTGAGGGTACCGCAAACACAATTAAACCGCTTTGGTCAATTGCTTTTTGCACATTAGTTGTAGCCTGTATAAGCTCCATATTTAATATCGCAAAACTTAAATACCTGGGGTTGTGCCCGTTTGTCTTTATGAATTCTGCCTGTTCTTTATTTCTTACAAGCCAGGCAACCTTTGTTCCATTGTCGGAGAAAAGTTTAACCAAAGCAGTTGCCCAACTTCCACTCCCTATTACCGTCACATTTTTTAGCATGTGCAAAGCTACCAAGTCAAAAAAAACGCAAGATTAATTTAAGATTAGAATGCTATTAGAAAGAGGAGGGAATGATGCACTAACTGAAGATTATTTTATTTAAAAAAGTTATTAAAATCATGGCGTCATAAAGTTGGCGCTCACCGATTTGTGTCAAAATATTTACCGGTAAAACAATGCCGGCTTTACCGCCAGTACCTGTGTTTTACAATCCGCAGGTAACAGGTCAGATATGTGGAGGTTGCCAAATACACCCACTTTTGTTTCAATTTCAGGGTTTACAATTAACACATCTGCTCCTACTTTATAACAGTATTTTAGTAGTGCTCTTGCTTTATTATTACCAGTTAGCACTTCACATTCAATTGGAGCTATCGACTTACTTTTTACAGATCTAAAAGCATTTAGCAGTGTTTGTTTTGAGTAAGATGCATCATCATTGCCGTTTGTAAAAGTTACCAGCCTTACATTCATAGATTTTCTGCGAAGCGCTTCAAGTATGGCAAGTTTATTACCGGGAAATTTTTTATCGACGGTAATCACCACAGTTTTTATTTCATTATTGAGCGAACCTGGTTTGGTTGTAAACACCGGTACGCCGGAAGTTGTAGCTAACCTGCTGGGTACAATGGTATTTAAAAACGGCCACATAGAATGATGCGAATGTTTGCCGATAACAATGAGATCAGCATGAAGCTTAAAAGCTTTTTTAGCAATGGCATTTTCAACCGGTTCGCCAAAAGAAACGGATGTAGAAATGAGAATATCGTCACGAAGTTTATGAATGCTATTTTTTAATTGTTGCAACTTTGCAATTGAACATTCCTTTCCCTTAATTACATCACGTACGGAATAACCTGAAACAAAATAATGAAGGTAACTCATGATACCTGGCAATTGCACTTGTTGTACATGAAAAAGATGGATATTAGATGTATTGCCTATGCTGATTTCCAGGGCCTTTGCAACGGCAATGTCAGTATTTATTGAGAAATCAACCGGCACAAGGATCGAGTTAAATTTGTTAGGCATGCTACAAATATGCAAGCCAACTATTAACGATTGATTAATGGTATATTAAAATCACATTAGAACAATCAATAAAAAGACCTGCGGTTAAAAACTATTATGGGTTCTAATGGCATTTTAATGCCCACTTAACTACCACTTAATATTTTTTTAGGAACATTGCAGTTTTACGGATGGAAAGACATTTTAATATAAAAACATGATGGATTCTTTTTGGAGTATAACTTTTTTAGGCAATACAACACGTGACTGGCTTATAGCGGCAGGTATTGTAATTTCAATATTTACAATTGCGAAAATTATACGGCTGGTTGTTATAAAAAAAATACAGCAGGTAGCATCAAAAACGGAATCAACCCTGGATGATTTTGTAGTATCACTTATCAAAGTTTCCGGGATGCCATTCATTTATATATTGGCAATATATTTAGGAAGCCAATACTTAACCATTCCACCCAAAATTGATAAGATCATCCATATTGCACTGGCATTTGTTTGTGTATTTTTTATCATCCGTATTATCAATGCTATTATAGCTTACAGTTTCCAACAGTTTAGAGGCAGTGGCGACAGTGCAAGCCCGCAGGTTAAGCAGGCCACAGGAATTTTATTAATCGTTAAAATAATTACCTGGTTTATTGGTATCATTTTCCTGATGGGAAACCTGGGGTACGATATTACGGCAATCATTGCCGGACTTGGTGTTGGTGGTATAGCTATTGCCCTTGCTGCACAAGCAGTGTTGGCCGATTTGTTTAGTTACCTGGTGATATTTTTTGACAAGCCATTTGAAATCGGCGACTTTATTGTGATTGGCGATAAATCCGGTGTGGTTGAATACGTTGGTTTAAAAACAACGCGGCTTAAAACATTAAGCGGTGAGCAACTGATTGCTTCCAACACAGATTTAACCAGTTCCCGTGTACAGAATTTTAAGCGCATGGAAAAGCGGAGAATCGTTTCTGTTATCGGCGTTACGTATGAAACCAGCGCCGAGAAATTGAAAAAAATCCCCGGTATTATTCAACATATAATTGAAAGCACCGAGAACATAACTTTTGACCGGGTACACTTTTCAACCTTTGGAGATTTTAGTTTGAATTTCGAAATGGTGTATTATGTTTCTTCGAGCGACTATGTAACTTATATGAACAGTCAACAACAGATCAATTTAAATATTTTTGAGGCTTTTGAAAATGAGGGAATTGAGTTTGCTTATCCAACACAAAAGATTTTTGTGGCCGGCGAAGCAGCAAACATTCATTCTAATGGCATCGAACGTTCGCAATAACAAGTGGATCAATCTATAAAAAACCCGGCGCAACATCAACAGGTTTGCCGGGTTTTTATCTTTAATCAGTTGCTTTATTTCAGTGCCTGCAATATTTCAACATCACATCACCACTTTCATCAAAATAAATGTAGCAGCGCCAGCTGCATAGCCAATCAAAGCCACCCATGAAATATTTTTAAGATACCAGAAAAAATTCATTTTTGCCATTCCCATTACTGCTACACCAGCAGCAGAACCGATTATCAAAATGCTACCACCAGTACCCGTACAATAAGCTAAAAATTGCCAGAGATTATCATCTACCGGAAACTTTGAAAGCGGATACATGCCTTGTGCAGCGGCCATTAACGGCACGTTATCTACAATTGACGACAGTAACCCCATCACTATTACAATCACATTTTGATTACCGATTTTATCGTCCATAAAACCAGCCAGGGAAGTAAGAATACCCACTCTTTCTAATACAGCAATGCTTAAAAGAATGCCAAGAAAAAAGAGAATACTCGGTGAATCTATTTTGCGTAAAGCATAAGCAGGTGACAGGTAGTACCGCTCCTGTTCTTCCTGGCTGCCACCAATTCTTTCTGTGATGATCCACATGATAGCAAGGCCCATAAGAATACCCATATAAGGTGGTAAGTGGGTTAAAGTTTTAAATACCGGCACCAGTACCAGCACTATTACCCCTGAAAACAACACAGTTAATTGTTTGGATTCCGTTAATGTGGGCAAATGTTTGGGAGCCGTATCTTTTGGGCTTTGCGACTCGCCTTTCAACCTGGGTGAAATCAACAACAAAGGAATAACCAAACTAACTATACTGGGAAGCACCAATACCTTTATAATATTCCAGGCGGTAATTTGTCCACCCATCCAAAGCATGGTGGTGGTAACATCTCCTATTGGCGACCAGGCTCCTCCTGCATTGGCAGCAATTACCACCATACCCACAAAGTACATCCTGTCTTTAGTATCGTGAATGATTTTCATTAATAACGAAACCATTACAATGGCTGTTGTAAGGTTATCCAGTACAGGTGAAAGAAAAAATGTCATACCAGAAATGATCCATAATAATTTTCGTTTATTCGACTGCGTTATTTTCTGGGTAATGATGTAAAACCCGTCATGCGAATCAATAATTTCCACAATAGTCATGGCGCCCATCAAAAAGAAAAGGATGCCGGAAAACTCACCTAAATTTTCCAGCAAATGCTCCGACACCAACTCTTTATTTTCGGAAAACAATATATATACTGTCCAGCATAAAACACCCGAAAGCAATGCCGGCGCTGTTTTATTAATTTTGATTGAATGCTCAAAAGCTATTGCAATATATCCCACAATAAAAATCCCTATAATTAAACCGATCATCATACTTCTTTATTTATTCAACATTACGAAAAATTAATTAAAACCATAGCTGGTTTTGGCTGCTTTAAGACATACCCTGCGGCACAAATTGCAGCAACGACTTTCAGGAATTTACGCAAAAATAATTTAAAATCAGCCGGTCATCTTTTCAATTTTACAACCGGTAAAAAAGCATTGATTATGTCGGTTTCAAGACCAAAAACAGAAAATAGCTGTATGTGAATTTAATACAAGGCTCATGTAAAATACCGGGATAGAAACAGCATTTTTGTGGTTTGGTAAAACAGGTAAATTACAACGGGTAACGGGCCATAAAAGTGTTTGTTCCTATTCAATAACAAGCTTTACAGAATCTGTTTTCACCCGTAATTTTAACCAATTTTGTAATTTTTCCCTTTCACTGTTTGAAAATCGTTTGGAAAACTTTGCCGTAAGCAATGTAAGTGTGTCAAGTCTTGAGGAGTCGAGGTTGTGTACGATTGATTGAGATAAGGTATACGTTTTCATGTCGGGGTAAAGTGATTTAAATTCGGCTTGCAAGTCGGGTATGGGAATAGCTATTTTTAGCACTTTTACCGGCGTTGTATCTTTTATTTTTTCCTCCTTAAATACATCTTCCAGTATGCTTGCTTTTATTTGAGCCAAATCTATTTCCTGGCTGGCGTTCAGCCCCTGGTGAACAATCATCTTTGTACTATCCAGGTGATAGAGTGACATACGTTTCCTGAGAGAATCAAGCACAGTTTGCGGCAGTTCCTCTCCCACAACCAACAACTCGATTGTTTTTTTATTCCCCTTAATTTCATATTTCTTGTTGATTACCTGGGTACGGGAAAACCTGAATTCTTTTTGAACAAAGTTTTTTGCATTTGTTTCAAAAATGGAGCGTTGCACTATTCTGTATGCAAAATAAATACTCGGTAAAATTGTGATGATGACAATGGCCCAGATATAACGGCTCCGTCTTCTTTCAATAACTTTGGTCTCAAATTCTATTTTATGAAACCGCAGATTTTTAACGGTTATAAATGTGGCAACACATATAAATAAACTATTGATAAAAAACAGGTAAAGTGCCCCGAACAGGTAAACCAAATTCCCACTGGCAATACCAAAGCCCGCAGTACATAACGGTGGCATTAACGCAGTTGCAATGGCAACACCTGGTATTACCGTACTCTTTTTGGAACGTGTACCGGCAACTATACCGGCAAAGCCACCAAACAAAGCGATGAACACATCCCATACCGATGGATTGGTTCGGGCAAGTAATTCAGAATTGGCAACATGTATAGGTGAAATAGAAAAGTAAATGGCAGAAGTAATAATACTAACAATTGCTGCAAAGGCTATGTTTTTAATACTTTTCTTCAGCAGTTCAAAGTCGTTGATGCCAACCGCTAAACCTACACCCATGATTGGGCCCATCAATGGCGAAATCAACATGGCACCAATGATAACTGCAGTTGAGTTTACATTTAACCCAATGGAAGCTATCATAATGGCAAATATCAATGTCCACAGGTTTGGCCCCTTAAAGTGAACATTATGTTTTATATTTTCAACAATCTCTGCTTCATCGGCCTTGTCTTCATGCAGGTTAAACCTGTCTTTTAGAAAACGCTTCAAAGCAATTATTACCTCTTTCATGTGTCTTGTTTGGAGGAAGTTAATTTTTTAGCAAGCTTACCTATCGTTAATCCTTGTACGATGATGCTGAATACCACCACAATGTAAGTAACTGTTACAATTAAATCACGATATTCTCCCCTTGGCAATGAAAGCGCTAAGGCGACGGAAATGCCCCCACGCAATCCACCCCAGGTAAGTATGGGCATCAGGTGCCGCTCAAACGACCGGCGAAAAGAAAGTAATAATGTAGGAAGAAATACCGAAATTAACCTGGCGAGCAAGACAACAAAAATAGCAATCACTCCAATCCACACAGTTTTGGAATCAAAATTAAGTACAATCATTTCAAACCCGATTAGCAAAAATAAAATGGCATTTAAAATTTCATCAATCAGTTCCCAGAATTTATTCAGGTAGTCTTTTGTAATATCCGACATGGCCTTTTCTTTTCCCTTGTTACCTGTAATAATACCTGCAACCACCATGGCCAGCGGCCCCGATATATGCATCATACTGGCAAATAAATAACCCCCCATTACCATGGCCAGTGTAATTAACACTTCTACCTGGTAATGATCAATGGATTTTAATAAATAGAACCCGGAATAACCTAAAATCAATCCCCATAAAAGCCCGCCACCTGCTTCTTTTATAAATAACATTGATATATCACCCACAGAAAGGTTTTCAGTACCCAATATTGCTATTTCCAGTATACTGGCAAATACAACCACACCTACTCCATCATTGAACAGAGATTCGCCGGCTATTTTTATCTCAAGCGATTCAGGAATTTTTGACTTTTTTAAAATGCCCAATACGGCAATGGGGTCGGTTGGAGAAATAAGTGCCCCAAATAACAGGCAGTAAATGAATGGCACATCCAACCCAAATAAATGAAACACCAGGTACATCAACGATCCAATGATGGCCGTAGATATTACCACGCCAAGCGTAGCATAAGTGGCTATTGGCGCAAATTCCTTTTTTAATTTATTTACATCTATATGGATGGCTCCTGCAAATAACAGGAAGCTAAGCATTACCCGCATTAAAAGTGTTTCAAAATCGAGCGAAGCTATAATAGAAATTGGCTCCTCCAGTACAATTGGGTAGTATTTACCAATACCCAGTATCACCAGCGACGACACCAGGGAAATGATCATAATACCAATGGTAGCAGGTAATTTTATAAACCTGAAATTGATATAACTAAATGCTGCTGTAAGTACTATTAAAAAAGTAAAAATGCTGTAGAGATTGATCGGCATAGACTTGTAAATTAAATAAAATTATTCCTGCAAAATAAACGAACTAAAACCGCATTTTGCTTAAAAGGCTTAATAAGTGCAGATAGTTATTGATAAATGTCGATACTGGCAGATAAGTTATTCTGAAACTACCCAGTCATTTGACGGATGCCGATATCTGTGTGATAAATACACCACCTGATTTAATAGAACATTTAAGGTTTTGCTGTCGCAGAAAGTTTAATCTGCAATGCTTTGGAGAGCTCAATATTTACAGACATAATAGAATCGTTCCGTATAATTAATTCGCGGTTTAAATTATGAGCCCGGCGATTGTTTTTAAACAGGCACCCACACGTAATTGCCAGTGCCAGTATAATTCCACAAAGTAACAGCAGCAAATTTAAGTTGATATGAATAGGGTATTTTTGCACAGTAGCAAATTGCACAATTTTACTTAGCGGGGCATTAGCTGATCATTAGAATTACATTAGAACTAATGACTTGTTCCGGCCACCGGCAGCGTAATGATGAAGGTGGTGCCAACCTCTACCTCTGATGATACTTCAATCGTTCCTTTGTGCAGTTTTATAATTCGGTCAGCCAGTGATAACCCAAGCCCAAATCCTTCGCTAACCAGGTTGCCCTCAACCCTGTAGAAAGGTTGAAAAATTGTTTTTAATTCATCTTGTGCAATACCCTTGCCCTGGTCGCTAATGGTAACCCTGATTATTTTTTCCATTACTTCCAGCTTCAATGTCGCCACATGATTGTTGGAATATTTACAGGCATTTACTACAATGTTTTTAATGGCAGTAAACAATAATTCTTCGTTGCCAAATACCAACAGGTTGTCTTCTTCTTCGGGTAAATTTTCAAACTTTAATGAAACGGAATATTTTTCATTTGCCCGGCCCATTTCCGCAGGCATCCTGAAAATAATTTCATCTGCCCTTACCAGGTTGATATCAAGTCCGCCTGCATTACCCGATGCCTTTGCAAACTCCAACAAAGTTTGAGTAAGCTTACCCATGTGCCTTACATCCTGGTAAATAGATTGCATCACCTTCCTGTATTCCGGTGCTTGCCTTTCTCTTTGAAGCGATACTTCCAACTGGCTGGATATAGATGTGAGCGGCGTAGACAATTCGTGCGATGCGTTGGATATAAACCTGCGTTGTAATTCAAAACTTTCCTGCAGGCGATTCAGCAAACGGTTAAGTGTACCACCGAGATGAAACCATTCATCTTTGGAGTTACCTGTTTTAATACGACGGGCAAGGTTTTGTGCAGAAATTTCTTCCACATCGGCTGTAATTTTTTTAATGGGCTTTAATAAATTGGTCGAAAAGAAATATCCCGCAATCAATACAAATGCGGTTCCAACCAAAAAGCTTGCGAATAAAATCCTGAGCAATGATTGCAGCCTTTCTTTTCCATCCATATCCTCGCCGGCAGAAACCACTACCAGTCTTGCATTCGCATCAGAATAATGATATGCAACTGCCTCTTTTCTTTCAATATTAAAAAACCGGGTCCCTTTTACCCTGGCATCATCCAGTATAGTGCTGTTTATATTTAATGTATCGCCGGGTACATCACTGTAACTATATATTTTTTTGTTTTGATAATCGTAGGCCTGAACCGTTTTATTTTTTAGTGAAATGGTTGTAAGGGAATCAATGCTTTGTACCAGTTGCTGATCAAAGGTTTCACGTAATGCAAGTAACCTTGCTGTGGTAGTAGCCCTGTTGGTAAGGCGGGTTTTAATGGTGTGAATTCTTGCCGAGTACGAAAAATAATAAATGCCACCACACACCATTCCCAGGATGATCATTACTAGAACAACAAATATGATGGTGATACGTATTCGAACCGGCATAGTTATCCATTTTCTTTTAAAATGTAGCCCATTCCCACTTGTGTATGAATCAATTTTTGATCAAACGGTTTGTCTACTTTATTGCGTACATAATTAATATACACGTCTATCACGTTGGTATTGGTATCAAAATCAATATCCCAAACGCTGATGGCAATATCTGCACGGGATACTACCCTGTTTTTATTTCTAAGCAGGTATTCGAGTAGTTGAAATTCTTTGGCAGTTAAATTAATTATTTTGTCTTCTCTTTTTACCTCCTTATTATCGAGGTTCATTTCAAGATCCGCTGCCTTTAATAAATTACCGGTTGGTATTTGCTGGTTCATGGTGCGTTTCAATAACACCCTTATCTTCATCAGCAATTCTTTAAATTCAAAGGGCTTAATGATATAGTCATCTGCTCCGGCATCGTAGCCTTCAATTTTATCATTGAGCGAACTTAGCGCCGTAAGCATAATGATTGGCACATGAGCATCCTTTACCCGGATAATTTTACAAAGATCATATCCATTGATGCCAGGTAAATTAATATCCAGTACAACCAGGTTAAAATCCTGCGAATTAAACAACCGCTCTCCAATATTTCCATCGTAGGCAACTTCTACTTCATAGCCGTTTTCCTGCAAACCCATTTTTAGGGTGTCGGCAATTTTTTGTTCATCTTCCACAATAAGAATTCTTCGTTCTTCCATATTTACAATAAGGTTGTTACGGCAATTTACATACTTAGCTTTATATAACTGGGTTTTACTATTTCTGACAGATTTAGAAGGCTAATAAATCAGCCGGGTGCATCCCAAATTGTCATCTTTTACGACAATCCTTTTGTATAAATACCTGTTCACTTTATACCTACACTTTTATGCAAGGGTTAATTGTGTGGAAAATAATCAACTCCAATAAATCAGATTCAATCGAATGGCAACAATTATTTAATCAAAAGCAACTGTTAGTATGCTGGCACAGTTTTTTTATTGTAATTGTTGAACGATTTACTGGTTTTTAAGCAGCAGCGATTGGTCAACATTTATGCACGCCATTATTTAACAAAAACCTCATTTCAAACTTGCTTTAAATGCACATCGTTTTAATAACCGGGCAACAATAAAACTTAATAAAATAAAAACTAAAAATTATGTTAGACGACAAAAGCCTGTCTTTAATAGACGCATTAAATAATTGCGTAACAGCCTGTAACTATTGCGCAACATCTTGCCTTGATGAAGCTGATGTAAAAATGATGACTAACTGCATTAAACTGGATATGGATTGTGCAGCTATTTGTCAGCTTACGGCTACGCTAATTGCCAGGGGATCTGATCACGGTCAACATCTGTTAAAAGAGTGTGTTGAAATCTGCAATAAATGTGCGGATGAATGCCAGGAACATGGCGAAAGTGGTATGGAACATTGTAAAGATTGTGCAGACGCATGCAGGGAATGCGCCGAAGTATGTGCGCAAATGGAACACGCATAAAAGTATTACCCTGATTTTCATAAATGACGAAGGGGCTTTTTTGCCCCTTCATCTATTTGTAAGAAAAGCTCCATTTTCGTTGATTGTAAGTGTGTCCCGGCGGGGTTTTCGTCGTAGAGATTTCAAATTTTAAAATCGCTTGCTGCGTAACCCCGACGATTAAAAGAGGTTGAACCAGCCTGGTCTAAACCCATTGATCATGAGTGATCTTTAATAATCAAAAGTGGCTTCTTAATTGTTGACGAGCATTATGTGTCGGGGTTGCGCTGGGAACGCCATTTGGTAGTGAAGATTATAATGGCGAAAACCCCGCCTGGACACAGTTGGATAGCGGGTGATAAAGGCTAGAACATCGCAAACTACTATATAGCAGACGTTGTGTCACTGTTGTACTTTTGGGTAATTCTATTCTGTTTTCAATCAAAATTTATTGTAAGGGTTGTGGAAAAAGATGCCATGAAAACACATAAGTACAAGTGAGTGACACAACGATGTCGCCATAAAAAACATCGGCTGGTAAACAAAAACAAACAGGAAAGATTGAACAGGATAAAGAAGGAGTAAAGCCATTAACATATCCCTTGCGAAGTATACCTGGTTTTCATAAAATGATGAAGGGAGGCATGCCCCTGTATCTACTTGTAAGCACAGCTCCATTTTCGTTTGATTGTAAGTGTGTACTGGCGGGGTTTTCGCCGTAGAGATTTCAAATTTGAAAAGCGCTTGCTGCGCAACCCCGACGATTAAAAGAGGTTGAACCAGCCTGGTTTAAACCCATTGATCATGAGTGATCTTTAATAATCAATTGAAACCATTTAATTTATTCAGCAAAAGTGGCTTCTTAATTGTTGACGAGCATTATGTGTCGGGGTTGCGCTGCGAACGCCATTTGGTAGTGAAGATTATAATGGCGAAAACCCCGCCTGGACACAGCAGTTCCATATGGCGGGCTAAATAAAAATCCTCGAATTTGATCTGCCATTATTCATCACTCTTTTTAGTATTTATATTAAATGATGGTGCCTTATAATCCTTACTTAAATAATCTGAAGGTATAGTGGTTGCATTGCCATCTCTTGCCGCACGATAGTGTGGTGAAAGAATTTCAATACCAGCTTCATTGCAACAATCCTGGATGTGCTGGTGCAAATACGAATATATCGTGGCCTGTTTACCTGCCTCCTTTGTATAAGCATTTATCTGGTAGGCCACATAAAAATCTTCGAGGCTTGTTTGTAAAACAAATGGCACAGGATCTTTTAATAGCATATCAGTTCTATCTGCCGCATTTAGCAAAGCCTGGTGCATATTTTTCCAGGGCACATCATATCCAATGGTAACGGTGGTATGTAAAATCAATCCCTTGTTGGTAGCATCAATAGAATAATTAATGGTATGGCTGCTCATTACCGTTGAATTTGGGATAGAGATAATTTCATTTTTGATGGTTCTTATTCTTGTTACCAGCAAGGATTTTTCAATTACATCACCCATTACCTCGCCAATTTTTACACGGTCGCCTATTTTGAATAAGCGCATATAAGTAAGCACCAGTCCCGCAACAATATTTGATAAAGAACCCGCCGAACCGAAGGTGAACAGGAAACCAAGAAATACAGTAACCCCTTTAAATACCGGCGAATTGCTGCCGGGCAAATAGGGGAAAATTACCACGATGATAAATGCAAAAACCACTACCCGTACTATCTGGTAAGTAGGATTGGCCCAGTCTGCATAAAAGCCTGTGATGTGCAGTTTACCCTTTTCAATTTCTGTTTTCAAAAAACGAATACCTTTTAATACATACCTGAAAACTACCAATATTACAATAATGGTGATAAGATTAGGAAGGTAATTCCAAAAGCCCAGCAATATTTTTTTAAGTGGATTGATGATGTAACCAAAAAGTGTGGTGGCAAAATCTTCGGTCCATGGAAAAATGCCAAACAAAATTGGCAACGCAATATATACAGCCAACAGAATGATCACCCATTTTAAAAATGTGTTTACATTCAGCAATGCATTTACCTGGCGCTTTGCATCAAACAGCGTGTAGTTGCGTATTTTAATGCCATCTATTCGTTTTCCCTCTTGCTGAATAATTAAATTAGCCGTCCACTGAAAGAATTTTTTCAGGTAACGAATAACAATAATCATGATGACGATCACCAGCAATGCAAGCGCTATTTCTTTAGCCAGTGTAGCAAAACTAATTTCGGATTTATATTTCATCACAGCATTGCAAATGATGGTTTTATATTTTTCAGCCAGCTCCTGTTTGGTTGTATTGTTCCACAAAGCATCGGTTTCCGAAATGCTTACAATAATGGCATCACCCAGGTTTAAATTGAGCGTAGTTTCGGCATCAATAATTTTAATGGAATCTTTACCAAATTGAGCAGCAGCAGCCACTTTTTCTATTCGCCTTGTAATGGCATCTGCCCTATCCTGCGCAGAAAAACTACCCAGGCTACTATAAATTGAAAAGAGCGTATCGTTAAAAAATCCATTAACCGGAAATGATTGAGCGGTATACCGCAACGAATCAATGCGCAGTTTTTTTTCTGTTATCCGTTGTGCAGCTTTATTATTCAATTCCTGCAATTGATTTTGCAGTTCTTGTTTTTTTAGATTGTCGGTTGTTTTTAAAGTATTGAGCTGTATTTCGAGTTCAGTCTTTTTTATTGAATCATTGATACGCTGCTGTTCAATTTCCGCATTTTTTTTATTGTAGTTTTCCAACAGTACTTTATTCAATGAGTCATTGTTTTTTGCCGTACTATCCCTTTGCGCAAATGATGATTGCACACTTACAAAAACGAACAAAAAAAGCAATAAAGTTTTAAGATATTTCAACATGAACCATTTTTAAAATGTAACTAAAGATATACAGATTAAAAAGATAAAGTTCTAAAATCGCAGTAATTGTATAGTGGCAACAAGTATTGCCTTTTGCGGAGGAGGTTCCATGTTTTTTCGGAGCATTAAATGAATGAAGGATAAAACTCAGGCAAGGAAAACCCAGCATGTTTATGTAAACAAACATCCCTGCATATTATAAAAATAAACAGGGATGTTTAAATGATATTGGCTTCATATTAATCTCCTCAATATGGCATTGGAGCGGAACTAACTTTCTTTATCTGTCAGCTCTTCTTCAGTAACAAATACCCGGTGGCCTTTTTTATCGATCCAGTAATATTTCGAATCTTTGTTGATGTAAATTGTTGCGCCATCCGGGCCTTCTTTTCCCTCATAGATTTTATCTACAATAGCTGCCTTACCTTTTGATGCCAGCTCTGCTGTTTTAGCACCTGCCTTTTTAGCTCCCTTCTTAATTGCCTTTCCTGTTTTTTTAGCAACTTGCTTTAAATCTTGTCCCAGTGTAGTGGTATCCTGCGCATGTACATTAGCTGCAGATAAAACACCGATCATTACAATGGAAACTATCCAACGTTTTTTCATAATTGTAAATTTTAATTTTCATTTCCTTAATCAAATTTGATGCCTTTAAATAGTTATAACATCTTCTATCATACGGATAACCGAAAATGGAATCAATTTTAACATAAGCTAAATAATTGTGTTACTAATTCACCCATTTATACACTAAAACTCAAACAGTTTTTAGTGCTCCGTTACTTGCGGGTGCATCCAATTTGTCGCCGGTATTACAAGGTTGCCAACCTTAGAAAAAGTATTCATTCAAATGAAATAAAAGATTAAAGGTTGGCAACCTTTGCCACAATTTGGGAAGCCCCTCACTTGCTCAAATTTTTAAGTATTGCATTTTTGCTGTATATTGATTCAACTATATACAATCATGGCCTTACAAAAAATATTTTTTAGTTATTCAAGAATTGATGGAGCTCAATTTGCATTTAGGCTTGCTACAGATCTTAAGGAAGAACAGTTTGATGTTTGGATAGACCAGGAAGATATCAGGGCAGGCTCTGAATGGGATCTTGAAATTGAGAAGGCGCTGGAAAACTGCGATTTTTTATTGTTTATTGAAACCGCCAGTTCCGTAAAATCTGAAAACGTATTGGACGAAGTTTATTATGCGCTGGAGCAACGTAAAAAAGTAATTCCGCTAATTGTGGTAGATAGCAAAACGCCCTACCGCCTGCAGCGATTGCAGCACATTGACTTTACTACCAATTACGAAAAGGGCCTGGCGCAACTGGTAAAAGAATTAAAGGGCGAAACATCATCCATTGCTTATGAAGAAATCAGTAACCCTCCCATTTCAACATTGCCGAAACCCTTTATAAAAAAACACCGCAATCTTATTTTATTAATCTCGTTGATCGTAATAGCAATTTCAATCGCTCTGGTTTTTATAAGTAAGAGCAATAACAATAAACCGGTACAACATGAAATTACCAGCAATACGAATGACTCCGTTACCAACAATCAACCTGCTGTAAACGATTTGAAAAACGAGCCGGTAGCCAATGATGTTATTACACCTGAACCGAATAATAAAACCACTAAAAGGCCTGTAACCAGCAATCAAAAAATTACCAATAAACAAACGGTGGGAAACCCCGTTGAATCACCTGCTGTATTACCAGAACCTGCAGCAAACTACGCAGGCGAGTGGGCATTGGCGGGTGTAGAGCCGGGAGTAAAAGGTTTTGATGGTTACCTGAAAATAACCCCCGCTACAGATGGCAAGTATAATATAAGAACCCATACCCGTTTTTTCTATCACAAAACAAATGACACATCTTACCTCACTATTTTTAACAGTTTTGCCGGATGTGCTTCCTGCGATTTGCAACCACAAATGAAAATTAATACGGAGGATATTGCGATAGGTAGCAATTATTTTAAAATCTTAAAAAACGATCTGCCCCCGGACGGCAAAGCCGGCGACACTGTAATGTCGGCTGGTGGAAACAAGTCTGTACGTGGCGCTTATACCCTGCACTTTATTAATAATAAAACTGCTGAAATAAAAGTGCAAAGAACTACGCCGGTTGAACTTTCCTACGGGCTGATGCTGAACCCTTTTTTATATACTTTTAAATTTACGAGGGAGGAGGATTGAGTGAGGGGATTTTTGAGAGCCGTAGAAATTCTATTGTACAAGCACCAATATGAATATCCTACATTAGAGTACATGTTCATTTATAAAACAATTCCCTTTGCGAAAGTTTGATGAGCACAGCAAACATTAGTGAGATGAAAATTCGATAACAAATATTATAATTCATTCTTAAAAAGAATATTATATTCATGAAATAATTTTCTAAAAATCCTTTCCCTTTTGAGGCTCCTTTAAAATAAAAAAAAGCGACTTGCGCCGCCTTCAATGTTTACACAACGGAATAATCCTTATTGTGATTTGCTTTCAAATAGAAAGTAAAAGAAAACAATAATTTTCAAATAACAAAAATAAATAGATATTTTATGAAAACAATCTTAGGACTTGATCTTGGAACTAACTCAATTGGATGGGCTTTAATAAATCAAAACTTCGAAAATAAGGAAGGCGAAATTATCGGTATGGGAAGCCGTATAATTCCGATGTCGCAAGATGTATTAGGCGACTTTGGCAAAGGGAACTCGATTTCACAAACTGCAGAACGAACCAGATTGAGAGGCGTTAGAAGACTTAAACAACGCTATTTACTTCGACGGGAAAGGTTACACCGAATACTACATTTACTTAATTTTTTGCCTGAGCACTTTGCCGCAAAAATTGATTTCAACAATCGTCTCGGTCAGTTTCTACCGGAAACAGAGACAAAATTAGTATATGATAATAATGGAGATTTCATCTTTAAAAAATCATTTGAAGAAATGATGGCAGATTTTAGGCAACATCAACCAGAACCCTTAAGTCGTAAGAATAGGAATGGTGAAAATGCAAAAATACCCTACGACTGGACCATCTACTATTTAAGAAATAAAGCACTTACTGATAAAATAGAAAACGAAGAATTAGCTTGGTTGTTATTACATTTTAATCAGAAAAGAGGCTACTACCAACTGCGTGGTGAAGAAACTGAGGAAAAAGCAAACAAATTGGAAGAATTCTATTCTTTATTTATTACTGAAGTTATTGCGGATGAAGCCCAGAAAGGAAAAGGAGAGACCTGGTATAATGTAATTTTAGAAAATGGCTGGATTTATCGTCGTGCAAGTAAACTGCCACTTTTTCATTGGAAGGGTTGCAAAAGGGATTTTATAGTTACAACCGACCTTAATGAAGATGGAAGTGTAAAAAAAGACAAAGAAGGAAAAGAAAAAAGAAGCTTTCGATCACCTAGCGAAGATGATTGGAAGTTGCTTAAAAAGAAAACAGAATCTGAAATTGAAAAATCCGGTGAAACAGTTGGAACTTTTATCTATACCTCACTTTTAAAAAAACCTGAACAAAAAATTAAAGGCAAACTGGTTCGCACTATTGAGAGAAAATTTTATAAAGATGAATTAAAAAAAATCCTCGAAAAGCAGATTTCACTTAATTCAAGCCTGCAAAATAAAGAGCTGTATCAACAATGCGTTGAAGAATTGTATCCTCATAATATTAATCACCAATCTACATTGTCTGGCAAAGACTTCTTACATCTTTTCGTAGAAGATATTTTATTTTATCAAAGGCCTTTGCGTAGTCAAAAAAGTTCAATTAGTAACTGTCCGCTTGAAAATAGAAGTTTTATTTACGAGGGTATAATAAAAACCGAGCCGTTAAAATGCATTGCCAGATCACACCCGTTGTTTCAGGAATTTCGATTATGGCAATGGATAAGTAACCTACGCATAATAAACAGAGATACTGACGAAGACATAACTGCTGATTATTTAAGAGACTATAGTGATGTTGCGTCATTGTTTCAATTTTTAAATGAGAAAAAAGAAGTAGATCAGAAAACATTGCTTAAACACCTCAAACTTAAAGAAAGCAACTACCGTTGGAATTATGTAGAAGATAAAAAATACCCCTGTAATGAAACCTATGTAATGATTTTAACACGGTTAGCAAAAGTGACAGATATATTACCTGGCTTTTTAACCCCCGGAAAAGAAGAAAGCCTGTGGCATATAATTTATTCTGTAACCGATAAAATAGACTATGAAAAAGCCTTAAAAACATTTGCCAAAAAAAACAATATTGATATTCAAAGTTTTTTTGACGCCTTTAAAAAATTTCCGCCATTTCCGTCAAATTACGGAGCATACTCTGCAAAAGCCATCAAGAAATTACTCCCATTAATGCGGGCTGGTAATTGCTGGACAGAGAGTGATTTTGATTCAAAGACCAGAGACCGGATAGAAAAAATAATAAACGCAGAATATGATGAAAAAATTCCAGAAAGAGTAAGAGAAAAAACGAAACATTTAGCAGATGTCAACAGTTTTCAGGGTTTGCCTGAATGGCTTGCAAAATATGTGGTTTATGGCCGACATTCTGAAGGTGCAGAATCTGGTAAATGGAAAACAATTGAAGATCTCGATGCATTTCTAAAAGAATTCAGACAACACTCACTAAAGAATCCGATTGTAGAACAGGTTATAACCGAAACGTTAAGAACGGTAAAAGACGTTTGGAGACATTACGGAAAGGGTAATGAAAATTTCTTTACTGAAATTCATATTGAATTAGGACGAGAAATGAAAAAAAACGCGGAGGAGCGTAAATATTTAACTGAACAAATAAACAAAAATGAAAATACCAATTTACGTATAAAGGCCCTGCTTGCCGAATTAATGAACGATTCAAGTGTTGAAAATGTTCGTCCCTATTCACCCACCCAACAGGATATTTTAAAAATATATGAGGATGGCGTATTAAATGCCAGTATTGAAATACCAGAAGATATTGAAAAAATCAGCAAGCTGGCGCAGCCTACGCATACAGAATTACAAAAGTATAAGTTGTGGCTTGAACAGAAGTATCGATCACCTTATACTGGCAACATAATTCCGTTAAATAAACTTTTCACTTCGGCATTTGAGATAGAACATATTATTCCGCAACAGCGTTTTTATGACGATAGTTTTAGCAATAAAGTAATATGCGAAGCGGCTGTAAATAAATTAAAAAACAATCAAACTGGATTAGAATTTATACAAAACCATCACGGACAAATTGTAGAGTTAGGTTTGGGAAAACTAGCAACCATTTTTACGGAAGATGCGTTCACCGAATTTGTAAAACAGCATTATGAGAAAAGCCGCGGCAAAAAGAATAAATTAATGGCCTTGGATATACCTGAAAAAATGATAGAGCGGCAGCTGAATGATACCCGATTTATCAGTAAGTTCGTGATGGCTACTTTATCCAACATTGTGAGATCTGATAAAGATGATGACGGTATGAATTCTAAAAATGTACTGTCAAGTAACGGACAAATAACATCAAAACTTAAACTTGATTGGGGAATGGATGTTATTTGGAATGAATTAATATTACCACGTTTTGAAAGATTAAACCAACTTACTAATACCAATCATTTTACCACTTATAACGAAAAGTATCAAAAGCATTTACCTACAGTTCCATTAGAGCTTCAAAAAGGATTTCAAAAGAAAAGAATAGATCATCGACATCATGCCCTCGATGCATTGGTAATAGCTTGTGCTACCAGAAGCCATATCAATTATTTAAACAATCAACATGCGTTAAATAAAAAGAAAACAATTGATCAGAAATCTAAAGATCGATATGATTTAAAGTTACTGTTGTGCGACAAGAAGTACAACGATAAATCTTCCGAAAATTACAATTGGATATTTAAACAGCCGTGGGGCACTTTTATACCAGAAACTAAAAAAAAGCTTGAAGAAATAGTTGTAAGTTTTAAACAAAATTTACGGGTAATCAATAAAACAATTAATTATTACGAAAAAATAAAAGAAGGTAAAAAAGAACCGGAAAAGCAGATTAATGGGCCAAGTTGGGCAATAAGAAAATCCCTTCACAAAGACACTGTTTCCGGTCTGGTTATGCTAAAGAAATTAAAAATCATTTCTCTGTCCTCAGCCATCGATAACCCTGAGAACATTACTAATAGGGCTTTTGGCAAATACCTAAGAATGCTAATAGGTGAGTACAACGATAAAAAGAAATTGCTAAAACATTTTAAAGACCTTGATTATAAATGGAATGAACAGGACATACAAAAAATTTCTGTTTATTATTGGGATCATGACAACGTTGCTTCAAGAGTTAGCCTTGACACTTCTTTTAATAAAGGGATGATTGCCTGCATTACAGATACTGGCATTCAACAAATTTTATATAAGCATCTTGAAAACAGTGACAATAATCCAGAGATTGCCTTTTCTGCCGAAGGCATTGAAGAAATGAATAAAAATATAATTATTATTAATAATGGAAAATGGCATCAGCCAATATTAAAAGTGCGTACTTACGAAACAAAGGGTAACAAATTTGCTGTGGGCATTATTGGAAATAAGAAAACAAAATTTGTGGAAGCAGCAAAAGGCACAAACCTATTTTTTGCAGTATACCAAGGAGATAATGGTAAAAGAAATTTTAAAACAGTACCATTGAATGAAGTATTAGCACATCAACAATTGATTGCGACACTACCAATGGTTGAGAGACGTAATTCATCGATAATTCCGATAGAATCTGAAAAGGGCAAATTCTTATTTTGTCTGTCTCCAAATGATTTGGTTTATATACCTACTGAAGAACAATTGGTTTATGACGGAATCGTCAAAGTTTCAGACATTAATTTTAATCAAACTGGAAGAATTTATAGATTTGTCAGTTGCACAGGAAGTGAAGGACATTTCGTTCAAAATAATTATTCAGTCGGTGTTATTAATAATGAGCAAGGAACAAATAACAAAAGCGAAAGGATGTTGGATTATCAACATCTTCCGGCAATATTAGACGAAAAAGGTAAGCCACAAATGATAAAGAATATTTGCTGGAAAATATTAACTGATAGACTTGGTAATATCTCGGCAATAAAAAAATGATCAAACGCACGCTATATTTTGGTAATCCTGCTTATCTTAAAACAAAAGATGAGCAATTGGTTTTTGAGGCAATGGAAACCGGGGAATTGAAAACTTTGCCGATTGAAGATATTGGGATCATTATTTTAGATCATCAGCAAATTACCATTACGCAGGCCTTGATTGCAAAATTACTTACAAATAACGTAGCATTGATTACCTGCGATAACAGCCACCACCCTACCGGTTTAATGCTTAATCTTGACGGCCACACACTGCAAAGTCAAAAGTTTCAGGCACAGGTAGAAGCATCCGTACCGTTAAAAAAGCAACTGTGGCAGCAAACTATTTTTGCCAAAATAAGTAACCAGGCTGGCATGCTGGAAAGCCTTCGAATAAATGCGCTAAACATGCGCAACTGGAGTATGGAAGTAAAAAGCGGCGACAGTGAAAACCATGAAGCCATGGCTGCAGCCTATTACTGGAAAACAATTTTTATTGACACGGCAGTATCCGGCGGTAACACACCTAAAACTTTTAAACGGGAACGCTTTGGCGAACCACCTAACAACCTTTTGAATTATGGATATGCTATTTTAAGAGCGGTAGTGGCCCGTAGCCTGGTTGCAAGCGGGTTACTGCCAACACTTGGCATATTTCACCGCAACCAATACAATGCATATTGCCTGGCAGATGATATAATGGAGCCCTATCGCCCTTTTGTAGATAAAGTAGTGTGGAATATTGTGAGGCAGCATGGCAATTTCCTGGAACTAACACCCGCCATGAAAAAAGACCTGCTGAATATTCCGGCAATGGACATTAGTATTAATAATGAAAAAAGCCCATTGATGGTTGGTATACAAAAAACAACCGCTTCGCTGGCAAAATGCTTTGAAGGTAAGCAGCGTAAAATACTTTACCCTGAATTTGTTTAATTAAAAAGTATAGTAAGATTGTTGTTGCTGTTCTATATGAAGTATTGAAACCATATTTATGTTAACTCAATATGCATAACCGATTAAACGCATACCGTATTATGTGGGTACTTGTATTTTTTGATCTGCCAACAGAAACAACCAGGGATCGCAAAATATATGCGCTTTTCAGAAAGAATATATTGAAAGATGGATTCCAAATGTTTCAGTTCAGTATTTATATGCGTCACTGTGCAAGTAAAGAAAATGCAGATGTACATATTAAAAGAGTAAAAAAGATTTTGCCCGAAAAAGGGCATGTAGGTATTATGTGTATTACCGATAAGCAATTTGGAATGATGGAAATTTTTCAAGGGCAAAAAACTATTAGTGCCAATGCACCTGTACAACAATTGGAGATGTTTTAAAAAATCAAAAGAACAGGAATCAAAAAATGAATTGCAGTTGCTTTTTTCTATCCTGAAAAACGATCTAAAATCACAACTGGATTGGGTTTCAGCCAATCCAGATGTGAAAGAACTAAGCTACTTAATAATCTGAAAGCAAATCACAACACATTGGGCAATGTGGAATATTATTAGCCAGATGTGAAAGAACTAAGCTACTTAATAATCTGAAAGCAAATCACAACAGCAACTCGGAAAATACCATTGTACATTTGATGTGAAAGAACTAAGCTACTTAATAATCTGAAAGCAAATCACAACGCTTATTGCACTTGCGTTGAATATGCCGTCGATGTGAAAGAACTAAGCTACTTAATAATCTGAAAGCAAATCACAACCATACTCGGACATTTCAGCATATTTATTATGATGTGAAAGAACTAAGCTACTTAATAATCTGAAAGCAAATCACAACTCCATCCACTCAGTTACCGATGTTGTACCGATGTGAAAGAACTAAGCTACTTAATAATCTGAAAGCAAATCACAACTTTGAGAAAGTAGGTAAAAAATTGTCGGTGATGTGAAAGAACTAAGCTACTTAATAATCTGAAAGCAAATCACAACATGGCCTGGATTATAGATTTATTAAGCCTGATGTGAAAGAACTAAGCTACTTAATAATCTGAAAGCAAATCACAACCGGGGACCCATCCAGCAAAAAAGGAAGCACGATGTGAAAGAACTAAGCTACTTAATAATCTGAAAGCAAATCACAACTGGCAATGACCTTTGGCCCCAATAGCTTGCGATGTGAAAGAACTAAGCTACTTAATAATCTGAAAGCAAATCACAACACCTTCCCATGAGCCGCCGTCAATTTTTGTGATGTGAAAGAACTAAGCTACTTAATAATCTGAAAGCAAATCACAACTATATTCAGTTCGGGTATTAATATCGCACTGATGTGAAAGAACTAAGCTACTTAATAATCTGAAAGCAAATCACAACTGCTGCCTGTGTGCCAGGTGGTACCCGGTCGATGTGAAAGAACTAAGCTACTTAATAATCTGAAAGCAAATCACAACATACTGGCATTCATTTGTGCTTTCCTGCCTGATGTGAAAGAACTAAGCTACTTAATAATCTGAAAGCAAATCACAACCCTTCACGTAGCGGTCAAAGAATGGGGCAAGATGTGAAAGAACTAAGCTACTTAATAATCTGAAAGCAAATCACAACGCATAGCCGATGCCTTTATCGGCACAAAAAGATGTGAAAGAACTAAGCTACTTAATAATCTGAAAGCAAATCACAACAGGGCTGTATCAGTTCACAAGTATTGAATAGATGTGAAAGAACTAAGCTACTTAATAATCTGAAAGCAAATCACAACCATGAGCAGCCAGGGCATTATCGAATTCGGGATGTGAAAGAACTAAGCTACTTAATAATCTGAAAGCAAATCACAACATATAACACTGATATGCATTGATTGTTAAGATGTGAAAGAACTAAGCTACTTAATAATCTGAAAGCAAATCACAACAGCCATCTTGTGGCAAATAAGTTTATCCCAGATGTGAAAGAACTAAGCTACTTAATAATCTGAAAGCAAATCACAACCGATGGTTGCACAACTATCAAATAGCATCAGATGTGAAAGAACTAAGCTACTTAATAATCTGAAAGCAAATCACAACATCGAGCCAGGGCACATCTGCACTGGTAAAGATGTGAAAGAACTAAGCTACTTAATAATCTGAAAGCAAATCACAACGGATTATCATCGATGATCCCTTTTTTTCGGATGTGAAAGAACTAAGCTACTTAATAATCTGAAAGCAAATCACAACTGGTAACAGATTTACCAGGCATTTCTCTTGGATGTGAAAGAACTAAGCTACTTAATAATCTGAAAGCAAATCACAACTATCAACTAATGGCATTGGTTTTTCAAAAAGATGTGAAAGAACTAAGCTACTTAATAATCTGAAAGCAAATCACAACGCAGACAACATCCTTATTGCTAAATAAACTGATGTGAAAGAACTAAGCTACTTAATAATCTGAAAGCAAATCACAACGCTTTTGCCTTTGCTCCAAAACCGAGGAAAGATGTGAAAGAACTAAGCTACTTAATAATCTGAAAGCAAATCACAACTAATGCAGACACAACTTCTTATGCGAGAGAGATGTGAAAGAACTAAGCTACTTAATAATCTGAAAGCAAATCACAACACTCCCCGCCCTGTGGTATTTCTTCAAAAGGATGTGAAAGAACTAAGCTACTTAATAATCTGAAAGCAAATCACAACTACTTTGGCGATATCATCCTGCACCTTGTTGATGTGAAAGAACTAAGCTACTTAATAATCTGAAAGCAAATCACAACTCCTGGCTCTTGGAGCCACCATGCAAATATGATGTGAAAGAACTAAGCTACTTAATAATCTGAAAGCAAATCACAACACACAGCTACATTATCCGCAAAATAAAAGGATGTGAAAGAACTAAGCTACTTAATAATCTGAAAGCAAATCACAACAAACCTTTGCCAATGCTGAAATTTCCGGGC
This sequence comes from Ferruginibacter sp., assembly GCA_040002495.1. Lineage (GTDB taxonomy): Bacteria > Bacteroidota > Bacteroidia > Chitinophagales > Chitinophagaceae > Ferruginibacter. The sequence goes on from JBDUEK010000028.1 coordinate 27,744, forward strand.
GATGTGAAAGAACTAAGCTACTTAATAATCTGAAAGCAAATCACAACATACACTGCCAAAGGATGTGGGCAATGCATGATGTGAAAGAACTAAGCTACTTAATAATCTGAAAGCAAATCACAACGCAGCCTATCAGATGGTATTCAATGAATACGATGTGAAAGAACTAAGCTACTTAATAATCTGAAAGCAAATCACAACCGAAGCTGCCCACCAGTAAAGCTGTGTTTGGATGTGAAAGAACTAAGCTACTTAATAATCTGAAAGCAAATCACAACTGGCTGTGATGGACTTTGTTTCCTCGGCCAGATGTGAAAGAACTAAGCTACTTAATAATCTGAAAGCAAATCACAACTAGCTATGAGCAACATCGTTGTGTCACTCAGATGTGAAAGAACTAAGCTACTTAATAATCTGAAAGCAAATCACAACTCCGGCGTTAAGGCTTCTACTTGCTTTAAAGATGTGAAAGAACTAAGCTACTTAATAATCTGAAAGCAAATCACAACTGGTTGCCTTATCATCAACTGTATGTGGCGATGTGAAAGAACTAAGCTACTTAATAATCTGAAAGCAAATCACAACGTATAAGCAACCACTGATTAATTACACCAGGATGTGAAAGAACTAAGCTACTTAATAATCTGAAAGCAAATCACAACGAGTGGAATAAGCGTCACTTATAAAATTTAGATGTGAAAGAACTAAGCTACTTAATAATCTGAAAGCAAATCACAACTTAGACACGGTAATACTGCAGGAGTTACCGGATGTGAAAGAACTAAGCTACTTAATAATCTGAAAGCAAATCACAACTTTTACACCTAAGTACCTCGCACATTTAAGGATGTGAAAGAACTAAGCTACTTAATAATCTGAAAGCAAATCACAACCGAAGCTGCCCACCAGTAAAGCTGTGTTTGGATGTGAAAGAACTAAGCTACTTAATAATCTGAAAGCAAATCACAACTACTTCCGAATAGTGGCCCCACTGTCGGGTGATGTGAAAGAACTAAGCTACTTAATAATCTGAAAGCAAATCACAACTAGAACTGGCCAACACCGGCGCTGCCACCGGATGTGAAAGAACTAAGCTACTTAATAATCTGAAAGCAAATCACAACAGCAAAAGCAAAAGCGAAGAGAATTGCAAAGATGTGAAAGAACTAAGCTACTTAATAATCTGAAAGCAAATCACAACATATTTGCACTTGTAATAATAATAGTAGGTGATGTGAAAGAACTAAGCTACTTAATAATCTGAAAGCAAATCACAACCATTTTTGTTGTATTAAAATGTTTGCTTTAGATGTGAAAGAACTAAGCTACTTAATAATCTGAAAGCAAATCACAACTAAGAAGGTAGCCTATTATTACCACTTTTTTGATTGTACGGCACAAGCGGACGCTTGCGCCAGTGAACCTCTTTTATATGCCTGGAACAATATGGAGGAAATTGCCCTTGCTTACTCTACTGCCTGCTGCCTTTTAATCAGTGATTGGGAAGCCAAAAAATACCTTCCAAGATTTTGAGTAGGAATATTTTGTCGTACCTAAGTCCAATATGAGCTGGGAGATAAAGAAATTTTTCCCGGGTAAGTAAAACAACTGCTTATACGGTATTTGGTATTGCCTGTCCCTACACACTTGCATAACGGCATCTAATAGATTATATTTAAGATAAGTTCCGGAGAATGCCGTGTTTGTATTTTAACCTTATTGCTGTTTTCTCCAATTCATCACTTTTTAACTTATTAAAAATGAAAAAAACACTAGCAAAAAGTTTAATAGTAGCAACCTTACTATTAGGCATTGGTATTACGTCAGCAAAGGCGCAATCTGCCATGGATAAGCCGCCCCGCTACAAAGACATGGTAACGGAAAACAAAGATGCCGAAGCGGATATAAAACTGGTAACTGATTTTATAAATGCCCTTGTTGCTAATGATTTGGATAAAGCGAAATCTGTGCTGGCAGGCAACTATATGGGTTATGGCCCCGGCCCTGCTGACTCAGCCAATGCGGAACAGGTTATAGCAAGTTGGAAAGAAAACAACTCAAGAAATGACAACCGAAAAGTTGGGTTTTTATCGGAAACCTTTAATGTTACATCCGGCGAGCAAGCCGGCCATTGGGTATCTACCTGGGGTAACTATAGTTTTACTCAAAATGGCAAAGAAGTAAAATTTCCGTATCAGTACACAGCCCATGTAAAAGATGGTAAGATAACTGCCGATTTTGTTTATTACGACAATCTGTATATATTAAAAACCTTGGGATATACAATTACCCCACCTGCAAACTAATAAACGGTATTGATCAGATAATCTTCCATCCCCGTTGCAATCTTTTGTAACGGGGATTTTTTATAAATGTCCGGTTATAAGCTGCTATTCACACAGCAGCTTTTTCTTTATTTAAACTTGCTAAAGTCAGTTTCATTTTTAAATTTCTTTGCACCCATAGCACCTTCTATCAGCCAGGCTATTGGCAACAAAATGGCAATAAGAATAAAGAAGCCACTCAGTTTGGAACCCAGAATAAGGCTGAGGATAATTGCCCCCAACAGCAACCAGCCATTGCGGCTAAACATTCGTTTTAAAGGGCCATCTGAGAAAAACCCTTGCTTGGTTGAGTGATTGTATACTGCTATGTAAGGGCCGGTTTTATTACCTTCTTTGATGGCCCATAATACGGAAAGGTCGTTGCCTGTCCGGCAGGCTACGTTAAACCCGGAGAGTTGAAAGGAATGTTCCCTACCACCATTATCTGTTAAAAAAATCTGGTCATGCACTACTGTATGTGAGTGTATTTGCACATTGGTATTATTGGCCCCTCCACCACCGGAAACCCTTGTTTCCATGTTTTTGCCGGTTTCTTCAACCAGCCCGTTTGTCCAGTAAAGATCGTAGTTTTTGCCTCCTGCAGTTAGTGTTTGCATTGTTGATATGTTTGGCGTGAATGATGATATAAATATATCAACACACTGCACCGAAAACCATCGGCATTTATTATTTGCTACGGGTGATTTATTTTTTGCAAACGCAAGGTTTTATAAAATCTGTTGCCTAGGTTTTTGTTGATAAGATTTTTAAAGTTCCTTTAGGATAGTGGGGACGAAAATTTGAGTTGAAATATTTTTAATTTTTTACTCTCACTGTCCCAGCACAAGAATCTCCTTCTTTAATACCTGTTATCCAAATTTTTAATTTTGCTGTTCTTTCCTGGGTCAATTCTGTCATATATAAACTTACACACAACGGTTCAACGCTACCATAATATCCCTCTGGTCTGTCGGGATATCTAGCTTTAATTTCCGCATCACGAAATTGGAGCCAAATTCTTTGAGCGGTTTTCAGGTTCTTTATAAACAATGTGTCTGATCTATACACCTTTAGAATTTCCCGACAAATGACGTTAAGTTCATTATCAGCTTTTTGAAAATCTTTTCCTGCTTTTTGATTGACTTCTAATTGAGTCTGACCTAAACATAAATTAATTGTAAAGGAAAACAAGAGTAAAATTATAAGTCGTTTCATTAATATGCTTTTACTTTTTATATTGATGAGTGTAAGAATTTTGATACCCTTAATTTAAAAATCTATTGCCTGCTTTTTTCATTAGTTGGATAATTCAATTTGTCTAATCCCGGTGTGGATAAAGATCACAGGCGAAATACTTTCGTTGGTAGCACTGTCTCGTTCAGTCATGCCATTCACTTTCTATCCTTAAAAAAATTATCCAATTATTACCGTCACGTTAACGCTACGCAACCCGTAAAATCTTTTCCATCTTACGCCCCTTTTGCCAATTCATCCACCAACTTGTCCAAATATCTTACCTGTTTTGTTAGCGGGTTTTCAATTTCTTCTATCCGGTAGCCACAGATTACGCCGGTTATGAGGTGAGCATTAGGATTCAAAGTGGCTTGCTGAAAAAACACTCCAAAAGTTACTTTTTCTTTAATAAGTTCCTGTAGCTTTTTTTCACCAAAACCGGTTAACCATTTAATTACCTGGTTCAGTTCTTCTTTGGTTCTGCCCTTCTTCTCCACCTTAATAATATAAAGCGGATATACCGAAGCAAATGTCAATTTTGCAACACGTTCATGGTGATTATCCATGTTGTTCATACTTTGTATTTTAGCCTTAATTTATAAATTATTTCAGCCTTTCAAGTCTGCCCTTTCTTTTTACTATGTTTTTATAGTCCCACTGAATTTCTCTTGATTTCTTCAACCAGCTTTTTAAACCGGTAACTTCAACCTCTTCGGCAGAAGTGTAACGAATCTCTGCTGCCTTGAACTTTCCTTCGCTCTTTAATTCATCTTCTTCAAAAGTCTGTCCGCTCCAAAAAAGTAATCTAACACTGTCTTTGAGTTTACTGTATCCAACAATTGGATTACCGTCTAAAAACCAAACAGGTTGAGCGTGCCAAATTTTACTTTCCGCTTCAGCAAGTTCACTGTTGATAGTCATTGAAAGAAGATCGCAAATAGCTTTGTCAACCGTTGTTTGCAAGTTGTTATATGATTGAATTTCTACGTTCATCTTTGTTTGAAAATTGCATCCCGTCGTGGTTTTCGCCTGTACAATCCTCATTACTAAATTCTATACGCAGCGCAACCCCGACGCTCAATACGCTTCAACGTTTGTGGAGCCAATGGTATTTTATAAGTAAAGTTAAATGCACCCAATAAACATTGCAAATAATTAAGGCGTTTAGCTTATGCTGGTAAAGGCTCTTTTATAAGTCGGATTTGCGCAGCAAGTGCTTTTCACATTTAAAATTTTAAACCCCGGAGGTGACACCTTTCAGAAAGGTGTCACCTCTGGGGTACGCTTATAAACCGTGCAATCAACTGGCATTACTTACCGCCAGCATTCATTGAATTTAAAACATCCTGCGTTATATCTTTTCCCCCTGTTAAATTAGTATGTAGAGCACCAATGCTATAAATTGGGCCCCATGGAATTCCCCACCATCCAAATAATAATGTAATGAGGGTGTAACCGATACTGTGTTTTACTTTCGATTCATCAGCTTTGATAAAATAAATATCGCTACCTCGTTTAAAAGTCATAACAATTATTGAAAAGCAATATTGGAAAACAACAAATTTTCCACCGTTACTCAACTCCCTGTTAATTTCTTCAATTGTAAGCCCGTCAATGTTTTTGATTGTAGCCATTTGATTTATTTTTTTATGTTATTTTATTTTACTTGTTAGCCTTCTCAATAACGCCCCGTTTTTTAAAGTGGTATATGATCGCTACATTATTTTTTTTCCGCTATTCATCTGGGTCATTCCGAATTTTTGTGAGAACCGATGGTTAGTGACCATATTGTCATTTTTTAATCTTGCCCATAACTTTTGCCCGGCCACCTAAACAATATTACCTTTTATGTAAAACAATAAATCAAACAGTACGGGGGCAACAAGATATAGTTATTATGTTAACAGATAATAACAATTTATAAAAACAGGAAAAACCCTGTAAACGTCCAACTTCTGTCAAACTACCTGGGGCAGGTAACAGTTACAATTGCTGGTGTTGATTGTGAAAGTCAGCAACAAATTGTGTGAACTATGATTTTTGTGATTTTTATGATTGCAATGATTAAAACTTTTTATTGCCAGGCCTTTCATCGGCCATCGTTGCTAATGCAAAAACCTTTGCCAGTATTATTATTAGTGAGATAAATTAGTTGTGTGAGGTTGGTGAGATCCTGATATTTATACTACTCTTTTATCATAGTAATTACATTATTCACCTTAAATCATAATTCAGATATAGCCAACACTTTTTCTCTCCAACATTTTAAATTAAACTAACTGTTGCAATCAAATATATAAACTTCATCATCCTCTATTCTTTTTTACTCCCTCCCCTCTTTTTACTACCTTGTTGACCCTTTAATTTCAGAAACTTTTAAGCAATAAATTATGAAAATAGCCACCTATAATGTAAATGGTGTAAACGGGCGGTTGCCGGTATTAATTCGCTGGTTGCAGGAGTCTGCACCGGATGTAGTTTGTTTGCAGGAACTAAAAGCACCTGATGAAAAGTTTCCGCTGCAGGCCATTAATGATGCAGGTTACGAGGCCATCTGGCACGGACAAAAAAGCTGGAACGGTGTGGCCATATTATCCCGTTTGGGCAAGATCACTGAAATACAACGCGGCTTGCCCGGCGACCCGGACGATACCCATAGCCGGTATATAGAAGCAAGCGTAAACGATATTATTATTGGTTGCCTTTACCTGCCAAATGGCAACCCTGCTCCGGGGCCAAAATTTGATTATAAACTAAGCTGGTTTGAAAGATTTACCGAGTATGCTGCAGGCCGTTATGCAAGTGGCAAACCTGTTGTGTTGGCCGGTGATTATAACGTGATACCTACAGAACAGGATGCATACAAACCGGAGCGCTGGGTAGAAGATGCACTCTTTAGACCTGAAACCCGTGCGGCTTTTAAAAAGCTGCTGGAACAGGGCTGGACGGATGCCCTCCGCAAACTGCATCCTGATGAAACGATCTACACCTTCTTTGATTATTTCCGCAATGCATTTGGTCGTAATGCGGGTTTGCGTATTGACCATTTTTTATTAAATCCACTCCTCGCTGAACGGTTAACCGCTGCGGAGGTTGACCGCTATGTACGTGGTTGGGAAAAAACGAGTGACCATGCACCGGTTTGGATTGAAGTGTAAATATGCTTGAATGTCATCGCTAAAGTTACCCGTAAACACGACAGCAATAACTAATATCTGCAGCAGGATAATTGTGTACCTGAGCAGCTCAAAAAACAATCCCTGTCATTGATAAAACGCTGAACCAGCTACCACCTGATAAACCTTAGCTTTGCAAAAACTTACCGGAATGAAATATATCATTACAAGTGTTACCTGTTTAATTTTATTAACTACTTCATTAATGGCACAGCGAATAGAAGATGTATTTATACAGTCGCACATTACCAAACTTACCAATGCCAAAGCTTACACGCTGAAGGTTGCGGAACTGATGCCCGAAGAAAACTATGGGTTTAAACCGCACGCAGATGAAATGGATTTTGGCCGGCAACTCATACATATTTCTCAGAATTTATGTTGGCTAAGTTCCTCCTATTTAAATGAAGGTGCAAACCCGTTAACTACCGATGATGGAAAACTTACCAATAAAAAAGACATCAGCGAACTGGTTGCAAAAGCGTATGATTTTGCCATAGCTGCTATACAAAATCTGCCGGTACAATCATTAACAGATACCGTGAAATTTTTTGCCGGGCCAATGAGCAAACTACAGATCATTAATTTAATTGAAGATCACCAGACACACCACAGGGCCCAGTTATTGGTATACTTAAGATTAAATGGTATAAAGCCTCCAGACTATGTAGGCTGGTAATTTTTTACAAATCACATTGTAATAAAAACGAAAACAGCGCATCATTAGGTGCGCTGTTTTTTTTATAATGGGTGGGTTAGTAAGCTTTAAACGTATTTGTTTGAAATATATTTTATAGCGTATTTAAAAACAGGATAACTTTTTTCCCAGCGTTATTTGGTGTTAAACAATTTATACAAATAAGTGCTCTGCTATGGGGTTTGTTATTGCTTCAGCAAAATAATGGTCTGCATAAAATTATCCATCATATCCCCGTACTCCTTTTTGGCTAAGGGTTTTGTTACTACTGTTTCTGCGCCTTTATTCATACAGGTTTCAATTAAATGGTTATCGGCATAGGTTGAATAAATAACAACCGGAATAGATGCAAAATTTTCAATGGACTTAAGATCTTCCAATGTTTGAATACCATTCTTCATGGGCATGTTCTGATCCAATATTATAAGATCAGGAAAGTCGTCACTTTTCAAGGCATCTAAATACTTCAGCACTTCCACTCCATTTTCGGCAATGGGCATCAACTCAACATCTTCCCTTTCGTTCAGGTGCTCAAGAAAAAATATACGATCGTCGTAATCGTCTTCTGCCAGTAATATTTTTTTTCGTTCGAATGCCATACTATATTTTAATTATGATAAAAATTGCCCTTCGTAAAATAATGTTTTGCGGATTTTTTTACACCCGCCTTTCTCTTTAATATTTTTGTATTCAACATTATATTTTTTAAGTTAAGCTATTTGTTATCAATGAAACACCGCATACCCAATCCAATTAGATGCCAAAGATTAAAATGCGACTAATAATTGTGTAATTGATAAATGATAGTAGTAGTTACTATGTTAACGCCCAAAAAAGTACAATTAATGTTAAGAGGTGCTGCTATATGATCGATTGATATTGGATAACTAAGCGCTGGAGTTTTATTATGACAACAGTATCTATTATACTTTACGCCTGATAAATTTGTGCATTGTTGAATAATGAAAAAATTGTACAAGAGTGCGACGCAACGATGTTTCATAGCAGCAATCTTGCCGGGGGTCAAAAAAATTATAACACATTTTGATGCGGAGGGGAGTATAAAAACAGGTTATCGAAATAAGATAGTTGTATTTCCCTTATGAATTTTGGACAGTCATGTATATCTTGGATGAAATTAAAAATAACGTTATGACACAAGATCAAGGAAAGACGCTGGTATCTTTTGTACGAGATAGCTATAGAGGTGAATTTAATAACTATAACCTCGGCGCACTCAGCGATACAGACAGATTTGATTTATTCCGTACCTGGATGATGGGAAAGTTTTTCCAGGAAACAGCCGCTAACAATGATAGCTTTTTATCATCGCTGACAAAAGAAGCCATATCATTGAATGCACTGGAAGGCACTATTAAATTAGGATACGAACAGGAGCATGGTTAATGTCGATAACAATAATTGTTTACGGTAATTATAATGGTAGCCGGTAGCCAATTCATATAAGTCCGTGCATAAAATTCCCCATGTGCATCATTGACAAAGATAGTAATTGGTATGGCATAACATTAGCTATATCAACTATAAATCAATCAATATAAATCATGAGTAATACTGAAAAAACAACAACACCTACACCTGCATTAACAGGGCCAACTCACGGACCACAAGGTGTTGATAAAGCACCGGGAGAAGAAGAAAGCAGCGATACCTTACAATTTGAACAATTAACTCAAAAGGGTAAAAAAGATGATGGCGACCCAACGTTGGAGAGCGACCAACCGATCGATCAGTCGGAACTGCCGGGTAAGACAGATGAAAAATAATAACCAGAGCGGTAGATATAAAAAGGCCATTCATTACAATACAATGAAAGTTAATGTGTAATAGGTGGCATGTCAAATTAATATCATTACGATCTTTAAACAGCCCTGGTAAAAGTAAAATTTGTTTCTTTATTTCAGATGCTTTTTAAAGAATTCCAGCGTTCTGCTCCAGGCTAGTTTCGCTGCGGCTTCATTATATCTTGCCGCAGAAGTATCGTTATGAAAAGCATGATTAGCGCCTTCATAAATATAAATTTCGTACGGCTTATTGTTGGCTTTTAAGGCAGCTTCAAATGCAGGAATGCCTGCATCAATACGTTCATCCAATCCGCCATAATGCAACTGCAGCGCTGCACGTATATTGGGCACATCTGCAGCATCCGGCTGGCGGCCATAAAATGGCACAGCAGCTTTTAAATCGGGTGCATGCACTGCCAGTTGATTGGCCATAGCCCCACCCCAGCAAAAACCAACACACCCCAGGTTGCCATCACAATCGTTCCGTTGAGCCAGGTAAGTAAGCCCGTTTAAAAAATTGGTAAGTGTGTCTTTGGTATCCAATTTATTAAATAGCCCCCTTGCATCATCTTCATTGGCTGGTGTGCCACCCAATGGTGAAAGTGCATCGGGAGCAATAGCCGTATATCCGGCCATTGCCACCCGACGGGCAACATCTTTGATATGTGGATTCAAACCACGATTTTCATGTATCACCATTACGCCGGGGTACTTTGATTCTTTTGTGGGGCGGGCAATATATGCTTTCATTTTTGTTCCTGCAGCTCCTTCATACTCCACCTCTTCAGTAAATAAATTATCATCCTTTTCAGCAACAGCAGCAACTGCATAATTACCTTCCAGCATAGGTAGCACGCTCATCGCCATTGCCATGCTACCGGTAATCATAATTAGTTTTTTGATAAATACCTCACGGCTTAATGGCTTATGAGTGTATTCATCGTATAGATTTATTATTTTTTGATCCATGGCTATAATTTTTATTATTTACAAATAACGGCCTTAAAAGCTGTGGACTTGTATAAACAAATAGTTGGTTGCCATGTATGTGAATCATAGAACTATAATGACAACCGTAAAATAGTAAACAATTACACTTACGGATTTACTTTTTTATCACTTCCATTTTATCAGGGAAAGCTGAAGCACCCGTAAAATTAATTATTTCAGTTTGCGCTGTATGATTGCTTTCTATACCATGAGCGAAATAATCTGGACGGTTAGTTCCCCATTCCACACTACAGTTCCTGATAAACATACTTCTTATATCATCTATATAAAAAGCGGATGTGCGTCCTTTCACAAACCCTTCAACAGCACTTGGACGGCGATCGTACACACCACCGGGGAAGGCAGTAGTTTTGTCGATGAAGATATCTACGTTATCAAAATAAATATTGGATATTTTATCCATTGATTCTGCACTTACATACGCACCATTTTCACTGGTACATTTTATGTTGGTGAAGTAAATATTTTTCACTTCTCCTACGCTGCCTTCTGTGGCGCCCTTCGGAAAACGCCAGTTGGCATCCTTATTGTTACCACTTGCACGCCTGTACGCTGTTACATAAATCGGCTCCGCCTTTCCCCACCAGGTATCACTAAACAAATGACTCTCAATAATCATGTTCGAAAATATTACATCCCGTACAACGCCCTCGTCCCGGTTTTGAATACCCACACCACGGTTACTTTTCTTAATGATACAATTATTAAAGACCACCTGCTGAATGGTATCCATATTTTCTGAACCTATTTTAATAGCACAGCTCCGGCTCGTCATGGTACAATTGGTTACCGTTATGTTTTCACATTTTCCAAACTCTTCAAACTCCCGGCGGTTCTTTAAACAAATGCAATCATCCCCACTTTCGATATAACAATCACTGATGCGTACGTTTTTACTATGATCCAAATCAATACCATCGCTGTTGCGAACCTTTAAACTGTTCAATAAAGTAATGCCGCTGATCACTACATCATTGCAACCAACCAGGTGTACTGTCCAGTAGGCAGAGTTGCCAATATGAATGTCTTTTATGCGAATATTATTTCCACCAATAATGGTTAACACATGCGGCCTGGGATCCAGTACCTTAAAGGGTTTCAGTTCATAGGAATCACCCAGTTCTGCACCCATAAAAGAAATACCATTGCCATTTATTTTACCACCGCCACTAATGGTTAAATTGCTGATTTGTTCCCCACCAATCCAAATAGTGCCCTCACCGGGGTTAGTTCTAAACGCACTTTTGGTATAGGCTTTTTCATCCGGATTGGCTAACAATTCGGCTCCTGCCTCCACATGAAAATCGATGTTTGATTTCAGGTTAAACGGGCTTGCCATAAACACGGCCGGTGCAGGTAACAATACTACCCCGCCCGTTTTACTGCAATCATCAATGGCTTTTTGAATGGCCGGTGCATCATTGGTTTTACCGTCGCCTTTGGCGCCGTAATTTTTTACGTTGTAAACTATTTGTGCCTGCATGGCCATTGGCAGTAGCATCAAAATGATAACATTCTTTCTAAAAAGCCTGATAATACCTGGCATAATTAAATTTTTAAGATTTTTATTAGTAGCCAAATCTATCCATTTTTACCCCCATTTGGCTACCAATAAATTTAATGAGGTTATTTAAATAAATCGTTCATCAGCACTGTATCCTGAATTTGTTGCAGTTTATATTCGTTATCTTTTACTCCATAAGTGCTGATAAGTGTCACGAATATTGCCTTTTTTGTTTTCGAATCATTTGCAAATGCAGCTCTTTTATTGGCCAGTTCGGCAGCATACTTTTTTGCTACAATAAATTCCGTGTTGTAAAATTTCATCTCACATAAATTTATACAGTCGTCTTTGCGGTCTATCAATAAATCAATTTGTGCACCAGCTTCTGATTTCGAACCATGTAGTCGCCACGAACTTTGTTCTGTATAAACCGAACTTATTCCAAGCGCATTTTTTATAGCTTCAATATGACGGATACAAAGATTTTCAAAAGCAAATCCACACCATATTTGAAAAGCAGCAGATTGCTGTACCTGCGCCCAGCCACTTCCTACACCGGCACCTGCCATAAATCGAAAATAAAAACCTGTAAATTCATCCGTAAGCCGGTAGATTGTATCCTTACTTTTTTTTTCAAACGGGAGTACTTTATCTATAAAGCCTGATTCCAAAAGTTCGGTCAATACCATTGACAGCGTACCTCCTGAACTAATATTTCTAATGCCGGAAACAATTTCCGCCCTCGTTAATCCCATTGCTTTAGTCGCCAGTAAACGCACCACCATAATATGCTTATCCGCATTGACAAAAAGTGCCCCGTATAGATTTTCAAATTCATTTTTAAGTAATCCATCTTTTGTAAAACAAACTTTTTGCACAGACTGCGCAATGCTTTTCCCCGGCAATATCGTATTTAGGTAATGCGGTACACCGCCCATGATCATGTACAACTGTAGCAACTGGTAACGGGTTAAATTTATCTTTCTATATAAAAGATATGCTTCCGTTTCTTTTAAGTTAAATGGCATCAACCTGATACTGCATGTAATTCTATTGTGCAAACCCGCTTTACTATTCACCACTTTTTTCATCATCCAGGATGCAGCCGATCCGCATATTACTACCAGTCGTGTATCATCTGTAGCCGCATACATATTCCACCAGTAAGTAAATGCAGAAAGAAAACCCGACTTATGTGTATCAAGCCACGGGAGTTCATCAAAAAATATTACTTTTTTTTTCTTCGACTTACTTTTTTTTAAAGAGGCTTCCAGCAACCCGAATGCGGCTTGCCATGTTGCAGGCGTTACCAACTTCTTTATACTAAAACATTCGGCCAGGCGTACACTAAAATTTTCAAGTTGTGTAGTCAGCGAACCATTTGCTTCTCCGCTGCAATCAAATGCCAGTTGATCTGCAAAAAAAGTTTTAATAAGGTATGTTTTACCGATTCTACGGCGGCCATATACCGCCAGTAACTGAGCGCCTGTTTCATCAAGCAATCCGGTCAATATAACTTTTTCTTCTTCCCTGCCTATAATAATTTTAGCCATGCTAATTTCTATTAGTAGCCAAATGTACTATTTTTTAGGTACATTTGGCTACCAATAGCTTTTTATAAAATCTGTTTTAACGCATCTCAATTACCATTTTACCGCCCTGCATAATATCGTTGTAATTAATAGAATGTCCTTGATACACAGCCCCCCGCAACTTTATTTTTTTAATAACTCCGGAACCACCTGCTTTTCTATTGACTACTATAGAAAAGGTTTTACCATTCGTTAAATGGATCGACACCGAATCAAACAACGGCGCACATAATTCATATTGGTTGCTAACCGGATCTACCGGGTAAAAGCCCATGGCAGCAAACACATACCAGGCGCTCATTTGACCGGCATCATCATTACCACTTAAACCACCGGCGCCATCGCTGTATTCTTCTGCAAGAATTGTTGATACCTGCCGCTGTGTTTTATAAGGTGATGCAGTAAAATTGTACATAAAAGGTATCTGGTGCCCCGGTTCATTGCCGTGCCAGTATTCATCTTTTTCAAATAAACTATCCAAGGCGTTTTCAAGTTTTTTTGTACTACCCATCAGCTTAGCTAAACCAGCTATATCCTGTGGCACATAAAAAGTATATTGCCTTGGCGTACCTTCTGTAATGTAGGGCTGGCGGATATCTGCATTGAAATTCCCAAACCATTTTCCATCAATATATCTACCTCTTACCATGCCCACCGATTTATCAAACACGTGTTGATAATTGTAAGCCCGTTTCTTCAATAGTTGATAATCTGCTGTTTTATTCATGCCTTTTGCAACAACACTTAACGCATAATCATCGTACGCATATTCCAACGTGCGGCTTACCTGTTCCTTTTTATGAAAGGCAATGGGCACACTATCGTCCATGGGTATAAACCCATATTTTAAATAAGATGGCAAGGCCCTGCGGCCCATTCCATTTTTATAGTCTGATTCATTCGCTTGTTCAAATGCATTTTTACGCATCAACCTGTATGCTTCTTTTACATCATAATTACGAATGCCTTTGTTATAGGCAGATGCAATAAATGCAGTGGCATGATCACCAATCATGGCTGCAGTATAACTGTTCCAGCAGGGAAATATCGGCAGCCAGCTACCCTGCTGCCCTTTTAATATGATGGACTGAACCAACTGGTTGATGAATGTTGGTTGTAATATTTCAAACAAAGGCAACTGCGCCCTGTAAATATCCCACATCGAAAAGTCATCGTAATAATTCCCACCGCTCATTTTCTTTAATTCATATTTACCGGCAAAGGCAGGATAGGTTCCATTCACATCATTGAACAATCGTGGATGTTGCATAGCATGATACATAGCCGTGTAAAAAATCCTTTTATCCTTTTCATCATTGGTTTGCACAGTTACCTGCGAAAGCGCTGCTTCCCAAACCTTCTTCGAATTGGCACATACTTCGTTAAAACTTTGGTCAGCAATTTCAGCCCGTAAATTTTCTTTGGCGCCCGTTAAACTACTAAATGAAGTGCCTATACGAATACGCAATTGTTCGCCTTGCTTCATGGCAAGTCCAACAAATGCACCAATGTCTTTTTTATTAAAAATGCTGTCGCTTAAAAATGTCTCATTACCGCTAAATGTGCCACTGACAGAAACTGCTTTTTCAACCTTAATATAAAACCATCCGCTAAAGCCTGCGGGCTCGCCCCAACCCTGGTAAATACGATGTGCAGGATTATAACCCCACACTTCACCCGTTGCAGCATTTACTTTTACAAAGCCTTTTCGCTGATCGCTATTAGGCATGATGAGCAAATACAAACTATCGGTTTGGTTCATCGTAAACTGCATGATGCCACAGCGCAATGTCGAAGTAATTTCTGTAGCCAGGTATGATGCAGGTAAATCAATTTTGTAGTAAGCGGGAGTTGTAATTTCATTGCTGTGACTAAATGGAACAGCATAATCTTTCAATGCCGTTTTTAGTATACCCGTAACTGGCATAATGGTAAAGCTTCCATAATCTTGCGTGCAGGAACCGCTGAGCCAGTGCGTACCCCGGAAGCCACTTAGCATACTATCTTTGTAATAATAGGGTGGCTGGCATTTTACTTCGGTGGTTCTTGTTTGTGCCGTCCATTGGGTCATGGCAAAGGGCAATGTTACAGCAGGTATGGTGTTGGCATTTGCCTCCGATCCTGCCTCGCTATGCTTAATGGCACTCACGGTTGTGGATGGTGCCGTACCCGACAATGGCTGCACATATTTTAATACATCTTGCGCATTAAGTACCTTGCCATTTACGAATAAACACAATACAATAACAATGCATTTATTCATGAGCATCTTTATTAATCTCATATTTTTTAATTGATTACACCGGTTTTTATAAAAAAATTATGTACCCGGCATTGGAATTACTATTAAACTTCAGTGGCGTCGCACACTGCAACATCAGTAATTTTATTGTACGTCAATTATCTTTACCGCATGTTGCTTTTTCCCAGGCACTTTTATCTTCCTGAATTTCAACAGCTTTACTTTATTAAAAACCAACACCGGCTCGGTTAACTTACCGGTTACTTTTAATTTATCAACTGAAACATCTACAACATCATTCATCAATAGTGCCGACCTGTAATCGCTGCCTTCCATTTTAACCGTAATATTTTTTAGTGTAAGCCCCGTTACATGCCGCACATACAAACCCCAAACCGGTACTTCGCCAAACATAGAAAACTCAGGATAGTCTTTGGTAGCTTCTGTAATTACATTAAATGAATCGAGCGGAAAATAATTAACATTTTTATCGGCCTTGGTTAAATAAGTTATTTCAATATTTTCCAACATAACATTTTCAACTGCATGATCTGGTAAGCCTGTTATTGATGAAGGAAAAACATTATGCCCGTACAATTTTACACCCGGCATTTTCTCTTTATAATTCCATGGCGAAACGCTGATGTATTTACCTTCAACCAGTTTAAAATCTGGCGGATACATTAACAACGGGCCTTCCGTTTCATAACCTGCATCTGGCTTATGTTCCGGTATCAACACCTTTACATTGGCTATATAAATATTCTTTACAGTGCTGAACACATCATCTTTGTTACGATGCCCCAATCTGATTAAGATGGCGTTGCCTGTGTTGGTAGCCACTACATTCCTGATATCAATATTTTCGAGAAAGCCACCGTCTACTGCCTCCAATGCAATTGCAGAACGATAGGTATCAAACACTTTGATATTGCTCATCGTAATATTTTTAAATCCACCTATTGAACCGGTGCCCAGTTTAAATGCATTGGCGCTGGATCTTAAAGTGCAATTATCAATATAAATGCTATCACAAAAATCATCCCTTCGGGCCGACTTCAAACAGATGGCATCATCCGCCGCATTGATATACGAATTGGTGATCCGCATATTTTTACAATCCACAATATCAATCCCGTCATTGTTCCAATAGGCAACACTTTCCAGTCGCATACTGTCAATCGTTATATTTCGGCAACGCTCATAATGTGTTACCCAACTGGTTGCATCTTTAAACGTGACACCGGTTACATTAATATCATTGCAATCTTCAAAATAAGTAAGGTTTGTACGGGTGCCTTCTCCCGGCCTTGTTAGTTTCCAGGCAGGATCAGTAAGCGTTCCCTCTTCCAGCCTTTTAAAAATATCTTTCATCAACGCTCTTCCGTTTCCATCAATAATACCTTTTCCGGTAATGGAAATATTATGTTGCCTGGCTGCAACAATCAAAGCAGGCTTTATTTTTCCTTCGTAATCTTTTCTTATATCACTGCCTTTAATAACTGCTCCATCCTGCAGGTGCAGGTTTACATCAGATTTTAATTCTATGCTACCCGTAACAAAAATGCCCGAAGGCACCAGCACTGTTCCTCCACCGGCTGCCGAAACTGCATCAATGGCTTGTTGAATAGCCGTTGTATTGATAAAGCCGGCTTCTGGTTTTGCACCAAACTCAGTAATACTTTTAGTGATCATTTGTGCAGCAGCACCATGCAATAAAAAAACACATAACGTCAATCCCATCAAAATGCTTTTATAACTTTTCATCTACCTCAATTTAATTTTTCTATTTAGTTTTTTCATGTTGACCAATCTGCTTCGACAGCTTATTTTTCCTTATATATTCACCATTATCAAAAATCACCTGATACGTTGCTTTAAATAATATTGATGGCAAGTAATAGTCTGTTGTAATAATTTGTGCATCACTTTTTTGCGCTGCTTTAAAAGTGCTATAGTCGTTGATACGGGCTTCCTTTGTATCTGAATCGGCTCTTGTTCTTACGAGGTAACCTTGCTTCACCAACTGCCTTATTTCAGCTTCATCTTTCTTTGCATTGTTAAGGATCATAAAGCCAGCTTCGGGACTTCCGGGCTTTTCATTTACAAACATAACCCGGCCTGCAAGTGATGGGTGACCTGCTTTATATGTTTCCATTTTCTCACCGACTTCATCCAGTACAAAAAAGAATCGCCCTTTTACTTCGCTTACGAGTGGCCACCCACTTTTTAAAACTGCTTTATTTAACGTAGCGTAATCACCCCTGATTAAATCAGGCGTAATTAATTGTTCAGGATCTAATACAGACCTAATCTCCAGGTCAATGCTATCCATCGCTGCTTTTGTAAATGGCAGCATTTCATGCAACCCTTTTCTATTGGAGTCTTTTGTATTTATGGTAATTACAACCGGTAAATGTCCGGGGTGCATAACCGACCATTGTTTTAATTCTTTTAAGCAATCGACAAACAGTAAATGGTGACTTCGGAAATCAATATCGGGTACATGAAATACTTTCAGGCCGGGTTTCAATAAATCGTTGTTGGTATCATAGGGTAAAGGAGTAATTCCATTTTCTTTCATCCAATGGATACCTAACGGATCCTTGTAAGTACCGCCATGCGGATCATATACCACATCAATTTCAAGGCTGCGCAAACCCAAATTCAATTGCTCTATAAAACCAATATGGCCATATTGTAACGCGGTGGCGGCTGCACTATCATCCGCATAAATTATCTTCCATAAGCTAGGTTCAATACCTGGCTTATAACTATTGTGGCTCCCAATTAACTGAACCTGGTTTAGATGCAAACCCGTAAATTGATCGGCTTCCTGCTGCCCATACAACATTCCTGAAATAAATAGAACAGTCATTAAAATGAAACATCCTTTTTGCATTTTCTTATTCATTTTATTCTGTCATTTCTGTAATTAATTTATGCCGTAATATTGTTCGAGCCGCATGTATGAGAGATTCGCATTACCGCAAATGAGTTTTGATGAGATTGACAGCTGAAAATAAAAATGGTAATCTTTTAAATTTGTTTAAGCACTTCACGAATTGAGATAATTTGTTATCCAGGCTTTTTAAATACCTCATTGGTCATCAACCATTGTATGTTGATGATCATTGAAAATAATTTACTTAAGATCTATTTATTTTCATAACAACATGATGAAAACATTTAGATGCCAATTTAAACACCTACCAGAACACAGTATACAATGCTACCAGTATGCCACAAATAATAAATGAACCGATGATAAATTCCGGCGATACTTTAAACATGGATTTATCAACCTCGATGACATGTTTGTCATTTTCTGGTTTAGGATTTATTAAACTAATGGTCACCATTATTATCACAACTGCAAAAAATGCAATGGTCATTCTATCTAAAAACGGGTAATCGGGAAAGGCTCCACCTGTCCAGGTTGGAAGAAATTTCAATACCGCAGATATTGGCACAGTAAGTAGCGCACCTGCAAGCCCTGCTGATGCCGTTGTCTTTTTCCAGAACATACCCAGTAAAAATACAGCCAGCACGCCGGGAGAGAAAAAGCCAACATATTCCTGGATAAACTGGTAAGCCTGGTCCAATGATTTTAATGACGGAGCTACAATTGCCGCAATTACCATTGATATAATTACTACCCATCTTCCGGTGATAACCAACTTTCTTTCTGAAGCATCTTTATTAAAATATTTTCTGTAAATATCCAATGAGAAAATAGTTGAGATACTATTTGCCTTACCGGCAAGCGATGCAACAACGGCTGCAGTTAATGCTGCAAATGCAACGCCCTTTAATCCGGCAGGTAACAAGTTCATTAAGGTAGGATAAGCCTGGTCTGGTTTTACCGTACCTGCAGCATCTACCATTTCTTTTTGAAACATACCATGGTTATGCATTACATACATAGCAATGCCTGGTAACACCGCAATTACAGGCACCAGCATTTTTAAGAATGCCGCAAATAAGATTCCTTTGCGGGCAGTTTTTAAATCGGCACCCAATGCCCTTTGTACAATATATTGATTGCATCCCCAATAAGCAAGGTTATTGATCAACATACCACCTATTAAAACAGACATACCCGGTAATTCACGGTAATGCGGATTCGATTTATCAAATATCATGTGAAAATGTTCCGGAGCTTCTTTTCTTAAAATGCCAAGCCCTTTAAAAACGTCTTTTCCCATTCCGAACTGATCGGATAATAAAGTAAGTGCGAGGTAGGTGGTAACCAATCCACCCAATATCAACACCAATACCTGGAACACATCGGTGTAACCAATCACCTTCATACCACCCAGCGTTACTATTACGGAAAATATACTAAGGCCAACTATACTCCATTCGAAGCTGATTGGCGCAATAGAGGAAATGGCTAACGCACCCAGATAAATAATTGAAGTAAGATTTACAAAAACATATACCAGCAACCAAATCACCGCCATGATGGTGCTCACGGTATCGTTGTACCGCTTCGCCAAAAACTGCGGCATAGTAAATATTTTATTTTTAAGATAAAGCGGAATGATAAAAACTGCCACTATAATTAACGTTGCCGCTGCCATCCATTCGTAGGAGGAAATGGCCAGGCCTAACGCAAAGCCAGAGCCGCTCATACCAATAAAATGTTCGGCTGAAATGTTGGAAGCAATCAGGGATGCGCCAATTGCCCACCAGGTTAATGAACCCTCTGCAAGAAAAAAATCATTTGAACTGGCAGTTTTTGCTTTCTTTTTTTTGTAGATATAAATACCGTACGATGATACCAATATGAAATAAATAAAGAAAACAACGTAGTCAGCAATTTGTAATGTGTTCATTGGCAATTTTTAATTTTTGAATAGATACAATCCTTCGGTGAAATCGTGAAATATTATTGTGTATATGTTCAGTACTTATAAATAACTGCATTTTATCGATGTGCATTTAATATAATAACATGGTTGTTACGGGTGTATTTCAAATTGTCGCTTTATTTATAAGACTGTGGGCGGTGAAGACACCGCCCACGGCTGACTGCCCTGGCTGGTGTCTCCACCAGCCAGCGACAATTTGAAATGCACCCGTTGTTACAATCCGGTATTTTGCTGTTACTATTTTAGGGTAAGCGTAAAATTTAAACTTTCTATTTTCAATAAGCATTACTCTATTGTTACGGTTACTTCTGCAGCTTGTTGATCTGCAAAATTGGATACATAGTTTTTGAAGTAGGTGGAATCTTTAAATCGTTCATCGCTCAGCTCCCACCCTGCAATGGCAAAATAATTTACCGCCTTATTATTTTCAATTTTTAATTTGCCAAGAAATGTGGTGGAAAGGCTTCCGGTTTTAGGCGTTTCTATATACCCCAGGTAAGCATCTTTTGGTAATAACAGTGCAAGCCCAAGCCACCATTGCTTATCTACTGCTTGTTTATCATGTGTAAACAATGCTACCCATTTATCATTGATATTTATTTCAGTAACCGGATGATCTGTGTTTGAATTAACCAATCCTACTACTAACGTTTCATCGCCTTTCAAATTTTTACAAATTACCTGGTTATTGAATGCATACATGCCTGGCCAGATGCTGGTGGTGGTTTGTACAAAATAATCACGGTTCATTGGCCGCCATCCGTTATAAGTAAATTTCATGATGGCCTTTTCGGGGCCATTCGCAACAATCTGAAAATGGGTGCTGTCAACATTATTGATAGAATCTTTTTCAGTAACACCCAGGCGGGCAAGGCTATCACCAATCATAAAAGAAATACCACCTATGCCAACAGAATTACCAACAGCCAGTATATCTGTTCCCCATTCCTGCATGGCGCTATAATTGGCTTCTGTAACACCCGCTGCATTTATACCCACATTTTGTGGTGTCATGTAAGCAACCTTTTTGCCAAATACATCTACTGAATTTCTGCCATCGAGGTAAAGCCTGAATCCAACTTTATCGTTCTCCCAGGTAGGGCCATCCGTTTGAAAATGTTGATACCCAATTACACCCGGTAATTGATCGGGGTAAAATGTAGCACTATCTGCGGGTGACACTTTTGAATCTAAAACCGGCCTAACACCAAATCTTACATTGGTTCGCTTTGTAAAATTTAAAGCAGCATCAACCCAGTTGAGTTGAATAATTACTGATTGTTTTGCAGTAAGATTTGTTACAAAAAATAATTCGTCCCATTGCCGGTCGCCATCCACATCGTTCAATTGCGCCGGAATGGTATCGCCTGATTCAGTAATCAGTAGTGGGGATTTTTCACCGGCAGGTAATTGAGTTATTTCGGATCGCTTAATTGAAATGGCTTTATTGTCAAGCTCAATATTGGTGGTATTGGTTAGCGTGATTTTTTGATTGCCTGCACGCTTATCCGAATTGCAGGAACAAATTGAAAGTATCAGCACAAACATTAAGAAAGCAAGCGTGTTTTTCATACTATATTTCATTTTTTAAAAGTACAAGCATTTTTTTTACACAAGCACAATCGCCCCACTATAATATTGAGCCTTAACTAAATTTAAGTGTATGGGTAAATGGTGTAATGCCGGTAAGATATACATACTCACCTTTAGTTTTCAGGCTACCAAAATGAGAGCTATACTTCTCCCCTTCTAAATTAGCAACTGATTTGTCTGCTACTGTTCCAGGTCCAAACTCAATAGTATCACCATCCATTTCATATTTGCCATACCCATTTTCCAGGAATTGGCTACCATCTTTTTCAGTTGAAACACCGGATAATTTACCGCCTTGCTCAAAGCATAGCTCAATAGTAACGGCCACACCTGGCAGACCGGTCACAGAAAAGTTTAATTCAACTGCACCGTTTGATTCTGAAAATGTAATTGTAGTATCCTGAGTTTTTACATTGCTGACTGGCCTGTTTTTAAAATCCATTTTATTCCAAAAACGACCGTCAACACTTGGCGACAATTTGTAATCGCCTTTACTGTTTCTCAGGTTTTTGGGTAGTGGCTGATAATAAGGAATTTCCAGTTTTTTATGCAGGATGTATTTTGTTCCATTTTTCCGGATGCCCTCGCTGTAAAAATATCCCATTGAAAAAAAGGCAGTAGACAACCTCGCATATTTTAATACGGCATTTACTTTTCTATAGGCAAAAAAATTGGGACTGTTAGAACGTCCGGAAGCTATTGTTATAGGCCAATCTGCGCCGCCAAATAATGTGGCGGATGTACTTCCCTTGCGTATGCGTAGTAAACTTGAAGTTGTAAATAATTTTTCGTAATTGTTTGTCAATGCATCATGTGATGGCAAGGATTGTTGCAATAATGGATCTTCCATAAAGTGAAACAAACCTGTGGCTAACACCGCCTCTTCAAATTCCGGTAGGCTTTCAATAAATGAAGCAACAGCTGCGAATGTTGGATTCTTGTCATGAATGGCCATAAACCTGTATTGCAGGTAAAAATTCATCACTGACTTGGGCGCATACTGATCCTGGCGGCGGGAATCGTTGGTCACCATTTCGCCATTAGGTTCAATATAATAGTAAGTCATGGTAAGGTTTTTTCTTACAGACTCATACAGTGCAGGCCTGTTTAACAATCTGCCAATAGTGATAAATGCATTTGTTTCAACCCCTGAATAAATACCGCTTCTTTCAGGATAATGACCGTCACTATCCATATAAACCCCTTCACCAAGCCAGTCATCTATCCTGGCTACATATTTCTTGTTGGGATATATTTTATTGATACCAGCAAGGGCCGCACTTACTACCCATCGATGATTGGGCGTATGAACACCACCGGTAGTTAACGCATCACCGGCTCTCAACATAAAACCTTTTATGCCATCATTTATTTTTCTTATTTCGGGCGAATTATCTTTTATAAGCAGGTAGGTTGCAGCAGATAATATTTCTATTAAAAAGGCGGTATCTGGTGGAGATTCCAGGTTGCCGATGTTGACAGTTCCATCGGCAGTTTGAAAGCGTTCCAACACTTCCAGCAATATTTCCAATTTGGAAACAACTAACGGGCTATGATAGTAGGCTGAATCAGGATAGCAATAGGAGGCTGAAAGGTTTGCAAAATCGTAACCGATCTTTCTGGCGAATTTAATCTCGTCTGGTCCAATGTTTTTAATTAGGTCTGCAACCTGCTTATCATTGGCTATTAACAACCGCTGCATGAGTTCGTTGTTTGACAAAATATGCTTTGAACTGTGACCGACAGCGGCTTGCGCCAAAAAATTATTACTAAACGGGGCCAACAAAACCAATGCTCCCATTTTCAAAAAAGCATCTCTTTTAATCTTAGTCATTTACAAGCAATTTAAATGTTACCCACCTGCCACTAAATATAATCACTACAATATAAGTTCAATATTACTTTATTCCTTTTTTGCAACTTACAAAAAACGACGCTAAATAATGAAGCCACAAATATGTAAACTTTTACTGGTCAAAAAAACCCGGAGCAGAAGCTCCGGGCGTACGACTACTACTTGCTGTACTTATTAAAACTAGTTTAATTATATCCTGGATTTTGTACCAATTTATTGTTTGTTGACAAGGCATTTTGCGGTATTGGAAAAATTCTCCTGTAGGTTTCACTGTTGGTTTTTGATAAACCATAAGACTGTTCATATTTTCCAAAACGTATCATATCATTTCTATGCCAACACTCCCATGCTAACTCACGGCTACGTTCAAGGTACAAGTCTTCTAAAGTAACTGATCCCCAGGCAGCACTTGTTGAACGTTGTGCCCGTATTTGATTAACCAAAGAAAGTGCAGTGGCTCCCATTGTTGGAGCACCACCACGCAGAATGGCTTCTGCTTTCATTAATATCACATCAGAGAACCTGAAAATTGGCACATCGTTGTTCTGATTTCTACTGGTTGCATTGGTATAATCAGCAACAAACTTATTGTTTCGCACTCCTGTATTCCAGGCAATTTCATCTTTACCTAAATCATAAGAACTTGCTCCCAGCCTTGATGTGCCTAGTGGAGAAATGTTGAGTTGATAGGTATAGCTTGCTGCCGGGCTACCACCGTTATAAAACTGGTCGTATCCTAAATTGGTTGTTTTAACCATAATCGGACTTCCATCCTGCCAGGTTTGCAAACCACTTAACCATTGCTTGTTTCTGATATCATTCGGATCATCAAAATAGGCAAAGAATTGATCTGTTGTACATCTTGGGCCACTTGGCTTATTATTTACCAAACCGCTTCCGGAGCTTCCGCCCATTACAGGATTTGAAAATGCACCTGCTGTTGATCCTGAATAACCAAAGCGGATACCTAAGTTCCTGTTTAAATCGTAACGGGCATAAAACATGGTTCCGTTGGAAGTAGATGGATCAAAGGGAATAGCAAAAATAAATTCCTTTTGAGTAGGGCCGTTTGTTGGATAAAACATTTGCAGATAAGTGGCTCTTGGCTCTATTGCATATTGTGAACCACCCCCTGCACCAATGATACTATCACATGCAGCAATACATTCATTGTACTTAGCAGTTCCTGTGTACACTTCTGAATTCAGGTACATTTTAGCCAGTATTGCATAAGCAAGGTACTTGGTTGGCTTACCATAAGTACTTTTGCCTCCGGCAGATTTTAAAAATGGAATAGATGATTTTAATTCACTTTCAATAAAACCAAATACGTTGGCTCTTGTAGCATTTGTCTCCAAAGTTTTGCTCCCATAAACGGTATCAAGCGGAATATTACCAAATAAATCCATCATCATAAAATAAGCCAGTCCACGCATTGTTTTCAACTCCGCAATACCTGTATTTTTTGAATCACTTGGCGGCGCAGATTCATTGATAATAGAAATTGTCTGATTGGCAACACCGATCATATTTGATAAATAATTCCAGTTATCATTTACAATTGCATTGTCTTTGGTCCAGGTGTGCCTGTGTATTTCCAGGTACTTATTTCCATCTATCCAATCCGAAGCGTATATTGGCAACACTGATTCATCAGATGCCATGCTTTGAATGAAATGATATCCCGTAGCATAACTACTTCTAAGGCTGATATAAACCGGGCCCGATGCAGAACTGAATTGAGCATCGGTTAGCGGGTAAACAGCCGGTGTTAATTCCGATGTTACCGGCACATCAATTTTATGGCAGGATGTGACACAAATCACTGCCAGTAAAACTGATGATATTAATTTAAATGAATTTTTCATTTTATAAAATTTAAACGAGTTAATTAGAATGATACATTTACACCCAATAAAATGGTACGTGTTTTAGGGTAGAAATTGTTATAATCAATACCTGGTGAAACACCTCCCTGGTTAATCTCAGGATCAATTCCTGTATAATTTGTGATTGTAAACAAATTATTTACCGATCCATATAACCTAATGTTCTTGATGTATTTGATAGCATTTTTGAAATTGTATGCAAGTGTTGCATTATCCAATCTTACAAAAGTTCCACTTTCAATGTACCTGTCAGAATAAAATGAATTTTTTGTATCAGCTATATTATCACCTGCTGCAGAATTTAAAATATTGTTGGCTGCTGCTGCTGCCACATAAGACAAATCCGACCTGGTTGCGTTAAATATTTTATTACCAAACACGCCTCTTACAAAAATATTCAAATCAAAGTTTTTATAGGAAATACTATTGCTCCAACCCATCAATAATTTTGGCTGAGGGCTACCAAGGTAAAAATAATCGCTTCCAATCCCTGGCTTATCACTACCAACTGTTTTAGAACCATCCTTTTTATTATACTGAGAAATACCATTGGCATCTTTTCCTGCATAACTCAATGTAAAGAACTGTCCTATAGGATAGCCCACTTTTAATATTTGGAGTGTAGACCCTGTTTGGCCTGCACCTTCAGGATCTGAATAGCGGATTGAATCACTGTTTGAGAAAGGCCCTTGTAAACTGGTTATTGTGTTTTTATTATGTGCAAGGTTTACGCTTGAATTCCAGGTAAAACTGGTTGTTCTAACCGGTGTAGCATTTAAGCTAACCTCAATTCCCTTATTATTGATACTACCTCCGTTTGCCCAAATTTTACCCCCTGGAAACTGAGCAGCAGGAACAGAATAGTTAAACAACATGCCGGTAGTATTTTTATTGTACCAGTCAATTGAAGCGCTCAATTTTCCTTTAAGAATACTGAAATCAAGACCGATATTGGTAGTAGCTACTTCTTCCCACTGTAAATCGGGGTTAGAACCCTGGATAGGTGCATAAGCTGCGTCCTGTACTCCGTTGTTGTAATAAGTACCTACGATACCATACACCAACTTAGATGTATATGCACCAATACCTCCTGAGTTACCGGTAACACCATAACTACCCCTGATTTTAAGATCAGAAATCAGGTTTTGATTTTGCATAAATCCTTCTTCACCGATACGCCATGCTGCACCAACTGACGGGAAGTAACCCCAAAAATTATTTTCTCCAAATACTGAACTACCATCTCTGCGTATAGAGCCTTGAACCAAGTACTTGTCTTTATAATTATAGTTCAACCTGCCGAAATCGGATATTAAACGGGTTTGACCATAAGTAAGATCACTTCCTGAATTGATACGATAACTTGGAATGGCATAAGGATTACCCAATGCAAAGTTGCGGTAGCCAATATTATCTGCCGGGAAGTTAGTACTAGACGACTGAAAGCCTTCACCATAGGTATTTTCAACCCATGAATAACCAGCTACAATGTTGATACCATGATCACCAAATTTTCTATCCCATGTTAGGTAAGACTCTATTGTTTTGGTACTGTTGGAATAAGTACTGCGCAATGCAGATCCATTACTTCCAAACAAATTACCAATCAATGAATGAGAAATTCCGATACCAGGATCAGGATTGTTATAAAAATTAGACGTTGGATATTTAGCATAGTAACTGCTATAGTACTCGCCATGCAATGAAGTAATTTTTTGATAAGCCAGATTCGCATTATACGTTAGGCCAAATGGCAGTTTTACTTCAGTTGTAAATGCACCAATCAGCGTATTGTATTTTGTATCATCCTTTGCATTATCAATAATTGCCAATGGATTGAAATAGCCTGTAGTATTCAGGTTTTCAAAATATGAACCATCATCATTTTTAACCGGAGATACCGGGGAGTGCCGGGCAGCTTGTAACAACACGATATTCTGCAACGGTGTATAGTTTGAATTACTATTTGAATTTGCCACGTTTAATCCAAACTTCACTTTATCATTTAAAGCATACTGTTCAATATTTAATCGTGCATTCAAACGCTTTAAACGGCTGTTCAACAATATACCCTGCTTATCAAAATAGTTTAAACTGGCACTGTAAGTGCTGTGCTCACTACCACCGCTTAATGAAAGGTTGTGGTTTTGAGAAGTGGCAGAATTATTTTGAATAGCTTTTTGCCAATCGGTGTTGGCCCCTTTATCATCATTCGGAGAAAAAGCAGAGCTGTTGGCAGCAAGATAAGCACGCAATTGTGATGCATCCATCAAATCTAAACTGTTGCTAACATTTTCAAATCCAACATAGCCATTGTATGATACGTTTGATTGTCCCTTTTTACCTCTCTTGGTAGTTACCATAATAACTCCGCTCGCTGCCCTGTTACCATAAATGGCTGTTGCAGCAGCATCTTTTAATACATCAATTGTTGCAATATCATCCGGGGCCACAGCAGATATGTCGGCACCTGGCACACCATCAATTACATAAAATGGGGCACCCGGACTGTTTACAGTACTTGCACCTCTTAAAATTACTGCAGCTGGTTTATTAGGATCGCCACTTGACGTAATATTTAAACCGGCAACTTTACCTTGTAATAACTGGCCAACATCCCCAATGGCCCCCTTGTTTAAATCTTCCGGCCTAATGGTTGCAATGGCACTTGACAGCGTTTTACGGCTACCCTTTCCATATCCTACAACAACCACATCTGTCAATACAGTTTGTTTATCAGTTAATATTACGGTGTAGCTGCTGGCGGCTCCAACTTTTAATTCCGAGTTTTCATAATTTACTGAAGAAAATACCAGTGTAGCACCATTGGAAGCATTAATGGTAAATGAACCATCGGTAGAAGTTGAGATACCCTTTTTACTGCCTTTAAGCACAACAGTTACATTTGGAACAGGGTCTCCCTTACTATCTTTTACAACCCCGGTAACGGACTTTGTTTGGGCCACAATACATAGTGGTGCCATAAATAAAAGCAGCAAGATTGACAAGCCGCTTCTTCGAAGTTTTTTCGTGAGCAATCGCATAATTGGAGTTTTGGTTATATGATATTTAAATACAATGAAAATTTAACCTGCTACCAGGCACAATAAACCCATTTGCTTAATGTTAACACGCTCAATCTTTAATTTAATTTGGAGAGAAATTATCACCGTTTCACTGTTTAAGATGTGTTAAAATTTCAAGGTGGCGGGTAAATATTTTGCCACCAATGCATGATAATAATCCTTAAGTTCTTCCCACTTAGGTGGTGTAGGATTTTTTGAATACAAGTCGTAGGGGTTAAACAGGTTTACCCATTTCACCATTTCTTTATCGTGATCATCTAATAAATAACTATACTCGCCTTCCCGGTGCCATGCATAAAAAGAATGATAGCGCAACATGTACAATCCTTCTTCAGGAATATGATCTTTTAGCATCTGGTAAACGTATTCATCATGCCCCCATGACATATTCACATTTCTTAACCCACAGCCTTCTTTATAAACACCTAATTTGGTATTATAGGCTGGATTATCAACATCAGGATTATCTTTAAAAAACTCAGGGTAAACTATTTTGTCAGAATAAGCACATCCAACCGGAAATGTATCCCCAACTACGGCCCATTGTGGCTCTCCAAATAAACATAACACTTTACCCATATCATGCATTAACCCTACAAGTACCATCCAGTCTGGATGTCCGTCTCTGCGGATAGCTTCGGAAGTTTGCAGTAAATGTTGAAACTGATCCAGATCTGTATCCGGATCAGAGTCATCAACCAATTGATTCAGGAAATTAAATGCTTCCCATACCGGCATTTCTTTTTTATTGAATTGCAGGTATTCTTCTCTTTTTTGCAGTACAAAACCCTGCGATTGGTAGGTGTGGTTTAAGCGGTAGAATTCCTTTACGCTATCTCTACCGGGTGATTCATAGTTTCTATATTCTTCTGTTGATTTATCTTTTGCGATCGTTTCAGGATCAGGGTATCTTTCCAACACATCATCTTCCCATTGATCCAGGCTGTGTAATGGATTTAACTCCTTATCTGTAAAATTTTGAGTAGCACTTTTCATAACAATCGTTTTAACGTTCAATTAAAATTACAAATGCTAAATTCCAGTTTTTTATTAACACCAATGTAAAATTACATAGCTTTATTTACGAAACCGTTTTCGTTAAATGCTGCTAATTAAACAAACGAGGGGTAAAGAAAAATCACTTTTAAAAAATGAGAAAAGTTAATATACGGGAACTGGCCAAGGAATTAAAAATTTCCGTAGCTACTGTGTCAAAGGCACTTAGGGATAGCCATGAAATAAGTGAAGCAACAAAGAAGAAAGTGGTTGAAATGGCATCAAAACTTAACTACACACCCAATCCTTACGCCAGCAGTTTACGCAAGAAAAACAGTAAGACCATCGGAGTGATTTTACCGGAAGTTGCCGATAGTTTTTTTTCACTGGCAATCAATGGTATACAATCCGTAGCGGAACTAAAAGGCTATCATGTACTCATCTATCTTTCGCATGATAAATATGCCAACGAAAAAACAATTGTAGATGATTGCAGCAGCGGCCGCGTTGATGGTGTGTTGATTTCAATATCCGGAGAAACCTGTAATTCGGATCATATTAGTAAACTACAAAATGAAAACATTCCCATTGTTTTTTTTGATCGTGAGTTTGAAGGATTTGATACCGCCAGGGTTATTACCAATGATTATGAAAGCGGCTATCTTTCAGCCATACATTTAATTGAAAGAGGTGTTAAAAGGCCTTCATTTTTATCCATCTCTTCCTGCCTGCCCATTTGTAAAAAAAGAGTAGATGGATTTGCAGATGCACTGGAAGCTGCAGGCATAAAAAAAAGTAAGCAGTACAACCCGGTTATTTATTGCGATGGCAACCGGGAGCAAAATTATCAACAGATAAAAAAGCTGATTAAAGGAAGATATGCCCCGGATGGAATTGTAGCTTCTGTAGAAAGAATAGCCATGCAGGTTTACTTGGCAAGCCATGAATTAAATATCAATATTCCTGACAAACTCAAAGTAATTGCATTTTCTACCCTGGAAACAGCCCCCATACTTAATCCTTCAATGACTACTATCACACAGCCTGCTTTTGAGATTGGCAAAATGGCCGCAGAAATTCTTTTTAAGGGAATTGAAAAAACCAATTTCGATCTTAAACATGAACTGGTAATCATTCCATCTATGTTGATTGAAAGGGCATCCACTGAAAAAAGAAGTTAATCATTTACATTGATAGCAACCAGGAGTTTTGAGTTAATTAGAAAGTTTGGTGCCGCTTATTGCTGCCATGAAATATACAGATGAAAGGATTGCGTCCCGATGCAGCACACAAAATCTTACTCGGGATAAATAACGCAACAATGTTGCCATGAAAAAATATCGCTGGTATTTTAAAATAACTCAATCAGGTTCTAAAAATGTTTTAATTTTTTAGAATTAAAAAATTTCAAAACAAGGGATATAATCTACCTGTTTATGCAGAACTTTGCTTTTCAAAAAATTAAACGAAAAGCGAATATGAAAAAAACTCCTCTCCTGCTTTTAATGGCAACTATTTTCTTTGGCGCCTGTAACAATGCTTCACAGGAAAACACTACAACTTCTTCCACAGATTCTACCACAACAGATCCTGCAAAGGACTGGAAATTTGGTATTGCACTTTGGACTTTTCATACATTCAATTTTCCGGATGCACTGGATAAAGTTGATAGTGCAGGTTTGCAATACATTGAACCAAATACATTTCATAAAGGTGGGCCCGAATTAAAAGATTCCGTTGCTTCACAATTGTCTGTAGATGGACTTGATAAGATGAAGGCGATGATTGACAAAAGAAATCTAAAGCTGGCATCTATTTATATTGGTGGCGATAGTACATTGGCTTCCTGGGTACACCAGTTTGCAATTGCCAAACAACTGGGTGTAAAGTTTGTTACTGCCGAACCACCACTTGATTTATGGGATAGCATCGATAGCCTTGCCGGAGTGAATGGTATAAAGGTTGCCATACATGAACATTGGAAAGGTGTAAGCCATTACTGGAATCCGGATACTGTATTGCTGGCAATAAAAAATCATCCAAATTTTGGCGCCTGCGCCGACTTGGGTCATTGGCCAAAAAGTGGTATTGATCCGGTTGAAGCTATAAAAAAACTAAGTGGTCATATCATTGCCATTCATTTAAAAGATATCGCTGCCTTTAATGATCCTACATTAAAAGATGTACCTGTGGGAACAGGAGTGGTTGATTTTCCGGCAGTATTTGCTGAATTAAAAAAGCAACATTTTGATGGATACATTTATATAGAAAGAGATGCCGAAGATTTGCCAAGCAACCTGCCTTCGGTGATGAAAACCATTGCTTATTATAATGACCAGATAAGCAAATTGAAATAACTACATCGTTCAGATTATACAGTAAGTCCCGGTTTAATGCCGGGATTTTTTTTTAACAACGTGTTGAAACCCGTTGTTAAAATATTAACCGGGGCTACGCCACTTTGTACCAAATTGCGGATAATCATTAAATACCCCTTTCAATTAAACTATCCGACAAACAGATGCTAATAATAAAGATGTATAATTTATACGCTAAATACTAAACTTTTTAGTATTTTTGATATTATGTTATTACGCTAAGTGGTTACATGATTTTACAATGACAGACACACAGGCAGCAATTATATCACAATTAAAAAAAGATATTCTTCCATTAGAAGGATTTAAGAACACCCGAACAAATGCTGCGGTAGATATGGGGCTTGGCCCAATTAAAAATGCGTTTCCCAATCATACATTTCCCTTAGGTGCCATTCATGAGTTTATTGCAGATACTGTTGAAAATGCGACTGCAACCTGTGGGTTTGTTGCAGGGTTACTGGCTTCCCTGATGCAGCAAGGTGGTGCAGCTATCTGGATCAGCAATGGCCGGAAAATTTTTCCTCCTGCCCTTAAATCATTTGGTATTGCGCCGGATAAAATTATTTTTATTGATTTGAAAAAGGAAAAAGAAATGTTATGGGCTATGGAAGAGGCCCTAAAGTGCGAAGGCCTTTCGGCGGTAATTGGTGAAATACAGGAACTAAGTTTTACAGCTTCGCGGCGACTGCAACTAGCCGTTGAAGATAGTCATGTAACAGGATTTATGTTACGCAACAATCCACGTACGCTAAGTACTACTGCATGTGTTACCCGTTGGAAAATAACACCCTTACCCAGTGAGTTATCGGATGCGATGCCTGGTGTAGGTTTTCCCCGGTGGAATATTGCTTTGCTTAAAGTAAGAAATGGAAACCCTGGCAACTGGCAGGTTGAATTTACTGCTGGTCGATTCAGGCATCTTTACCAGCTTGCTGCTATTCATCAACGTCAACAAAAAACAGGATAATATGCAAAAGCGCTATTTATCCATATGGTTTTATTCACTAAAAACGGATTGGTTGATTCGTCGCCAGCCAGGGTTAAAAAACATTCCCTTTGTTATGGTATCACCCGATCATGGCAGGATGATGGTAACCGCAGCAAATGCATTGGCACAACAACAAGGTATCTACCCCGGAATAGTTTTAGCAGATGCAAGGGCCATCATTCCGGCATTACAATATTTTGATGATGAACCCAACCGAAACGAAAAATTATTAAATGGTTTAGCAGAATGGCTGATACGGTTTACGCCTGTAGTAAGTATTGATTTACCGGACGGATTGATGTTAGATGTATCAGGTTGTGCTCATTTATGGGGAGGCGAAAAAGAGTATCTAACAGAAATCAATAAACGCTTAAGCAACTTTGGTTATCATTGCCGTATTGCAATTGCAGCTACCATTGGTACGGCCTGGGCAATTGCCCGGTTTGGAAAAGAAAATCCTATTGTAGAAAGCGGTCAGCAAACAGCAGCGTTGCTTAATTTACCACCGGCTGCATTAAGGATTGATGTTGAAATTATTGAAAGATTAGAAAAGCTGGGCCTGCGACAGATCGGTCAATTCATTAATATGCCACGCACTTCATTGCGTCGTCGTTTTGGCCTTCAATTATTAAATAGGCTGGACCAGGCAATGGGCTCTGTAGAAGAAACAATTGAACCTGTAAACCCTGTTGAGCCATTTCATGCAAGGCTACCCTGCATGGAACCAATTGTAACAGCCACAGGCATTGAAATAGCATTAAAGCAATTACTTGAAGAATTATGCAAGCGCCTGAAGCAGGAAGAAAAAGGTTTGCGTATTGCTATATTTAAAGGATACCGCGTTGATGGCAAAACAGTAGAAATAAATATTGGCACCAACAGGCCATCAAGCAACAGCAAACATTTATTTAGGTTATTTGAAGATAAAATTGCCAGCATTGAACCTGCGTTGGGCATTGAATTGTTTGCATTGGATGCGCCAAAAACAGAAGCGCTATCTCCGGTACAGGAAAAACTATTTGAAAACAATGCCGGCCTGGATGATATGATTTTAGCTGAACTACTGGACCGCATTGCAGGCAAATTTGGAACACTACATATTCACCGCTTTGTACCTGCAGAACATTACTGGCCCGAGCGTTCCTTTAAAATTGCTGCATCTTTAAATGAAGCGCCAACAACCAGGTGGAAACTGGACACACCGAGGCCTTTGCAACTATTACACAAACCTGCACTCATTGAAGTAACTGCCCCGGTGCCTGATTATCCACCAATGAATTTCAGATATAAAGGCAAGCTGCATAAAATTATAAAAGCAGATGGACCGGAAAGGATTGAACCCGAATGGTGGTTACAGGATGGGCAGCACCGTGACTACTACTATGTAGAAGATTCTACAGGTTGCAGGTATTGGTTGTTTCGGTTAGGGCATTATGATATTGCAAAGACTTATCAGTGGTTTGTACATGGATTTTTTATGTGAATGATTTATAGATGGAATTGTTGGCCCCCAACCCCGAAGGGGAGAAAATGCATAGACTTTTAAATTATTAATGTTGTTTATTATTCGAGCGTGCATTTCAAACAAATAAAAGTTACAGTACTAATAATATTGATAAAAATTGAACTGTGCATTTACTCCCCTTTAGGGGCTGGGGGCTTATTTCCGCCCAATAAAGATTAAATGCAATTCACCACTGTGCACAAATGATGCTCAGGGAACCACGCCTGGAACGGGCTGTTTTCGTTCCCGGCTGTCTTTTTTGTTTCTTTTTGGACGACCTGTCCCGATTTTTCGGGAAGCAAAAAGAAAGATCATTAAGCAATAAATTGAAAAGAAGTAAAGTAATTGATAACATTTTCATTGCTAACTAGTGTCAATAAAAAATATAGGCAAGTCTCTATTTTCTTTTTTGCCTTGATGCAAAAAGAAACAAAAAAAATCAAGGCTGCACAATAAAAGCTCCCGAAATCGCTATGCTCATCGGGATAAATAAAATTTTAGAATCATGGCTAAAATGAAATAAGTTCAAGCAGGTGAATAATTCCAAACTATGTGCGACTTACAAGCTAAGTACAATTCCAAACTTCAGTAACATCAATTTCATTTTTTAACGCCCTGCTTCTAAAATTTCTTAACGCTTTTATTCTGAGGCCCTGAAAATGCATGGGATTAAACACTAACGCTGTTGTTAATAATTGAAGAATGCATTTCAAGCCCAATTAAGATTAAATGCAATTCACCACTGTGCACAAATGATGCTCAGGGAACCACGCCTGGAACGGGCTGTTTTCGTTCCCGGCTGTCTTTTTTGTTTCTTTTTGGACGACCTGTCCCGATTTTTCGGGAAGCAAAAAGAAAGATCAGTGTGCAATAAATTGAAAAGTGATTATGTAAATAAATATGAACATTTAACCTATAGTCAAACATCTATTTATTTTTTTCTTGATGAAATAAGTAACAAATACTTATCCAAAAAAAACAATAAAATAAATGACCTACACAGAACTCCAAACAACCACCAACTTCAGCTTCCTCCACGGAGCCTCCCACCCCGAGGAATTTGTAGCACAAGCCATAGCGCTGGGTTACAAAGCAATTGCCATCACCGATAGAAATAGTTTAGCAGGCATTGTAAGAGCCTACAGTGCAGCAAAAAAACATGACATCAAAATTATCACAGGCTGTAGGTTAGATCTGGAAGATGGCGTCAGCCTGCTCGCCTATCCCACTAACAAAACAGCCTACTCGCAATTATCAAATTTACTTACCATCGGAAACAGGAGAGCAGAAAAAGGAGATTGCCTCCTCTATAAAAAAGATGTGTATCAATTTTCAAAAGATATAAAATTTATAGCTATACCTCCCAATGAATTAAATGAAACATTCGAATTTGAAACCGCTTTTAAATCAGCCCTAAAAGAATATAAAAATAATTTAGGCGAACATTTATATTTAGCTGCATCCAGGCGCTACCAGGGCAACGATAGTAAATATATTTACCAGCTAAATCAATTATCTACCCAATTAAATATACCCATGGTTGCCACCAACGATGTGCATTACCATGAACCCGCCAGGCGACAACTACAAGACGTCGTAACCTGCATCCGTGAAAAAAGCACCATCCATACTGCGGGTTATTTATTACACCCCAATGCAGAGCGTTTTTTAAAACCAGCAGATGAAATGATAAGGCTCTTCAGGCAATATCCCGATGCCATTGAACGCACACAGGAAATTACAGCAGGCTGTACTTTTTCTTTAGATGAATTAAAATATGAATATCCCATTGAGATTACCAGCGATGGAAGAACACCTCAGGAAGAAATAACTTACCTGGCCTGGCAGGGCGCCAAAGAACGTTTTGGAGAAAACATTCCTGCATCTATCAGCAATGCCATTAACCACGAGTTGGTGTTTATTAAGGAAATGAATTATGCTGCCTATTTTTTAACCGTGTATGATATTGTACGCTTTGCCCGGCAACAAAAAATCCTTTGCCAGGGCCGTGGCTCTGCTGCTAATTCTACCGTTTGCTATTGCTTGGGCATTACCTCCGTTGATCCTACAAAATTCGATTTATTATTTGAACGGTTTA
The DNA here is from genome assembly GCA_040002495.1 of Ferruginibacter sp. Classification (GTDB taxonomy): domain Bacteria; phylum Bacteroidota; class Bacteroidia; order Chitinophagales; family Chitinophagaceae; genus Ferruginibacter. The sequence goes on from JBDUEK010000028.1 coordinate 64,595, forward strand.
TCTCTTCAGCCCGCAATGAACCTCCGGATATTGATGTGGATTTTGAGCATGAGCGGCGGGAAGAAGTGATCCAGTACATCTATCAAAAATACGGCCGTGAGCGGGCAGCCATCGTTGCCACTGTAACACAGTTGCATCAAAAAGGCGCCATCCGTGATGTGGGAAAAGCCATGGGATTATCCGTCGACACCATCAACCGCATTTCAGGTTCTATCTGGGAATTTACTGATGAATGGTTTGAAGGAAAACGCATACAGGAACAAGGCCTCAACCCCGGCGATCTGCACCTGCGAAAGGTATTGCAACTCACCCGTGAGTTTATCGGTTTTCCCCGCCAGCTTGGTCAGCATACCGGTGGCTTTGTAATTACCAATGGTAAACTATCCGACCTTTGCCCTATCATGAATGCCCGTATGGACAACCGTACCTGCATTGAATGGAACAAAGACGACATCGATGCACTTGGCTTTATGAAGATAGATGTACTGGCACTCGGCATGCTCACCTGCATCCGCAAGGCTTTTGACATTGCCAAAGCACATTATGGCCTCGATCTAACGTTGGCGAATATCCCACAAGACGATCCGGCCGTATATGAAATGATTTGCCATGCAGATACCATTGGCGTTTTCCAGATTGAGAGCCGTGCCCAACAAAGCATGTTGCCCCGGTTAAAGCCCCGTTGCTTTTACGACCTCGTAATTGAAGTGGCCATTGTAAGGCCCGGCCCCATACAAGGCGATATGGTGCATCCCTATTTGCGCCGCCGCAATGGCGAAGAGCCGGTTGAATATCCATCAAAAGAACTGGAAGATATCCTTAGCCGTACTTTAGGTATTCCGCTCTTCCAGGAGCAGGCCATGAAGATTGCCATTGTTGCCGCCGGCTTTTCTGCTTCCGAAGCCGATGAACTGCGCCGCAGCATGGCTACTTTTAAAGCAAAGGGACTGGTTACAAAATTTAATGAAAAACTAACAAAAGGCATGATGCAGAATGGTTACACATTCGAATATGCCCAACGTGTTTTTAAACAACTCGAAGGCTTTGGCAGTTATGGATTTCCTGAGAGCCATGCTGCAAGTTTTGCACTATTGGTGTACGTTAGTAGTTGGTTAAAATGTTTTTATCCCGATGTGTTTTGTTGCGCCATACTCAACAGTATGCCCATGGGTTTTTACCAACCGGCACAATTAATCGGCGATGCCATCAAACATGGCGTAAAAGTTTTACCGGTAGATATTAACCATTCGCTTTGGGATAATCTGTTGGAAACCCCCACTCCTTTAGCAGATGCGCCGGAAACCAAGCCTGCCCTTCGCCTTGGTTTCCGGCAGGTAAAGGGGCTTCGGCAGGCCGACATGGAAGTATTGATTGCTCACAGGCAACTGCCTTACACCAGCATCAATGCATTGCGTGATATCAATTTATCCGAAGCCGTCCTGGAGAAATTAGCCGATGCCGATGCCTTCCGTTCCATTGGGCTCGACAGGCGACAGGCTCTTTGGGAAGTCTCCACCAAGGACCGCCCAATGGCCATGTTTGCCGGACAGCCCGCTGCCGATGCAGGCGGAGAAAACATAGCCTTACCCGTTATGCAAACCTCCGAACATGTAGTGCATGATTATGCGGCCACTGCACTTTCATTAAAGGCACACCCCGTAAGTTTTATCCGTGAAAAGCTAAACCAGTTGCACATTACACCCACCAATCAACTGGCAGCCGGTAAAGATGGCGACTTTGTAAAAGTAGCCGGACTGGTACTCGTACGCCAGCGGCCGGGCACTGCCAAAGGCATTTGCTTTATGACCATCGAAGACGAAACCGGTTACGCCAACCTGGTAATATTCGAAAAACTCTTTGAAGAATTCCGCAAGGAAATACTGCAGTCGAGGCTCATTATGGTAGAAGGTACATTACAAATAGAAGGCGAAGTGATCCACGTAATTGTAAAGCGTTGTCACAATTTCTCCAAACTATTGCGCCAGTTAACTCCTGCACAAAACCAGGATCCGCAGGTATTAACCCTGGCCTATGCAGATGAAAAATCCATCCCTGCCCATGCACAAATTAAAAAAAGACAAACAAAAGAAATCTCCCAGGAAAAAATTTTTCCGGATGCAAGAAATTTTAAATAAAGAAAAGTAATCAGGGGCTGTGAACTTTAGAAGCTTTATTGAACTTCAGTTCCGGCTGTCCATTACAAAGCCGGCGCAAAGCCACTGCACAAAACCTTCACCGTGTTTTCCATTCCCATCCGGCAGCCGGGGAGCAGTGGAATTTTATTCAGCAAAACGCAATTGCTAATTTTAGCATATTATTTTATACGTACATACATGCCTGCTTTTTAAAAACTCCTTAACTCAATTAAACGCCGCTGTTGGTCTTATGACCAACGGCCGAAACTGCAACAAAATGAACTTTCGTATAACTGTATTGAAAATAATTCTTAATTGCTGCTTAAAAATGCAGCAGTTTTTATTACCGGCTTTATTTAAATATTGATGCTTCGGATGTTGGTCATAAGACCAACATTGGCCTCCGGGATAGGTTATGAAATTAAATACCAACAATAGCGAAAAAATTCGGGAGACACACTCTGGAATTAAATTAACAAGGGAGTACAGGAGAGACTCCTGCGCCAGCATGAGCAATACTGAAACCTTCGCTACTTTTTTACCGATCACTCCTTTGGCAAACTTGGAATTAAAACCGTTCAATTCTTTTAAAATTGAATTCATTCTCAATTAAATCCATAATTTCTAAAATACTTTTTGCACCAAAAAAATCTTTGTGAAACAATGGGTCAGAATATACATAATTTTTATATTTATGTTTGGTTGCAATTTCAACTTCTATCATTGAAGCATCGGTTGCATGCGCATAATACAGCTCACAGTTTGGAAGTATTAAAACATTTGCATTAAAAAGTTTTCGAATAAAGTTCTCCCAACCCGTTTTCGGATCGCTATGCATTATTGTTTTACCGTAACTAATTACTGAATCAAGATGTGCAGTATAACCGAATTTGATAGCATATTGAGAGGCTCTCCATTTCTTGTTCACATTTTCAATTTCAATAATCTGCATCGTATCATTGTGGCCATAGTGTAGTGACAATTTAATTTAGAAACATATAGTATATTTGTATTGATAAAATC
>JBDUEK010000029.1:0-64481 GCA_040002495.1 Ferruginibacter sp.
GCTGCATTAATCAACAATATTCATAACACATTTTGATGCAGCGGGAAGTATAGTTGGTTAACTACAAATTAAAAACACACTAATAATTCCGAAATTTTTGCGTTAACAAAAAATAGCAATTAAATATTGAAAGAAGCACCGTTTTGTTTACTCAATCAAGCATTTAAGGTACAATGAGTCATACATTAAAGGAAATATCAATACTGATCATTGAGGATAATCCTGCTGACCAGTGGTTATTAAAAGATCAGCTTTCGGAAACGAATTTAAATATCGTTGATATCGTTTCAAAAAAGATTTATTTGATAAAATTCTCGGGCAAATGGCAGAAGCATCTTTACTTGTTGTTCCAGGTTAAGAAATCAATAACTAAGCTGCAGTTTACAATAATTCTTTATCCCCGCATATGGTATGCCTTGGGTTGAACAAAAGCCCTGATACCCTGGTATGATAAGGTACTGCCAAGTCCGGAAGATTTTCTACCAGACCACGGTAAACCTGCACTAACCCTGTCGCAACAATTCCAGTAAACAGTACCGGTATTCATTTGATTCATCACGGCTTCGGCTCTTTCAAAACTTGTGGAATATACGGCTGCTGTAAGGCCATAGTCAGTATCCTGCATCAACTGAATAGCCTCTTCATCACTGGTTACTTTTTGAATGCCTACAACTGGCCCAAAGGATTCTTCGGTCATTATTTTCATGCTGTGATTTACATTTACCAATACCGCAGGTTCTATAAAAAAGCCCGGTTGATTCAACACTTTTCCTCCACATAAAAGAGTAGCTCCTTTTGACACTGCATCATCAACCTGCCCGGTTAAAAACTCCTTTTGTTCTGCCCTGCTGAGTGGGCCAATATCAGTTTGTTTGTTAAGCGGATCACCAATTACTAATTTTTTGCATTGTGCTACATAGGCTGTTACAAAAGCATCATACACTTTTTCATGTACATAAATTCTTTCTACGGCACAGCAGCTTTGTCCATTGTTATACACCACCCCTTCCAACGCATCAGCGGCTGTTTTTTTAATATCCGCCACATCGTCCATTACATACATCGGGTCTTTTCCGCCCAGTTCCAATTGGCATGGAACAAGTTTATTTGCTACTTTTTCAGCAATGTATTTTCCGGTTTTATAACTACCGGTAAAAAAGTATCCATTTAAAGGCAGTTCCAGCAACTCCGCTCCCACGGCGCCTTTTCCTATTGCTGTTTGAAAACAATTTTCGGGTATACCGGCCTGGTATAAAAGTTTTTGAATATGCAGGCCGGTTAAAGTTGCATATTCAGAGGGTTTATAAAAAACTGCATTACCACCTAATAATGCCGGAATAAAAACATTTACTCCCACCAGGTACGGATAGTTCCAGGCAGAAATATTTGCAATTACTCCTAATGGCTCGTATACAATTTTTTCGGTTGTTCCTCCTTCTGTTGTTACCCATTCTTCTGCCAGGTATTTTGCGGCATTGTCTATAAAGTATTTGATGCGTGCCCTGGCGCCATTTATTTCATTGTATGATTGCTGTAATGGTTTGCCCATCTCACTGGTTAATGTATGTGCCAATTCGTCCTTATTTGCATCCAGCAGTTCAAAGAATTTATTGATACAATCAATTCTTTCACTAACGCTTGTTTTGGCCCACAACGCCTGGCCTGCTTTTAATTTCACATATTTCTGCTGTATGGTTTCGGTTGTATCTTCTGCAAGGTCTGTAATCAGTTCTTCCGTTGCCGGGTTAATTATCTTCATGCTTTTTTGATTGAATTTTTTGCTTCGGCTATAAATCTTTCTCGTATGTTGGTAGATGTAGGTAAACCTTCGATACCCAGTTTATACATTCTTTCCGGGTGCCATTGTATGGCAAGGAAGAAAGGCTTACCGGTTTTATCTTCCCATTCTAACCCTTCCACTACTCCTTCCGGCGAATGAGCGTTAACTAGTAAATTCTTTCCCGGCATAAGAACTGCCTGGTGATGAGCACTGTTGGCTAAGCTATCAGTATCGCCAATAATTTCATACAGTAATGAGCCGGGTAATATATTTATAGGATGTTGTTTATCGGTTGTTTCAACTCGATGCAAATTGTTTCCTTCCGGCCCAAGGTCCTGTATAAAACTGCCGCCTTGTATTGCATTCACCAATTGCATACCCCTGCAAATACTTAACAGCGGTTTGTTGTATTGCTGACTTAAATTAAAAACCGAGATCTCAAATTCATCTCTTGATTCTTCAAATTCATCCGGTGCATTTGGGTAATTGATTTCCGTAGATCCATAAATTTTTGGATGCATATCAACTCCCCCCGACAACACAATTCCATCCATATCTGCAATTTCATCCAGGTTATTTTCAGTCGTTGATAAGGTGGTTATCTCAATATTGTCATTACCTTTTAACCAGTTTACATAGTTGTTATGCTTTTCTGGTGTGCCCGTAAAAGTCAATCCTATTTTTAACGGTTGATCCATGTTATAATGCTTCGGTGTATAAATTTTTAAAGTCTTCCCTACTAACCGGTTTAGGATTGTTAGGATGGCAAAAGTCTGCCAAAGCCAGGTCAGCCAATGTTTCAATATGCGATTGATTTACGCCTATTTCACTTAATGTAACAGGAAGGCCCAGTTGTTTGTTGAGGTCAAATAAATGTGCAACCACGGCATCGCCGGTCAATGTTTCCAAATCCATCGCCTGTGCCATCCGTTTAAATTGTTCGTCCATTCCAGTGGCATTGAAACGCATACCATAAGGCAGGTTTACTGCATTGGCCAGGCCATGATGCGTGTCTAGTAAAGATGATAATGGATGTGCCAGTGAATGCACAACACCCAACCCTTTTTGAAACGCAACAGCTCCCATTAATGAAGCCATCATCATCTCACTTCTTGCTTCAAGTGTTGGTTTATTTACCGCGGCAACAATGGCCCGGTTTACCAGGTAAATGCCCTCCAATGCAATACCCGCCGACATAGGATGCCAGTTTTTTGCAATAAATGCTTCCATATTATGGGTGAGCGCATCCATGCCGGTTGCAGCGGTAATAAATGCAGGAAGCTCCATGGTTAACAACGGATCTGCAAATACAATTTTTGCCATCAGTTTTGGAGCAAACAAAATTCGTTTGCGGTGCGTTTCATCTTCAGAAATAATGGCGCTGCGTCCCACTTCACTACCTGTTCCGCTGGTGGTTGGTACCGTAATAAAATAAGGCACCTCTTCTGTTACATATTGATCGCCACCAATCAGGTCATCATAGTCAAACAAGTCACGGCGATGATTTACTCTTAAAACAATAGCCCTGGCAACATCCATTGCTGCGCCACCACCTATACCAATAATGCAATCCCTGCCGGTTTCTGCAAATACATCGCCCCCTTTCAATACATCCGATTTTACCGGGTTTTTGTGAATGTCGGAAAACACTTCAACAGAAATATTTTTTGCAGACAGGCTGTCTCTTATTTGTTTAAAAAAATCAAGCTGGCTCACTGCAGGATCGGTAACCAGCAACGGTTTACTCAATCCGTTTGTAATTAGATGATCAGGTAATTCTTTGATAGCACCTGCACCAAAACGAATGGTGGTAGGATAATTAAATTGTCTTATAGTTTTAAAATTAGTCATGATATAATTTTATTTAACCGGCTTTAGTACATTGATTAAACATCGTTGTGTCACTCCCTTGTACCGCATATCAATATTGAACATATTAATTCCTATCCATAGTTTACATTCATTCTCTAAATGATCTCGAGGTATCGTTTGAGTTCCCAATCGGTCACTATCTTCGAAAACTGTCTCCACTCCCACTCACGGGTAGCCGTAAAATGAGCAACAAATGCTTCACCAAATAATTCAGTGGCAAGGTTCGACTGCTTCATGTTCTGTGTTGCTTCCCACAAATTTTTTGGCAAGGTTCCGTATTTTGTATCAGCATAACCATTGCCTTTTGACGGGGGTGTTTTTAATTTCAGTTTGTTTTTTATTCCATACAAACCGGCAGCAAGGCAAGCAGCCATGGCCAGGTACGGGTTACTATCTGACCCAGGCACCCTGGTCTCAAGTCTTGTCGAACTGTTAGTTCCTGGCAAAGCCCTTAAAGCTGTTGTGCGGTTATCAATTCCCCAGGTTAATGTAGTGGGTGCCCATGCGCCTTCTACCAGTCTCTTATAACTGTTAACCGTAGGCGCAAGCATTGGTAAAATAAATGGCAGGCAATAAAGCTGACCAGCCATATAACTTTCCATCAGCAAACTCATACCCATTGGCCTTTTTTTATCTGCAAACAGGTTTTGATTTTTATCGTTCCACAAACTCTGGTGAATATGCCCGCTACAACCCGGTAAATTTTCGCTGTACTTAGCCATAAAGGTGGCCAGTAAACCGTGACTGTTGGCAATTTGCTTTACACCTGTTTTAAATAATACGGCTCTGTCCGCCGCTTCCAATGCGGTTGAATAAGTGATGGCAGCTTCGTAAACGCCGGGGCCTGTTTCAGTATGCAAGCCTTCAAGTGGAACGCCAAATTTTTTCAATAAATCAAACAGGTCATTGAAATATTCTTTTTTCTGCGAAGCCCTTAGCATGGAATATCCAAACATGCCCTCGGTCATGGGTTGAGGGTTGCTGAAAGTATCTCCTTTTATTTCTTTGATATTATTCACCAGGTTAAACCATTCAAATTCCTGCGAACAAAAAGCGGTGTAACCTGCATCTGATGCCTGGCTAATAATATTTTTCAACAGGCTGCGTGGACAAACAGGTAAACCGTTTCCTTTTGCATCTATGAAATCTGCTAAAAAAAGCGGTATGTCATTTTCCCAGGGAATTTGCCGGAAAGTCTGCAGGTCAATTACTGCAGTTGCATCCGGGTAACCTGTGTGCCATCCGGTGTAAGTTGTATTATCGTAAGCCAGGTCGCCGGCATCCCAGCCAAACACAACGTTACAAAAGCCAAAGCCTTTTTCTACAATACCGCTAAACTTTTCATAGCTGATCATTTTACCCCGCAGTATACCATCAATATCAGTAACGGCAACTTTTACTTTTTCAATATTTTGTTCTGCAAGCAGTTGCAAAATATGATTATCAGATACTTGTTGTATGGCCATTTGTTGAGCGTTTTACGATAAAATGAAACCAAATATAGGCAAGTGCAAGTATTGCAAAAAAGATGATCGATAATTTAACATTGAGGGTAATCATCGCTATTAATGAAATGACTGCAATGGTTAATGCAATGATTGGAAAATACGGATACAGTGGCACTTTAAAGGGCCGCACCATTTCAGGTTCTTTTTTCCGTAAAACCAATACGGTTATCATGGCAAAAATATACAGCGCAATGGCACCAAAGCAGGCAATGGTAATGATATCACCGGTTTTGCCGGTAAATAAAGCTATGATGCCGATGACCATATTTAACAGCAAAGCATTTACCGGTGTTTTAAACCTTGGGTGTATTTTTCCAAAAACAACGGGCACACAACCTGTTTTGCCAAACTCGTAGGTGGCACGACTGGCAGCAAGTATCAGCCCATGAAAAGATGCTACCAGCCCCATCAGGCCAATGGTAATTAATAAATGATACATCCAGCCACTGTTGCCGGTTATCTGGCTCAGTGCAAGTGGCAAAGGTGAGTCGGATGCATCGGCTCCCGGTGAAGAATACACGACCTTTTCCCAGCCCCCTACACCCACCGATGAAATGAATATCATTATGCAAAGCAACACCAGGGTTAACAATGCGGAACCAAAGCCCAGCATTACATTTCTTTGCGGATTCACGGTTTCTTCTGCAACATTGGCTACGCCTTCCAACCCAAGAAAAAACCAGATGGCAAAAGGTATTGCGGCCCAGGCACCTTTCCATCCATGCGGAAATGCATTGTGTGTAAGATTGGCCATTTCAAAATGCGGAATGGTAATGCCTGTAAATAATAACAATTCAAAAACAGCAAATATGGTAATGAGCAATTCAAAAGTGGCAGCCGCTTTTACACCATAAATATTCAACGCGGTAAATAATACATACGCCGTGATGGCAATAGAAGTAACTGAAAATTGCGGAAAGAAAATGTGAAAGTAAGCGCCCACTGCCGCTGCAATAGCGGGTGGAGCAAACACAAATTCAATGATCTGCGCCATACCTGCGATGAAGCCAATGTCTTTTCCCAATGCCCTTGTTGTATAATCAAACACACCACCTGCTTTTGGAATGGCACACGCCAGTTCAGTATACGAAAAAGTAAATGTGATGTATAAGATAATGATGAATACAGTAGCGATGGCAAGTCCCAATGTACCACCTTCCTGCAAACCAAGGTTCCAGCCAAAATACATTCCTGAAATAACATAACCCACACCAAGCCCCCACAGCATCAATGGCCCAAGGGTTCTTTTTAATTGATTATCACTATTGGCTTTTTCTCCGGGCAGTTCTGTCATTTGTTTAGTTTATGATTCTAAAGATAATGATCAATTATAATATGGTAGTTAGATGGTCAAATCATTGGTTGGTATTTAAATAACCGGACACTTAGGAAATTATAAGTCTCGTTAAAACTGGTAAAAACTATCCTTTTTTACACCCCATTTCGTGAATAATTTTCCCCTTCATAATAGAAGGACTTTATATTCAAAAAGATCAATAAAAACTTTACAAATTGACACAGGCGGTAACTCCCTTGAAACCACATCACAACATAATAAATATATCCTAATAAGATTAATTTTTATGTATGGCATTATTATAGTTTTAAACATTGTAATCGAAGAAATGTTATATCCACAAATCGAAAACATCTTGCATAATTGTTGACCTGCAACTGCTTGTCAACGCTTATTGATATGCCCCGTTTTCCAAAACTATTGTACATGAAAAAAAAATTACTAAGTCTCGCTATTTTATATTTTATAAGCTTCAATTTATTTTCACAGGATTTTTTAGGTCTCACTTCAGGCAATTATACTGGTGTTACCGGCGTAATGTTACAACCGGCTAGTATTGTTGACAGCCGCTATAAATTTGACATCAATCTTTTTAGCACAGATGTACGATACAGCAATAATTATTTTTTAGTTGACAGGGATGCATTGCTAAAATTCAACAAAAATAATTTTGACGATTACCAGACATTTAAAGCAAAATATTTATCAGAAGCAAATCTTGCCACCGGAGAAAAAGCATTTTTCAATATATCAAACCGTACACAGTTGCCATTGAGTTTTATGGCAAATTTGAGTAAAAAATCAGCGGTTGCTTTAACCTTCCAATCAAGGTCGATGATACAAGGCAGAAACATTACGCCTGACCTGGCCAAGCTTGCGTACAATGGGTTTTATTATCAACCCTTAAACAACAGTCCGATTGATGCATCTGGTTTAACGATTAATTCACTGAGTTGGGTTGAAGCCGGATTAACCTATGGCCGGGTGTTATTTAGTAACGACCGACACTTTTTAAAAGGTGCATTCACCGCCAAATATCTCGGTGGTGTTGCTTCATTAAATATGGGCAGTCAAAATTTTAATATTGGTGTAAACAGCGATAGTACTATTAATGTGAATGCAAGTAATTTTAGCTACAACCATAATAAGAATGCAGATTTTGATATGGTATTTGATAAAAATTTCAGGCCCGATGCAAATGCTTTTGGTTTAGATGCCGGATTGGTTTATGAGTACCGGGGCAATCTCAAAAATTTTAAATACATCAAAAATGATGATGAAAAAAGTTACCTCGCAGACAGAAGAGATGTAAACAAATATATTTTTAAGTTGGGTGTTTCTATTCTTGATGCAGGGATGTTTACTTTTGAAAAACCAGCTAATGTAAATTCTTTCAACGCAAACATTAACAGTTGGGATATCAGGAATGCGCATTATAATTCAATTAAAGAATTTGATACTGCGCTTGCCAACCGGGTTGTTGCCAATGCAAATGACCCACGTAAATACAATGTTTATTTACCCGGCGCTTTAAGTGTACAATTGGATATCAGGTTTGTAAAAGGTTTATACCTGAATGCTATGGCCTACCGCCCGTTGAAAATGGGAAGTGATGCAGGTACAAGGTTTGACAATTATGGTTATTACACCATCACACCGCGGTATGAGAGAAGGCATTTCGGTGTTTATTTCCCCTACACATTTTCTGATAAAAATGATATCACCAATTACAGGGAAAACCGGCTTGGCGCAACCGTTAGGGTTGGTCCATTATTTATAGGAAGCAGCAACCTGGGTACAATGGCATTTAATAAAAATTTAAAAGCCGCTGATGTACATGTAGGACTTAAAATTGGTATTACCTACGGTACACCAACAAAAGCAAGCCGCTTGTTTGAGAAGAAGCCTGAAGTGTATGCGGTAACACCGGCTGTGCCGATACAGAAAGTAGCTGATACAATCGTTGTAAAAACAACAGCTCCTGTGCCTGCTCCAAAAAGCCAGTTGGTATTGGATTATACCAAAGGCCAGGTGTATTCAGTTGACAGTATGAGAAACGGGCAAATTATCATTATCAATAACAACAATTATTACTACGGTAATAATCCTGCTCCAACAAAAGATAGTGTGTTGACAAAGCAAATGATCCAGGTGGTTCCTGCAGACAGTATTCGCTACATCCGTGATTCTATAAAAATAGTCAACGATAAAAATAAACGGAGAGCTGATTCAGTTCAAAAGAAATTGACAGACAGTATCAGTCAAAAGAAAGTACAGTTAGACAGCCTGATTAATCGCTTGCAAATTTTACGGAATGAAATGGATAGCGTGAAAATGGTTGATAGTTCAACTGCATTTAAAACTAAAGGAACTTTACCAAATGCAGGAAAGCAAGCAATGGCCGCTAAAACAAAACCTGTTGCAGCAGACACTGTCATGAAAAAAAATGTAATGACTGTAACCGATACAGCGTCTGTTTACAAAACCGAAACTGCTTTGGTGACTGCGGCTCCGGCTAACGTTAAAACAGAGACTATCATAGCGGAAGCCGTTATAGCCGACACTGCGATGAGTATTGCTAAAACTGATCCTTCAACTGAATCTGTTAAAAAAAAAGTCTCATCCACTCCTGATAGTATAAAAGTTGCGGCTAAAGTTCAACAACAGCAACCGATATCACAACCAGTAGCACAACCCCAAAGTATAATTGTGAATGTGCCTGCTCAACAAAGTCAGTCACCCAGCCGCCGTAATGATGATTTAATGAACCGATATTTCCGGGAGTCCAATCAATTGCAGAATGATATAAACCGTTTGGAAAGAAGGCTGGATGAAGAAAAACGTAATAACCGTAGCAATATCGTATATCCCTACCCTGTTGCAGCAACAACCATAGCACCTGCTGTTACTCCGGCCAAAATAGACACCATTTATATCCGCGACACAATTAGGATCCGTGATACAATTAATGTGATGGACACCCTCAATGTTCGTGATACAATCAACATTATAAAAACAGATACTCTGGTTAAGAGGGTAACTTCTAAACCTCAAACAATTTATGTTCCCGTAGAAAAGGAAAAAATTGTGGAGGCGAAAATTGACTACACAAAATTACCAGCCGAAACGATATTATTTGCGGTTGGTAAATCGGCTATTCGTGCTGTTTACAGCAATAAATTAAATTATCTGGCTGGTATTCTTCAAAAAAATGAGTCGCTCAAAGTTTCGATAACGGGCCACACAGATAAATCAGGATCTCCGGAAATTAACGAATTGCTTTCCTTTAAAAGAGCCAATGCGGTTAAACATTTCTTTATGGATAAGGGCATTGCAGAAACCAGGTTAACTATTGAAGCAGTTGCTTCAACCGATCCTGTAGTAACTATTGATACAAAAGATGATGCAAGTCAGAACAGGCGGGTTGTAATTAAGATAATAGATTAACCATGGTGGCTACCGATGGTTAAATTAAGGTAGTTATTGAATTGCATAACCCTTCAGGGTAGTGGTAAGAAAATATTAATCTTTTAGGCTTTAGCCCAAATACTCGTTTGGCTAAAGCCTATTTTTTTTAATTAATTACCCCGACCTAAAGGACGGGGCAATTAATGGCATTACTCAATGACATTAGAGTTGGGGCTATTCGGTGCTGATGCTTATGAAAGCAGTTTGCTTACTATCCAAGCTCCAGCATAAATTACTTTAAAAGATGAGAAAATGAACTATTTAACTTAATAATATTTACTATTCAGCACTGTTACTTATAAAAGCAATTTGCTTACTATCAGGGCTCCAGGATGGTGTATTGATTGTACCTTGTCCACCGTACAGGTAGGCAATGGTTCTTAGATTACCACCCGATGCAGGCATCAATCTTAGTTGCACCCTTTTATAAAATGGATGATCATCTGACAATACCGTTATTGGAAATGAAATGATTACAATCCATTTATTATCCGGCGAAATATGTGCAAACCAGTTGTTGTATTCGTCGAAAGTTATTTGTTCCTTTCCACTGGCATCAGTCTTCATCCGCCAGATTTGCATCGTGCCTGTTTCATTGGAATTATAATAAATGTATTTACCATCAGGCGTATATTCTGGTCCGTCATTTAATCCTTTTTCATTAAAAGTTAGTTGTTGCTCCGGACCGCCGTTGATATTTTTCTTATATAAATTAAAAGCGGGACTCACACTAATTCGCTGCGCTGTATAAATAACTTCTTTACCATTGGGTGTAAAACCATGCAGGTAAGATGGTGTACTATCTGTTATTAATTTAGGTTCCCCACCCGAGAGCGGTAATACGTATACGGTAGAACCATTGCCCGGCATTCCGTCCCTGTGGCTGCTAATGCCCAGCATTTTTCCATCAAATGATATTACATGGTCATTGTTATTTCTTTTTGCAGAGCCCGTGTTTAACTTTTCAGGAACGCCTCCTTCAACAGGAATGGTATACAGGCTGCCACCCTGGTTAAACAATATTTTCTTTCCATCCGGCATCCAGTTGGGTGCTTCCATTCTTCCGGCATCGGTATGAATGATTTTTCTTTTGCCATCAAATACATTCATTGTTTCCAACCTGCTTGCTAGTATGCCGTCTTTGTAACCATTGTGTGCGTCGGGAACTGTTTTTTCAATCCTGACATTCCATGCCATTCCCTGCTCCTGTACATCGGGGTTGTGACTGCAAATAAATAATCCGGCCAATACATCATCTTCCATGTCCGGCATTTCTGTACGGCCAACTTCCTGTAATGGTTCGCCTACATTGGCAACACGCATTATGACTGTTTTTCCATCACGCTCTAACTGTATTGTGGAAACGTTTTTCTTTTTAAAGAAGATTTCATCCTGCGGGTCACGCATGTATGCGCCACGTAACCGTCGCCATTGCAATACAGTAAGCCCATCACCATGCAAAACCGCACTGATATGTGCCGAACCTTCATCTGTGGTTTCACGAATCATCCAGCCTATTTTTCTATGGGGATCTTTGCCTTCGCCTAATAATTTTACATTGGCTGTTAAGATGAAATTGCCTTTTATTTTGTTATAAGCATATTGAAATTCATCGCGGTTAAACCAGATATTATAACCTCCTCCCTTTAAGGTGTACTCCTGCGTGTTGGCATCATAACTGGTGGCTCCGCTAACTTTAGGTTTGCCAATATCGGCCTGGTTTTTAAAGTCACCGACACTTGTAGATTGGGCATTCATACATACAGCGTTTAATAACATAGCAATCGTTAATAGTAATTTCATAATACTGGGTTGAGCAATAGTTAGTGAATGATTTGAAAAATAATATTTTAATTGGATTAGGCAACTACTTGGCAAAATCTTTACGCTATTGCTCAAGACTCTATTTTCTTTTTTTTCTTGATAAAAAAAAGAAACAAAAAAAATCAAGGCTGCGAATAAAAAGGCTCCCGATTTGCAATCGGGACAGGTGAAATTTTCAACATAATCCTAAAATCAAGGAACTCGCAGCAATAGTAAAATACTCTACAGTTTATGCTGGCTCAAACAGCCTTGATTTCTTAACGGCTTATGCTGAAAATTTCTAGCACTTTTTATTCGAGGCCGCAGCCAGCATGTGTTTGCGAAGTGAATGCCTAACACTTATATTTTAATTAGATGATTTTTAAAATTGATCTTTACAACTCGTTTTTCTTCATTAATTCCACTGCATGGTTAGCCGCTCTTGCGGTTAATGCCATATAGGTAAGCGATGGATTTTGGGTAGATGTGGATGTCATACAGGCGCCATCTGTTACAAACACATTTTTACAGGCATGTAACTGGTTCCATTCATTGAGTAAAGATGTTGCAGGATCTTTACCCATCCGTACACCACCCATTTCGTGAATATCCAGTCCGGGTGCCTGTTTGCTGTCATTCGTCTGGATATCTGTAAACCCGGCTTTTGTAAACATTTCAGTTGCCTGCTCTAAATAATCCTTAATCATTTTCTCATCGTTATCATCGTAATCAATTGAAATTTTTAACAGCGGAATACCCCATTCATCTTTTTTCTCTCCGTCAAGTGTTACAAAGTTGGTGACTTTAGGAATGGTCTCACCCATGCATTGCGAGTTAACATACCAGGGGCCCAATTCAGGTTTTTGCATCAGGCTGTTTTTCAACTCTTCACCAAAACCATCGCTGCCGCCCGAATGGGAATACCGCCCGGCATTAACTGTTGCTGCGTATCCTCTTAAAAAATCCATCTCCTGTTTGCGTACATTTCTAAACCTTGGCATGTATGCGCCGGAAGCCCGCCCGTTTTCTGTTGTACTATCAAGCATACCTTCATACTTAGCATTTATACTTGCCCGGTAATTATGAAAAGCAACATATTTTCCCAGTAAGCCATTGTCGTTTCCAAGCCCGTTTGGAAAACGTTTGGAAACTGAATTCAGTAAGATAAGATTGGTATTTAAATTCCCCGCATTTACAAAAATGACTGGTGCAAAATATTCAGTGGCCTGTTTGGTATTGGTATCAATCACACGTACACCAGTAGCTTTTCCTTTTACTTCATCATAGATGATTGAATGCACTACTGAGAAGGGCCTTAACGTAAGATTGCCGGTCCTTTCGGCCCAGGGAATGGTGGTGGAATTGGCATTGAAATAGCCCCCAAACGGACAGCCACGCTGACATAAATTTCTTGCCTGGCACTGGCCACGGCCCTGTTCAATGTGGATAGGTTCGGGCTTGGTAAGATGGGCGCATCTTGCAAAAATTACATGCCGGTCGTTGTATGTTTTTGAAACCATTTGTTTAAAATGATCTTCAACGCAGGTAAGTTCCCAGGGCGGTAAAAACTCACCATCCGGCAGTTCTGCCAACCCATCTTTATTGCCACTGATGCCAGCAAATTTTTCAACATAGCTATACCAGGGTGCAAGATCCTTGTAACGTATAGGCCAGTCAACTGCAAAGCCGTCCCGTGCAGGGCCTTCAAAATCAAAATCGCTCCAGCGCTGTGTTTGCCTCGCCCACATAATACTTTTGCCGCCTACCTGGTAACCACGTATCCAGTCGAACGGTTTTTCCTGTATGTAAGGATGTTCTTTGTCCTTTACAAAAAAATGCATGGCATCTTCTTTAAATGCATAACATTTACTGATAACCGGGTTGTCTTTTACAATGTCGTAAGGCACCTGGTTGCGATGCTTAAATTCCCAGGGCAACATATTGGTTGTAGGATAATCTTTTAAATGCTTTACATCCCTGCCTCTTTCAAGCAACAGTGTTTTTAGTCCTTTCTCACAAAACTCTTTGGCGGCCCAGCCTCCACTCATTCCGCTGCCAATTACTATTGCGTCGAATGTATTTTTATTATCTCCCATTGTAAATTAATTGTATGCTTAAAATAAAATATGCCTATGCTTGTTTCACCGGTATACATCCTTTAAAATTACTACCCGGTACCATTTTGTAGTGACTTACTTCGGTCATATATTTTTGGGATGAAGTAAAGGCTTGTATGGTATGTCTTTTAGTGATGCCGTAAAAAGTGAGCACATTTTCAGGTATGTCTTTTTTACTTTCAACAGCGGTTAACATTGTCTTCTTTTGAGTATCAGTAAGCTCCGAAAATGAACTGCCGTATTTTTCATTTGCCAGTTTATCAAATGCCTGCAACCCTTCTTTAAATGTTTTTTGTTTGTCGGGTGCATAGCAATCATCTACCATCATTAATGTAAATGCAGTTGCCTGTAAATCGGAAGCCCCAATAAAACCGCTGGTTTTCGGAACAATAAAATCAGTTAGCTGCTGCATCATTTTTTGTTCCTCCGCAGTTATTAAAAAGTTTCTAAATGCAATGCTGGCGGCGGTTTCCTGCTGCCCGCAGGAAGGTAAAATAATTGCACCGGCAGACAGTAGTACAAAATTATAAATGGCATCTCTCCTGTTCATGTGAGCTTATTTTTAAATTAAGATTTTTGTAATAAAGAATAATGGCGATCCGCCTGAAAACTACTTGAGTTATTTAAATACCAGCTAAGGTTTTTCATGGCATCAACTGTTGCGTCGCAATCCGTTCATCGGTATATTTTCATGGCAACAAGGAGCCTACTAATCATTTTGCACCAGGGATAAATTAGTGGGTTAGTATTTTGTATTTTGCTCCCCCATGATCCAATGTACAAGAGTGCGACGCCACTGAAGCTAAATTGAAAAACTTTTGCCGGGTTCAAAAAAAATTTTATTTCATCATAAACTTAAAGCACTTCTTATCCTTTTATTTTTTTCAGGTACTTCATATTTTCCTGCATACTTTCCAATGGCGTGTTGGTATATTCTTCCTGTTCAATAAAAAAGTATTCAAGGCCTGATAGTTTTTTATGGTCAAACATTTTTTGAATGTCCAAACCGCCCTTACCAAACTCGGTACTGTGTTTATGTGCCAGGTCCATATCCTTTAAATGCCACAATGGAAACCTGCCGGGGAACCTGGTGAAATAATCGATGGGATCTTTACCCGGAATGATTACCCAGCCAAGATCGAGTTCCATATTTACCAGGGCAGGATCGGTTTCTTCCAGCAGTACATCATACAACACTTTGCCATTGTCTGATTCAAATTCGTATTCATGATTGTGGTAGCCAAACCGCAGGTTCATCTTTTTACATTGTTCGCCAGCCTTGTTAAATTCGGCTGCCACTTTTTTATAATTATCGACCGTTTGTCCGCTCGTTGGCATGGATGAACAGATCACAAACTCCTGTCCTGCTTCGGCGGCATCTTCCATGGTTTGCTGCCATTTATCATTTAAGCCTACATGCCCGCTGCGAAGCGTCATACCCAAACTTTTACAGGTGTCTTTCATTTCTTTGGGCGACAATCCATAGTAATATCCCTTAGGGCTACCCGCTGATTCTATTTGTTTAATACCCAAATCTGCCAGTTGTTTCAATGTTCCTTTTGCATCTGCCAGCATTTCTTTTCTGAAAGTATATAACTGAATGCCGGGATTTTTCACTTTTTTGTCATGCATATTTACAGTCTGTAAAAACATTGAACCAAGCGCAACGGTTCCGGTTCCTTTTATAAAATTTCTTCTTGTTTGCATGTGCCAGTTTTTTATAGTTTAAGGAAGATTCATTTTTAAATTAGTGTTGTCCGACTAAACTCCTGTATTCCTTGCTACGCCTGAATGACCTCACCCCAACCTCCCGAGAAAAATCGGGACAGGCTCTCTCCAAGGGAGAGGGGCTAGAACACTGAACCAGTAAGAGTGGTAGCGATATTGTATATTTTTAGTCGGACAATAGTGATTTAAAATTATTGTTTGCTTTTCAACCAGCCGTTGTCAACAAACCAATCAGTCAGTCTTTGCGGCCAGCTTTTAATACTTGTAAGTGTGGTACGTTTTCCCATATTAAAGCCGTGATTGCCTTGTGCATACAAATGCATTTCAACCGGCACTTTGGCATCTCTGTGCATTTTTAATAATTTAAGTAATGGTTCAGCACAACAGGGATCGTCATTGGCTGCCAATAAAAATGCAGGTGGTGCGGTGGCTTCTACTGAATCCGGTACGGCTAATGGGCCAGGGTAAATTAATAGTTGGAATGCAGGCCGTGCAGTCAATAAATCCACGGCATCCGGCTTCACGTAATTTGCATCTTTGTAATGATAAGCAACCCAACCTGCCACTTCGCCACCGGCAGAAAAACCCATTACGCCGATCCTTGCTGTATCTATGTTATAAGTATTTGCCATGCTACGGACAAGGCGCATTGCCCTAAAAATATCCTGCTTTGGTTGTTGCTCCGTATAAGGTGAATTTTCTTCCCTGAACAACCTGTATTTTAAAACGAAGGCGGCAATTCCAATGCTATTCAGATATTTTGCTGCATCCACTCCTTCTGCATTAAAAACAAGGTTGGTAAAGCCACCACCCGGACAAACTACCACTGCAACTCCGGTGGCTATTTCTTTTGGTGGAAGATAAACAGTTAGGGAAGGATTGTGAATGGAACGCACCCACCAGTCTTTTGCCTGCTCAGGTTCATCTTTTTTATTTTCAAAACCCGGCGCTCCATTTTTCCAGAGTATAATTTTTTGGGCACTATCCTGGGATTTGGCCGCAGGCATTAAAAATGAAAGGGAAAATAGCAGGCAGCAAGCGAAACGAAAAACCTTATGGTTCATATTTGTTGTTTAGTATAAGACATGCAGTAAATATCAAAAATAGCAAGGGATGAATAATGATAGCTAATCTAATCGTTTAAAAAGATTCACTAAACTACGTTGTCTTAAAGATTAATTACTCAATGTTATCAATGTAGGAATAATTTGCTAAAATAGTACCATAATGTTTTTTGAAATAGCATGTTTTTGTAATGGATAGTTGGCGGCCTTTTTATTACCCGAGTTTACAGCCTGCCTTCATGATTTAAATTCGTTGTGAATGTTTTTAAACAGGTTATCAAAATCAACTTTAAAAGGAACAGCTATCTTTGCTTCAACTAAATAAAAAAGTAAAAATGAAAAATATTTTTGTGCATCATGTGTATTTCTGGTTGAAGAATACAGGCAATGTTGAAGACCAGCAAAAACTGATTGAAGGGTTACAAAAGTTGTCATCAGTAGCAACCATCAAGCAGTTTCACATTGGTAAACCTGCCGATACAAATCGCGGGGTGATTGATAGTAGCTACGCAGTTTCATGGATGCTGATTTTTGAAAACGATGCCGACCAGGCCAGCTATCAAACCGATCCTGATCATTTAAAATTTGTGGAAGTGTATTCTCATTTATGGTCGAAGGTGGTGGTGTATGATGCTGTGGATGCGGATTAGGTGAGATTAGATGCATTGGTTATAAATTCTGTACAGCTTAAAGAAGCAAGTTCGCTGCAACTATAAAACAACTCTACCCAAATGCTTAGAAACGTACTTTTAATTATTTTTGTTGCAAGTTTGTTTTCATGCTCAAATGACAACGAAGATATTAACCTGCAAAGGCGAATCCAAACTGACACATCTGCAAAAGCAACTACAATCCTTTTTGCGGAACCGCAGGTGATTGATAGTTCACATATAGTAGTTTACCCGCTAGTTCTTGAAAGGACTTCTTACGGTAGTGGTTTTTCAAGTAGTAGCGGTGGTGCTAGAACGAGTTATTGGAATTTAATTTTTTATAACGCTGACAACAGTACTCAACATTTACTTATTGACAATAAGAAAATTGTAATCTATTCATTCAAACTTAGTGGCAATTCATCATCTTCATCAATTGACAAATGGACGGAAGGAATAAATATTTATAAGAACAATATTTTTTATGATGTTGTTTCGAGCGACTTTAATCAAAACAAGTATTTAGATATTGATGACCCGACTTATTTGTATGTTTCAGACAAACAAGGAAATAATTTTAGGCAATTATCAACCGACAATTATAATGTTATTTCATGGGAAGTTGTAACTGGTACTTCTAAAATCATTTTACAAGCGCAAAAAGATAATAATAGCGATAAAAAGTTTGACCAAAATGACCAGGTAATTCCATTAGTAGTTGACGTTTCAACTGGAAAGATTGCTACAGAAACCTTTAGTCAAAATTATATCGACAGTTTAAAAAGCAAATTATCAAACATCTGGAAAGTTGATAAAAAATAGTTGTAGTATCAAGCGGCTTGGCATTTCCCTTTACAGTTACAAAACATTTTGTTTTGTGCAGCTTAAAATATTTGTGCGTAATGAAAAATAAAAAAAATTGACCTTTTCTTTTTCTAAATCATATTTATCGACTTATCAATCAGAAGACAATGTTCTTTACAAGCGACTACGTTTATATTACATTTATAAAGACAACCTTTTGATTGGACGATTTTTTCGTCAGGGTACAAAGCAATTTTACTCAATTCGGGGCAAACAATTTAGGATTGAATCAACTGAGAAATGGTACAAAAAAGCCAATTATAAAATTATCAACGAACAAAATAATGAACGTGTTGGTGAATACATACTAGCTTATCCATACA
Source organism: Ferruginibacter sp. (assembly GCA_040002495.1). Taxonomy (GTDB): domain Bacteria; phylum Bacteroidota; class Bacteroidia; order Chitinophagales; family Chitinophagaceae; genus Ferruginibacter. Next base: position 18,475 of record JBDUEK010000029.1, read on the forward strand.
ACGACACAATTTATCACTATCCCGATGTTCCTTACACAAATCCATATTTGAAAGTTGTTAAAAACGAAAGAGAATTTGAATTTCGGAGGTTAAAACCAGAAGTAGCATATTGGCTTTTTGACTCTACAACATGGGGACACTATTCGTTTGGATTGTATGACAAGGAAAATGAGTGCGTTGTTAAGTATTCATTTAACATTGAGAAGCCCTTGTCAGACGGTTCTATAATTTTCAACAACAACCTCGAAGGAAGCATTGAAAGCGATGAAAGCAACCTGCTTTTATCATTCGCAGGAATTTTTCTTTTAGAACGTTTCTTTGACGACCAACATAAAAGCGGATAGACAAGCCAGATAGATTTTATTTTCCTGGCTATTACTTTTATTTATATCCTAACAGTTTTTCATTAGGAGAAATTAAGTCAATAACTCCGTCCCCAAATCAAAATATTTAATAGCCATTCCTATTTTTAAGTAATAGAAATGGGTAAACATAGTCATAGATTTATTTATTTTTCTTTCGAATATATTCCCGTGTTTTAATTCCTGATTCTTTTAAATCTCCCGGCTTCCAGTTACCATCCGAAGCGGCAGATGTATTCAGCATTGAACATGTTTCATTTTTGTCAGATACTGACCAGGTAACCCAGCTTAGTTTATGTTCACTCATCCAATTGATCCACTCATCCCATGCCTCATCGTTTATTTTTCCATCACCGCTTGCTTCCATGCCTGCAGATTCTGAAATGAATATGGGGAGCCCCTTCGCCATTGCAGCATCTGTTCTGTCTCTTAATTCTTTTTTATGGGTAGCTGCGTAAAAATGAACCGTGTACATCAGGTTATCATAACCTTTAATGGGATCCTCCGCAGGAAGCAGTATATCCTGATCCCAATGTGGGCTGCCAACCAATATAATATTGTCGGGATCAATGGCACGTATGGTTGAAATAATTTCTTCTGAATAGGCTTTTACTTCGGGCCATGTTTCATAATCAGGTTCATTGTATATTTCATAAATCACATTGGGATACTTTCCATAAGCTGTTGCCATCATCTTAAAAAACTGCTTTGACTCCTGCAGGTTAATATTATGACTGTGCCAATCGATGATTACGTAAATGCCTTCTTTGATGGCGGCTTCAACAATCGTCTTAATTAAATTGATAGACCTGGCAGAATCCTGTATGTATCCGCCTCTTGGTTCAACGCCCAATGCTGCTCTCACTACATTACATTTCCAGTCTTTGTGTAACCATTCTACGGTTCCGGCTGTATAAAATCTTGGGTGAAAACAGCTCCAGCCAAAACTTACGCCGTTTAAAACAACGGGCTTGTTATGTTGGTCAACAAGGTTGATTCCGGATACTTTCAATTGGCCATGATTGTTTACCGGTTGCGCCTGCACTAGCTGCGTGATGGCTGCCAGGAACATTGATATAATTAGTTGCTTCATTGTGTAATTTTAAAAAGGCTTATTTAAATAGTTGGGTTTTATGTAGTAGATATTTTTAAGATCTTTTTCAAACAACGTGTATTTGTTGTTATAAAATTTTAAAAAATCAGGTACGCTTAATTGCCCCGGAAAGGGTGCATAAAAATGTGTTGGGCTCCTGGCATCATTGCGCCAAACCAGCACATAAGCCAGGCACATTTTTTTAGCTTTTAAAGACGCTAATAATTTATCGGTCCACCAGGTTGTGTCTGGAATGCTTTCCAAACCGGTTTCTGTAAATGCAGCAAGCTTGCCGTTCTTCTGCGCAAAATCTGAAACAATCTTTAATTTGATGATACCTGAGTCCAGGTTGTAATGGCCATCTCTGCCAAAGTCGGCATAGTCATCAAAACCAACCATATCTACCCAGTTATTACCGGGATACCGCTCCTGGTATTGTGCTTCAGTAGTAAATGTGCAGTCGGGAGAAAATGTATAAATGAGGTTGTGAACCTGCAGGCTGTCACGCAAATAACTCACCGTAAATTTCCAAAGCGAAGTAAACTCTTCGGTGGTGCAATGCGATTTTCCCCACCAAAACCAATCGCCGTCAAATTCGTGAAACGGACGAAACAACATCGGCACCAAATTGCCATCATTGCCTTTCACTGATTTTACAAAATCACCGATGGTATGTAATATCTCCTTGTATTTTTCATGCGCCTGTCCACCCGGAATGATGTATTTAACGCCAGGTAATGAAATGGAATCTTTCCAATAAAATCCACCACCCGAAACAGGGTTATTAAAATGCCAGGCAACGGTTGTAATGCCTCCCCTGTTGTAAGTTGCCGCAATGTTTTTACGCATCGAAATTTTTTCAGATTCGATTTCCTTTTCGGGCCTGCCTGAAAGTCCGCTGAAATCAACACCAATAACCGCAGGATGCGAACCGGTAACCGATTTTACATCAGACCTGTCTTCATCTCCATACCAGCCATGGCCGTATTGTGTGGCGTGCTGGTGGCCAAAAAGAATGTGTTGTTCGGAAAGTTTTGCAAGGTTATAATACAGCGCCTGTGTTTCATTAGTGGCTGCTATATCAATCAATTGTTTTTTATTTTGGGCAAGTAAAAAATTGTTAGAAAGGCTGATACAAAAAATCAGCAAACCAATAGATGTTTTTGTAAAACTCATTTATTACTTGGTTTATTAGCTTTTATATGTTGTGTTTAATATTCTAATATCATTGTCCCTGTAAATTACAAACACGTTAAACAGCGACCGAGTTTTCCAGCTTTCGATCAGTATTGAAAATACTTTCTGCCTGATATACTAAAAGCTTGCCAGCAACGTCTCCTTCACAGCTATGTGGGTGGCCAGGGACGTTGCGTTTTTTAAAATTGTCGCAACGTCCCGGCTTTGCTCAAGGCTTATGGGAGACGTTGCTGGGAATGAATCTGTTGACTGTATTTTAGCTTAACTGTGTTGCAATATTTTTTCAATATGCTCCAACTCCTGCGATGTAAAATGCGTATTCGCCAGGCTGTCAAGATTGTCATCTAACTGCTTTACAGAACTTGCTCCAATCAAAACGGATGTAACACGTTTGTCTTTCATCAGCCAGGTAATTGCCATCTGCGCCAGCGATTGCCCCCTTTGCGTTGCGATATCATTCAGGTCTTTTATTTGCTTTAACCGGTGTTCGGTAATGTCACTTGTTTTTAATGTAGCACCCGGTTTACCAGCTCTTGAATTTTCAGGAATACCTTTTAAATATCTATCCGTTAACATACCCTGCGCCAATGGCGAAAATGGAATACATCCAACGCCCATTTCTTCCAGTACATCCAGCAAGCCATCTTCTACCCATCTTTCAAACATAGAATATTTGGGTTGATGAATAAGGCAGGGTGTACCCAATTGTTTTAAAATCACGATTGCTTTTTTCGCATCTTCTGCTTTGTAATTAGAGATGCCTGCGTACAATGCACGGCCACTTCTTACTGCTGTGTCCAGTGCCATCATTGTTTCTTCCAGTGGTGTTTCAGGATCGGGACGATGAGAATAAAAGATGTCAACATACTCAAGTTGCATGCGTTTCAAACTCTGATCAAGACTTGATAGCAAATACTTTCTTGAACCCCAATCGCCGTAAGGCCCGTCCCACATGGTATATCCTGCCTTGGTTGAAATAATTAATTCATCACGCAGGTTGCCGGTAAAATCCATTTTTAAAATCTTACCAAAATTTTCTTCTGCCGTGCCTGGTTCCGGCCCATAGTTATTGGCCAAATCAAAATGGGTGATACCCCTGTCGAATGCATGACGGATGATTTCCCTGCCATTTTCAAAATTATCAACAGAGCCAAAATTTTGCCAAAGGCCCAGTGAAATTGCGGGCAACTTTACGCCGCTGTGTCCGCTGCGTTTATAAAGCATTTCCTTGTACCTGTCGGGTGATGGTGTATAATTCATATTTGTAAATTTTTTACAAATTAAGGCTAAGTTTTTTATTGGTATTTGAAATCGCCTGTTAAATTGCCCACCATTACTTTAAAATCTCCTGGCTCTGTTACTGTTTTTAATTGTGCATTTACAAATGCAAGGTCATTTTTATTGATGTTGAAACTAAGTGTTTTACTTTCCCCTGCGGATAAATCTATTTTTTGAAATGCCCGTAAGCGTTTCATGTTAGGTGTTATGCTTGCATACATGTCCCTGGTGTATAGCTCAACAGTATGTTTCCCGGAACGGGCTCCCGTGTTTTTAACCGTTATTGAAATGGTTAAATTTTCATTTCCCTTGATAACAGTTTTATTTAGTTGAAGGTTGCTGTATTCAAAACTGGTATAACTTAATCCAAATCCAAATGGAAATAAAGGATCATATCCTGTATGAATATCATCATTAAAAACCTCCCTAATTTCTTCGGTTGGTTTTCGATCATACATTACAATTTCACCCATACTTCGTGGATAGCTAAAAGGCAAAATGCCATTTGGATTATAGTCGCCAAACAATACATCGGTGATTGCTTCACCGGTTTTTTTGCCACTCCAATAAGCCATCAATACGCCTTTCATGGCCGGTACAATATTGCTAATGAATCTTGGCCTGCCTTCTGTAAGTACCAGTATCACTGGTTTCCCTGTTGCTGTTGCTGCATTGGCCAATGCAACCTGGTTTTCATCCAATGCTAAATCAGCAATGTTGCCAGGGCTTTCCGCATAGGCATTTTCACCCAGGCAAAGTATGATGGCATCCACTCCGGCAGCCGCATTTGTAATAGCCGTAGCATCAAAATTCATTTTATTGTCCCAACCTTTTCCAGTAGTGGTAGTAACGTTATTTGCACCCAATGTTTGTGTAATGGCTTGTAGTATGGTTTTGCTATCAGCAGGATACCATTGTTCTTCTTTTCCCTGCCAGGTATAACTCCAGCAACCATTTAATGCACTGATGCTTTGTGCTCCCGGGCCGGCAACCAACACTTTGCTGTTTTTAGCAAGTGGCAAAATGTGCTGATCATTTTTTAATAAAGTCATGGCTTCATGAGCAGCGTCTAATGCCAGTTGCTGATAGGCAGGCAAACCAAAATTTGCGATCGCTTCTTTCTCAGGAAATGGATTTTTAAACAAACCCAATTTGAATTTCAATGTCAAAATTCTTTTTACAGCATCATCAATTCTTGTCATGGATACTTCCTTTTTTTGTACCGCTTCTATCAGTAGATCATAAAATGAAAAGTCTGTTGGTACCATGCTCATGTCGATGCCTGCATTTACACACATAGCAACTGCCTCACGAGGTGTAGCTGCTACATTGTGCCGGTCGTTTACTCTTTTTATATCTTCCCAATCGGTAACAATCAGTCCTTCAAAACCTAATTCTTTTCTCAATAAATCCGTTAATAAATATTTACTGGCATGAACCGGTACGCCATTTATTTCACTTGAATTAATCATGATGGTAGATGCACCGGCTTTAACAGCCTCCCGAAACTGGGGCAAATAATATTCCCGCATTTCAATTTCCGGCATGTAGATCGGGGTACGGTCTTTCCCGGTACGGGATGCCGAATATCCAAGGTAATGTTTCATACAACTGGCAACTCCAGTTAGGCTGCCAAGTCCATCTTCTTCGTAGGATTTAATGACTGCAGCGCCCATTGTTTTGCCGATATAAACATCTTCGCCGTAAGTTTCCGGAAACCTCGACCATAATGGCTGACGGCCAAGATCCAATACAGGAGCGAAATTCCAGCGAACACCAGAGGCCCTGAGTTCTTTTGCCGCCACCTTGGTTACGGCTCTTGCAAGGTCAACATTTCGGGAAGCTGCCATCCCGATATTTTGTGGAAACAAGGTTGCATCTAACGTATATGTTTGGCCATGGATGCCATCCAACCCGTATATAACGGGTATCTTTAGCCGCGTTTCATTTGCTTCTTCTGCAATTTGTGTAAGCAGTGTATGCCATTGCTGAACCGATAAGGCATGGTTGGTAACATTTAATATTGAACCTACACCATGATTGATAACAGCATCTTTTAACGCCACAGGATTTAACTCGCCGTCTACATTAGTACCCACCACTCCCAATGTAACCTGGGTCATTTGCCCCACTTTTTCCTGGAGAGACATTTTCGCAATTAATTCGTTCACCTTTTTTTCAGTTGCATCTGCTGGTTTTGGTTTTTGTGCATTAGACTTGCATACCAGGCTGGCAGCAATCATTAGTAATAACAGTTTCTTCATTGGTTGTTGTTTGAAAGAATTGATTTTGTTTTCAGTTGTGAAAATACATGAAAAAACCCTGGTTAATTCCTGGTATGTTTCAGGAATTAATCAGGGCTTTGAGTCATATTAAAAATGATATTTCTAATTATTTATCAGTCAGGTTTGCCTGGTGTAAAAGTTGTTGTTTGTAAATGCATAAACTTATTATCTGAATCCCACATGATCTATGTAGAATACGCCACCAAAACCACCCGACTGAATTACAATTTCACCAATTGTTGCAGGGCTTCCTAAAGAAGTCATGCTTAAACTAAATGTAACCCACTCTCCTTCTAAAATTGTAACCTGTTGAGGTGAGGCATAGTTGCCGTCAATAACCACATTTAGTTTTTTGCCGCCTGTTCCTGCCTCGCCGAATATTGAAAACTCCAGTGCGGAATATCCTGCTGTTGGCGCTGGTGTGCCGGCATGAAATGTAAGCCCCTGGTATCCGGCAGCGCCATAAACTGCTTTGATGGATTTTGTTCCCTGGCGCACATTGTCTGTGCTGTTAAAATCGTGTACATCGGTATAAGACCAGTCCTGGAAAGTATTTTGTAAGGCATCTGTGTAAATAGCAAAACCAAAATCGGCCAAGGGAGGTAATCCCCCATTTAACACCAGGTCAGTAGATGATTTTATCGTGTATGTTGAGTTGAATATTTTGAATGTGAGTTTACCTTTTAGTGATCCATCAGGAACATTCACCACTATTTTGGTGGCTGACTGACTAACAAAACTTGTGACAGGCGAGGTAACTCCGGTGAATACGATGCCGGTTATCAGGTCAAGATCGCTACCTGTAATGGTAAGATCTGACAATGGATCAACCGGGTTGGGCGAAAGATTAGTGATTGCAGGAATAGTTACCATTAGTGTATCTGCGGTTTCTACAAAGCCTGGCGCTGTTCCACCATAATAAATTACCAACGGGCCGCTTTGTGCATCCATTGGTAATTTAACCACCAACTGAGTTAACGATTTGCTTACTATGCTGTTCGAGTCAGCAAATTTCTCGTTGTTAAACTTGACTTGTGTTACCCAGTTAAGGAATTGTCCATTGATGGTAACGTTTTCACCCGGACGAGCCTGTGGAGTAATGGATGTTACCGTAAGCGGTACCAATAAATTCAGAATGGTTTTGGATTGGATATCTCCATCCGGAGTTTTCAGCATTATATAACCACGCTGCGTTTGCTGAGGTACAATGATTAAAATCAGCTCAGAAGTTTGTGATAAAAAGGCGGCCTGTGCCACACTTGCTCCACCGGATAATTCAATATTTGTTACTTTATTGAGGTTGAGTCCAATAAATTTCAATGTGTCACCCGGCCTTGCACCTGTTGGTCCAAAGCTCAGCAATTTCACTTCGCCGGAGTTAGCTGCATCATTCTTTTTGCAGGATGTTCCCATTCCAATGGCAAGTAAAAAACACATCACTGGAAGTAGTCGTAAATTAAATATCTTAAGCATTCGTTCTGATTTATGAAATGACGTTAATTAGCAATTTATTTATTAACCTTAGGCACTATCCTGAAATTATCAAAAGAAATATCTGCATCTAAATCCCCGGGGCCTTGCATTAATATCCTTGTCCAGTACCCGGCTGGATTTATTACCGGCTTTACCGCATAACTGGCTACCACATCTTCAAATGGAATAATCACTGTTTGCCACTGTCCTTTTGTATCATAAGGCGGTAACCATTGGTAGGCATTGTTATCTTCTGAATTAAGGCCTACATTGATTCTAATAATAGATGCATTGTAAGGTTTAAGCGTATTAACTTCAAATTTCAGGTTGTAGTCAGCAGGTTTTAAAATAGCTCCGTCCGGTACTTTTTTGCTTTGAAGTGGCATAGCAGATGCAGGCCCACCGGCAATTTCGTTCCAGCTCCATGCGCCCATGGCCTTGTGAACCCTGATGTAGTTGCCATTTATTTTTGGAGGATCAGAAGGGCCTGGATTGGAGACTACATAAGATGCATTCCACCAACCCTCATACGGATCGCTGCTAATGAAAATATTGCGATTGTCTCTGAACCAGAAATCGGATTCAGTTTCACCGAAATTTGTTGTAACGGTGATAGGACCAGGCTGTGCTCCGGTGGGTATTCTTATCTGTAATATTTTATCGGTTACAGACACAATCTCTGCAGTTGCTCCGCCTTCAAATTTTACGGTAAGTGGTTCGTAAAAGAAATCACCTCTAATGGTTGCCACTTCCCCGTCATTTACAAATTCAGACAACATATTATTGACAGAAGGCTTGCTTATCTGAACTACAAAATCGTAAAGCAACGAATCTCCGTTAGAAAAATAAATTTTTAATTTATTGTTGATGGACAAAGGAATTGGGGAAGGCACGCTCACAAGAATTGAAGTACTTGTAATATAAGTGCTAGTAAGGCTAGCCTTTTGATCGTTGAACCAGATTTGGTTGGCAGCCTGCAGGTTTTCACCAATGATCGCTATCAACTGCCCCTGGTGAGCACCCACCAATAATGAATCAGACGATTCAGGACTGGTTATCCTCACATAGTTCACTTTCGGTGTACCCGTAGTGTTGTCCTTTTTGCAGGATGTAGTGATACTTATCATGGCTATCGCCATGATAAAGAGAAATGCTATTTTATTTTTTGTTCTCATTTTATTTAAGAATAACGTGATGATTTAAATTTTACTTATGGATAATCAACGGCAGGTTTAGCAAGATTTGGTGCCTGGCTTATTTCCTGCGCTGGTAGTGGTAGTAAAAAATTCCCTGAATTGGCATTAATCTTTCTTTTATCTGTTGCCCACCTTGTTTTCTTAAATGTCCATCTAGTAGGGTTAGGAAAAACATCCGGTGCAATATTATACAATCCCCTATCCTGCGAATTTAAAATTGCATAAGCCTTATCAGGATTATAATAGTGAAGGCTTACCAAATCGTACCATGCTAAACCTTCCATTGCAAATTCAATGAATCGTTCTTTTAAAATAATATCTAAGGTAAGTGGTGTAGGTGCTCCTGATACCGGGTCAGTTACTCTAAACGGTGCAAGGCCTGCTCTTGTATGAACTTTGTTGAAGTAATCCACAGCGGTTGCATCTGTTGTAGATGGCGAGTTACCTAAAGTGGCTTCTGCATAAACAAGGTACATTTCTGCAAGGCGCATCATGTAAGTATTGTTAGGATAACGTTGTGCTTCAATTGGAATGCCTAAATCAACTGCTTTACCAACCACATATTTTTTAATGCTCGCAAAGTTAACATCACCAGCAGTATAAGGGAAAACCAGTTTTTGATTTACACCATTTAATGTTTGTGTTATTTCAGGATAACTTGCTCCAGGCAACATAAAAGTCGATTTCAACCTTTGATCAAGTGTACGGCCTGATAACATCGTATCGCCGCTGGCTACAATTCCATCATACTGGCTAAGCATCCACCAGGTAGCTGCTTTATCACCACCCCAACCTTCAACGCTTATATCCGGACTGTAATTCAAATAAGAAGGTGTGCTGTTACCTACACCATAACCAGCATTACCCGGTACAAAAGTCCATTGCAGTTCAAATAGAGATTCATTTCCATTATCGTATGGAAATTTAAATAAATTGGCATAATCGTTTAATAAGGTACGTCCGCTGTTATTTATAACACGTTGTGCATAGTATTTGGCACTATCTAAATACACCTGGTTACGGGTTGTGCCGGTTGCCTCAACACCGGCTCTAGTAAGATAAAAACGAGCCAACATACCTTCGGCACTCCACTTGGTTATTCTTCCTACAGCAAGCGGGCTTTCAGGCAAGTCCTCAGCAACTGCACGCATTTCCCTGGTGATAAATCTCCATACACTTTTGCTGGTATTTTTAACGAGACTGGTATCATTCAGCAATTCTAAATTGTTTTCTATAACTGGCACATCGCCCCAGTTCATGGTTAAATAGCGGTAGGCAAGCGCTCTCATAAACCTGGCTTCTGCAAGGGCTATCTTTTTTACTTGCTGGGATACAGCCGGCCCCGCATACTTGTTGATATTGTTCATTGCCAGGTTTGACTGGCCAACTACAATAAAAAATGCACGCCAGGATGCACCATTTTCACCCGTTATTGGCGTTGTATTAAACTCCACGTTTCCCCGGTCGTTATAGGCGGAAAAGGTGGTGCCTGAACGAAAATCGCCGAGGTTAAAAGATGCTTTGTCATTATAATCAAACCACACTTTACTGTACAATAAACTTGTTGCAGCTAACACCTGGTCATCTGTTTGATAAAAGCTTGCATCAACAATTGAATCAGTAGGTGGCTTTTCAAGAAATGTTTTTTTACAGCCCGCCGAGATGACAATTAAAATCATCATACAAGGCATTAACTGCATTCCGGTTATTTTTATCTTCTTCATTTTCTGAATTTTAAAATCTTAGAAATTTACATTTAGGCTAAAAGTATAGATCGGCGTTAATGGATATCTTCCGTTATCAAGCCCGATTGCCTGGTTACCGGTATTAGCATTTTGGCCAACATAAGATCCAACTTCCGGATCGAAACCAGAATAGCCTGTAATGGTTGCTATATTTTGTGCCCCGATGGTAGCTTTAATTCCCCGTACCAGCTTTTGTTTAGCCATTAAGGAAGCTGGAAGACTATAAGACAATGAAATGTTTTTAAGGCGTACAAAAGAGCCGTCTTCTACCCATTTGCTACTTGTAATAGCGTAGTTATTATCATTTGCGATGGGAGAATTAGCTAAACGTGGAACATTTGTAGATGGATTAGTGATGACAGGATTCCCATTGGCATCAACACCTAATTTTGCATAATCCAACGCAGTTACTGCCAGGTTACGACTGATATAAATGGAAGAAGTTTTGTTGTTTTCTTTTGCAATTTGATTATAAACATCGTTGCCGAAAGTACCTGTAAGCAGAATGCTTAAGTCGAATCCTTTATAAGAAAAGCTATTGGTAAAGCCACCAAAAAGTTTTGGCCATGGACTACCAATATAAGTTTCGTCATTTACATCAATGATGCCGTCGGGTACACCATTAGGACCACTGATGTCCTTATACTTTGCATCGCCTATCCATATACCTGTAGCTTCATTCGTTGGGATCCTTACGCCGTTATTATCAACCCGTACCGGGCTTTTGGCAATTTCGTCGACTGATTGAAACAAGCCATCATAAACATATCCGCGGAATAACCAGGGAGCCTGGCCTACAGATGAGCGTTGAGTCCAGTTATCAAGCCACCAGGAGCTACGTTCAACAAAGGCAGCATCAGAATAAAACTTCTGAATAACGGTTTCAAATTTTGAAAGATTTAAACTTGATTCCCAGGTGAAATTTTTGCTACGAACATTGGTAGTATTTATTGTGAATCCCCAACCTTTGGTTTGTAATTCTCCAATATTTACCACAGGATTCCCTACAGATCCGGTACCATTTGTACCCATGTACCATGGCAGTGGGTTATCCATTATGAGGTTGTTGGTATTTTTAACATAATAATCTCCCTCAATTGTTATCCTGTTTTTCATTAAGCCGATATTAAAACCAATGTTATTGGTTTTTGTTTCTTCCCATTTTAGACCAGGGTTACCATACCTATTTGGTAAAAATCCTGTTCCAAGATCGGACGGTCCAGAAGTTAATGGTGAATAAATTCCGCCACCGCCCTGGTTGCCGGTAACGCCTGTTTCAAATCTTAATTTAAAATCGCTGATGAAATTTACTGGTTTAAAAAATTCTTCCTGAGATACTCTCCAGGCAGCAGATACAGAAGGGAATGTTCCCCAACGGTTATCAGGTCCGAAGTTGGAAGAACCGTCTTTACGAACTGTACCTGTAACGATATACCTGTTGTCGAAATTATAGTTGACCCTGCCAAGGTAAGATTCCATTCCCCATGGACCTGAACCACCACCATTGGTTGCGCCTATATCGGAACCTGCATTCAGATCAAATACATTATTAGTTAGATAGCCAGATCTGCGGGCACTGATATTTTGCCATTTTGATTCCTGTGCTTCATGACTAACCATCAGGCTTATGCCATGCTTGTTAATTTGCTTATTGTACTCCAGCAACTGGTTCCAGTTCCAATAAGTACTCATATTCACAGTATTACTTAAAGTAGCATTTTCATTTTTTGCATTGCTTCCCCAGTTATAAGTTGGGTTAAAGTATAATGAATTGGCGTAGTTAACATCTGTGTTAAAAGAGCTTCTGAAAGTAAGGCCCTTTGCCAGGTTTATTCCAATATTTAAACCGCCTAATAACTGCCTTCTTCTGTTGTTATTTGTTCTCACATTGGCGATTGCAATTGGATTTACCGGTGCATATTGCGTGGCACCGTTTAAGTCATTACTTCCGCCCCAGGTGCCATCCAGATTTTGTACCGGTATTTGAGGTGTTAGTTTTAGTGCATCAGAAATTACGCCTTCTGAGCTGGTAGTAAGCTTTTCGTTCGTTTGGTTGAAACTAAGATTTAAACCAATGTTTATCCATTCTTTTGGTTTGTTATCCATATTTACCCTAAAGCTTGCACGATCAAATCCTGACCCTGCCGCTACCCCATCTTGTTTCAGGTATTCACCCGATACGTAATAGGTAGTAGTGTTGTTACCACCACTTAAACTCAATTGATGTTTTTGCATGGCAGCATTGCTAAATAGTTCCTTTTGCCAATCGGTACCCTCACCTAAAATGGATGGATCTAAAAATTCGCCTGGGGTAGTACCACCGGCAAGCGCATGAAACTCTTTTACCATTTGTGCATATTGCCGTAAGTTCATTACATCCAAACGTTTGGGAGTAGTTTGTATATTGTACTGCATGCCATAGTTCATTTTTACTTCACCGGCTTTACCGCGTTTGGTTGTAATTAACAACACACCGTTTGTAGCACGGGAGCCATAAATTGCTGTAGCAGATGGACCTTGCAATACCTGGATGTCTGCAATATCTGCCGGATTTAAACCGGCCAGCGGGTTGGAAGAACTGGTTGTTCCGCCTCCCTGAACCTGAACACCATCAATAACATAAAGTGGTTCAGTGTTTCCATTGATTGAACTGATACCACGAATAGCAACAGATATACCACCGCCCGGCTGTCCTGAGTTTTGAGTAACATATACCCCAGCAGCTCTACCTTGTATTGCCTGCTCAACAGTAGTGTTTACCGTTTTTTCAATGTCTTTCGCAGACACCGTTGTTTGAGCGCTGGTAAGGTTGGCTCGTTTGGTAGTACCATATCCAATTACAACCACATCGCTCATTAACTTGGCATCGTCAGTTTGCATTGAAACCAGTACATAGTTTTTACTTCCAAGTGAAATAACCTGGGATTTCATTCCAATGTAACTGACTGTGATTGTTTTTGCAGCGGCTGGAAGTGAAATAGAAAAAACACCGTTTGCATCCGCCAGTACATTTTTAGCATCTTTTGCAGAGATGGTGGCACCTTCGAGCGGTGCTGCTTTTGCGTCTACAATTTTTCCGGTTATTACCCGGGACTGGGAGAAGGAATTTTGGGAGAAAAATGCACATAGCATGAGAATGAGCATTCGACACATTACTTTCATATAGCAGTTTATTTAGAGTTCAAAAATATTTTATATTCGATGATTAAAACAATACTATTATGACTATTACTTGACTAAATTTTACAATTTTTACAATCTTGAAATTCCCGGTTTCATTGCTTAATTTATTACAATACAAAGGTTTACAGTCCACTTAACGCATAAAAACGCAAAAAGTGTTGATACTGTACAATTTATCACCCGAGTTGGTATTTTTTTGCCAACTTATGCCATTTTTTGTTATCATTCTGGCCGGGCTGCATAAATCACCTATCAATAGTTTATACTACTTTTTTTAATCGCTTAATAATTTCAATGCATGCCCTGCTGTTATGGTAAGGGCATTTCCATAAACCAGCTTTATCCTGGTTGGTCATGATGTCTCCATTTCCGGTTCGTCCCCATAACCACTCGCCGTAAACTTTATCTTTTATAAATTCTTTTGTATAATTCCAGGCATTCAATGATCGGTGCAGGTAAATATCATCGTTTGTTAGTTGCCAATGATTTAAAAATCCAACCATTGCTTCGGCCTGAACCCACCAATGTTTTTCTTTATTCATGTGTTGGCTAATACTATCATATTCGTACCAAAGGGCTCCATCGCTATCAAGCCCCCTGGCAGCAGCAGTTGATATTTTTACTGATATTTTTTTGGTTTCCTCTATTATGGATGTATTGTTGATCGTTTCCGCTGCTTCCAGTAGTAACCAGGCTGCTTCTATATCGTGGCCATAAGAAATGATACCGGATTTAGCATTCCAGTTTTCATCGAAGAATAGATTAAGGTGGCCTGTTTTTTTATCAATGATATAATCCCGGAAGTTTTTAATAAGGTTTTCGATCTGAACTTTTAATTTTTTATCGGGCCATATTTTATACAAATTACAATAAGCTTCCAATACATGCAAGTGTGTATTCATTGTCTTTTTTTCATTGGCATCTTTTTCACTCAACCGCAGGTCTTTCATCGGTTGCCAGTCTTTTGCAAATGCTTCAAAGTATCCTGTTAGGTTTTCATCAAAACCATATTTTTCAATGCTTTTATATAATTCGATTGCCGTTTCTTTTGCCGTTTCATTTTTGCCGGCGATATAAAATGCACTGCAGGCATAAATTGCAAAAGCAATTGCATAAATCTGTTTCTTTGTTTCGAGCGGACGACCTTGCGCATCCACCGTCCAGTAAACGCCCCCATATTCAGGGTCGATAAAATAAGTTTTGAAATATTCAAAAGCTATCCGTGCCAGGTATAAGTGATCTGCATTTTGTGTAACCTGGTATCCTGCGGAAAATGACCACAATATCCTTGCATTCAGCACCGCTCCTTTAGGTGCATCATTATGTGGTAAATTATTTTCATCAATTCGCCCAATAAAACCACCGTTCAATGCATCATGTGTATTCCGCGTCCAGTAAGCCAGAATTTTATTCAGTTCATCTCTTACTTCATTTTGATAAACTGTTAAAGATTCGTTGCTATCACAATTCATTGGAAAGCTTGAATAATTTTGCATTTATATAATTATACTGGTTAATTGATGATATTAAGCCGGAATATGGCTTTCGCTTTTTTTAGTAGTCAGCGATGCTTCTGTCCCTATAGCTTTATTATTATCAATGATTTTATAAATTGTTTCAACCGATGCCTGTGACCTTAATCCATCTTCTGCAGTGTTTAAAATATAGTCAGTCAACCGGTCGATGCTACTAACGGCTACATGCAAACGTGTATCTGAAGAAGCGTAATAAATAAATACGGTTCCATCCTCATCTTTAATCCAGCCGTTTGAAAAAACAACGTTGGATACATCACCCACCCGCTCTTCACCTTCTGGCGCTATAAAATAACCGCCAGGCTTATGCGTAACTAATGTTAGATCATCCAGGCCGGTCATAAACATATACAGTACATACCGCAATCCGGCTGCTGTATTTCTTACACCATGTGCCAGGTGTAACCAACCGTGCGGCGTTTTTATGGGTGCAGGGCCCTGGCCATTTTTCATTTCTGAAATGGTATGGTATTGTCTGCCCTCAATAACCAATTCATTATCTACCACAGCGTTTGTGATATCTTTTGTGAGTCCAAATCCAATGCCGCCGCCTTTGCCGGCTTCGATAAAACTATCTTGTGGACGTGTATAAAATGCGTACTGTCCCTCAACAAATTCAGGATGCAGTACAACGTTTCTTTGCTGGGCCGATCTGGTTTTTAAATCAGGCAGGCGTTGCCAATCTACCAGGTTTTTTGTACGGGCAATACCACATTGAGCAATAGCTGATGAGAAATCTCCTGGTGCAGCTTTAGGATCTTTTCTTTCTGTACAAAACAGACCGTAAATCCAGCCATCTTCATGTTCTACCAACCGGATATCATAAATATTTGTATCTGGTTCATCCGTAGATGGCATCAAAACCGGGTACTCCCAAAATTTAAAATTATCAATGCCATTGTCACTTTCAGCAACTGCGAAAAAACTTTTTCTATCAAGTCCTTCTACCCTTGCCACCACAATGTATTTATCGTTCCATTTTATTGCGCCTGCATTTAGAACAGCATTAATTCCAAACCGCTCCATTAAAAACGGGTTGGTAGATTCATTGAAATCGTAGCGCCATTCCAATGGTGCATGCTGTGCAGTAAGCACAGGGTTTTTGTAGCGGCAATAGACACCATTATTTTCGGAATAGATTTCATTTTTTATGCTCAAAACAGATTGATGGTGTTCCTTTAACAACATCAGTCTTTTTGCAAATTGCTCATTCATACAGTAATATTTATATTTTCTTTAGTCTTCTAATTTGTTCCACCATGTTTTTTTCAGAATAATTACAATAACTACAATGGCAGCAATTGTGTATAGCAATGGTAGTTTCATTCCCAGTATAAAATACATGGGCAATAGGGTAAAGCACAACTGGCCGATAATGCCTACTACAACATTAAACATGTCGAGTTTAAATCTTTTATTTCCCACAAAAGAAGGATTATCCGCTACTACTTTTTCGTGTATTGGTTTCCAGAAACCCCAGGGCCTCACATTTTTGTAGAATGATTTTAACACCTTTTCATCTGAAGGCGGTGCGGCATAGGTGCCGATAAAACATCCAGCCAATGATAAAACAAAAAGTACCGGCCACCAATATAATGGCAATGCCTCTGTAATGTAATGATTGGCAATGCCCCATTCAATAGCGTTAGGCATTAACAATGCGCCTACAACACCTACTGTCATTCCCCAAAAAAATCCGTTGGCATTAAACCTCCACCAATACCATTTAAGACAGTTGGCAGCCACGTATCCTCCATACAAACCACCTACAATCCACTGCAGAATTTCATTCACATCATTCGCAAGAAAACCAAAGAACACACCCACTATCACTACAATAACGCCAACAACATAATTGAGTGTTATTATCTTTTTTGTACTTGCTGAAGGGTTAATATATTTTAGATAAATATCGTTTGTAATGTAGGCCTGTGCTGCATTTAGAGTCCCACTAAATGTGCCCATAAATGCCCCAAGCAAACCAGTTAACACAATTCCTAAAACACCAACCGGTAAAAAATTATTAACGGTTGCAGGAAGAATACGTTCAAAATCTGTTACACCATCCGGCCCCTTCAGATAAAGCTGGTTATAATACAGTAGCGCCAATACAGTAAGCCCGGTAATCATTGAATAACGTATTGGCAACAATATGATGCTTACAAAACCTGTCATTTTACTGGCTTCCTTTGGACTTCGTGTACTTAATACTTTCTGCATATCGTAGTTAGGTGCAGGCCCGGCCAAAGAGGCAAAAATCCCTTTCAATAACATCATCATAAAAAACAGGCCGAATAAACTATAGCCATCATCTGCAATTTTTTTATTAGCATCTGCGGCAATGCGGCTCCAGTCAAGATTTAATTTCCAGCTAAACAATGGATCCTTCCAGCCATCCGGTACAATCAATGTTTTTCCATCCAGGTGTTGCATGGCAATTACTGCTATGCAGATGCAGCCAATGGTCATGATCACATACTTGATTACATCCCCCAACACAATGCTGTGCATACCACCTAGTATTGAGTAAAACATGGCAAACAATGTAAACACAATTCCATAAAAATGAGGAACATATTTGCCAGGTATATTAAATGGGATATAATCTTTTACCACATCCCATGGAATAAATATTTCCATGAATTTGCCGAGTCCTACAAAGCCATATGCCAGAAAGCCAAGGCAACTAATTAACGCAAAAGCAATTACTATAATGTGCGATCCTTTTACACCTTTGCCTGTTAGTCCAAATCTTGTTTGTAACCATTCGGCACCGGTGTTAGCGTTGCTTCTACGCAACCATTTGCTAAGAAACATCATCATAAATACCTGGTTGAAGACTGGCCATAACCAGGGTATCCAAATGCTTTTTAGTCCATATACAAAACAGAGTGCCACCATCCACATGGTTCCACTAATGTCAAACATATCAGATGCATCACTCAGCCCAAGCATATACCAGGGAAGGCTTTTGCCTCCCATTAGATAGCTCTCTTTATTTTGTTTTGCCTTCTTTCTCATCCAAAACCCGATGAGAATCATCGTTACCAAATATCCAATCAGGATAAGTATATCTACCAGTTGTAATTTCATACGAGCTAAGCAGTTAAGCGTTGGTTTTATTTTAGGTCAATCAGTGTAAAATGTTTTTCATTCTTAAATGATGAAAGATAAATACATAAAGGCTATTCATCTTTCATCACTTTTCATCCAGGACAAAGTAGATTTTAAAACGGGCTAAAAATTGTTAATGTGTATTTATATAAATTTTGCTGACTAGTTTCTTTTTCAAATAATATATTTTTTTTTGCATAAAACTGCTTGAAATCGGCTGCTGATATTTGTCCTTTATAAGGTGCATAATAATGCATGGTTCCATTGGCCTGCCTGCCAAAATTTCTCCACACCAACACATAGGAAATATTGAATGATTCAATACCCTTGTACAATGTTTTCGTCCACCAGTCAGCGTAAGGAATTGCCTCATAGCCAGTTTCTCCCAATGCCGGAATTTTGTTATGCTCTTTAGCAATATCAACCAGCATTGATAGCTGGTTTTTTAATCCATCAACAAAGCTATTATCTTTTAAAGGGTCGCCATATTGATAAGAATCAAAACTTATCATGTCGGCATAATCATCACCAGGGTATCTTTCGAGGAAAGCTTGTTTTGATTCAAAGCCGGACGTGTTATACATGTAAATGAAATTGTGTACCTGCTTTTTGTTGGTTAGATAATCAACTGTAAATTTCCACAACGCTTTAAATTCATCGGGGGTGCAGGTGTTTTTTGTCCACCAGAACCAGTTTCCGGTAAGCTCATGAAATGGCCTGAAAATTACTGGTATCAACTCTCCCTTTGATCCTTTAAGTGATAATGCAAAATTGGCTACTTTATCCAACCAGGAAGTATAAATAGTATGGGCGGATCCTCCAGGAAGTGAAGCTGATACTCCACCATGTGTGGTATCCCAGGCACTTTTGCCGGTAACAGGATGATTGAGGTGCCAACTGATTGTGATTACTCCACCCCTGCTATACCCCTCTTTTATATACTCCCTCATTTTAGTAAAGGGAACACTATCAATATTTACTTTACTATCTTTTTCAAGTCCGGCAATTTCCCAACCATACACGGCCGGGTATTCTCCTGTAACATCTCTTACATCACTTCTTCCCGCCTCATATTTCCAACTTACACCATAAGCAAGGTCATCCTGGTGACCAAACATAATACCTTTGGTCAATTGAGTTCTTAAATTTTTAAGTAGATTTTTAGTTTCTGTGGTTGCAACTTTATCCACTATTTGCGCTGTTGTTTTTTCTCCAAAAAAGATGAAAGCCAACATATACAGGCAAATTTTTACTTTTTTCAATATGGCAATTTTAAGGCGTATCAATATTTACAATCGTAATGCAAAGTAATCAAATTAGTTATCTCATAACTAATACTATCTTATCTTATCATCGCCATTATTGATCTGCTTAAGATGAGTAAACAAACGAAAGCGCTTTATCTAGCTATTAATTCCTCTATTTTGAAATTAAATTATTAATAAATTATTGGTACTTTTTTAATAACTATATTTGTCTTTTCAACGTGTTTTAAGTTTTTACCGAAAAACTGCTTAGCTAATGAATAAAAATATTGTAAGGGAAATAACGCCTCTCACGCAGAACGACTGTTTTACAATTTTTTCCAGGGTAAAGAAACAATTCAATTTCCCGTTGCATTATCACGAGGAATTTGAACTTAATTTAATCATTAACGCAAATGGTGCCAAGCGGATAGTAGGCGATCATATTGACGAGATTGATGATTATGAACTGGTATTGGTTGGCCCCAATCTTACGCATGCCTGGTTTACGCACAATTGTACAACCAATGATATTAAGGAAGTAACTATTCAATGGCACAAAGATCTGTTTGACGAAAAATTATTACATAGAAATCAGCTAAGTTTTATTCGAAAAATGTTTGATCTTTCTGCAAAGGGGATTCTATTTTCGAAGGAAACAATCAAAAATATTTCCCCGCGAATTTTATCGCTCGATAAAGAAAGTGGCTTCGATTCTGTGATGGCACTCATCAATATCCTTCATGATCTTTCTACTTCAAGAAATATGCGTTCATTGTCTGAAACCGGCTTTAACAGCGAGAGTCAGTTAAATTACAATAGCAGAAGAATTGAAAAAGCGTTTGAATACATGAACAGGAATTATGACAAAGCCATTACTTTAAATGACATTTCGAAGTTGGTAAATATGACCGAGGTTTCATTTAGCCGCTTTATAAAAAAGCGTACAGGCATTACTTTTATTGATAGTTTGAATGAAATTAGATTGGGGCATGCTTCCCGAATATTAATAGATACAACCAATTCTATTGCTGAAATTTCTTACAGTTGTGGGTTTAATAATATCTCTAATTTTAACCGCTTATTTAAAAAGAAAAAGGGATGCACACCTAAAGAGTTCAGGGAGAATTTTTCCGGCACACGAACATTTATTTAATCTTGTTATTGTGTTGGATTACATCCTCCCACCATGCAGCATAAGCTTTATTGAGGTTAACATCCACAGGCTCTCCTATTTTTGGTGTTATCAATGGCAAATTATTTTGCCTTGCCGCCGCAGTAACTTCTTTAATAGGATCGTCCCATGCATGATTGGCTAATCCGAATTTTGCCCAGTGTACCGGCATTAATATTTCTGCTTTAAGATCTATGGCAGCTTGTACTACTTCGGTAGGTTGCATGTGAATGTATTTCCAGCTTTGATCGTATTGTCCGCATTCAAGAATGGCCAGGTTGAACGGGCCATGTTCCTGCCCTATTTTTTTGAAATGGGTATCATATCCTGAATCTCCACCGAGATAAATTTTCATTGTTGGAGTTGTGAGTGCAAATGACAACCATAAAGAAGTATTTCTTTTTAAACCCCGGCCAGAAAAATGCCTGGATGGTAGAGTCTCTACTTTAAAACCATCATCTAACAAAATAGTTTCGTTCCAGTCTTTTTCAAAAATGATATGTTGGTTAAATCCCCATTTTTCAAAATGTGCCCCAACACCAAGCCCGCAAATTATTTTTCCAACCTTAGTTTTTAGTTTGATAATTGTGCGATAATCGAGGTGATCCCAATGATCGTGAGAGATAAACAGGTAGTCAATATCCGGCATGTCATCTGCTGAATACACATCAGATCCGTTAAAACTTTTGGTTGTAAAATTAACCGGAGATGCATTGCCACTGAAAACAGGATCTACCAGTATTTTTTTCCCATCTACCTGTAAAAAATAAGATGAGTGACCGAACCAAACCAATGTGTTTTTTGCAGGATCCAACGAAAAAAGATCTGTTTTTACGGATGGTAAAGAAGCAGGTGGCATGCGTCGTTTATTTCTTTCAAAAAAGAATTTTTTCATAACTGAATAATAACTCTCTCCTTCTGTAAGATCAGGCGTATGGTTTAAATTTTGAAATTTGCCATCCCGGAAATTGGGGGATTGATTGATAATTGCCATTCGCTCTGCAGCGGGTAATTTACCAAACCTGGGCGTTTGCAGAAAAGCAATGAATAACAAAATAAGCGAAATGATAATAATGAACACAATCATAAATTCTATTTTTTATAAACCGGCCACATTTGATAAAACCGCTTTTTAGTTTGTAAATGCGACTGTATTGATTTAAATGTTGTAGTTAAGTTACAGTATCCCAACTACAGACGATTGGCAAGTATTTATATTTTAAATACGGTTAAATTTTAACTAGCCCGAATTGTTGTTTTAAGCAATTAGTTTAGTCAACTTATAATGGGAAAAGATGCCATGAAAAAACAAAAGTAAAAGAGTGTGACACAACAATGTCGCCATAAAAAACATCGGCTGGTCAACCAAAAAAACAAGAATAAATCGAACAGGTAAAGTAGAAGTGAACGTCACTAATTTATCCCCTGAGAAGTATAGTTTAATAAAAAAGGTCGTTCCTTGGAACAACCTTTTTTTTAACATTCAATCATCAACCAAAGGATTGGTATTGAAAGTTATGTAAACACACATTAATTAAAACGTAGCCAAACCCACTGCTGATATTGGAACATTTGCCAGGGTTCCAATATGTTCAAGTCCACCGAAAAATTTTCTTTTATATTCGCTGATACTATTTGATTTGCCATTTAGGATGTACACATAATAGTTATTGGCTGCAACTACAATGTCAAGAGGTCCCATATCTGTTTTGGCTGCTTCGCCGGCAATTAAGTACAAAGCGCCCCAGGGTGCTACATAATAAGAACTTACATTGTTGCTGGCCGTATTGGTTACAAATGCATAACGGCCATATTTTGTTGTTGCTACCCAACATGGAGCAGCCTGGTTGCTGTTTACTGCACCATTAACGGCATCAGGTTTTCCGTTATTTCCAATGATGTAAGAAGTTGACGAACCTGCACCAGCGGCACCACCTGCAGCATTGGATACAATCATAAAGCGGTTTCTTGAGTAATCAAATCCAAATGGTGTAGGCCCAACAGATGTGGTAAATTTTCCAGC
The DNA here is from genome assembly GCA_040002495.1 of Ferruginibacter sp. Classification (GTDB taxonomy): domain Bacteria; phylum Bacteroidota; class Bacteroidia; order Chitinophagales; family Chitinophagaceae; genus Ferruginibacter. The sequence continues at coordinate 41,377 of JBDUEK010000029.1, forward strand.
ACTAACCGATCCGTTATTTTTTAGTTTAAAAGTACCAATGATGTTCGTGGCTTTTTCTGTAACTACCACCCAGTCGCCGCCCGGTGTGATAGAAATCTGCGGCGCATCAACCATTTTACTGCTTAAGTCTTGTGTAGATCCCGCTATATGTGAAAGGCTACCACCTGCTCCAATCCAAAAGCCATGAATGTTATCTGAGCCCCTGTTCAACACATATAAGAGGTTGTCATGCACGCTAACGCTTACCGGCTCTTTACCCATTGTGCTTTCTGTGTGCGCCAACATCAGTGTGCCATCGTCTTTTACTTTAAAAGAAGAAACGGTATTACTTCCTGCATTTACTGCAAATAACCACTCGTGATTTTTGCTAAGTACCAGGGCACCCTGGGATCCCAAACCCTTACCTGTTCCTGTTCCGCCAGAAGCTGTTGCGCCATTGGACTGCAACATGCCATTTGATTTTATTTCATAACTGATGATATAGTTTTTTTCAGGGCCATTGCCTACGGTGTATAGATAATGTCCGTTGCTTTCATTGGTGCCCCTGTTTAATACGGTGCCATCAGTTCCAGTGTTTTCTGTTACTGATGCTTCATCCGGATTGCTTCCCTGCTCCGACATCATATCTGTCAGTTCTGTTTTTGATGCTGTATTTTGAGCCAGACTTTTATCACCATTTTTGCTACAGGAGCTTAATGCAAACAAGATGGCAAGCGACATCACTACGTTTAAATAATTGAGTTTTTTCATTGTTTTTGTTTTTAAGTGTTTTAAAATTATTCTGTTGTTAATGTTGATTTTGCATTTGTTAATGTATGGGCATAGCGATACCATTATCCCGTTTAAGAATTTATTTTCAATGCTCAATAAATGGGTGCTATTATTTTAGCCGGTGGATAATACCGACTTGTAAACCTGCACTGGTAACGGGCAAATTACCAACGCCAATTCCCTGTATCGGGATTTTTAAAAATGGCTCTAATCGTATATCAAAGTTTTTGGAAACATTCTTTTGGTAGCCTAGGCTGATGTTAACAACGGCTGGCAATTCATAACTGTTTTTTTTGTACACCCCGGTCATTTGCTGGTTAGCTCCATTCAGCGTAACATTATAATTATTCTCCTCTTTTGTCATGACGTAAGCGGATACTCCTGCACTAAGAAACAATGTAGCATTATGCTTATTGTACACATCATATTTAATCTTCAGTGGAATTTCTAATAAAGAAATATTGCTTGCAAGATTATTAATGATCATTCCTGAGGGCATCGTTGCAGCCACTTTTTTCATGTTGAAATTCTTTCCCTGGCTGGCATACTTTTTATTGTTCCAAAGCAACCCACTTTCCAGCGAAATTTTTTTATTAAGCCGGTAACCTAACAAAACACCTGCACTTAAACCGGAATTATTGTATGCCATATCGTTGCCCTTGCTAAATTCCGGCCCGCCAACAAGTCCTGCATAAAGGCCTTTTGTATTGCTTTCCACAGACTCAGCGTTCTCTTTTTTGTTGGTTGTTATTTGCTGCGTTGCAATATTTTTCGCTTTACTATCATCAACAATTATTGTAACAGCCTTATGTTTTTTCATAAGCATAGTGTAGCTGTAATCAGGTATGATGCTGCCTGCAATTAATTTTTTAACGAACGGTTCGCTGTTATTGTAATTAGCAACATCTATTGAGCTGTTATCGCTTCCTGTAACTACTAATTCAATTTTGTAATTTGATAACGTTGATGGTTGATTGTTGCTTATAGCCGGATGGGTTTTATGTATAATAGCTGGTTTAGTAGTGCTTATTTCATTTTGAAATTCTGCGTTTTTGTTGTCAGTTACAGTTATGGGCAATTGGTTTTCTGTCAAGGCTTTTTTACCATAGCCAGGTTCAGTGTGTGTGCCATCTTTGATTAGCAAACCTGCAAACAAACAACATAATAAGAGTGCAGCCGCAATAAAATTTTTGTTACGCTTCTTTGGTGCAACAGCAATGACAACAGGACTTTCCGGATCTTCGGAAATCTTACCCAGCACAGCTTCCCAATCACCCTTGCCGGCATCAAGCGGATAATTTTCGGCTGCCCGTTGAAAAAGATCGTCCATATCGTTTGCTACATCCTGCATTCTAAGATTTCTTCTTTTTGTTTTAAATATTTTTGCATTAATGCTTTGGCCCGCATCAGGTTCGATTTGGAAGTGCCGATCGGAATCTTTAATGCATCAGCAATTTCAATATGTGTGTACCCATCAATAATATACATGTTAAAAACAATCCTTAACGAAGGCGGTAACTTTTTTACCAGCTTTATCAACTCCTTATAAATAATTGCCTGGTCGGCTGATGCGCCTTTGTCTTTAATTTCCCAAACATAATCCGGTATTCCTCCTATTTCGGGCAACAACATTTTCTTTCGTAAAAGATCAATTGATGTGTTAACCATAATGCGCTTTATCCAACCACCCAACACCTTGTCGATATCTGCTTCGTTTTCGCACCTGAATTTTTCTATACTTTTAAAAAACTTTACAAATCCATCATTCGTTACTTCCAGAGCTTCTTCATAATTATAGATGTATCGAAAAACGATTTTCAAAGCAAATGCACGGTGACTTTCATAAAGTATCTTTTGATATTTATGGTTGTTTTCTCTGCAACCTGCTATTATTGTAATTGTTTTTTCCAAACCTTAATCCGTGGTTGAAATATTTTATTTAAAAATTGTAGTATGATAAATCAGCGAATGTTCCGGCATTCAACAGATAATCGGATAAAGTTTTGTTTCCATGAAATCCTTTGATAGCTGCTATAACTGATTATACGTTCCTTATAAAAAAAGGGTTGCAGGGAAACAATATTTTTCCAAATATAAAATTAGCACTATTTAACCAAATGGAATTGTCACCCAAACTACACTAGCGTTATGTCAACTTTGATTTGTCAAAGACTGGTCGGGAGAACCAACAAATTAATACGTCACCTGGTGCATGACATAACACTAGCGTTATGTTAAGAACAAAAGGACGTTTTGATTTGTAAATTCTGAAATGGTGTTAATGAACCATTGGCCATTCACTATTGCCAATTCGCACTTTACACTAGTTATTGTTGATGGAGGAAATGATGCTATCAGTAATTGCATCGGGAGAAAGTTTGATGTCGATTCTTTTTGCAGTGGCGGGTATTTCAAGCGCATCAAACTGAGATTGTAATAAACCTGGCGACATATAATGTCCCTTTCTATGTTCAAGCCGGCCCTGGATGGTTTTATAATCGCCTTCTAAAAAGAACCATCGGCAGTTCTTTTCTATTGACTGGCTTAGTTTTTTTCGGTACACTTTTTTTAATGCAGAGCAACCAAGGATGATATTTTCTGTCTTGAGTTTTTCAATAACAAATTGATGTATATTTTCAAGCCAGGGCCAGCGGTCTTGATCAGTAAGCGCAATACCTTGCTTCATTTTCGCTTTATTTTCTGCAGAATGAAAATCATCTGCGTCATAAAACTGATAGCCTGTTTTTTTTGATAATTTCTGTCCAACGGTTGTTTTTCCACTACCTGAAACACCCATAATATAGATCACTTTGTGTTGCATTTCCTTTGCTGAATTTTATTGTTTTTTCTTAGTTGGGTACGATTGATAAAAAATGTAAGTTCTACGTTTGTATCCGTTGAGCAATTTAACAATATAATTAATTGGGTTGAAGATTTTAACGATTTAATTCAACCGCAATCAATCCTATTGCACATTTTATTGAAGTCATAATTAACTTGTAAATGATGCCTCTAATTCATTCTATAAGGCAAGATTGAGACCCAGCAACAGCATATTTCGTATTTTAGGCACAGTGTTGGTAATATGTATGGTAAAATAACTATTGATGAATTAAAAAATAAGCATATGAAAAAAGTGATCGCAGTTTTGTCGTTTATTTTTATTGCCGGATTAGCGCAGGCACAAACAGAAAGCAGCACCCGATTAAAGTTTGATTATTACCCTGAATTGAACGTATATTTCGATATATCAGCTAATTCTTACTGGTATCCGGATGCAGCCGGTAAATGGGTAAGTGCAGCAAGTTTACCCGCCAATTATTCCATTAAGAAAGACAGTGAAAAGAAAACATTGTATTATGATGGACATGATATATGGAAAAATAATTCCACACATATAAAAATGTTTGCAAAAAGAACCAGGCCGGCAAAGCCCACAGAACGATAAAAAAATAATTAAAAGGCTGTACTAAAAAAGTGCAGCCTTTTTAATTTTGGTAAAAGACGGTGCATCTGTTACGAAAAGTTTTTCCTGGAGAGATTGCTTATACTGAATTTTATCACAAAATTTTTGCTGTATTGTTTTAAAGATTTGCAAAATTATTTTCATCACCGGATCGGTGCAGCCCTTACTCCCATCATGGTAATTTTTACGGGCTTTATAAATCCATTTTCATCAAAATACATTTCATCAATACAAGTTGTCCGATGATTGCCGTTTGTTTCGCCTAATGGTCTTCTGTGATAAACGATATACCATTTTTCTGTGGCGGGGTCCTGTATTACCGAATGATGGCCTGCGCCTGTTGCCACGGTGGAATCCTGTTGTAATATTTTACCGATCCGGGGAAAAGGGCCTAAAGGTGAATCCGCAATAGCATAGGCTACTGAATAGTTTGGGCCTGTCCAGCCACCTTCTGACCACATGAAATAATACTTGTTATCTTTCAAAAACATAAAGGAACCTTCCACATAACCCTTAGGCGTAATTTCTTTAAAAATACTGCCATCTTCAAAAGGCTCAAAGCCGGTGAAATCATTTTTTAATAAGGCAATATTGCAATGCCCCCATCCACCGTAGATCAAATAATACTGATCGTTTTTATCTTTAAAAACAAATTGATCGATGGGTTGTGCACCATTATAAAACTTGTCAACTAATGGCTTTCCCAGATAGTCTATGAATGGCCCTGCGGGATTATCTGAAACTGCAATTCCGATGCCGCCAACCTCCTGATCATTTTGAATATCATTGGCTCCAAAGAATAAATAATACTTTCCTTCCTTTTCTACGATGGAAGGCGCCCACACAGCTTTATGTGCCCATTTAACATTGGCAGTATCCAACACATGGGCAGACTTATTCCAATGTACGAGATCGTTGGATGAAAATGCATCCATGAAAACCTGCTCTTCATATTTGGCAGAATAAGTTGGATATATCCAGTATTGATGATTAAAAATACGAATCTCCGGATCTGCATACCAGCCAGGAAAAACAGGATTGCCGGGTATATCAGTATGATCAACCATTGGTGAACTTGATACCGTTTTAGGAGGTTGTATCACTGCCGGTGTTGGCTTTACAACCTGCGGTGTCGGTGGTTTGGGATGTACAACCGGTGTTACGGGTGGTGTTGGTTTTACTATTTGTGCGAATGCTGTACCTGCAAACAATACAAACAAGCACAATGAAATAATATGTTGCATCGTGTTTTATTTTTTATGTTCATAGCAAACTATAAATTATAAAGTAAACTCCTGTACCCGCTAGTGGATATTTAAACAATGATTACTAATCAGGCAGTCCTTTCACCATCAAATCTTTGAAGAAAACTTTACTGTTGGGATCGTGCCCCTGCAAAGCAAATGTACCTGATGAAAGCACCCGGCCTTTCATCCCTTCGGGCCGTTCAACATTGTCCGGTTCTGTATATTCTACTACTGTTTTATCATTGATTTTGATGATTACTTTTTTACCCTGTACTGTTATGGATTCGGTGTACCATTGGTTGTCGGGAACGTACACTTCCTTCACGTCTTGTATGGCATATAAACTGCCTGTTCTGCGCCAGTCGGTATGCGAATTATTTACCTGCACTTCATAGCCTTTTTCCGGCCATCCACCCTGCTGAAATGCTGTATGAAAATAGATGCCGGAATTGGAACCAGCCGTTGTCATTACCTGTGCTTTAAACTCAAAGTTTTTAAACTGGTGGTTCATTACCTCTCCTTCATAAAACAAGTGTGCTACATTGCCGTTGGCAACGATGGTGCCATTTTGTACGCTGAATGTTTGGGCATTATCACCCACCTTCCAGCCATTAAGCGTTTTGCCATCAAAAAGGCTGTGCCAGCCATTGGATGATTTGTTTTTTGTACCTGCACAGGAAACGAGCATCCCGGAAATAATGAATAGTGCGAACAGTTTTTTCATGATAGTTATGATTGTTGGTGAGTTGAATAAAGGTTATTGTTTTTTTATTTACCGGTTGAAGCGATGCATATTTCGAACAATGCTTGGCGATGGACTAGACAACGATCCGTCAGTTTATTACTAAACCACATGTAAACCGCCATTGATACTTATGAGCCTTTCGACATTTTTCTCACTTATTGTTTTTTTACGTTGGCTTCCATCACTACAATATTCTGTCTCTCGTTCTCTTTTGATGCCCTTTGTTTTTATAGTTTCATTGTCTGTCCAACCGGAAATAATTTCATCATTGTCAAGTAACTCAATTTCTTTTATTTCCGTCAGGGGCAAACTTAATGGGTTTGTGAAATCAAATAGTTTAATAACAAATGAGCAAGCCCAATAGCAACCAATCGTTGCTAAGTGTTTACCGTCTGGCGACAAATGAAAGTCTGTCCAAATAAACCCATCTTCATTTGGAGAATAACTTTCCATTTTTTTTCTTGTCAAGTCAATGATAGTTTGGCCACCAAAAATATCTTCTGCACAAATAAAATATTCCATGGGGCCATGAGTAAGCCAGGAATAGAAAAATTGGTCGTCATTGCAGAAAAAAGAAAATGCTATTTCATTTGATTTATTATCAAAGATTTCAATTTTAGTCACACTCCAATTACAATTAGGTTTGGTTTGGTTGTAAGAAGAGGTGTCCAGCCTATAGTTTCCACTTGGAGAAACACTCGTCTCAGCACTACCTTCAATCAATTTTGATGGGTCAAAGTAAGTTTTTATGTCCCCTCTTATTTCTGCGATGTTATTCATGGGGTGTTGCGATTAAATGGCAGCATACAATAAAATAAATGCAAGTGAAAAGAGCTTTAAAAAAGTATGCTGCTTCTATTGAAACAGGATACTCATTCTACGCAAGGGATAAAACAATGATCCGATCTATCAGATCAGTTGTTCTATCGCTGTTGAGAAAAACCTTAGTAGAATTCTAATCGTTTGAAATGACCAGACCTTATTACCGTCATTGAGAATAAGGGAATAAGGTACCCGGTATTTATGGAACAATTCTACTAAGGTTAAAAGACAAAAACAATTTAAACCCTCACTAATTTATCCCTTTCGAAGTATACATTTTAATGAATGTTAGGTGAATTTTACATCCTCTAATCCATACTGCTTAATGATATCTTCCGGAACACCCTCCCAAATATTTGGTTTGTTGCCCACATACCCCAGGTCGTTGATGCCCATTTTGGTGGTGAAAAATCCACTGGCAACCAGGTTTCTCATTCTATCAAAAAATGCAACGCCCTGTTGCATTTCAGGCTTTGCTTTTCCGGGGTAAGCAATTTCATCAACCATTTCAATCTGTTGCTTTTGATCGCAGTCGGTAAATGGATTGTTGTACCTGCTGAAGCATTGCATATCCAGCCATTTTAAACCACCACGCATGGGCAACTGGTGGTAAGGCATGTCTTTTACAATGAACTCAATAAACTCCGGCACTTTAGCGTCTGATGCGCTTCCCGACTTTTCATCTTTTGGTATAATGATATCTCCCAATACAGTGATGGTAGCCATTTCATGTGGGGTAAAAAATGTTTCTTCTTTCAACTTTTTATCCCGCTCAATTTCAACAGCCTGGCGGTCTGCAGTGGCTGCCGCTGCTTCTGCTGCTGCGTCGGCGGTTGCAACCGGTGGTTTTGGATTACATGCTTCCAATAACAATCCGGCTGAAATGGTACCGATGCTTAATGCTTTTAACGATTCACGCCTGTTCATAAATTATATTTTATAAAAGGTTAATTAAATGTTTGCTTTTTTATTTTGCTCCACGATATACTCTGAAGTACGCATAGATAATGCAAGGATTGTCCAGGTGGCATTTTTATCGGACTGCTGCACGGTTGGTGCCCCATCCACTACAAAAAGATTTTTACAATCATGCGCCTGGCACCATTTGTTGAGTACCGATTTTTTGGGATCGTTACCCATTCTGGCAGTACCTACTTCATGTATAATACGACCCGGCGCTTCAAGTCCCCACATGTCATCTGCACTATGCGGATCGCTTAAAGGAATGGCGCCCATTTCGTGAATGATTCTTGTAAAAGTTTCCTGCATGTGTTTGGCCTGGTTGATTTCATCGTTGTTCCATTTATAATGAAACCGCAACACCGGGATACCATACCTGTCTACAACATTCGGATCAATTTCACAGTAGTTATCGTAGCGGGCCATACCCACCCCACGACCGGCCATACCGAATGAAGTTCCATAAAAACGACGATAATCATTTTTTAATCCGGCTCCATATCCGCCGGCTTCTTTCATCTTGCCATCTGGGCCAGGAAACTTACCATTCATGGAAGCAATATTGCCTCCAAATCCATATCCCGGCATTCCCATTCCACCACCAAATTCAATATGGTAACCTCTCGGGAAATCCAATTTTTTATTGTCTTCCATCCATGGGCCATAAATATGAATACTACCTGCACCATCTTCGTTGTAACGTTTACGATCGAGCAATTGCGGCAACATACCAGACTGTGAAGCACCGGTAGAATCCTGCAGGTACCTGCCTACCAGGCCGCTGCTGTTTGCCAATCCGTTTGGATAAATAGTAGATTTTGAATTCAACATAATTCTTGCAGATTCGCACGCACTTGCGGCAAGAATAACAGTTTTACCATTTACCTGGTATTCCTGCATATCGTCTTTACTTACATAAGAAACACCCGTTGCCATTCCTTCTTTATCAGTTAACACTTCCCGTACCATTGCATTGGAAATTACTTCGAGGTTGCCTGTTTTTAAAGCAGGGATAACCAGGCAGGAGGAGGAAGAAAAATCGGCATATACTTTACAACTTCTGCCGCATTGGCCGCAGTAAAAACAAGTAGCCCTGTCTTTGTTATCCTTTAATGGTTCTGTTAAAACAGCGCCTCTTCCCGGAATAACTTTAACCCCTGCTTTAGCCGCACCTTTCATAATAAAAAGCTCTGGTAGCCTTGGCTTTGGAGGTTTCATAAACAAACCATCTGGTTCATTTGGTAAACCTTCTGCGGTACCATAAATACCAATCATTTGGTCAACTTTATCATAGAAGGGTTTTACTTCATCATAAGTGATCGGCCATCTTTCACTCACACCATCATCTGGTTGAAAGTCTTTTGGTCCGAATCTTAAAGAAATACGTCCCCAGTGATTGGTTCGTCCACCCAACATCCTCGATCGAAACCAGTCGAACTGGGTGTCATCTTTTTTTGTGTAAGGTTCACCTTCAATTTCCCAGCCACCGAATGCCGCATCGAAATCACCAAAAGGGCGGGTTGTACCAGCACCTCTTCTTGGAGACTCATATGGAAATTTTAATTGTGATGAATTTACCCGGGGATCAAAAAATGGCCCGGCTTCCAGCAACAAAACTTTTATGCCTGCATTTGCCAATACATAGGCCGCCATTCCTCCGCCTGCTCCGGAACCTACAATGACTACATCATATGCTTTTGATGATTTTTTGATTTGTATTTCTCCCATAAATGAGTCTTTTTAATTTAAAGTGATATTCAAAATGGTTTGTTTTTGCATGGTTATTTATTACAACCAGACCTCAATTTTAGTTTAATTAGAAAGGGCTATTTAGTGTAACAAATTTTAATCATATTTTCTGTAGTTCCGTTTATTGTTTTGAAATAACCGTGAACAAAGCGATGCGTGGTAATGTATAATCGAAAGGTACTAAATTGGAATCTTCTTCTACATTTTCCAGGCAATTAATTCTGCTAAAAAGAACGATTCCTGTCTACATTATAATTTTTTATTACATCGCCAGAATATCCTCCTGGTTTTGTAAAATTAGTAGGTGTTAAAAGCGCAATTAGCATCCTTAATTATTGTTTTATAAATGTTCAATCTCCAATTAAACCTACCAGTCAAATTTTATCAGCGATACAGCTTGCCTTGGTAAATCAATGGTTAAATCTAATGATCCATTTTTTGGTTCTACCCATTCCGGTGATCCAATGGATGCAAGCTGGCCTGCTTTTTCAAGAATACTAATTTGTTCTGTTGTCGGATTTTTAGGCGACCCCATTTTTTTCCATGCTTCGTATGAATTGCTATGTTCTCCATCAATTCTGTAATGTGTCATCAATATTTTCTTTGTAGGTAATCCTTGCAGGTGCAGGCTTATGGAAGAAGACGGTACGTCTGTTTTATTTACATCGTGATAGTTCCATGTCATCACCGCTGCACTGTGTTCATCTTTTGAAGCCAATGCATTTATATCGGATAAGGTTCCCCGTACGCTTGAGTCACGGATCAATTTGTAATCATAAGCCAGGTCATTACTAACAGCAACTTTGCTTCCCTGCATCATTCCAAACATGCGAAAAACATTCAGCACAGGCTTGTCAACGCCATTAGTAGCAAGGTCACGAAAACCGCGGAACCAGGGTTGGTCTTCAAATTCGAAGGCCCAGGTTACAGCACCTTTCAGGTTAACGCCACGGTTAGTTGCCAGGTCGTATTTACGAGCAAAGGAAGCGGCGGTGTAACTTGAATACATCGTGCCGTTGCGGTAAGCGTTTTGCGGACTAAAATCTTCGGAGCATGCTGCACAACCTTCTGGATCCGATTCGCCGATGATGATGGGCAATTTTTTTAATGTTGGATAAGATGCTACAATTTCAAAGCCTTTATCTATATCACGCAATTGTTTGCCCATATTCATTTGCACAACACCATTCACCAACTGTGGTTGTCCCTTTGCATGAAAGCTAATAAAATCAAGCGGAGCGCCTGTTTTTCCGGTAACTGAATTTTTACCATTTACAATGTGATCTAAAAATGTTTTAAGAAACAATGCAGCCTTCTGCGAACCAGGCCCGGTGGTTTCCGGCCCTCCTATTTTAATACCAGGTAGTGCTCTTTTTGCTGCTTCCGAAACGTAATCATACAGCTTAATATATTCTTCTGTTGTTCCTTTCCAGTAATCGATATCCGGTTCGTTCCAAAGTTCCCAATACCAGCTTTCTACTTCCTTTTTTCCATAACGTTGTACTGAATGTTTTATCCATTCAAATACAAGCGTTGCATACTTTTTATAATCTGTTGGAGGATAGGCCCAACCCGTAAAAATATTTCCGTATTTCTGATCGGGCCCCCAGTTGTGGCGGTAAGGTTCTGGTTTTGATGAGAGCGCTTTTGGCATAAATCCAATCTGCGCAATGGGCTTCATACCGCGTTGTATATAGGTGTCAAAAATGCTGTCAACAATTGTCCAGTTATAAATGGGATTTCCTTTATCATCTTCTGTGTACGCATTGGTACTTCCCCATTTTAAAGCAGCCTTTCCATCACCGGTTACCAGCAAACTATGAGCCCTTACATACACCGGCACTTTACTTAACTGACTCAGTTCGCTCAATAATTTTTTGCCATCTTTCATGTAGGTATAGTTCGGCTCATCATAACCAAACCAGGCCCAGATGGGGTTTAACGGCTGAATTGTTTTTTCAAAATTAACCTGGATGTTCACATCCGTTTTTCCAGCATCAACCTGGCTAAAAGAGTTTATAGAAAAAAGCAGGCAGCAAACAACTAAATACTTTTGAATGCTATGCCAGTTATCTGTGTTCATACTATTTATTTATTTGTGTAAGCCTTTAAAAAAATTATAATTGATTCGAGTTTTCAAGATATGCAAAACGGGCCAGTATTTCCAACATGCCGGATTGTGGCACCAGTTCCAGCGGTTTCTCTTTTCCCATTAAACCCAATGAATTTTTATTATTCAGCAAGGCTTCTTCTGTACAAACCCGGAAGGCACTGATATATTTTTTATCGCTGTAGTATTTCAACAGATGCTGGTAACCCCTTAACAACACCGCATTAAACCAGTAGTCATCCCTGAACTTTCCACTGCCATAAAAGTAAGTCATCGAACTATCGGCAATGGCGATGGCTTCAGTTAAATATTTTTTATCCTTTGTGATTTCATACAGGTAAACATTTGATTGAAGCATCGTGCCGGTGTTGTAAGAAAAAATGGCCTTACCAATTTCGTGGCTACCAATCTGCATATTATCATAATACAAACCCGATGGTGCTTTTAATTGCTTGTTTACCCAATTGTACAGCATCAGTGCAGTATCTAGATAGGTTTGTTTTTTTGTTGCCTGGTATAGTTGAAGTGCCAGAATAATTCCGGGTCCGTTAGAGCAGGTATTTTTTGAAACTTTTTTATTCTCCTGCCAATAAAGCCCACCGCCTAAAACGCTGTCAAAACCTGTCATCATGTATTGGTAAATTAATTTGCCTTGGTGTACCAATGCCGGTTTCTTTTCTCTTTCATATGCATCCATACAGGCAATGCCAATCCATTGGTTATCATCGTAAAACCGGTCGCCACCTTTATACTTCATGATGTAAGAAGCATAGCCCGGCGAAGGTGGTGCAGGATCATAATACCTTTGTATAATATTCAGTATGCTGGCTATTAATTTTGTACCGCCCGTTAATTTATCAATTTCATTATTGGCTTGTATCAGTCCGCATAATGGCCATAAATATGAGTAAGCATTTTTATCTTTTTCAACCGTTACCGTTTCTTTATAAAATCCTGCTGAAGGTTCGAAGAAATTTTTATCAATAGCATTTTGTAACGCAATTGTTTCCTTGCAATAATGTGCATTTTCTTTATTGCCTTCAGCCGTTTGAGCAACACCTGTTACACTTAAAATCAACCCGATTGACACATAAAAAATACATCTGCTTAAAACCATACTAAACTATTGTTGCTCGTTTGAAAATGAATAGGGAAACGCTGCAGGTTGAGTGCCCCTGCTTTTATTTGGAACATTGCTCATACCGAATTGCAGGGTACCACCTTTTTGTAATTCAGTATGACTGAGCCAGTTTTTATCAACCGGTTTGCCGTTGAACAGCAGGCTTTTTACATAGAAATTCTGATCGTTGTTTTCGGGTGCAGCTATTTTTAATTGCTTGCCGTTTTCAAAATTGATGGTCAATTTTTTAAATAATGGAGTTCCCACTACATATTGGTCGGTACCCGGACAAACAGGATAAAATCCCATGGATGAAAATACATACCATGCAGATGTTTGGCCATTGTCTTCATCGCCACAATATCCATCCGGTGTGGGTTTGTATAATTTGTTCATGGCGTCTCTTACATGGTATTGCGTTTTCCAGGGCTCTCCACCATAGTCGTATAAATAGGTGAAATGTTGAATGGGTTGGTTGCCATGTGCATACTGTCCCATATTCATAATCTGCATTTCTCTTATCTCATGAATAACTTGTCCATAGTAACTTTCATCAAATAATGGTGGCATTACAAATACAGAATCCAGCATTTGAATAAACATTTTATTACCACCCATTAATTGTTTTAAACCTTCAATATCATGAAACACACTCCAGCTATAATGCCAACTGTTGCCTTCAGTAAATGCATCGCCCCATTTGAATGGATTGAACGGGGATTGAAAACTGCCATCCTTATTTTTTCCACGCATTAATTTTGTTTCGGGATCAAACAGGTTTTTATAATTCTGTGAACGTTTTTTATACAATTCAATTTCTGCAGCAGGACGTTTTAATGCTTTCGCTAATTTGTAAATTGAAAAATCATCAAAGGCATATTCAAGTGTTCTTGCCGCATTCTCATTGATCTTAACATCATAAGGCACATAACCCAACGTGTTATAGTATTCAACGCCTGTACGTGCAACTGCATCTATCGGACCCTCGGTGTTGGCATCCTTAATCAGCGCTTCATACAAAGTGTTTATTTCATACCCTCTTAATCCTTTTAAGTATGCATCTGCAACGATGGAAGCAGAGTTATTACCCACCATCACATTTCTTAATCCGGGGCTGCTCCATTCGGGTAAATAACCACTTTCCTTATAATCATTTACCAGGCCCTGTTGCATCTCTTTATTAATGGAAGGATAGATGAAATTCAAGAAAGGATATAGTGCCCGGAATGTGTCCCAAAATCCGGTGCCCGCAAACATATAGCCTGGCAATACCTTTCCGTTGTACGGACTGTAATGCACAATCTTCCCGCTTTTATCCAGCTCATAATGCTTTTGTGGAAATTGCAACGTACGGTACAGGCAGGAGTAAAATGTACGGGTTTGATCTACTGTGCCACCTTCCACCAATAAGCGATTCAATTGCTTGTTCCAGGCAGCTTTGGCTTTTGCTTTGGTTACATCAAATGCATCGTTACCTAACTCGCTTTTTAAATTTTGTTCGGCCTGATCAAAACTGATGAAAGACGAAGCCACTTTTATTCCAACTTTCTCACCACGAAATGTTTTAAATCCAATGACAGCTCCGGCGTGATCGGCTGTTGTTTCCAGCGACTCTTTTGTTAAGGTGTTGCCTTGCCAGCCATAAGCCAATGTAAAAGGCTTGTCAATATAAATAACAAAATAGTTTTTAAAATTAGCAGGTACACCCCCACTGTTTTTGGTGGTGTATCCAATGATTTTATTTTCCTTCGGAATTATTTTTACATAAGAACCTTTGTCCAACGCATCCAACACAAGAAAAGAGCTGTCGGATTGCGGGTAAGTAATGCGGAACTGCGCTGCTCTTTCTGTAGGCGTTATTTCAGTGGTTACATCATGATCGGCCAGGTAAACACTATAATAATATGGCTTTGCAACTTCTGCCTTATGAGAGAACCAACTGGCTCTTTCATCCTGCTGAAATTTTAAATGCCTTGTTACGGGCATAATTGCAAACTGTCCATAATCATTCATCCACGGCGATGGCTGATGCGTTTGTTTAAAACCGCGTAATTTATCTGCACTATACTGGTAAGCCCAACCATCTCCCATTGAACCGGTTTGCGGCATCCAAAAATTCATACCCCAGGGAACACAGATAGATGGATAGGTATTTCCGTTAGACATGCTGGGTTTTGAATCTGTGCCCATTAAAGGATTGATCCATTCAACAGGATCAGATATTGTTGTAACTATTTGGCTATTTACTGTAAATTTTAAACTTGCCAGGACTCCAAAAAGAAGTAAGGTTTTTTTCATATTATTTTGAAATTATTATGTTCAGCAGCAATCGGGAGAGTTAATAATTAAGGGTTACCCAATTTTTATTTACGCATTGCAATATAGTTGCTTCTTCAGAAACTTTTAGCCGAAGTATGTAAATTAACAGCCGAACTATTCGTTTTGCCATTCAACCTCATACAATTATTATTCAAATTGATTCATACAGTTTATATTCACTTTTTAACCCCGTAGAATTTTTTAGTTTGCGCAAACGGTTGGTGATCGGTTAAAAATTTCTTCTCACAAACAGTACTCATCTGGCAAAACAATTTTACCTGGATTGCTGTTCAAATATAGACATAAGCGAACCTGATGTCAACAACTATTAAAATGCCTTGCAATGAAAAAAATAATCTGTGTACTATCCATGCTCTCCGTGTTTTCTTTAAAACCTAAAGCACAAACAACAACTGCATCCATGGATCATGGAAAATATTCAAATCCAATCCCGGTAAAATTTGGTGATCCATATGTGTTACAGGCCAATGGTAAATATTATATGTATGGAACCGGTGGTGGAGCCAAAGACGGTTTTTCTGCTTATGTATCGGAAGACCTCGTAAACTGGAAGCCGGTTGGACAAGTGTATCATGGGAATACGGATAAAAGCTGGGGCATGGGTGCATTCTGGGCACCTGAAGTGTATGCGGTAAATAATAAATACTACCTTTTTTTTAGCGCACAATGGAAGGTTAATCCCACAAACGAATTAGAGAATTTTAAAATTGGCGTTGCAGTAGCTGACAAGCCTGAAGGCCCGTTTATTGAAATGTCGGATAAGCCACTATTTGATCCCGGCTATCCCATCATTGATGCGAACGTGTTTTTTAACGACAATGGAAAAACCTATTTATATTATTCCAGGTGTTGTTATAAACACGCCGTAAAAAGTGATGTGGCAACGCTTGCCAAACAAAAAGCCTGGTTTGATAAAATTGAAGAAAGCTGGGTGTACGGCATTGAAATAAAACCCGATTTTTCAGGAGTAATTGGTGAACCCGTTTTGTTGTTGAGGCCACCGGTAAGTATGAAAGACAAACAGGCTGAATGGGAAAGCAGGTCGGTTACTTCGCAGGAAGTAAACCGCAGATGGACAGAAGGCTCTGTTACTTTTAAGAAGGATGGTATTTATTATATTATGTATTCGGCCAATCATTTTGCCGGTAAAAATTATGCCGTAGGATATGCAACAGGAAAGAGCCCATTGGGGCCGTTTATAAAAGCATCCAATAATCCTGTATTGCAGAAGAATACAGCAGCGGGTGGAAATGTAACCGGCACCGGTCATAACAGTGTTACTTATTCGCCGGATGGAAAAGAAATGTTTTGTGTATATCATGGCAGAACGCTTGCTACTGGTGAGTACCGCGTTGTATTCATTGATCGTATGAAAGTACAGAACGGAAAAATTGTGGTGTATGGCCCTACCACTACACCACAGGCATTACCTTCTGGCGTTGTGACGAAATAAAATTGTCGTACAAACAGGGCCGTTTTTTAGACGAAGGATACGGTTAGTTTTTTATTTAATTCAGTTGGTTTATAAAACTGCTGGAGAATACTCTTTTAGATGGAGCAGCGTTATTCTTATTTTTTGCAATCAATAGGTAGCTAATGACAATTTTAAATACTCAAGTTATATAGATGTTAATGAAGGATGAGCTATAAACAAATGTACAAGAGTGCGACGCCGCAAATGATGAGCCTTAGGTAATGCCCGGACAAAAAAAACAGTTATGCTTTACTTATAAAAGGGAGTAGTTTTGGAAAAATAGAAAATGGAATTTTTAACACCAGTATTTTAAGTAAGACATGCATTTATCAATCAGACGCTCACTACTCGGCTTAATTTTTTCAACAATTGGATTATATAGTATCGGACAGTCGGTAATAACCGGCCTGCAGTGCGAATACCTGGTGAATCCTTTAGGGATAGATGCCCCAAAGCCACGCCTCTTGTGGCAAATAAAAGATAACAGCAACCGTGCCGTGCAAACTGCTTACCTGGTATTTGTCGGCACAGACTCACTGGCACTGGTAGCCGAAAATGGAAATTACTGGCAAACAGGAAAAATAAATTCGGCTGTACAGTTGGTAACTTATGCCGGGAAAAATTTACAACCTTTTACAAAATATTACTGGACGGTAAAAGCCTGGAGCAACGCCGCCAACCAGCAGACAGTTTCGGCCATTGCCAGTTTTGAAACCGGCATGATGGAAATGAGCAACTGGCAGGGCGCATGGATCAGCGATACCAGGGATGAAAACCTGAAGCCTGCCCCCTATTTTAGAAAAACCTTTGATGCGGTTAAAAAAATAAAATCGGCAAGAGCCTACATCGCTGTTGCCGGTTTATATGAATTGTCTGTAAATGGCAATAAAATAAGTGATCACCGGATGGATCCGATGTACACCCGTTTTGATAGACGGAATCTCTACGTCACCTACGATGTGAAGGCTGCTTTGCAAAAGGGAAAAAATACATTGGGTGTTGTATTGGGCAACGGTTGGTACAATCACCAGTCAACTGCTGTATGGTATTTTCATGAAGCGCCCTGGCGTGCAAGGCCTACGTTTTGTATGGATCTGCGTATAACATATACTGACGGAACTACTGAAGTAATTCGAACGGATAACTCATGGAAAACATCGACTGGCCCGATAATTTTTAACAGCATTTACACTGCCGAACATTATGATTCAAGACTAGAGCAGAAGGGCTGGAACACCAATACATTCAATGATTCAGCCTGGAAAAACAGTATGGTTCGTTCGGCACCTTCGGCCAATATTACCGCACAGGTGATGCACCCAATTCGCAACGTAACAACTGTTGCTGCAAAAGCAATGAACAAGATCAATGATACCAATTATGTGTTTGATCTTGGTAGAAATATCAGCGGCGTAAGTCAACTGAAGGTAACTGCTGAAGCCGGTACGGTTATACGTTTGAAGCATGGCGAACGATTGTATAAAAATGGCCATGTTGATTTGTCCAATATTGATGTGCATTACCGGCCAACAGATCAGTCAGACCCTTTTCAAACAGATATTTATATTACGAATGGCAGCAATGATCAAACATTTATGCCGCATTTTAATTACAAGGGTTTTCAATATGTAGAGATCACCAGCAGTAAACCGATTACACTAAATGCAACAAGTTTGACTGGTTATTTTATGCACAGCGATGTGCCGGGTGTTGGACATATCAGTTCATCGAATCCGTTGATTAATAAAATTTGGGAAGCAACCAATAACTCTTATTTGTCGAACCTGTTTGGTTACCCGACTGATTGTCCGCAACGTGAAAAAAACGGTTGGACCGGCGATGCACATATTGCTGTGGAAACCGGGTTGTATAATTTTGATGGCATCACAGTTTATGGAAAATGGATGGCAGATCATAGAGATGAACAACAGCCCAATGGCGTGTTGCCGTCCATCGTGCCTTCTGATGGTTGGGGTTATGAATGGGGTAACGGGCCGGATTGGACGAGCACGATTGCCCTTATTCCCTGGAACATTTATTTGTTTTATGGTGATGCAAAAACACTGGCAGATTGTTATGAAAACATACATCGCTATGTAGATCATATTAACAGCATTGCACCGGAAGGATTAACAACCTGGGGATTGGGTGACTGGGTGCCTGTGAAATCAAAAACACCGGTTGAGTTTACTTCATCTGTTTATTATTTTGTGGATGCAAGCATCCTTTCGAAGGCGGCAAAAATATTGGGCAGGCAAGCCGACTTTGAAAAATACAGTCAGTTGGCAACACAGATAAAAGACGCCATCAACAAAAAATATTTAAATACCGAAACCGGCATTTATGGAGCTGGTGTTCAAACAGAGTTGAGTGTTCCATTGCAATGGGGCATTGTACCAGATGCGCTGAAATCCATGGTGGCGGCTAATCTTGCTAAACGTGTGGCTGCAGATAACAATCATTTGGATGTAGGACTGCTGGGAACAAAAGCAATTTTGAATGCCCTTAGTGAGAATGGGTATGCTGATGTAGCTTATAAAGTTGCGGCACAGGAAGATTTTCCCTCCTGGGGATGGTGGATAAAAAATGGCGCAACCACCTTGTATGAAAACTGGCCCATCGATGCACAATCAGATATTTCTATGAACCATATTATGTTTGGTGAAATTGGCGCATGGATGTATAAAGCTTTGGCTGGCATTAAGCCAGATCCGGAACAACCGGGCTTTAAAAATATTTTACTGGAACCACATTTTGTGAAAGGCCTTAATCAGTTTGAAGCATCGCATGACGGGCCTTTCGGAACCATCATTTCCTCCTGGAAAAAGAATGGAAATAAGATTGTATATCATGTAACCATTCCGGCAAATTCCACCGCGTCAATAGTGCTGGAGATAAAAGACAGCAAGCAAAAATTATATAAGGATGGAGTAAAGCAGGAAACCGCCAATAATTATTACAGGCAGTCGACTCCTGCGGGTAGTTATGTTTTTGAGATAAAATAAATGCAGCTTATTCAGTCCTGCGATTTATCAACTAATTAAGCTGACATCTTCTACAAACAAAAAATAGACAAATGCATAAAATTATTTTCTCCTTGTTAATGATCAGTGTTTTGCCGGTAGCGGCACAGCAACAATATGTAACAGAAAAGGACATTCACTACTACCCGGATTCAATTAATAAAAACGATCCCTATATTAATTCGGGATGCACATTTGATTTTTATTATCCCAAAGGTGCGAAGGATTTTGCAACGGTGGTTTGGTTTCATGGCGGTGGCATTACCGGTGGCAACGCTGAACTTCCCGAACAGTTAAAAGATAAAGGCTATGCCATTATTGGTGTTAGTTATCGCTTATCGCCATTGGTAAAAGCTCCGGCTTATATTGAAGATGCTGCCGCCGTGGTTGCCTGGGCGTTTCAACATATCGGTGAGTATGGAGGAAGTAGCAAATTGATATTTGTATCGGGCCATTCGGCAGGTGGCTACCTGGGCATGATGATAACGCTGGATAAAAAATATTTAAACAAATACAATATTGATGCAAACAACATTGCAGGATTGATTCCTTTTAGCGGGCAAGCGATTACCCATTTTACTGTTAGGAAAGAAAAGGGAATTGCTGACACGCAACCGATCATTGATGAGTATGCCCCGCTGTTTCATGTAAGGGCCGATGCGCCTCCGATGTTACTAATAACCGGCGACCGTGAAATGGAACTACTTGGCCGGTACGAAGAAAATGCCTACCTGCTTAGGATGATGAAAATAGTTGGCAGTAAAACTACCCGGCTGTATGAACTGGATGGTTACGATCATGGAGGTATGCCCTACCCTGGCTTTCCTTTGTTATTAAAAGAAATAGCAAGGTTGAAAAAGGAAATTTTGGGTAAGAAATAATTGGGTAAAAGGACGTTTTTAAATTGACCTGTTTTGGTTAATATCAAAACATTGAACAGTTAAATGGTTTTTATCAGGCATTCATGAATTTAAATTTAATGTAATGGTAAAGTATTTTCTTGTTGTTGTTTTGGTGTTGATGTCAGTTCTAATTTATGCACAATCTTCGGAAGCTAAGCCGGTAATATTTGATAGTGATATGGGGCCGGATTATGATGATGTAGGCGCCATTACTATGTTACATGCATTTGCAGATAGTGGTTACGTAAATATTCTGGCAACGGTTGCCAGTACAAATTATGAGGGTGTAGCATCGGTGTTTTCAGTTTTTAATACTTACTTCAATCGTCCGGAAATTCCAATTGGTGTACCCGGCGCAAACGGATTAAGCCTAAGGGATTGGCAGCACTGGACAGATACCATCCGGGCTCATTATCCGCATTCAATTAAAAATAATATTGAAGCATATGATGCAGTAGCACTGTATAGGAAAATATTAGCAAGACAAAAAGATACCAGCGTGACAATCATTACCGTTGGGTTTTTTACCAATCTTTCTAATTTATTAAAATCGGGCCCTGACGAGTACTCATTACAGACCGGGGCTGAACTGGTGCAGCAAAAAGTAAAACTTTTGGTAAGCATGGCGGGCGGATTTCCTTCAGGAAAGGAATTTAATATTAAGATGGACGCTGCCTCATCTCAATATGTATTTACGCATTGGAAAACTCCCGTAATATTCAGTGGATTTGAAATTGGCAGAGATATAAAAACAGGGCTACCGTTGATAAATAATCAGGGTATAAATATCAGCCCGGTAAGAGATGTTTTCCAACTTTGTATACCCATGGATAAAAATGACAGCGAAGGCAGAATGAGTTGGGATGAAACCGCCGTGCTGGTTGCGGTGAAAGGTTATCAGCAATTTTATACTTTACAAAAAGGCCATATTGAAGTTGCAGCGGATGGGAGCAATATATGGAACGATGCAGGGGAAGGCCAGGCTTATTTGATTGAAAAAATATCTCCTAAGAATGTTCAGCAAATAATCAATGAAGCAATTATGCATCAACCGGTGAGGCTTAAATAAAGCAATTAATATGGTACCCAAAGCTTGCGGTGGTTGATTGAGATAGTGTTGCCCCTTAGTATTTATTTGATCTGTTCTTTATTTGTGATTTATACTGGTCACAATTATTTTTCAGGGGGCTCCTATGGAGCCGATATCTTTTAATTTAAAATTCTATAAACAGGTTGCTCCTATGGAGCTTTTTTGAGATGTGACAAATAAATTGCTATGTGTCAGATTTTAATTTAATAGTCATGACCTGCCTTTTAATTGCTTGGTTTACTTAATTCTTAATACCTGCGATGAAACTTTTCAAATAAATGATTGTTGCTCTTCTCTTTCACTTCCCGGCCTCGATACCTTCAATTAATTAAATTTTTTGTGATCGAAAGTCGGGCATATTGCTCCATAGGAGCCTCCTAAAAACATCAATCAATAAAATCAAACAAATATTTCTCTTCAAACGGTATTTGAAATTTTTCCAATAACTGATGATATTCCTGTCTGAATGTTTTCTTTTGATGATGTTGTTCCTGGTTCAAAATGTATTTAACAACATTGTCAATATGTGATTGGGAATAAGAGAAAACACCATACCCATTTTGCCAACTAAAATTCTTACCTACCCAGTTTTTGCCTTTTATGAATTCATTACTTTCTACTTTTATTTCTTTTACAAAATCTGATATTTCCATAACAGGTTTAAATCCAACAAATATATATGTATGATCAGGCATGCAATGTATCGCCAACATTTTCGACTTTCTATGTTGTACCAGCCCGGTGATATATTTATGTAATTCTTCTTTATTTTCTTTTGCGATCAGCGACTGCCTGTTTTTCACGGCAAATACAAATTGTAAATAGATTTGCGAAAAGGTGTTTGCCATAATGGTAGGTTTTTAAATTATATGCCCCAATGTAATAAACTAATTTCAATGGTTGTATATAAGATTGTCATTTGTCCTTTCTATGGCTTTCGGATTTATATTTACTATTTTACCTAATTGTTAGTTGTAGCATTGCTCTAATTTTCAGGAGGCTCCTATGGAGCCAATAACATTTAATTCGAAATGCTATAAACAGGTTGCTCCTATGGAGCTGGCATTATTAATTATTTGTTGCTTTTTATGTCCCAATTAGATTTTTTTTCTTGATAACTATAATGTAATCCAAAAGATATGTGCAGGGTTGTTATTGGGGATTTATGCCCTTTCTTATTTATTTTTCACAGCTTCCTTGATCGCCTGATTTTGATATTCGTTTATTTATTAGGAGGCTCCTATGGAGCCAATAACATTTAATTCGAAATGCTATAAACAGGTTGC
>JBDUEK010000030.1:0-64381 GCA_040002495.1 Ferruginibacter sp.
GATGAAAGTCCGCCGAAAGAGTGTCCTGCAAGAATTTTATAGGGTTTCGTTTTGTGGCTTTTATCAATGGCTGGTATTAACTCAGTGTTGATAAATTTCAAAAAAATTTCATTTCCTCCGCTGGGTTTCATCAAATTACTGGTGTCGGGTTTGCCTAAATAATCAGTTATACTCACTGTTGGCGTTAAGTCTCTTCTTCGTTCTGTATTGGGTATGCCCACGATTATCATTTTAGGTATTGCGAGGACATCTGGTCGGCTAAGATAATCGGCATACTGGGCAAGAAGTTCGAAATGATTTTCACCATCCATTAAATACAATACCGGGAATCGTTTGTCTAAATTTGTTGAGTCCGGTTTAGGGCAATGAATATAAATTTTACGGTCTTCATTCAAAACTTTGGAATGAATTGTTACAATTTCACTTTGTGGATATTTATAGGGCTCTGTATCCTGAGCGTTAACGTGTGAAACGACAAACAAGAGCGAAATCGTAATGTATCTGAGGAAATAATTTCCAAATGTCATACTGTATAATTAAAATGGTTTCATTGTAACTTGCTTTTTTGCATGACCGCTATCAAGATCATTGCTGCTAATACAGCAAAGCGAATGTTACTTTTTATGTTGTTTTATTACTGTTTTTTTAAGAACCACAACTAACGCAACCATCTTCCATACTGCAAGTTGGTGCATCAGTTTGTGTAGGTTCAATATCGTTGCTGATTTGTAAATTTTGATTTGTGATTTCGGATTTTGGTATTACCGGCTCTACTTCTTTACTGCCTTGTTTCTCTACCGTAAATTGTATTGCTTGTGTGGCTGCCTGTGTACGCAAATAATACATGCCTGTTTTCAATCCTTTCTTCCAGCCATAAAAGTGCATGGATGTAAGTTTAGACGCAGTTGGATTATCCACAAATAAATTTAATGATTGAGATTGGCAGATATACGCACCACGGTCGGCAGCCATATCAATAATATTGCGTTGCTTTATTTCCCAAACTGTTTTGTAGAGTTCCTTTATGTCGGCTGGTATTTCATCTATGTTTTGAATAGAACCATTAGCAGCTATTATTTTATTCTTCATTGCGCTATCCCACAAGCCAAGCTGCACAAGATCTTTCAACAAATGTTTGTTTACAATAATAAACTCACCGCTCAATACCCTTCTTGAATAAATATTGCTGGTGTATGGTTCAAAACATTCGTTGTTGCCAAATATTTGCGAAGTAGATGCTGTTGGCATTGGTGCAACAAGTAATGAATTTCTTACCCCAAATTGTTTTACTTCTTCCTTCAATGTTGCCCAATCCCAACGGTCAGTTGGTGTAACGCCCCACATATCAAACTGAAAAATCCCTTTTGATACCGGCGAACCTTTGAATGTTTCGTAAGCACCAAATTGTTTTGCCAAATCTTTACTGGCTGTCATGGCAGCGAAGTAGATCGTTTCAAAAATATTTTTGTTTAGCATTTTAGCCAACTCACTTTCAAAAGGTAAACGCAATAAAATAAAAACATCGGCTAACCCTTGTACACCCAAACCAATAGGGCGGTGTTTCATATTGGAAGTTTTAGCTTCTTCTATCGGGTAATAATTATTATCAATAACCGTATTAAGATTTTTAGCTGCCTGGTAGGTTACTTCATATAATTTTTCGTGATTGAATTTCCCATCAATTATAAAACGAGGTAAAGCCAATGATGCAAGGTTGCAAACTGCCACTTCTTCGGGTGATGTGTATTCTAAAATTTCCGTGCAAAGATTACTGCTTTTAATAGTGCCTAAGTTTTGCTGATTGCTTTTGCTGTTTGCAGCATCTTTATACAGCAAATAGGGTGTACCAGTTTCTATTTGCGATTCTAAAATTTTAAACCACAAATCCTGGGCTTTGATAGTCTTTCTTGCCTTACCTTCCGTTTCATATTTTGTATAAAGTTTTTCAAATGCTTCTCCCCAACAGTCACTTAATCCCGGTGCCTCATTGGGGCAAAATAAACTCCAATCCTGATTTGCTTCCACCCGTTTCATAAATAAATCACTTATCCATAAAGCAAAAAATAAATCTCTTGCTCGCATTTCTTCCTTACCATGATTTTTTCTTAAATCTAAAAATGCAAATACATCGGCATGCCACGGCTCTAGATAAATGGCAAATGCACCTTTACGTTTCCCACCACCCTGGTCAACATACCTTGCTGTATCATTAAACACACGTAGCATCGGAATGATGCCATTGCTTGTTCCATTTGTACCGCCAATATAACTTCCGGTTGCTCTAATGTTATGAATGGCTAAACCAATGCCGCCAGCACTTTGAGAGATTTTTGCTGTTTGTTTTAAGGTGTCATAAATGCCATCAATGCTGTCTTCTTTCATTGTCAACAAAAAGCAACTGCTCATTTGTGGTTTGGGTGTTCCCGCATTAAAAAGTGTTGGTGTAGCATGCGTAAACCACCGTTCACTCATTAAGTGATATGTTTTTATTGCTTCATCAATATTACTTTTATGAATGCCTACCGCCACTCTCATGTACATGTGTTGCGGACGTTCGGCAATCTTTCCATCAATCTTTAGCAGGTATGATTTTTCCAATGTTTTAAAACCGAAATAATCAAAAGCATAATCCCGGTCGTAAATAATTGTACTGTCTAAAATGTCTGCATTATCTTCTATTATCTGCATCACATCATCGGCAATTAATGGAAGTAATTTGCCTGTTGCTTTATCTGTGTACTGATGCAGCTTTCTCATAGTGTCCGAGAAAGATTTTACCGTATTCTTGTGCAGGTTGCTTACTGCAATTCTTGATGCCAGTATTGCATAGTCGGGGTGTGAAATTGTTAAGGATGCGGCTGTTTCTGCTGCAAGGTTGTCTAACTCAGTTGTTGGCACACCTTCATAAATGCCTTCGATAGTTTTTTTTGCTACGTCAATTACATTAACGATTGGGCTGAGACTGTAACTTAATTTTTCAATTCTGGCAGTTACCTTATCAAATTTTACAGATTCTTTTTTTCCGTTTCTTTTTATTACAAACATATTTTAATGGAGTTTAGTAGTATTTAAAAATCTTCTTCTGTTGAAAATGTTTGAAGTTCATTATTGTTCATCACGCCTGCTTTTTGGTAATCGCCCACTCTTTTTTCAAAGAAATTTGTTTTGCCTTGCAATGAAATCATTTCCATAAAATCAAAT
Source organism: Ferruginibacter sp. (assembly GCA_040002495.1). Classification (GTDB taxonomy): domain Bacteria; phylum Bacteroidota; class Bacteroidia; order Chitinophagales; family Chitinophagaceae; genus Ferruginibacter. Next base: position 3,202 of record JBDUEK010000030.1, read on the forward strand.
GGATTGGTGGCGTTATATATTTTTGAATAGCCTAATTCACTCAACCAGCGGTCAGCCACAAACTCGATGTATTGCTGCATTAAAACTGCATTCATACCAATTAATCCAACAGGCAAAGCTTCCGTTATAAATTCTTTTTCAATAACTACTGCATCGCTTATTATTCCTTGTACCTGTTCTTCGGTTAATTTATTTTGCAACATGCTATAAAGCAAACAGGCAAACTCACAATGCAAGCCTTCATCACGACTAATGAGTTCGTTACTGAATGTTAGCCCTGGCATTAAACCTCTTTTCTTTAGCCAAAAAATGGAACAGAAACTGCCGCTAAAAAATATTCCTTCTACGGCTGCAAATGCTACAAGGCGTTCAGCAAAATTTCCGTTGTCAATCCAGCGCAAAGCCCATTCTGCTTTTTTCTTTACAGCAGGTATGGTGTCTATGGCGTGAAATAATTTGTATTTTTCTTCTGGATTTTTTATGTAGGTGTCAATCAGTAAAGCGTAGGTTTCGCTGTGTATGTTTTCCATCATAATCTGAAAGCCATAAAAACACCTGGCCTCTGGCAACTGTACTTCGCTCATAAAGTTTACTGCAAGATTTTCATTTACAATACCATCGCTTGCTGCAAAAAATGCTAATATGTGACTTACAAAATGACGTTCGCCATCGTTGAGGCTTTCCCAATCTTTTTGGTCGCCACTTAGGTCAATTTCTTCGGCAGTCCAAAAACTGGCTTCGTGTTTTTTGTATTGTTCCCAAACTTTGGGATAGTTGATAGGAAGTATTACGAAGCGGTCTTTGTTTTCTTTTAATAAAATTTCATCCTCGAATTGCATAGTAAAATATTTTTATTTTTTACTTGCAGGTGAAATGTATAGTGCTGAAAAATTAGCCAGCTAATAGGTGGCTTAAACTATCAGTACATACGCCTTTCACCCGAAAGCTTTGTTAGTTGTTAGATTGTTGGCAGGTCTTCTGACTTACTTCGTTGTTTAATGCCTTCCCGTTTGTAACAACAGTGGCGTGAAGATTAAACAACTTCTATTTGAAGTTTACAGCTACGGGGATAGTTCCAGACTTTAACGGGATTCCCTTTTAATGTGGTTGCCCAAAATAAAAATGAACAACTGCAACCAAAATCATTGTAAAAATAACCTGTAACGTTAAGGTAAGGTTAATGAATTGTCCACTTTATGTTGAAAACAAGTGGAACTGTGTACAGGAAAGAGTTTTAAAAAATTGTGGGTTGTTAATGGATAATGTTTTGCTGATGTTGAAGATGAAATTTAGCAGATTCCTTCGGTTGGGTGATGGGGGTAGGGGTAGCAGGGTCGTTGGTATTTTTAGTTCTTGCAAGCTGGGTTTGTGCGGGGTTTTGCGTGCCTTACAATGCTGAAAGTAACGTGGCAAAGTCATAGATGTTTAAATGTTTGTTGGATATTGTTTGGGATACCCTAACAACTTAATAAACGTAACCAGAGTGAATTGTAACACCAGTTCAGCGTTTTAAAAATTATAATTTATTAACTTATTGATGTAAAAACTTCAAATATCAGGATTAATTGTACATTTTACATTTATAATGTTGATTTATCAATATATTTATATTAATGGTGTCACTTTAGGTTACATTAAATAATTTTATCAAGGAACTTTCAATACTATGGAGAATCTGCGACTTTCGCGTTCGTACAACAACAAAAACTGGAAAAAGTGGGGCCCTTATGTTTCTGATCGCCAATGGGGTACAGTAAGAGAAGACTATAGTACAGAAGGAAATACCTGGAATTTTATAAATCATGATCTTGCCCGTAGCTATGCCTATAGATGGGGCGAAGAAGCCATTGGCGGATTTTGTGATAGTGAGCAGGTTTTGTGTCTTGCACCAGCTTTCTGGAATGGCAATGATGCCATCTTAAAAGAAAGACTTTTTGGGCTTACAAATGGCGAGGGCAATCATGGGGAAGACGTAAAAGAATTATATTTTCACCTCGACTCATCACCCACGCATGCCTACTGTAAATTCCTTTACAAGTACCCTCAAAAAGAATTCCCTTATGTGGATTTGTTGGAGAGGAACAAGCGTGATCGCCTAAGCCCGGAATATGAATTACTCGACACAGGTATATTTAAAGATAACCGTTATTTTGATTGCTATATAGAATATGCAAAAGGAGAAATAAACGATATCCTTATGAAAATAACGGTATTCAACCGTGGCCCGGAAGCGGCTCCCATTCATGTTTTGCCACATCTTTGGTTTCGTAATTTTTGGAAACACAATGTTCGTTTTAGCAAACCCAATATAATTTCTATAGCAGATGATTGCCTGAAAACAACCTCAAGTCGTAATGGCGATCATTATTTTTATCACCAGGGTGGGGAGCAATTATTTTGTGATAACGAAACAAATAGTCAACGGATTTTTCACAAACCCAATGAAACGGATTTTGTAAAGGATGGCATTAATAACTATGTAATTAATAAGGAAAATTCTATTAATCCTGACAAGGAAGGATCCAAATCTGCCATTTGGTTAAAGGCAAAAATACCCGCCGGTGGTTCAAAAACATTTACAGTAAGGCTTAGCAAAACAAAACTCGCAGACCCGTGGACAGATTTTGATGAAATATTTGCGGTACGGCAAGCAGAAACACAGCAGTTTTATGATACACTGACACCCAAAAAAAAACTATCTAAAAAGCATAAAGAATTGTTGCGGAGTTCCATCAGCGGATTGTTGTGGACCAAACAGTTTTACTACCTCGATGTATTTAAGTGGCTCTTTGGCGAACCGCATGAGGCACCTCCATACAGGCATCATAAACGCAATCACGACTGGCAACACCTTACTTGCAGAAACATTATTTCCATGCCGGATAAATGGGAGTACCCCTGGTTTGCAGCCTGGGATCTTGCCTTTCATGCAGCTTCATTTATTCATGTAGATCCATATTTTGCCAAGCACCAGTTGCTGCTGGTACTGCGTGAATATTATATGCACCCCAACGGACAAATTCCGGCTTATGAATGGAACTTTAGTGATGTTAATCCACCGGTACATGCATGGAGTGTTTGGTATGTGTATGAAGCAGATAAGAAAAAGACAGGTGTTTCCGATTGGGACTTTTTGGAAAGAACCTTCCAAAAGCTATTGATGAACTTTACCTGGTGGGTAAATCAAAAAGATGCCAACGGTACAGACATATTTGAAGGTGGTTTCCTTGGCCTGGATAATATTGGTGTATTTGACAGAAACCACATGCCACCCGGCATTAAAAAATTACAGCAGGCCGATGCAACCAGTTGGATGGCGATGTATGCCATTAATATGTTGCGCATCTCGTTGGAGTTGTCGCAGCACAACCCGGCTTATGAAGAATCGGCAGCCAAGTTTTTCAGGCATTTTCTAAATATTGGTTGGGCCATGCATCACATAGGTCAAAAAGATATTTCATTGTGGGATGAACAGGATGCATTTTATTATGATGCAGTGCAGTTTGAAAACGGATCGAGCCAGCGTTTAAGAGTTCGCTCATTGGTTGGAATTATTCCTTTACTGGCTGTTGAAATTATGCACAGCGATATGTTTGAAAAGCTGCGTGAATTTACCAACAGGTTACAGGTTATCAGGCAAACGAGGCCCGATTTAACCCGCATTATTTCGGATATTGAAAACAAGAATAAGGATGGTAAATATTTATTTGCTATCATGATCGGTGATAGGTTAGGACACCTGTTAAAAAGGTTGTTGGATGAAGATGAGTTCTTATCAGATTTTGGAATCCGGTCATTATCAAAACATTACCAGGACAATCCATTTGTATTTGGATACAAAGGCAGCGATTACCGCATTCAGTATGAACCAGGTGAAAGTTCAAGTGCTATGTTTGGTGGTAATTCTAATTGGCGTGGCCCTATCTGGCTTCCATTAAATTACCTGATTATTAATGCGCTTAGGAAGTATTACGAATATTATGGTGATTCATACACGTATGAGTTTCCAACCCGATCTGGTATTATGTTAAACCTGAAGGAGATTGCCAATGAGCTTACGAAGCGGCTCTTAAATATATTTGACAAAGATGCCGATGGTAAATTTCAGTACCACGATAAGAAAGAAAAAAAATGGTCAGACATTCATTTTAAAGACCATCATTTATTTTATGAATTTTTTAATGGCGACACCGGGCAGGGTTTAGGCGCCTCACACCAAACAGGCTGGACTGCACTGGTATCGAATTTACTGTTGGAAATGGATGAAAAATAACCTGGTGATTAATTTATCAATGGCCGGCATTTTTGCGGGCCATTTTTTTGACAGCAATTTCAACCTCGCAAGTTGTTTGTTTCAAAATGTATTGGTAACTGGAAATAGTTTGAAAGAGCGTTCAATTTTTTCCAAAAAAGCGTACTATAATTAGTATATGCTGGCTATTATTTCTTCGCTGATTATTATATGGATTAACTGCAACCCTTTTCTCTATCATACGTATGTATCATGGACGATGGTGGTTATATGTTTGTAAAATTATCCAACATCGCATATCATCAATAATTGTTTTAATAAAGTAACCAGTAATTATGAAAAAGATTTTCTATTTTTTGTTTGCAGTTGTTTTTTTTACAGCATCCTGTTCCAAAGTCGACAAAACTTCAACAGTACCTGCAACGGATGTTATACCCGGAACAACGCCTGCTCCTGGTGTTGATACCATAAAAGGAACAGCAAAGTACAGTGGCATATTTGCAAGTGCGCCAGGTGAATCGGTGACCGGCAATGCGTTGATATTTTTTGAAAACAATGCTTATTCCGTTGCGTTGGAAAATATAAAAATTGGTAATGGCCCCGACTTGCACTTGTACCTGGCAAAGGAAAAGCAGGCAACTAATTTTATTGATTTGGGTAAATTAAAATCCTTTTCCGGCAACCAGGTATATCCATTAACTACAAGTCCCGATTTCTCCCAATACAAATATGTGCTGATTTATTGTCAACAGTTTAATGTGCTTTTTGGAAGTGCCGAATTGATAAAAAAATAGCAAGTTCATTTTACAGATTCCTCTTTGTTTTAAAGGCCTGAAAGACTGATATTATTATGGAGAAAAAACGACAAATGTTAATCCGTTGGGTGACATTATAAAGTTGCATAATCCTTTAATAGTAGAATTTAATAGCCTGTTTACCGAATAGCTTCTATATACTTATTGGTAAAAGCCAACCAATGATATGAAGTTCCAGTGTGCGATCCCGATAAAAAATCGGGACAGGCTGCCACCGAAGCTCAATAAAAGCTCCAAAGCCCGGACAAAACTCCTTTAAACACTTTAGTGATCATACCATTTATAAAATAAAATGTTTTTAATCTGCCTAGCTTTACTATTTTCATTGAAAATAATATTGAAATGAAGCAGATATTTATGTTGATTGCCGTTGTTGCCTACACGCAAGTGAATGCACAACAATCTTTATTTATGCCCGAAAATATTAAGGCTGCCTACGAAAAAGGCACCCGCAGTATGGATGGCAAGCCCGGTAAAAATTACTGGCAAAATACCGGTCATTATAATATAGAAGTACAGGTATCGCCTCCTTCAAAAGCGGTGCAGGGCAGCGAAACCATTACCTATATAAATAACAGTCCGGCTCCGGTTAAGAATATAGTTATTAAACTGATCATGAATATTCATAGTCCGGGTGCAGCCAGGCAGCGGGCAGCTTCCGCCAATTATTTAACAACGGGCATACATATAGACGAGTTTTTAGAAAATGGCAAGGAAGGAAAAATAAGGGATGCCAAAGCAAGTACCTGGACCACCGCTACCTTAGCATCGCCTGTAGCAACAGGCGATAGTGTGCAACTAAGTTTTAAATGGCATTACGACCTGAGTGAAGAAAGCGGCAGGGAAGGCAAGCTGGATAGCACCAGTTTTTTCCTGGCATATTTTTACCCACGTGTAGCGGTGTACGATGATACACATGGTTGGGATCGCATGGACTTTACTGATGCCCAGGAATTTTATAACGATTTTAATGATTACACAGTTGCTGTTACCGTTCCTAAAAACTTTTTGGTTTGGGGAACCGGCGATTTGTTGAATGCAGCAGACGTATTGCAACCGGCTTTTCTAAGTAAATTCAATAAGAGTTTAACAAGCGATGCGGTGATAAACGTAGTGACTCAAAAAGATCTTGAGGCGAAAAAAATTACAAAGCAAAATGCCACCAACACCTGGAAATGGAAGGCAACGCATATTAGCGATATGGCTTATTGCATCAGCGATCAATATGTGTGGGATGCTGCCAGTGTGGTGGTTGATAAGGCAACTGGCCGCCGGGCCAGCACACAATCGGCGTTTTTTGATAAATCTAAAAACTTTCACAACCAGGTAGAGCATATCAGGCATTCGCTGGATTGGTACAGTAACAACTGGCCCGGTGTAGCGTATCCATTTCCAAAAAGCACTATCATTGAAGGCTTTGCAGATATGGAGTATCCGATGATGGCCAATGACAGCAAGCAGGATGATGATGTATTTCAACGCTTTGTTGCAGAGCATGAAGTAGGGCACAGTTACTTTCCTTTTTATATGGGCATTAATGAACATCGCTATGGGTTTATGGATGAAGGCTGGACGACTGCATTTGAATACATGATTGGTACGGCAGATTTGGGTAAAACGGCTGCTACTGCATTCTTTAAACAATTTAGAGTTGCCGGCTGGGCAATGAACCCGGGTGATGAAACGCAGGTGCCCGTGATAACTCCTGTAAATATATTAAGCGGCCAGGCAATGGGGCACAACGAATATGGTAAACCTGCACTGGCTTACCTTGGCTTAAAAGATATGCTGGGCGATGATGTTTTTAAAAAAGCATTGCAAGGATTTATGGACAGGTGGCATGGCAAACATCCGATACCCTGGGATATGTTCAATAGCTTTTCTGACCTGTCTGGTAAAAACCTGGACTGGTATTTTGGCAACTGGTTTATGAGCACCCACTATATGGATATTGCGGTAGATAAATTAACTGAAACTACCGACGGCTATACGCTTTCCATAAAAAATATTGGCGGCTACCCGGTACCGACCGATGTAATGATTGAATACAATGATGAAACTAAAGATACGCTGCATCAAACAGCCGGTATGTGGGAGAAGGATCCGCAAATGACAACGATTAACATTAAAACCAAAAAGAAAATTTCTTTTCTGAAATTAGATGGGGGAATCTGGATGGATGCAGATGCCAGTAATAATAACTGGGGTACTAAAAAAGAAAAGGAACTTAGCGCTGCTGAACTGGTTAAATATACCGGCACCTATGCAACCACTCAAATTCCGATTAAGCTAACCTTTACTTCGGAAGGAAGTAAGCTGGTAGTAGAACCTACCGGTCAACAAAAACTAATACTAACAAATACGGCTAAAGATACATTTGAATTTGAAGCGGCTGGCCTGGTAATTACTTTCGATGCGGGTAAAGACGAGTTGGTGTTAAAGCAGGGAATCAGTACAATTCCATTTAAGAAAGAAAAATAATTGAATTTTTACAACCGGCATCTACCTGTTGAAAGACGGGATGGATGCCGGTTTTTTAGTTTGTAACCGGTTCGTAACAGCCGAAGAATTAACCCCACAGGAACTTTTGGCAGAAATTAAGCATTGCAGCGGACAACCTGTAAGCGTCAACATTAGTAGCAGCACCTATGAAATAATTAAAGACAAATTCCCTTGTGTTCAACGCGGAAAACCGGAGGCTAAAAACAAGGGCCTCATTGAGATGTATTTTGTGGATAGCGAAAATAATGGGCTCACTTAAATAATTTAATAAATCTGCACTATATACTTTCCGCAGCAAATGTTCCTTCCTTTGTGTAATCCTTTATTAACGGCAGTTCAATAATAAACTGTGTTGGCGTTTGATCAATAATAACATTGGGGTGATTTAACAACCTGTATTTTTCCCTGATATTGATCAATCCTATTTTTGAAGAATCAATCCTGGAGGTTTTCTCCTGTAAATTATTTTTACTACAAGCCTGCCATCTTCGTTTGTATAAATATCAATCATCAACAGTTTTTCCTTTAGCGCTACGTTATGCTTAACCGCATTTTCAACCAGTAACTGTAAAGTAAGTGGCGGCAAACCATCATTGAGGGACGGCTCCGGTACATCAATGCGAATAGCTATGCTATTTCCATGAGGGGTTTTTAAAAGCAATGTATATGATTGTGTAAACTCTAAGTCATTGTTTTAACTAAACAACTATTCTCCAACTTTCAGCAATTTCGGCTTTAAGCCTGTTTACAATTTCTTCCAGCCCTTCATACCAGTCAAGGTGGGGGCTCCATGCATGACAACCGCCGGCATCAAATACGCATTGGGTATCTTCCCAAACTTTTTTACATTTCGGGCACCTGCCACCCGTGTCAAATGTATTCCATGTATGCATGCAGGTGCATTGCCAATAAGGTTGTCCATCCGGCTCCCAGTTACATTTCGGGCAGCGTACTTTTATGTTATCCATTTATAAATATATTGATTTTTATGGTTGAATTTATTCGCCGGGTAGCAATCCGTAGATCTTTTTTAACAGTTCAAACCTCTGATATTTTATCTCCGGGTAAGTTGAGGTAAATCGTACCAACTGAAAGTAGAAACTGGCAAACAAGCATGCCCTGCATCAAACCATTTTAAAGAAATTGACGGGCCTTAAAGCATTGAAAAAAAATATCCCTGGCATCAACTATTTAAATAGCTGCCAGGGATATTTTATTACTTAACAATTTACTGTTATAAAGCCATTTTATTTGCAAGCAGGTAATAGAGCAGGAAAGGAACTGGTAAATAAATTATTGCTCCAGCAATTGTTTGTGCCTGACCCATCCCACAGCAAATCTGCTGCTGGTAGTGGTAAACCCGGAGGTGCAGCGGAACCATTATCTCTAACTAAATTATAGACAATTTTTACGCCATCAGGATTAGGTTCAATGTCTGTAATTGCTGCCGGTGGAATACCCGCCAGCGCCGCCAACACCAACGTGCTAACATTTGCAATGCCTACAAAATTGTTATGGTTAATGTTATTATGTTCAATTGTAGTGTTGTCTGTACCCACCAGTAAAATTCCCGATCCGCTCGGAATATAAGTTTCAAACCCGCCCCCCGGCGGTGCAAAGTTGATATGATTGTTGTTGTAGATTTTGTTGTGGGCAACAATAATATCCGTAGAAGTTTTTACGGTAAGTCCGGGTAGTAAAAATACCAGCAACCCCGCTGCATTGTCGAAAGATTCATTAAATCTTGCATCCACATTTGTGCAGTTTTCAATTTCAAATCCGCTCACATTTGCAAAGGCTGTGTTGTGTTCAATGTTTACGTTGGAAGATTGCCCAACATAAATGCCCGTGTCCGAACTACCTGTTGCAGAACAGAAACTTATTACACCATGAGTGCAAAAAACCGGGAACAATCCATACTCTGCATTGTTGATTGCATCTACATGATCTAATGTAAAGCCATCAACACCAGTCAATAAAACGCCGTTCTCTTCAAATCCTTCAACCGTCACATTTCTAAGTACAAAACCATTGCCCCCGCTTGTAACTTCTATCCCATTTTCTTCGTCATCGGGGTTTTTAATAATCACTTTCTTTTTTCCATTGAGCAATCCAATCAACTGAATGCCGGCTTTGTTTACAAGGATAGATTCCATATAAGTGCCCGGTTCAATATAAATTGTAGATCCGGGGGCAGCGGCGTTTACTGCAGCCTGGATGGAAGCACCCGGCCATACAACGGCACCTGGCTTTTTAAGTTGAAGTGCGGCCATTTCATCCGCAGCCGATAATGAATTGGCCGTGTCAACAGGTGCCACTTCTTTTTTGCAACTAAATAACATTACAGTTAACAATGGAATTAACCAATAAAAATAACCTACACGATTTCCCGCAGGAATGTGTTGCTGAAGCTTTTTCATTTTTACCTCCGTTTTTTAGTGTTATAAATAAATGTTGGTGGAATAATAGTTTACAATTATAGTACGGGGCTTTTGATGTGGAGCAGGGGAAAATTAAACTGGATTTTAAAAAGAATTTTTCAGGTGGTGGGGCGCCTTAAAGATAATATCTTTAAAAATCATTTTTTTTTATATTTCTTATTGGCTAATGCTTTTGTTGAATCCGGTTGCATGCTATTGCCTATTGTAAAATTTGTTTTAACAGCGTAACTTATGTATTTATATAAAAAACATAAAAAATGAAAATTGCCTTTAAATTCCCGACCGCTAAACTTATAGCTATATTTTTGTTCTTTATTGTCACAATGGGGTGTAAACCTGCCGGGGCACAAACCATTTCGCCTGATAGCATCCGGCTGATATTGGATGCCCACAATGCCTGGCGAACTGAATTGGGTATTCCACCACTTACCTGGTCTGCTGACCTGGCCAACTATGCCCAACAATGGGTAAATGAAATTGTCAGCAACAGGGATTGCCAGGTGCAGCACCGGCCACAGGTTGAAAACGATCCATGGGAACAAAAATTTGGCGAAAATATTTATGCCGGTGGAGGCACCAACTGGATACCAACAGTGCTGGATGCTGTAGCATCCTGGGGTGAAGAAAAAGCTGGTTTTAATATTGATACAAAAGCATGTAAAGACGGTGAATCCTGTGGACATTTTACACAACTTATCTGGAGAAGTACAAAGCAGGTGGGTTGTGCGGTTGGGCAATGTACGGATGGCAATGTAATCATAGTTTGTAATTATGACCCCGGTGGAAATATGTTGGGTGAAAACCCATTTTGATTACACAAAATCGTTCAGATATTTTTGTTAAAGGATTCTGTATCGGTGTTTCAATGTTAACTATATTGCCGGCAAGCTTATAAAACTGGTTTTCAAAAAAGCGATTTTCATTTCATGGCAATCGGCTTAAAAATTACAGGTAGTTTTAGGAAGCCCAATTTATTTTAATTGACTCACACCATTAAATTTTTAATGTCGGCTTTTCCACCACTTATTATTACATTAACCCTGGATACACCTTCGCAGGAATATTTTACTGCATTGCGTAACCAATATTTTCCAAAACATTGCAATTATCTACAGGCACATCTTACTTTATTTCATCAGCTTCCTTCCAATAATTTATTAATCAATGAAACCTTGCAGGCATTGGCAAACAGAGCAGCAATACAACTGGAAGTAGATGGTATAAAAAGCATTGGGAACGGAGTGGTATATACAGTAGTTGCCGGGGAATTACTGGCCTTACATAAATTAATGCAACAGTCTTTTGATAGTTACCTGGTGGCACAAGACAGGCAGCGTTTGTGGCCGCACATAACCGTACAGAATAAAGTAACTGCCTTTAAAGCAAAACAAACACTGGATATTTTGTCGGCTGATTTTAAACCATTCAACATTACTGCTATTGGCTTTTCTACCTGGCTTTATTTAAAAGGGCCATGGAAACATGAACAGGATTACCTGTTTAAGAATATAGTATAACCCTTAACCGGGAATTAATTATCTACCTTTATTTCCTACAAAAATGTTGCGTAATAATGCCACAATAAAAGTGAAAATAGCCGAACCAATTACAGCCCAAACTACCGGGAAAGGTTTTCCATCAATAGTGATTTCAAAAAAGCGGGGGAGGTCCATTTTAGCAGCAACCCATAAACCAATGTAGGCGCCCACATAGCCAACAAATATTGAAGCCAGGCATCCACCTAAACTATACCCTGCCAGGGATTGCCCGATACCTCCGCAAATAGCAGCTATAAGTAGCAGCATCAAAAATCCAAATAGTGTCATGACTTATAATTTTCTTAAAAGTATAACAAGTTTTTAATTTCGGTTAAAGTGTTTATGGAAGGAGAGAATTGTAGCTAAGGGTTGCTAACCTTTTTCAATGGCGTTCGTAATTAAAAGATAGTATGTTAAGGTTGGCAACCCTATAAACAGGTTACAGTTCGAACCTGACCCCGGACTTGCAAAGACCTCCTAAAATATATTACAGTAAAATTATTTGAGAATAAAATACTGCCTTAGCTTTGTTGAATATGGGGCAACCAGTTAAAAGAATTATTATCCGGATTTTGAAGTATTCCGGCATTGGCGTAGTAGCTGTGTTAGCGTTACTTTTTCTTCTGCCAATTGTATTTCCCGGAAAAATTGCCCAGGAGGTTAAAACATTTGCCAACCAACATTTAAATGGTAAACTCAACTTTAAAAAGGCCCATCTTTCCTTTTTCAGGCATTTTCCTTCACTCACTTTGTCATTGACTGATTTTAGTCTTACCGGATCCACACCTTATAAGGATGAAACCTTACTATCTGCAAATGAAATTGCTTTTGGCATCGACGTCAAAAAATTAATCTTCTACAATAAAATAAATATCAATAAAATTATTATAGCAGATGCTTTAATAAATGTAAAAGTAGATGCGCAGGGAGCTGCAAACTACAATGTGTACAAGGCAGATAGTTCCTCTAATTCCACCGGTACCGATTCGGCCAACACTTCGTTACGGCTCGAAAAAATTGTTATAAAAAACAGCAGGCTGTCATACGATGATCAATCTGCCAAAATACTTATCACTGCCAATGGAATTAATTATACCGGGAATGGTGATTTAAATAAATCCGTCTTTGATTTGTATACAGAAGCCGGTATCGAAGATTTTAACTTAACCTACGACGGCGAACAATACTTAAAAAATAAAAAAGTAAATGCAAGTCTTATCACAAAAATAAATACCAACTCACTTGCCTTTGTTTTTGAAAAAAATGATTTAAAAATAAACAAACTACCGGTTGAGTTTAAAGGCAAATTTGATTTTTTAAGCAATGGATACGACCTTGATTTTTCTGCAAAATCAACCAATAGTAGTCTCAATGATTTTTTTACAGCCCTGCCACCAGCTTATGTTACCTGGCTCGATAAGGCAAAAGTAAAAGGAACCACCGATTTAATTTTTAGTTTAAAAGGGAAATATATTGCTGCGCAAAACCAGGCACCCGATATGGCATTTGCGATGAAAATCAGGGATGGGTTTGTTAACTACAGCGAAGCGCCCATTGCTGCATCCAACATTTTTTTAAATTTCGAAACCCGCTTACCGCAGCTCAATCCGGAAAAGTTATCAGTTAACATTGATTCCATTTTTTTTAATGTAGGCAGCGATTATGTGAAGGCAATTATAAAAACAAACGGGTTGTCAAAACCCAATATTGATGCCAGGGTTGATGCAGCAATTGACCTGGCAAAAATGAGTCGTTCGTTCGGATTACCGGCCATCGATTTGCGGGGATTATTAAATGCAAAAATAAACACCAAGGGAATGTACGATCGGGATAAGCATATCATTCCTGCAACGAACGGTACAGTGTCTTTTAAAAATGGGTATATAAAAACTCCTTACTATCCAAACGCAATTACTGACATGGATGTAATGCTATCGTTGGAAGATAAAACAGGCACAATGAAGGACCTTAAACTTAATTTAGCACCTGCCTCCTTTAACTTTGAAGGTAAACCGGTTTATATAAAAGCCAGCCTATCAAATTTTGAAAATATTGTGTACGATATTGAGGCTAAAGGTGAGCTGGATTTAGCCCGCATTTACAAAGTATTTTCAACAAAAGGGTTGGAGCTGGAAGGTTTAATAAAAGCTGATCTTTCACTGAAAGGTTCGCAGCAGGATGCTATGAAAGGCAACTATCATCAACTGCAAAATAAAGGAACCTTACAACTGCGCAACATACAAACTACATCTCAGTATTTGCCTAAACCATTTGTTATTAAAGATGGCCTGTTTACATTTAACCAGGACAAAATGAACTTTACAAATTTTCGTGCAGTGTACGGCCAGTCTGATTTTACAATGAATGGTTATATGCAGAATGTGATTGATTTTATGCTTACAGATATAGCTGTTTTGAAAGGTAATTTTAACATCAACAGTAATTATATAAATGTGGACGAATTCAGGCAGGGCGCAACTGTTGATACAAGTTCTAAACAAACAACTGCTGCCGGTACGGGTGTAGCAATCGTTCCGCCCAACTTCGATTTACAATTAAATGCATTGGTAAATAAAATAGATTTTGAAGAGTTGAAGATCGAAAATTTAAGGGGTAACCTGGTAATTAATAAAGGCCGGGTACAATTGCAACAGTCAGGTTTTGATTTAATTGGATGTAGGGTAAATATGGATGTGACCTATGCAAATAAATCAACACAAACTGCCGCATTTGATTTTAAAGTTAAAGCCGACAGCTTTGATGTAAGCCGGGCCTATAAAGAGGTAAAGATGTTTCGTGAAATGGCAACGGCTGCAAAAGATGCGCAGGGAATTATTTCGCTCAACTACCAGGTGGCAGGCGTGCTGGATGAAAATATGCAACCGATCTATCCGTCATTAACAGGGGGTGGAACCTTGTCTGTAAAGAAGGTAAAATTGAAAGGGTATAAACTATTTAATATAGTAGGCGGAAAAACCGGAAAGGACGCAATAAAAAATCCGGACTTATCTGAAGTGAAAATTAATACAAAAATAAAAAACAATGTGATTGAGGTGGAGCGATTTAAATTTAAAGTGGCCGGGTTTCGTCCAAGGATAGAAGGCAAAACCAGTTTTGATGGTAAGCTTGCCATTAAAATGCGGCTTGGCCTGCCACCACTCGGTATCATTGGCATCCCGTTAACGGTTACCGGTACACAGGACAATCCAAAAGTAAAGATTGGCAAAAAAACAGATGAGTTGCCCGAAACTGAATATGATGAAGATGTGCCAAAACCATCGCAAACAACAGAACCTGCAAAACAATAAAGGATCAAATTATATGCTGTTTAATTTTCATCAGGCTATTTTTTTAGCACCGCATAATTTCACCTGGCAAAATACCGGGGCATCCAATATTGGTTTTGTATAATCTTTATTTCACGCCACATTATTCTGCTACGCGAGCTATTCAACCAAATCTATTTATACACCAATGCTCATGCATATTGCCGGTAACATGGTGGTAGGGATACACCCTGGTGGTAGTTTAACAGCGCTTTATATTTTAAAATTTAGTAATTTTAAAATATGGCTGAAACATCTGCGACCATATTGATTCCCGACATTAGTGGATTTACCGAATTTGTCACAAAAACTGAACTTAGCCATAGTACGTTTGCCATTAACTTATTGATTGATTCAATTGTAAATGCGGTAGGAGATGATTACGAAATTTCAGAAATAGAAGGTGATGCCGTTTTAATGATTAAGAAAGATCCGTTGCCTACAAAAAAAGAAATCTACGACATCTGCATAAAGATTTTTAACGCTTTTCATTTTCAAAGAAAATGGATGGAGCAGTATACAATTTGTCCTTGTGGAGCCTGCCAGGCGCTTGATAAATTAACCTTAAAATTTATAGTGCATCATGGGCCGTTGGCAGAAATTAAAGTGGGCCGTTTCTTAAAACATTCCGGTTCAGACATGATCGTTGCTCACCGCTTGCTTAAGAATAGTATAAATAACAATGAATACCTGTTATTTTCAGAAAAGTTGTTAAACAAAGTTACAGATGATAATGAAGTGGTTGAACAGGAATGGGTATGTGCATTTGAACAATATGATTCCATCGGAAAGGTTGACTACCGGTTTAAATTATTAAATGATGCAAGAAAGCATGTGCCTGAACCTCCTTCACCGGCAGATTTTTACCTGGATGATAATATAGAATTTGTAGAACTGCCCATTGCAGCAAATTATATGTTTGTTTACATGACTTTAATGAATGTACCCGATAGGGCAAGCTGGCTGCATGGATTAGAAAAAGTTGAACAGGATACACCCAATGCATTTATAGGAAGCCTGCATCTATGTATATTCGAGAATTACCAGGCTGTTGTTTCTCCACTCCGGATGAGATTGTCAAATGATTCAGTTACTTATTTGGAAAGTTGCCGAATCAATGAATTAAAATTGTTTTTGGCAAATGAATTTATTATTAAAAAAGCAACTGAAAATACCTGCACATTTGCCTACCGGTATATGAATGCAGGCGAAACTCCCATGTCAGAAGAAACAAAAAAATTGCTTTCTGAAAGACTTACCATTATGGCAGAAAGACTCAAAGAACATTGCGAAAAAAATAGTGAATAATCCCCTTAAATTCTTAGTGAATTTGAATATTGTGTCTTTAGGTGCCTGTTTAAATTAACAACTGGTAATCCATGCCTGGTAAAATTTCTTTCATTTAGTTCTACTTTGACAAGTCAAACCTTTGTGTTTTTTTGTTGACCAGCAGAAGTTTTTTATGGCGGCATCGTTGTGTCACTCACTTGTACTGTATTTTTTCATGGCATCTTTTTCGTTCCATAATTAAACTATCTTAACCGTGAGCTACATTTTTTAAATATGTCAAAGTAGAATTAGTTACAAGATTAATTGGCCGGTGCCGGAGTACCATTGCCGCCATCTAAACCAATTTTCCAACTGCCATCAGCCTGCTTTTTCCAGATGGTAAAATAATTTCCATAAAAGGTAGTATCAGGTGTTACAAACTTCCAGTTGCCCCAGGTATATCCCAACTCTCCTGATTTTGCTACTTCCGCATTTGCAGGGGTCCAGGAAATTGTTTTTACATCTTTATCCTGGTTGAATGAACTTGCAAAAGCAGCTTTTCCAATAATAGGTTGATTGCCGTCACTCAGTTTTACAAAACTACTATCGGCAAAGGCTAGCAGCGAATGATTAAAGCCTGCTTTCGCAGCCAGGCCGCTCATCTTTATATCTGCCTGTATAATTTCATTTTTTAAAACTGTTGTGTCAACAGCTTTTTGCTGACTACACGAAATGAAAACTAATGCGATAATTATTAATTCCTTTTTCATAAAAAATTTAGTTTAACATTAAACAAAGTACTTCATTAGCAGCTATTGAAATTTAAAAAACAAATACCAATAAAAATCATTTAATTTCATAGATCAGGTTTAATAAAATCCCCTACCTATAAAAAACTCCCTCTAAGCCCATTATCACCAAATGGTTTCATTTTATGAATAGAGTTATCGAAGATCAAAGCGATTGGGATGAATTGCTGGGTTATATTTCGAGCCGGAAGTTAACACCTGTTATTGGTAAGGAGATGTACACTTTCTCAGACAATGGATCAACGCTTTCCATAGAAAATTACTTAGCGAAACAGTTATTGGAACGGAGCAGAATTACAGATTCGCCTGACCTGTCATTGCCGGATACAGTAGATTTTCTTGAATTTGAAAAGCATATAAAACCAAAGGACATTAAAAATAAATTAATGTCAATAGAAGAAGGTATCGCTTTTGAATTTCCCCTGCTTGCTGATTTTTTACAGATAAAGGATCTTAATTATTATATAAATACC
This sequence comes from Ferruginibacter sp., assembly GCA_040002495.1. Classification (GTDB taxonomy): domain Bacteria; phylum Bacteroidota; class Bacteroidia; order Chitinophagales; family Chitinophagaceae; genus Ferruginibacter. The sequence goes on from JBDUEK010000030.1 coordinate 20,627, forward strand.
GGTGTGTATAACAGCATACTCGAAAAGCAGATAAAGGCAGTAAGAAACGAACATCCGACCGCTATAAACTTCTCTCTCAACGAGCCCTTTTCAGATAGCAGCAGTCTCGATAAATTGACAGAACCCTTTGTGTTCAATGTATTCGGTTCATTAAAACAAAACAACGATCCGGCCGTAGGCGAGGATGATATGCTGGAATACGCTGGCAACTTTAAAGAAAAAATTTCGGCTGCAATCAACATAAGTAATGCGTTAAAAAATCGTAACCTGCTCTTTCTCGGATGTAACTTCCCCGAATGGATGATGCACTTTACACTCAGGTTATTATCGAACGAACCATTGCATGAATGGGGCGATAACAGAACCATCATTATAGTAAACGACAACACAGAGTACAGGAAAAAATTAATAGACAGGCTTAAAAACTATGATGTAACAACTTACGAGGGGAGTACCAGTGATTTTGTAAAGGAACTCACCAGGCAGTGGCAACAAAAAAATCCACAGGAAGAAACTAAGAAAAATGTATTCCTTAGTTATACCAGGGCAGATACAGCAATTGTAGAAAATGTAAAAAAGTCATTGGAAGAAATGGGCGGCGTTAATTGTTGGTACGATAAACGTGAACTTGAACCTGGTGATAACTGGCTGGAAAAAATTGTTGTGAGCATACGCAGGGCAGATTTTTTTATTCCCATCATTTCTGAAAATAGCCTGCAACACAAAGATGGGTATGTGCATAAGGAATGGGTGCAGGCACAAACTGAATGGGTGTTTAGGAATAGCGGCAAGAGCAGCGGCAACTACCTGATACCTGTAGTGGTAGATGATAGTGATGCAAACGGAAATAGCATTGCTGATTTTTTTGACAATAATATCAATAGGATAAAAATACCGGGTGGAATACCGGACAATGATTTTTTGAATAAAATAAAGGCAACGCTTAACAGGGTAAGTTAACTATTATGGCATCATCCTTAACAATGGCGGAAGAGCAAACAGCCCTATCTTTTATGGGGTTAAAATCCTATACAGAAGAAGAGGCCAATAGTTTTTTTGGAAGAGATTCAGAGATCGATAAATTAACGGCGCTTATTTATTCAAATACATTAACAATTGTTTTTGGTAAATCGGGTACCGGTAAAACCTCGTTATTAAATGCAGGCGTATTTCCAAGGCTGCACAAAAATTATTGCTTACCCTTTAGAATCAGGCTCAACTTTAATGCAGACAGTGCAAACCTGGTAACGCAAATTAAAAATGTACTGAAGAGTGAAATTAATAAGTACGGATTTAAAATTTCATTTGATCCACTTTCGGAAAATTTATGGGAATTTTTTCACAAAGAACCTTTGTGGAAATCTATCACACCGATCCTTATATTTGACCAGTTTGAAGAAATATTTACGCTGGCCGGAAAGAATGAGAACCTCAGTGCAACTGAATTGGCTGAGTTTTGGGAACTACTTTCTAACCTGGCTGAAAACTCTATTCCAATATCGCTGAGAGAACAGTTTTTGAAATTGAATAATGAAGTAGGTTACAATTACAGAAAGCAAAAAGTAAAAATGGTGTTTGCATTCAGGGAAGAATTTTTACCTGAATTTGAAAGCATCAGTAAAATTATTCCTTCCATAAAAGCTTCCCGGTTTCGTTTGATGCCGATGAACGGCCACCAGGCTTACGAAGTAATCACTAAAACATGGAAAGAAAATATAAAGGCATCCGAAGCAAGGGTGATTGTATCTTATTTGACTGATGAAGCGCACCAGGATAATTACGACCTGATGACGATTGAGCCTTCCTTACTTAGCCAGGTTTGTGCTTATATTGATAAAGAAAAAATAGAATGTGGATACAAAACAGTATCCGCGGAACTGTTGAAAAAATATCCCAAAGAAACCATCCTGCGATCTATTTATGAAGAAGCAATAAATGCAGCAGGGGAAAGGGTTGGATATAGTGCAACACAAAAAGAGAAATCCATACACAATCCCGTTAAGATTTTCCTGGAAGAGAACTTGATTGATTCTGAAGGGTATCGGTTAAGGTATAAGTTAGCAACAGTTGATGAGAAAGTTCGTTCGGGTATTGATGAATTAAAGGAAAGGTATTTTGTAAGGCAAGATGAAAAGACGGTTGAATTGACGCATGATGTATTGACTCCGATTATTAAAACCGATCGGGAACAAAGGCGCAAACGTGATGCAAGGTCCACTATTATCAGAAGGGCACTGATTTTGGCCGGGGTTCTGCTGGCGTTGTTTATTGGCATATCCGTTTATGGATATTTCAAAACAATAGCGGCAGCGGAAGAATCTAAACAGCAAACGCTCAAACAAGTTGAAGATTTGAAACAAGGGATAGTATCGCAACAATACACGCTTGATTCTCTCAAAAGGCTTGATTCTATCTGGAGAGCAAAATTTAACAGGAACGGGGGAGGAATAGGCGGAAAGAATAATGACGGAACTACCTTTTCAGATAGTTCAGGTATAGAATTGAAAATAAAAATTGACCAACTTACTTTCCAATTAGATTCATTAAATAAATCTTACCAGGCCTTATCAATAAAGTTTAATAATTTAAAGCAGTCACAAGGGTCGGATCCAAATTCAAATCCGAAATCCGAAACTATAGATAATGCCGTTTACCAGGTGGCATTGGATAAGATTAGCAATTTGGAATTTGAAAATGAAAATCTTAAAAATAAAATTGAAGTATTAATTAAAAGGAACGATTATCTGCAAAAAGATAATGACATACTTAACGCCTTATTAAAAAAATACAGGCCCCAGCCCTGGCCTGTTACTATACCGGAAAGGCCTGTAGATACAACCAATGCGCTGCAACTGGATCTTCATTTTAGCAAAAAGCAAAATGGGTTGGATAAGCCGGCTCCTAATACAACGGTTTACCTGGTTCCGTATACCACTGCCAAAAACAAGCGAATCATTCGAAGAGCGAGTTACTACGAAATCAGGTGCAATGAAGTAGAATTGAGTTCAGCAGATGAGGTTAAAAAGGCCAGGTATTACAATGGGAAATTTGTTTTTGAAAATATTGGTAAAGGAGATTATTTTATTAAAATTTGTAGCTACTATGGCGGATATGAAACCATCCATAAGCCGGATGGCCCGTCAACACAAACGGTAGATGCTTCTCCGCCCATTCGCTAGCAGCCTGCTTTCCATTCAGTTTTTATTGATAGAACAGTATAACAATTAAGAAACACTTGCAGTATAATTGTTTCTATATTTTAAGGGTGTCATTTTAATGATCTGCTTAAAATAACGGTTGAAATTGGATATATTTTTAAAGCCGCTTTCGTAGCAAACATTCGCAACCGTTTTATCAGTTTCCGATAATAATTTACAGGAATGACTCACCCGCATTTCCAATAAAAAAGTTGAGAAAGTTTTCCTGGTTCTTTGTTTAAAAAATCTGCAGAAAGCATTGGGTGACAAGTTGGCGATTGCAGCAATTTCATTCAGTTGAATATTGCCGCTAAAATTTGACAATAAATATTGCAAAATGTTATTCATTTTCTCCGACTCTTTTTCATTTTGCATCGATATAATATCCTTGTCATTGATCACATGAATATCTTTGGAATCTGCCAACAGGTTCAGTAATTCAAATAGCAATAAAATTTTATTGATCGATTTTGGATTAAGTAGTTCATTGATCCGCAACACTGTCTGGACCTTGGCTTTATTTCGAATTTCAATCCCCATTTTTGCTTTGGATAACAAACTTTTAATGGCCCTGTTTTCTGGTAGTGATATAAATTCTTCTCCCAATATTTCAGGTGAAAAATGGATGACCGTTGCAGACGCTTTTAAATTTCTATTTCCCTTAAAATAACTTTCATCACATTTCCACATGTGGGGTAAGTTTGCTCCAACCAACACCACATCGCCGGGACCAAATTTTTGGAATTGATTGCCTATAAACTGCGTACCCGTACCTTTTTCAATATACACAAGTTCCACTTCAGGATGAAAATGAAGTTCCTTAAAAAAATGAGGTGCCACATCCTGCCTGATGCTAAAAGATTGCTGAGGTTTTAATGGTATCTTAAGCAATTTTGGTTTCATGTAATAAAAATTAGCATATTAAATTAACATCCTTAAATGCAAAATTAAAAAAATCATGGTAAAATTGTATTGAAACTTGGTAATTTATATAAATGAATTATCTATCGGTAACATTACTTTTGAATGTACTGAACTGCTTGCAAATAGCTATAATATTTATAGGTTTGGATGTGCCGAATATGTGTAGATTACTTTTAAGAGCTTGTTTTTTTACATATTCTATAACGGTTCATGAAGGTCCTTTTTTACAAAATTTTCAGGCAATTGTCAATCAGTGTTTGTTGCATAAAATGGACGCGGTTTATAGTTGAATAATACTCAAAGTAATTGGTTATGCTGTGTTACTTTTTTTGTCAAATATTGAATGTCATATTTTTCCCACAATTACTTGTTAGAACAACGTTAGTTGGGTTATAAAAAAAAGCTATATGGAAAATCCTTACAATAAAATTTTACAAATTCATCCGGCCGACAATGTGTTGGTTGCCCTTTCAGATCTGGAAAAAGATGCCATCATTGAATTTGAAAATAATGCGTATGCCCTATTGGAACCAATACCCGCAAAGCATAAATTTTTTATGCTGGACATGCAACAAGGCGAGGCAATAAAAATGTATGGTGTTACAGTAGGAAAAGTTTTTACCAGCCAGGTACTACGTGGACAACGTATGACCGTTGATAACACAAAGCATGCTGCAGAACCTTACGCCTACAGAAATGTAGCTTATCAATGGCAACCACCGGGTGTTTCCAATTTTGCCAACCGAACTTTTAACGGGTATCATCGTAAAGATGGCAGGGTAGGCACTGCTAATTATTGGTTATTTATTCCAACGGTATTTTGCGAAAACAGAAACCTGGATGTTATAAAGGAAGCACTACATCAAACGCTCGGATATTCAGTTACCGATAAATACAAAGCATACACTGCACAATTACTGAATGCTTTTCAAAACGGAACAATGGTGGTTGAAGCAGAAGGAATTGATCTTGTGCCAACAATAAAGGACCACCGGGTATTTAAAAATATTGATGGTATTAAATTTTTAAATCATAGTGGCGGCTGCGGCGGCACCAGGCAGGATGCGGCAACACTAAGTAAACTATTGGCCGCCTATGCCGATCATCCGAATGTGGCTGGCATTACATTATTAAGTTTGGGTTGTCAGCATTTACAGGTAAATGATTTTTTAACCGATGTTAAAGAAAGAAATCCCACTTTTGATAAACCAGTGATAATATTTGAACAGCAGCAAGCCATCAGCGAAGAACAACTGGTTAAAGGAGCCATTAAACAAACCTTTGATCAGTTGGTAATTACCAACCAACAAGAAAGATCACCTGCACCATTAAGTGAATTATGTATCGGTGTTAAATGTGGTGGCAGCGACGGGTTTAGTGGTATATCTGCTAACCCGGCAGTAGGCTATACCGCCGATTTGTTGGTTGCATTAGGAGGTAAAATTTTATTAGCTGAATTTCCGGAACTCTGCGGTGCCGAACAGGAATTGATTGACAGAAGTGTGGATGAAGCAACCGCAAAAAAATTCATTAGACTTATGGAGGAATATGATGCACAGGCGCATGCAGCAGGCAGTGGTTTCCATATGAACCCATCGCCGGGTAATATTAAAGATGGACTAATTACTGATGCCATTAAAAGTACCGGCGCCTGCAAAAAAGGCGGCACGGCTCCAGTGGTAGATGTGTTGGATTATACAGAGCCTGTAACCAAGCCCGGACTCAGCCTGGTTTGTACACCTGGTAATGATGTGGAAGCAACCACAGGTAAAGCAGCAAGTGGCGCAACATTAATTTTGTTTACCACAGGCCTTGGCACACCTACTGGTAACCCGGTTTGCCCGGTTATTAAAGTTGCCACCAATAGTAAGCTGGCCAGTAGAATGAGCGATATTATCGACATCAATACAGGAGAAATTATAGAAGGTAAAAAAACTATTCCCCAAATGGGAGCAGAAATTTTGGAATATTGCATACGGGCAGCGAGTGGCGAGGTGATTCCCAAAGCTGTTCAATTAAACCAGGATGATTTTATTCCATGGAAACGGGGCGTTAGTTTATAATAACCCATTAATTTTAATAAAAAATTTGAATTATGTTTTCACTTAACAACAAGCACGCAATCATTACCGGTGGTGGCAGTGGCATAGGCCGGGCCGTAGCCATATTATTTGCAAAGCAGGGTGCAACCGTTCATATACTGGAATTGAATGTTGATGCTGCTGATGAAGTGGTAACACTTATTAAAACTGCAGGCGGCAATGCAAGTGCATATTCATGTAATATTGCCAGCCAGTCGGCAGTTGACCAGGTTTTTGCATTGATAGGCGAGTGTAATATACTGGTGAATTGTGCCGGTATTGCACATGTAGGAAAAGCAACCACCACTTCTGAAGAAGATTTCGACCGGATATATAATGTAAATATAAAAGGCACTTATAATTGCCTGCACGCTGGTATCCCGATGTTACAGCAGGCAGGCGGCGGCGTTATTTTAAACCTGGCTTCCATTGCGGCGCTGGTAGGCATCCCCGATAGATTTGCCTATAGCATGAGCAAAGGTGCTATGTACGCAATGACGCTCAGTGTTGCAAAAGATTATATGGCAGATAATATTCGTTGCAATTCTATTTCTCCTGCAAGGGTACATACGCCTTTTGTTGATGGATTTATTGCAAAAAACTATCCTGATAACCAGGCTGAAATGTTTGAGAAATTATCGAAGAGCCAGCCGATTGGCAGAATGGGAACGGTGGAAGAAGTTGCCTCACTTGCCTTATACTTATGCAGCGAAGAGGCCGGGTTTATTACCGGAAACGATTACCCGATTGATGGCGGATTTGTAAAATTAAATAATTAGTAAAAAACAGGCAGTTCACTATTTTACATGAAAATTTAATTAAAATAAGTGGTTGCCCAAATAAAAAGTATAGCATGAAATTAATTCGATTTGGAGCAGTAGGAAATGAGAAACCAGGTGTACACATTGAAGGTGTAAATTATGACGTAAGCAGTTTTATTAAAGATTATGATGAATCTTTTTTTGCAAACGATGGTCTTAAAAAATTAGCAACGGTATTGTCTGCCAACCAGGAAAACTTACCCGTGGTGGATGATGGTGTAAGAATTGGCAGCCCGGTTGCACGGCCTTCAAAGATTGTTTGTATTGGATTAAATTACGCCAAACACGCTAAGGAAACAAATGCCGCAATACCTGCAGAACCGATTATATTCTTTAAGTCAACAACCTCGCTTACCGGTCCGTTTGATAATATTATTATACCAAAAAATTCTGTAAAAACAGATTGGGAAGTGGAGCTTGCACTGGTTATTGGTAAAAGAGCCAGTTATGTGGAACAAGCTGAAGCAATGGATTATATTGCAGGCTATACGCTCCACAATGATGTAAGTGAGCGGGCATTTCAGTTAGAACGTGGAGGTACCTGGGATAAAGGGAAAGGCTGTGATACATTTGCACCCATCGGTCCATGGTTGGTTACCAAAGATGAAATAGCAGAACCGCATAACCTGCGTTTGTGGTTATCACTCAATGGTAAAATGATGCAGGATAGCAACACCGATGACCTGATTTTTAATATCCCTTTTTTGGTGTCATATATCAGCCAGTTCATGACTTTATTGCCTGGTGATATTATTTCAACCGGAACACCGGCTGGTGTGGGACTTGGGTTTACGCCCAATATTTATTTGAAGGAAGGTGATGTGGTTGAATTAGGAATTGATGGGCTGGGCATCAGCAGGCAAGAAGTGGTTGCTTATAAAAAAGCGTAACAACAAATAAGGTAGTCAGTTATTAATTGACTATCTTATTTCATTATACAATATTATCAGCATCTGAAGATGCCATTCGTTGAAAAATTAAAATAAAAAAAACGCTGTTATATGAGTAAGAAAAACCCCTACCTGTTTGCCTTCGCTATGATTACTTCCCTGTTTTTTATGTGGGGTTTTGTGCATAATCTTGATCCTATTTTAATACCGCATCTTAAAAAGTCTTTTAGTTTAAATACGCTGCAGGCTTCGCTGGTTGATTCGGCAGTATTTGCCGCTTACTTTTTAATGGCCCTGCCTGCGGGGTTTATCATGAAAAAGTATGGCTATAAAACCGGCATTATAACCGGGCTTGCATTTTTTGCTTTGGGATCATTTTTATTTATTCCTGCGGCCAATACACAACAGTATATTTTCTTCCTGGGCGCCTTGTTCATCATCGCTTGTGGCCTGACAATTTTAGAAACTGCGGCTAATCCCTACGCATCATTATTGGGTGATCCCGCAAAGGCTACGCAACGTTTAAATTTTGCGCAATCTTTTAACGGGCTTGCAGCTACCATGGCGCCGATCATTGGCGCAAGAATAATTCTTACCAAAGATTTTTCTGCGGAAGAGTTAAGTGCCATGACCGAAGCTGGTAGAAAGATGGCGCTTGCTGCCGAAGCATCTACTGTAAAAACGCCTTACTTTGTTTTGGGAGTAGTCATTGTTGTAATTGCAATCATATTCGCTTTTTTAAAGTTGCCCGAAATTGTAGAAAAAAATGACGATGACAATGAGGCGTCGGCATCTGTTTTTCATGCGCTTAAACATAAGCACCTTGCATGGGCGGTGGCAGCGCAGTTTTTTTATGTAGGGGCACAGGTTTGCGTATTCAGCTTTTTTATATTGTATGCAACAAAGGCCGCCGGTATTGACCATGTAAAGGCTGCGGACTATGCCGGGTACGGTGTAGGTATGGCGTTTATGGTGGGTAGATTTGCAGGAACTTTCTTTATGCGATTTATTAAACCTGCAAAATTATTGTTGATGTATGCATTGATTAATATTGTGCTTTGTGCTGCCGCAATGCTATTGCATGGCATGATCACTATTTACATAGTTATTGCCATTTCGTTTTTTATGAGCATTATGTTTCCTACCATTTTTTCCCTGGGTATTAAGGACCTGGGAGCAGATACCAAGTTTGGCAGCAGCCTTATCATTATGTCAATTGTTGGCGGGGCATTATTACCACCGATACTCGGTTATATCAGTGATGTTACAGACAACATACAACAGGGATATATTGTACCGATGATATGCTTTGTTGTGATTGCATGGTTTGGCTGGAAAGGGCACCAGGTAATAAAACAGGTAAAATAATATCAGCAGCAGGTAATTGATAATTGTTTGTAGTTTTTCAAAAAAATAATTAGCAGTTTATAACATGATGATTCAGGAACAAACGATTTTGAATCACTATTATCCGACTAAAAATATACAATAACGCTACAACTCTTGCTGGTTAAATGTTCTAGCCCCTCTCCGTTGGAGAGAGCCTGTCCCGATTTTTTTCGGGAGGTTGGGGTGAGGTCATTCAGGCTAGCAACGAATACAGGAGTTTAGTCAGACAACACTGATTTTAATTATTTATTTACAAGAAAATAATGAATAAAAAAGCAAATCCACGCAGGCAGTTTTTAAGGCAAACTTTGATAGCAGGTGCCGCAACCGTGGGTTTACCGGGCATTTTATCGGCGGCATCAGGTTCGATGTTGAACGCACAAACTGATCAAAATAGCGAAGTGCAAACGCCTACTGATGACGATAAAAAAATCACCATCCTTTTCCAGGGAGATTCAATTACAGATGGCGGCCGTTCCAAGAATAACGATTGGAATCACCTGATGGGATCGGGCTATGCTTATTTATTATCCAGCAGTTTGTGGTATCGTTTTCCGGACAAGAATTTTCAATTTGTAAATCGTGGTATCAGCGGAAATAAAATAACAGATCTTGCTGCAAGATGGCAGACAGATACCATCGATATTAAACCCGATGTGCTTAGTATATTGGTGGGAGTAAATGATGCTAATAGTATGGTAGAACACCGGCCCGGCGAAGTGAACAGTGTGAAATTTGAAACTGAATATCGTACGCTCTTACAACAAACAAAAGAAAAACTACCGGAAGTAAAATTAATATTGGGCGAACCATTTATTTTTCAATTGGGCCGTACGGAAAAGAACTACACGTTATGGTTGGACGAAATAAAAAAGAGGCAGGCTTCCGTTCGTATTTTGGCAAATGAATTTGATGCGATATTAGTGGATTATCAACAGGCATTTGATGACGCGTTGAAACGGGCACCGGCTAATTATTGGATATGGGATGGCGTTCACCCAATGCCCGCCGGCCACGAATTAATGGCAAGGCACTGGACAAAAAGGGTGCATAAAAAGTTGTCGTTTATCAAATAATTTCAACGGTTCTAATCTTTTATACTATGCCTTTTTGTTTTTAAAGTATTTCCATCTTCACCCAATAAAAACTGCAGAATTTTTATCCAACTATTATCTTTGTTTTTGCCGCATGCCTGGTAATAAAGTCCTGAAGAAATGTTGGGTTAGTTTCAATTTTTAAGGCTATGCTATTATTTTTTATTGTATCAAATTAATAAAATGAAAAAGAAACCATTCGCTCTGTTACTTACCATAATATTTATTTCAGTAGTTGCATTTTCGCAGGTAACCCGAATCGTGCCTCCGGCCCCGGTGTTTCCTTTGCCATCTGCAAAGCAACTGGCATGGCACCAGATGGAGATGAATGCATTCATCCATTTTACAACCAATACATTTACGGATAAAGAGTGGGGATATGGCGATGAAGACAATGCGGTATTCAATCCTACAGATGTTGATGCGGATCAATGGGCTGCTACTTTGAAAAACGCAGGTTTTAAAATGATGATACTTACCTGCAAGCACCACGATGGTTTTTGTCTTTGGCCCAGTAAATACACAGAGCATTCTATTAAAAACAGTCCATACAAAAACGGTAAAGGTGATATCGTAAAAGAAACCAGTGAAGCTGCCAAAAAATATGGATTAAAGTTTGGCGTATACCTTTCTCCCTGGGATAGAAACCGTGCAGATTACGGCAAGCCATCTTATATAAATTATTACCGCAACCAGTTAAAAGAATTATTTACCAACTATGGAAAGGTAACCGAAATGTGGTTTGACGGCGCCAATGGCGGTGATGGATATTATGGCGGAGCCAATGAAAAAAGAAGCATTGATGGACGTAATTATTACCAATGGCCCACTACGTTAAAACTGGTGCGTAGCATTCAACCCAGTGTTGTGTTCTTTAGTGATGCCGGTCCGGATATTCGTTGGGTTGGTAATGAAAACGGAACCGCCGGTGAAACCAACTGGAACACCATTTCAACAGATACTATATATGCTGGTAAATCCGGTATTGAAGCTATTTTAAATACCGGCTCTTCCGATGGTACCAGTTGGGTGCCTGCTGAAGTAGACGTGTCCATCAGGCCGGGCTGGTTTTATCATGCAACCGAAGATGCCCTGGTAAAATCGCCGGAGAAATTATTTGAAATTTATCTTACCTCAGTTGGCAGGGGATCAAATTTACTATTGAATGTTCCTCCGGACAGAACAGGTCATTTTCATGAAAATGATGTAAAGGCTTTGGAAGGGTTTAAAGAATTATTAAATGAAAGGCTTAGTCATAATCTTGCTGCAAAATCAAAAGCAACTGCCAGCAGTTATCGGGGGAAAAGTAAAATGTATGCAGCCTCCAATTTGACTGATGGCAATAATGAAACTTATTGGGCAACGGACGATCATATCAAGACGGGCAGTGTGGAAATAACTTTACCAAAGACGGAAACAATCAAATACATTTTGCTGCAGGAATATATCAGGCTAGGGCAACGCATCAAATCATTCAATATTGAAGTTTGGAAAGATGGCGAATGGAAAGAGGTAGCATCTGCTACAACCATTGGCTACAAAAGGATTTTATCCATCGATCCTGTTGAAACAAAAAAAATCAGGATCAATTTTACGGACTCAAAAGCCTGTCCTGTTATTTCAAATATTGAAGTATATTAAAATTTATTTTGATTAAAATTTTCAAGGATACAATTGTACACTACGTTTTTTTACCCCAAAATGGTATCCAAAAAATGCAATGAATAGGTTGGGAATCCAGATAATGATTTCGAAGCTCTCTATTAATTTTTTGATGCTGCATAAAGTAGAAATTAAAATTCAATTTTGCAATCAATCTGAAATGGTTTTACTGAATATGAGAAAAAATATTTTTGAAAAATTAAACAGCTTACATGTTGAATAAGGTATGTATCATCAGTCTTTCAATCTTTATAATTTTTGCGAACGCTAAAGCGCAAAAGTCAACCACTTCATTTAGAAACGCCCAACAGCCGATACAGGCAAGGGTAAACGATCTACTCCATCAGCTTACACTTGAAGAAAAAATTTCTCTACTGGGTTATCAAAGTAAACCGGTCGACCGCCTTGGCATACCGGCATATAACTGGTGGAACGAAGCATTGCATGGCGTGGCACGTGCAGGCAAGGCCACGATATTTCCACAGGCAATTGGAATGGCGGCCAGTTTCAACAATCAGTTAATGCAAGAGGCGGCCAGTGCCATTTCTACAGAGGCCCGTGCAAAATATAACCTGGCAATTGCAAATGACCGGCGTTTACAATATATGGGCCTTACTTTCTGGTCGCCCAATATTAATATTTTTCGTGATCCACGTTGGGGCCGCGGACAGGAAACTTATGGCGAAGATCCATACCTGACCGCCGCCATGGGAACAGCGTTCATTAAAGGATTGCAGGGCGATGATCCGCATTATTTAAAAACATCTGCATGTGCAAAACACTTTGCCGTACACAGCGGCCCCGAGGCAGGGCGTCATACATTTAATGCCATCGTTGATGAAAAAGATTTAAGAGAAACATACCTGTACGCATTTAAACAGTTGGTAGATGCAGGCGTGGAAGCTGTTATGTGTGGTTACAACCGATTGAACGATGAGCCTTGTTGCACCAGCACTACATTGCTTCAAAAGATACTGCACAACGAATGGGGCTTTAAGGGGCATGTGGTAACAGACTGTTGGGCATTGGAGGATATCTGGCTGCGTCATAAAGTTTTACCCGGCAGTGTGGAAGTAGCTGCTGCGGCCATCAAAGCGGGTGTTAGCCTCGATTGCAGTAACATGCTGCAGGACGATGTGATGAAGGCCATTGACCAACATTTGTTAACCATAACAGAAGTGGATAGTGCATTGGCGCCTATTCTAAGAACGCAAATTAAACTTGGTTTTTATGACACACCCGCATTAATCCCATTCAGTAAATATGGAGCTGATAGTGTATCCAATCAATACCATACTATCCTTGCCAGGAAGATGGCGCAGCAAAGCATGGTACTTTTAAAAAATGATCATAACCTGTTGCCACTTGATAAAAATAAATACGGAGCGTATATGGTAGCAGGCCCCAACGCTGCATCGCTGGATGCTTTGGTGGGCAACTACCATGGAGTTACAGACAAGGCAGTAAATTTTGTAGAAGGCATTGCAGCAGCAGTTGGAGCAGGCAGCAGGGTAGAATATGACCAGGGTTGCGACTTTTATGATACTACACATTTTGGTGGAATTTGGGCAGCGGGAAATGCAGACGTTACTATTGCAGTAATTGGTCTTTCGCCTGTTTATGAAGGAGAAGAAGGCGATGCATTTTTAGCGGCCGGTGGTGGAGATAAAACTAATATCAGTTTGCCCGCAAGTCATATTGCTTATATCAAAGCATTACGTAAAGGAATGAAAAAACCGCTGGTGGCAGTAATTACTGCGGGTAGTGCAGTAGACGTTTCAGCTATTGAGCCTTATGTAGATGCCATCATTTTTGCATGGTATCCAGGTGAACAAGGTGGCAATGCGTTGGCTGATATTTTATTTGGTAAAGTTTCTCCATCCGGCAAATTGCCCATTACATTTTATAAAGCGTTTAGTGATTTACCTGCCTACAGCAGCTATGCAATGAAGGGCCGCACTTATCGTTATTTTGATGGTAAAGTGCAGTATCCATTTGGTTATGGTTTGAGTTATACCAATTTTAAAACCAGCTTTGTAAAACAACCTGCTGCTATAATTGCCGAAAAAGATAATATTTCTTTCAGCCTGAATATTGCCAATACCGGTAGCTACGATGGTGATGAAGTGGTGCAGGTTTATATTGAATATCCCGCTATAGACAGAATGCCATTGAAAGAATTAAAAGCCTTTAAAAGAATATCAGTTAAAAAAGGAAAATCAGGAATGCTACAGTTTTCTATTCCCGCCACTGAATTAAAAAAGTGGGACCTGAATCAACATGGCTGGAAATTATATCCTGGTGATTACTATGTATGCATTGGTAAAAACTCCGGTGAAATGATAACAAGAAAAAAGTTTATTGTTAAATAAATTCAGTCTGATAATAAACTTTATATGAATACTGCCTATAAAAGCCTTTAGGGACTTACATTTAAAATAACTCTAACAAATGAAACTTCGTTTATACAAAACTGGGCGCATTAATTTTTTGCTAATCGGCTTTAGTTTTTTTTCATTTTTATTGAAAGCACAACAGCCTGCAGATTATGTAAATCCATATATCGGTACCGGTAATCATGGTCATGTGTTTTTGGGAACTAATCTTCCTTTTGGAGCGGTTCAATTAGGACCGGTTAATTTATCCGAAGGGTGGGATTGGTGCTCTGGTTATAATTATTCAGATTCAACCATCATTGGTTTTTCGCATACACATTTAAGTGGTACCGGTATTGGCGATTTAGGCGATGTGCAAATTATGCCAACTACAGGGCCCGTATTACTGAACAAAGGCAGCCTTAAAAATCCCGGTAATTTTTCTTTATTCAATCATGCCAATGAAAAAGCGATACCCGGTTATTATGAAGTAGAACTAAACCGATATCATATCAAGGCTGCACTTACAGCAACAACAAGGGTTGGCTTTCATCAATACACATTTCCTGCATCTGAGCAATCGCATATTATTGTTGACCTGGTACAAGGTATAGGTTGGGACAGGCCTGTTGAAGCATACATTAAACAGATCAATGATTCAACCATTGTGGGTTACCGTTTTTCAAAAGGATGGGCAGCAGATCAACGTTTATATTTTGCTGCTATATTTTCCAAACCATTTAAACAACTGGAAGTTTATGATGGTGGCAGGCGGCAGACGGGTAGGGTAGTAATGGGCGATAGTATAAAAGCTGTGGCAGATTTTACAACGGCTGCAGGAGAAATCATTCAGTTAAAAGTTGGCATATCTCCGGTTAGTTTTGATAACGCTATGTTGAACATACAAACAGAAATTCCGGGTTGGGATTTTGATGGCATTAAAACATCCGCTTATAATGCCTGGAACAAAACCCTTGGTAAAATATTGATTGAAGCCGATGATAAAACAAAGCAAAAGTTTTACACGGCATTGTATCATACAAAAATGTCGCCTTCGGTTTTCAACGATGTAAATGGTGATTATTATGGAACTGATAAACAGGTTCATCGCAAAGCATCATTTACCAATCTTACCACATTTTCGTTGTGGGATACTTACCGTGCCTGCAATGAATTATATACATTGATTGAGCCGGAAAGAGTAAGTGATATGGTTAATACTATGCTGGCAATTTACCAGCAACAAGGCAGGCTTCCGGTATGGCATTTAATGGGGAACGAAACCAATACAATGCCCGGCAACAGCGCCATACAGGTAATTGCAGATGCATATTTAAAAGGCATCAAAGGGTTTGATACAGCATTGGCTTATGAAGCAGTTAAAGCAACTGCTATGTCAGATTATCGAGGTTTGTCTTTTGTAAAAAGCCTGGGATATATACCGGCAGACAGCATGACGGAATCCGTTGCAAAAGGAATGGAATACGCCATTGGCGATGGATGTATTGCATTGATGGCAAAAAGAATGGGCCTTCAAAATGATGATGTTTATTTCACCGCAAGGGCAGTTAATTATAAAAATTATTTTGACAGTACCACACAATTTGTAAGAGGCAGGGTTGGTAAAGATAAATGGCGCCAGGATTTTAGTCCTTTTGTTTCACGACACATGAAAGATGATTTCAGTGAAGGCAACGCATGGCAATATACCTGGCTGGCACCGCATGATGTACCTGGTTTAATTCAGTTATTGGGTGGAGAAAAAAAGTTTATCAAAAAGCTCGATTCATTGTTTGTTGTAAGTGGTGATATGGGTAGTGAAGCATCTAATGATATCACTGGTTTAATTGGCCAGTACGCACATGGCAATGAGCCCAGTCATCATATCACTTATTTATATGGCTACACCAGTCAGCCCTGGAAAACGGCAGAAAAGGTTCGGTTTATTATGGACAGTATGTATACCGTAAAACCAGATGGTATAATTGGTAATGAAGATGCAGGCCAGATGTCTGCATGGTATGTGATGAGTGCGTTAGGATTTTACCCGGTACATCCTGCAGGTGGCATGTATATTTTTGGAAGCCCTGCTATCAACAAGGCAACCATAAATGTAGGAAACAATAAAACTTTTAAAGTAAGGGTTATAAATAATTCGGCTACAAATAAATACATACAGTCCATTACACTAAACGGAAACGCCTACACTAAAACATACTTACTGCACACCGATATTATAAAAGGTGGTGAAATCATCATAATAATGGGAAGCAAACCTTCACGAAAATGGGGCGTTGCAATTGGTGACAAGCCAACATTATAATTCAATAATAGTAATCATACCAACTTTCTTCTAATGGATCGATTTGATAAATTTCATAACTCATATTTCATAATTCATATTTAAAAAACCAATCTATTATTTTTTCAAACTTTATTATTGTTAAATAGATTTACCTCTAATAATCTATCTTTTTTGACAAGAGAACTTACTAAAAAGGTTATATGATCATTGTTTTCACCTTTCTTTTCTCAAATGTGGAAAATTATTTTATTAAGGGATTTTGTGTCTTTATTGCCATAAGCAGATGAATGTCAATATTTAAATTGGGTTTATGTTAAAATACTTATCGTTCAATATTTAAACGTCAATAATACTTTTTAAAAAAATAAAAAACTTTGTTAATTAATTAATAAGTTTTTATATCTTAGATTTCTATTAACAATGTAACTGCTTAATTACTCCATTTCTTTAGTATGACTGAAAAGAAAAAATTATTTAGAAATAAGATTTTAAAGGAATTGTATTTCGACGATAATCTGTCATGCTCAGAACTTTCTGTCAGAATACATAAAAGTTTCCCTGTAACCGCAAAACTTATTGAAGCTTTAATGGCAGAAGGTATTGTTATAGAAACAGGGTATGCAGCGTCTACAGGTGGCCGAAGGGCACTTACCTATGCTATTAAGCCCGAAGTAATGTATATAGTTACAGTGGCAATGGATCAGTTTGTAACAAAAATTGTAATTGTAGATATGCAAAACAATTTTGTTTCACCGGTGGAGAAAGTTGTGTTGCCTTTACCTAATAATCCTCATGCACTGGAGGTACTAAAAGAAAGAATCAATTATGTAATTGATTCATCCGGCATACCAAAAGAAAAATTTGTGGGAATTGGAATCGGAATGCCCGGATTTGTAAATGTAAAAAAGGGTATCAACTATTCCTTTTTGCAATTACCCAATAATAAAAGTATTACTAAAAATATTGCAGAAGAAACTGGCTTGCCGGTTTTTATTGACAATGATTCCAGTTTGATTGCATTGGCCGAACAACGGTTTGGCGCAGCAAGGGGAGATAAGGATACGCTGGTTATTAATATTGGATGGGGTGTTGGGCTTGGATTAATTCTTAACGGAGAACTATATCGGGGCCACGAAGGATTTGCCGGCGAATTGAGCCATATCCCACTTTTCTTAAATGGCAAACTTTGTTACTGCGGAAAAACCGGTTGCCTTGAAACTGAAACCTCTTTATTACTAACCATAGAAAAAGCAAGAGAAGGAATTAAAAGCGGACGGCTTTCTAAAATAAGCTCCTTACCCATTGAAGATCCGGAACTAGCCTGTGATGCGCTTATTAAAGCAGCATTGGAAGGCGATCAGTTTGCCATTGAACTTTTTTCAAAAGCAGGGTATAATATTGGTAAAGGGGTTGCTATTTTAATCCACTTACTGAACCCCAAAAAAATAGTGTTGAGTGGCAGAGGGTCTTCTGCAGGGCAAATCTGGCAGGCACCTATTCAGCAATCATTGAATGAGCATTGTATTCATAAACTTTCCCAAAGCGCAAATATTGAAATATCTGCCTTGGGAATACAAGCAGAATTAATTGGCGCATCGGCGCTGGTTATGGAAAATTATGAAAGGATACCTTTTGGATCCGCACAGTTAAGTTCATTAGCAGGTAATCTAACATGAGTTAAATGATGTCCTGATTTTTAAATTTAAAAAATTTCAAATGAGATTACAATCATAAATGTTATAAAAAAATGAATTGATAGTTGATATCTATGTGTGATTTGCGCACAGGGTGTCTTAGTCTTTTATTTTTTTTAAAATGTAATTTTTATGTATTGACTTATGAAAAACCAATCCAGGAACACGAACATTTTTATTTATTAAACCAAAACAAAGGCCATGAAAAAAGCAAATTTCTTTCTGCTGCCGTTTATGTTATTATGCATATTCAGCGGCGTTGCCATAGGGCAGCAAAAAAGAACGATCACGGGGAGTGTAAAGGATAGTTCCGGAAGCACAATACCCGGTGTATCTATTAATGTAAAAGGAACCAAATTAACTTCTGCGGCTGATGCACAGGGAAACTTTAAAATTTCAGTTTCTGAAAAGGAACCCGTTTTAGTTTTTAGCAGTGTGGGTTACAAAACGAGAGAAGTAAAAGTAGACGATGATTTTATTGCGGTAAAAATGATAGTTGAACCAGGCAGCCTGAATGAGGTTGTTGTTACTGGATTCGGTATTAGAAGCAGTACAAAAAAACTGGCTTATTCTATCCAGGAAGTAAAGGGTGATGAAATTGCAAGAGCGGGTACCGTAAACGTTGTAAATTCATTACAGGGAAAGGTAGCCGGCGTTATGATTAACCAGGGTGCTGGCGGACCTTCTTCAAGTTCACGTATTCGTATCCGGGGTAATTCAAACATTAGTGGTGGCACAATGCCGCTGTTTGTGGTGGATGGTATACTGATTCAGCCGGGTGCCACAGGAGCAGATTCATGGGGTGATAACCGTGATTTTGGTAACCAGTTAAAAAACCTGAACCCTGATGACTACGAGACAATGACTGTATTGAAAGGATCTGCTGCAAGTGCTTTATATGGTTCCCAGGCATTGAATGGCGTTATTTTAATTACTACTAAAAAAGGAAAAAATCGTCCAGGTCTGGGAGTTACTTTAAATCAAACTAACACCTGGAACAAAGTGTACAGATTGCCGGATTTTCAAAATGATTATGGTGGTGGTAATAGTACTGTGTTTGCAAAAACAGCCGACGGCAAAGACATGATACCAAATGATGACTATGCTCCGTATTATAGTTTTGGACCAAAATTAGACGGTCGCCAAGTTGTAGATGCAGATGGCGTTACCCGTCCTTATGTTGCAAACAATATGAAGGATCTTTATCAAACAGGACATATTAACAATACCAATTTATCTGTAGAAGGTGGTAATGATAAAACAACTGTACGTTTTTCCTATACCAAAGCAGCCGAGCAGGGAATTGTGTCTACCAATAAATTTGATAGAAACAGTTTCGCACTTCGTGCTACACAGAAAGTAGGTAAATTGATTAACATGGATTTTTCAATTAATTATGCTGCCACTAACTCTAAAAACCCAATGCAACAAGGTGGACAGGGTAGTTTATTATATAGATTAGCCTATTCCAATTCAAGGAATTTTCCAATTGATAATTTGTTCGCTAATTATATTGATGCTGTAAAAGGCGGTCGTACACAGAAATCACCTTATTTACGTGGATCAGTAACGGATGATATGTGGACTATTTATCAAACGAATGTAAGTCAGAAAGAAAATAGCTTGTTGTCAAACCTTGACATCACTGCAAATATTACACCATGGTTAAGTCTTTTGGTAAGAGCAAACGTTAATAGCATTGATGTTAACCAGGAGTACAAAGAAAGAGGTGATGGTCCGGGTTTTGTAAGTGCAAATTTTGGGAGATATAGTTTGTATAGCTCCAATCAAAAAACCGGTAGATTACAAGCTCTATTATCAGCCAGTAAAAAACTGAATACAGACTTTGAAGTAAGTGCATCTGCTGGTGGAGAAACTCAGCGTGGTTTAGGTGGTTCTCAATTGAAGGCTTCTACCAGTGGTGGTTTCAAAAATGCAGATATTTTTGCTTTGTCGAATTCAAAAAATGCGATTAATGTTGATGTAAACAGCAGTGGCAAATATCCTCAAAGCCGGTTAGATGCTATGTATGCCTATGGTGATATAACCTGGAGAGAGATGCTGACTTTAACAGCAAGTTTCCGCAATGACTGGACATCAACGTTAACTTACCCTAATGGTTCCGGTAATTATGCCTACAACTATCCTTCAGTAGGTGTTTCATGGATTTTTACTGAATTATTAAAAGACAATACGAAATACGACTTTATATCTTTTGGTAAATTTAGAGCAAGTTATGGCGTTACCGGTGGGGGTACTGATATTTACAAAACATCAACTGGTAATTATATATTAAATGGAAATTATACAGATGTCGGAGCTGTCTCTATACCTCGTTATGGTTTTGAAAGTAATAATCTTGGTAACCTCGATTTAAAACCAAAAAGAGCATCTGAATATGAATTTGGAACAGATCTTCGTTTCTTCAATAACAGATTTAGGATTGATGCGGCCGTTTATAAAAAGAATACCAGGAATGAAGTCATTTCGTTGGGAGCTCCGATAGAAAGTGGAATCAGCGGAAGGGTAATCAATGCAGGTAATGTACAAAACAAAGGAATTGAAATGTTGGTATCCGCGGTGCCAGTTCGCAAAAAAAATCTGGAATGGACTACAACTGTAAATTTTACAAGTAATCGTAATAAAATAATTTCCCTTTATGAAGGACAAGACAACCTGGAGTTGGATCTTGCCTTCGGTAATGATGTAAAAAGCGTTGCAAGAGTTGGAGCCGATTTTGGAACTATTATTAGTTCATATGCGTATGCAAGAGATCCACAAACCAACCAGAAATTATTACAGCAGGATGGTACTTACTGGCGTTCGGGAGCATACGGACAGGGAGAAAAAGTGCTGGGATCAGCAATGGAAAAATATCTCGTTAGTAATGTGAATGAGGTACGGTATAAAAACTTTAGTTTCTTCTTACAGGTTGATGGTAAATTCGGTGGAAAAATTGCCTCTACTACTCACCAATATGGTTCAGAATATGGCAACTACGAAAGCACCTTATTTGGCCGTGATGCAAGCACCGGTGGAATTGCTTATGTAGATGACAATGGTGTTCAACGGAATGATGGAATTATTCCTGAAGGAATCTTTGGAAAAAACACCCTCATAAATAATGTGGACGTAAGTGGCCTTACTTATGCAGACGCTGTTGCTAAAGGTTTAAAAAAGCCAATTGCTGCACTGGATTATTATGAGGGTATTGCAAGTTGGGGTACTGGTATACGTGAGTATTCAGTTTTTGACAATAGCTGGATTGCATTAAGAGAAGTTTCCGTTGGTTACGATTTCCCAAAAGCTACTGTCAACAGATTAAAGATGAACAGGCTTCGTCTAAATGTTACGGCACGTAATTTAGTTTACTTGTATACTACCACCAAAGATCATATTTTCCCTGAAGCAATTTATTCAAGCAGACCTGGTGCATTTGCAGAAACAGGAGGCGGTCCTTATCAGCGTCAGATGGCAGTGTCTTTACTGGCAGGATTTTAATATGTAAGGAAATCTATTAATTAATTAAATTTTTATACAATGAAATTTTATAAATATTCCTACCTGGCTCTGTTTGCGGCTTCCCTATCTGTGGCAAGTTGTAAAAAATCAGCCTTTGTAGAGTTGAACACCAATCCCAATACATTGTACACCATAAAACCTGAGGAGCAGTTTTTAAATACTGCAATACAGGCGCATGGACAGGACTTTGAACAATTTTACGATAATTATCGTCGGATTATGTTTTGGAATCAGCAATCTACCGCCAATGCAGGTAATGGTTCAGTTACATTAAAAACTGTAGGTAACTTTAATGCCCGATACGGGATATTTTACCCAACCCTGGGATCTATTTTAACAGATGTACAGGTGTTGATTTCCAAACTCCCTGATGCAGATAAAGGTAAGTATGCACAAATAGCTGCAATCGCTGATATACCTAAAATCTATTATGCATTTTATGTGTCTGATATCAATGGCAGTATTCCTTATACAGAAGCCTTCCAGGCACGTTATGGAGGAACGCTTACACCTAAATATGAGTCACAGCAGGAGTTGTTTGCAATGTGGGACAAACGCCTAAAGGAAGTAATCGCGGAGTTAAAATCTACGCCAACTATTCCACAGGTTAATTTAGGTAGAAATGATCTTTATTTTAGAGGTGACGTTAGCCTGTGGGCAAAAGCTGCGGCGGCACTTCGCCTGAGGATTGCAATGCGCTTAATGAAAAGAGATCCGGCCACCGCTACCGCAATTGCTAAAGAAGTAGTTGCAGATGCCGGTAACCTGATGACAAGTAACGCAGACGGTTGGAATTTTTATGCAGATGTAAGCTTCACTTCGGGTGGCAACTGGGCACCAGATGAATTTAGGGCTCCACGACCAACCGTAGATTTTATGTATGCACAGGCTGATCCACGTTTGCGTTTGTTCTACAAAAAGAACAATTACACACAGGCTAATATGGATGCTGCAATTGCCAAAGGATTATATCCTGCAGGAACAGTTGTTAACCCAAGGCAATATGTTGGTGCACCGGTTAGCCCCGATGCAGTAAAAACTGTTGCCTCATGGTTTGTTCAGAAGAAAGTAAATGACAATCTTTCATTAGATACAATTTCTTACCTGCAATGGAGAATGTTCCAGCCTGCAAATGGCGGTGGAACTGGTAAAAGTTTCTTCACATTAATTTCTTATGCAGATGAACTGTTGATGCGTGCAGAACTGGCAGCAAGAGGTATAACCACTGAAAATGCACAAACGCTCTACTATGCAGGAATCGATGCATCTATCGCTTTCTTTGACAAGGCTGCTGCTGATGCCAAGCTGGAAGATTATGTAGCGATGGGACCAACCGAAGTTGCTACCTACAAGGCTTCTCCAGCCATCGTTTTCAATTCTGCTAAAGCGGTTGAGCAAATTGCCATCCAGGCTTACCTTAATTTTTATAAGCAGCCAAACGAAGCATGGGCGCTATACAAAAGGACAGGAATGCCAAATGCAACAACAGCACTGGCAAATGAAAATCTGATAATTGATGGTACCTTATACCAAATTCCAAGAAGAGCGGCGTTAAGTGCGCCATCTTCAAGCGATTTAAATAAAGCCAACAAACAAACAGCATTGGATAATATGAAAACTGATGCTGATTTTGGTACAGGATTGGATGATCTATATGGACGTGTTTGGTGGGATAAGAAATAATTAATTCATTTAAATAACTCCAGGTAATATAAGAATTACCTGGAGTTATTTATTTTACGAATGTCTGTTTTCCAGGTTTTACAAACTTATTTTCTAAAGTCGATTGTCACTTTTTCGGTAGATTGTGAGATAAAAAGAAGAGGTTAAAATGGTTAAAAACTTTCTGTTAATACTATGTTTTTGTTTAAGTACTTTGCCAGTTATGGCGGGTGTTGACAAAGACTCTGTGCCAACATTTAAAGATATATATGCATACGAAATTCAAGACGTAACACCACGGAAAAATATCCATGTTCGCTTGCAGGATCAGGCGCTTTCCTTGTTTGTTTTTTTATCACCCGAATGCCCACTTTGCCAGAATTACACAAAAATATTAAATGCGTTATCAACGCAATTCAACAAAAAATTAAGAATCATAGGTATTGTGCCCGGAACTAGTTATTCTGCAACGGATATAACTGATTTTGCAGAAAAATATCATACGCTATTTTCGATCGGTATTGATCAACAACAATTGCTTACAAAATATTTAGCTGCTACCGTTACGCCACAAGTTGTTTTGATAGATAGTGTTGGCAACCTGGTTTATAAAGGTGCCATTGATGATTGGGTTGTGGGCCTGGGCAAAAAAAAAGAAAGTGTAACGAGGCACTATACAGCGGATGCAATTACGCAATATTTACAATCTATGCCGGTAAAAATTAAAACTACCAAGGCCTACGGTTGCAAAATCAACGATCTATAGAATGAAAAAGTTATTATATTTTCTTCTTTATATTTTTTTCGGAACAGCGGCTTTTGCGCAGGAGGTTACCTTCAACAAAGATATTTATCCGCTCGTTCAGGCAAAATGTACACCCTGTCATCATCCGGAGGGAGGTGCTCCGTTTTCCCTTGCGAACTATACTGACGTAGCCAAACGGGCTTCTTTTATAAAGGAGGTTGTTACAAGCCGATACATGCCCCCATGGCGGGCTGATAATAAATATGTGCATTATGCCAACGACCGGTCTTTATCCCAAAATGAAATTGATCTCTTAATAAAATGGATAGACAATAAAGCGCCGGAAGGAAAAAAAGCAGACATCGCATTAACCGCTGTGAAATATGAAACGGCAACAAAATATGGCAGAAAGCCGGACCTTGTTTTAAAAATGGCGGACAGCTTTTTGGTAAAAGGCGATAATAGGGAAAGGTTCGTGATGTTTAAGATACCATTTGAATTGAAGGAGCCTGGAAATGTAGAAGCGATCGAATTTTACAGCAATAATAAGAAGTTGATTCATCATGCCAATTATGCAATTCATGAAGTGGCAGATACTTCCATTGATATCTACAATACTGACGCTACGGTAAATTTAGAGGAGGCAGACAGAGCAAAAGTGGATCAGTATAAACCCTATAAAAAAGTAATGACTTATTATGGTGGATGGATACCAGGCACTTCCTATGAATATTATCCAAAAGAATTTGGATGGATATTGCCCAAACGTGGTGTAATTATATTTACCGTACATTTTGGTCCCTCAGCCCTGGATGCACAAAGCATTTCCGGGGTTAACCTGTTCTTTAAGAAAACACCCGTTACACGACCCGTAAAAGTCATCAGCTTTGGGTCTGGAGGAATTGGTGAAAAGCAGATTACCCCTATCTTTTATATTAAAGCAAATACTTCAAAAAGCTTTTCCCTTGAAGTAACCAATCCGGGTGAAGACCTTTCCATCATGTATGTTTGGCCGCACATGCATTACATTGGCAAAGATTTTAAGGCCTATGTGGTAGCACCTGATGGCGATACCATTAAACTCGTTCATATTCCGGAATGGGATTTTCGCTGGCAGGAAATATACCGGTTTAAGAAGTTAGTAAAAGTGCCCAAGGGCTCTATACTGCACATTGAAGGATTGTACGACAATACAGCTGAAAATCCAGCCAATCCAAACGCTCCGCCAAAAACTATTTTTTCTGAAGGATCTATGCGGTCAACAGATGAAATGATGACGTTACTGATGGTGTACCTGCCTTACCAGCCAGGCGATGAAAAAATTGAGCTGGATTAATGACCAATATTGGAAATTTTTTTAAACAAACGACATGAGGAAATTGAAAAGCGATATGGTTAGTTTAAATACGAGACGATCCTTTTGGATATCGCAAATAACCATTAAAACATTCTTTCATAGGCAGCTCAAACGAAGCTGGTTTATGGTGCCATTTTTGTTATTTCTTTTCACTTCAATTACTTCAGTAGCGCAGCAAAAAAAGTCCACCTTATTTTCATTAATGGATGAAAAAGAAACGGGTGTATTTTTTCTAAACAATATCAAGGAAGACGATTCTTTAAATGTAATGCGCTATGAATATCTGTACAATGGTGCCGGGGTTGGAGTAGGGGATTTCAATAATGATGGGTTGAATGATTTATTCTTTTCGGGAAACACTTCCAGCAATAAACTGTTCATCAACAAGGGCGATTTTAAATTTACAGATATTACTACTGCCGCTAAGGTAAAAGGCAATGGCACCTGGAGTACGGGTGTTAGTATTGCTGACGTAAATGGCGATGGACTAATGGATATTTATGTATGCCATTCCGGTATGTACGACGATCCCAAAAAACTCAGCAATGAATTATTTATCAACCAGGGATTAACCAATGGAGTTCCGGTGTTCATGGAAATGGCTGCTGCCTATGGTTTAGATGTTCCCGGAACACAATCCACGCAAGCTGCATTTTTTGATTATGATAACGATGGCGACCTGGATATGTTTCTGCTCAATCATAGTACGCATAAATACAACCCTTTTTTAAACACAAAAAAAATCCGCTCAACACCTGATTTTGATTTAGGAAATCGTTTGTTTAGAAACGACCGGGATGAAAAAGGAAATATGCATTTTACAGACGTAACCCTTGCCGCCGGTATTGTAAACAATGCATTGAATTTTGGTTTAAGTGTTACCATCTCAGACATGAATAAAGATGGCTGGCCGGATATTTATACCACCAGCGATTACACCGAAAAAGATTGTTTCTACATCAACAATAAAAACGGGTCGTTTACCGAATCGCTGTCAAAGTCATTTACACACATTTCCAAATATGCAATGGGTGCGGATATTGCTGATTATAACAATGATGCCCATCCGGATTTATTTACACTGGATATGTTGCCGGAAGACAACCACCGGCAAAAATTATTGAAGGGGCCGGATGAATATGATCAATATCATTTGCTGCTCGACAGCGGTTATTATCACCAGCAAATGCGGAACATGCTACAGCTAAATGAGGGTGTGGATGAAAAAGGTAATCTTCGTTTTAGTGAAATTGGCCAGCTTGCAGGTGTATCAAACACCGATTGGAGCTGGAGCGGATTATTGGCAGATTTTGATAACGATGGCTGGAAAGATTTGTTCATCAGCAATGGTTACCTCCGTGATTTCACCGACCTTGATTTTTTAAAATATTCCGTTGCGGATGCAAAAGCGGCGGCTATAAAAGCGGGCAATTTTAATTATCAAACCTATGATCTTGTGAAGCTGATGCCTTCCAATAAACTCAGTAATTATATTTTTAAAAATAATCATGATCTTACTTTTTCAGATAAATCAACGGATTGGGGTGTAAGCAAACCTTCCATTTCCAATGCTGCTGTTTATGCAGATTTAGACAATGACGGCGATCTTGATTTGGTGGTATGCAATAACAATGAGCCCGCCATGCTTTATAGGAACAATGCCAATGAAATGATGCCAGGACATTTTGTAAAACTTCGGTTTAAAGGGTCAGGATTTAATACAAAAGCCTATGGTGTAAAGGCAACATTGGTAACCAATACTACCCGTCAATTCCTGGAGTTGTATCCCGTAAGAAGTTACCAGTCCACCATTTCGCAGGAGCTTATTTTTGCCTTTCCACTAACCGATACCGTTCAACAAATTGTTGTTGATTGGCCTAATGAAAAGGAGAGCATTTTGACGAATGTAAAAGTTGACCAAACCATTGAGTTAAACCAGGCTGATGCTGTTGGTAAAGAGCGTTCAGCACCTTCCGGGGCAACAAAAATATTTACAGATATAACTGAAAAATCAGGAATTAATTTCAGGCATACAGAAAATGAATTCATCGATTTTAAAGATGAAGTTCTTTTGCCTTACCAATTGTCAAAGCAAGGGCCGGCACTTGCAAAAGGAGATGTAAATGGTGATGGCCTCGAAGATATTTTTATTGGTGGGGCAATAGGCCAGGCCGGAGCAATTTACCTGCAAACAGCAGGTGATCATTTTATACTATCCACGGCTCAGCCATGGGCAGCGGATGCAGCCAGCGAGGATGTAAATGCAGTGTTCTTTGATGCTGACAAAGATGGTGACCTGGACCTTTATGTGGTAAGCGGCGGAAATGAATATGGAGATCAATCTCCTGAATATGCTGACAGGCTATACATCAATGACGGTAAAGGAAATTTTAGTAAAAGCATTGATGCATTGCGATCCATGCTAAGCAGCAAACAAGCCATCGCGGCGGCAGATTTTGACAATGATGGGGATATAGATTTATTTGTTGGCGGCAGGGGAGTGCCCGGTTCATTTCCTTTGGCGTCTCAAAGTTACCTGTTGAGGAACGATTCAAAAAATGGACAGATTCGTTTTACGGATGTAACGGCGATGGTTTGTCCGGCACTGCAAAAGCCCGGTATGGTAACGGCTGCTCAATGGGTGGATATCAATAAAGATCAATATCCCGAACTGGTGCTCGCCGGAGATTGGATGCCTGTGATGTTGTTTAAAAACAACAAGGGGAATTTAGAAGATATTTCTTCTGCTTCCGGGTTTAAAAATTTGAACGGCATGTGGTCGTCGCTAAAGGCTACAGATATTGACGGAGATGGCGACATCGATTTTTTATTGGGCAATTGCGGCTACAACGACCAGTTTTCAAAAACCGATAAAGACCAGCCGCTTCAATTGTATGTAAACGATTTTGATGGCAATGGCACCATTGATCCGATTATGTGTTATTATATCCAGGGCAAAAGTTATCCTATGGCATCCAGAGATGAATTGCTCGATCAGCTTCCCGGATTAAAAAAGAAATATGTTCATTACCGGGATTATGCAAATGCTACAATTAGCGATATTTTTTCGCAGGCAAAAATAAAAGAGTCCACAGTTTTGTATTGTGATGAACTGGCCTCGGGGATTTTATACAATGATGGAACCAATCATTTTACATTTAAACCATTTCCCTTACAGGCACAGGTTTCCAAAATATTTGGAATTGAAACGGCAGACTTTGACCGGGATGGTAAAACCGATGTTTTATGTACCGGTAATTATTTCCCTTACCGGGTACAATTAGGCAGGTCAGATGCAAGCCTGGGTTTATTCATGAAGGGAACGTCCGCAGGAGATTTGAAGATGGTTGAACCTGCTGTTAGTGGTGTATTCATTGACGGTGATGTAAGAGCAACCGTGCAGCTGAAAAATAAGACAGGAGAAAATATAATTGTGATTGCCAAAAACAATGATGATGTGCAGGTTTTAAAAGTAAATAACAAATGAAAAAGATAGTATGGATCATATTGTTGCTGCAACAAGTTTGTTTTGCACAAGTTAAAAATTGGGAAACGGATGCGGCACCCTTACACCGGGCTCAAAAGGCATTGGCTGATGTAATCATTCATGATATTTTTTCTCCGCCGGTGGCTAGTAGAATTTATGTTTATACCAATATTGCTGCTTACGAAGTATTGGTGAAGGCTGACAAAAATTATCATTCGCTCACGGGACAGCTAAATTCATTTCCAGTAATACCTGCAGCCACTAAAAAGGTGAATCTTTCTTTAGCGGCAGTAAATGCTTTTTTAATCACAGGAAAAAATCTTGTTTTTTCAGAAGCCATCATGCAGGATTCTATCAATCATATTTTGGAATGGTATCAACAAAAAGGAATGAAGCCCGAACAGTTTAAATCTTCTTTGGACTATGGCAAACAAGTGGCAGATATTGTGCTGCAATGGGTGGCAAAGGATAAGTACAAAGAAACACGCAGCATCAGACGGTATAGCTTTTTAAAAGAAGAGGGAAAGTGGATACCTACACCGCCTGCTTACATGGCGGCCATCGAACCTTATTGGAGTAAAATCCGTCCATTAGCCATGGATTCCTGCAACCAGTTTCAACCCGAATTGGCACTTCCGTTTAGTAAAGAAAAAAACAGTTCATTTTACCTGGAGGCGAAAGAAGTGTATGATACTACTATAAATTTATCTGCTGCGAATAGAGCAATCGCCAGCTTTTGGGATTGCAACCCTTTTGCGGTAAGTACAGACGGGCATCTTATGTACGCAGTAAAGAAAATTTCTCCGGGCGGCCACTGGATATCCATTGCAGGTTTGGTTTGCCGAAACAGCAATGCAGGAATACTAAAAACATCTGCTGCCTACACGCTAACTTCCATTGCATTGTTTGATGGTTTTATTAGTTGTTGGGATGAAAAATACAGGAGCAACGTAATTCGTCCGGAAACTTATATCAACAAGTACATGGACGAAAGCTGGCGGCCGCTGTTACAAACGCCTCCATTCCCTGAATATACAAGCGGGCATAGCGTTATCTCAACTGCAGCAGCTGCCGTACTTGCCAGTTTGTTTGGCGATAATACCGCCTTTGACGATGACACCGAAGTAGAGTTTGGTTTACCGGTAAAACATTTTTCATCTTTTACAGAAGCCTGTAACCAGGCTGCTATCTCCCGCCTTTATGGAGGTATACATTATAGGGCAGCTATTGTAAATGGACAAACAGAGGGAAGGAAATTAGGTCAATGGATTGCCAGGAAAGTGAGGCTGATGTGAGATGAAAATTGAATGCACTTAAAAATCGGCGCTGGTTTATTTACACCAGAACATAAAATAGAAAAGTACATCGTATGACTTCAACCCTCAAATATTTTTTCTTTCTTTTATTATTTTTCTTCCAGGTTGCCACAGCCCAAAAAACGATCAATTTCAAAAATGGCTTGTATTTAAGCGGCGTTCATCATTACGGGAGGGAAGCACTTTACACAGATAGCCTCGCATTTCGTTTATACAATCAGTCACTGGAAAAACCTGCGGCAGACAAAGTATTCGGACAAGCCCGTAATGGAGAACCGATTGTATGGAAGGAGGTTGTGGCAGATAGCAACAATGCTTTTAGAAGCCGCAGGTTTGGTGGCGGAGGGTATTTGTATTTAACCTATAATTCGCCTGTAGAGGAAAATGTATTGCTGAATATCAAAGGCAACAGCGCTGTGTTTTTTAACGGTGTTTTACATGCCGGTGACCCATATGGTTC
The DNA here is from genome assembly GCA_040002495.1 of Ferruginibacter sp. Taxonomy (GTDB): domain Bacteria; phylum Bacteroidota; class Bacteroidia; order Chitinophagales; family Chitinophagaceae; genus Ferruginibacter. The sequence continues at coordinate 51,608 of JBDUEK010000030.1, forward strand.
CGGTTGGCTATTCATTCCTGTTTCCTTAAAAAAGGGACTGAACGAATTGTATGTGCGTACTTATTTTCAAACTACGGCAACTATTTTATTTCCTGAAAAATCAGTCATAATCAGCACGGCTGATTCAACTATGCCGTACGTAGTCATCAATCAACAACAAGGCGTTTTACAAGGGGCGGTTGTCATCATCAATGCAGGATCAAAAGCCATTCAACATAGTCAGCTAAAGGCAACTGTTGGTAGCGAAATGATGGTAACAGACCTTCCCGAAATCCCCGCATTATCTACCCGTAAAATTATTTTTAATTTCAATGCAGCCGGCATTACACAAACAGGTAAACATGATTGCAGCTTGCAATTAATAGCGAATAGTAAACCCATTGATGAAAAGAAAATACTGGTGGAAGCGGTGGATGCTTCGGCTAAATACAGCAGTACTTTTATAAGCGAAATTGACGGCAGTTTGCAATATTATGCAGTGGCGCCACAGCTAAATGGAACTAAAGATAATTCTGCTTTATTTCTATCTGTTCATGGTGCTGGCGTTGAGGCAATCGGTCAGGCACGAGCTTACCAAAGTAAAGACTGGGGAACATTAGTGGCAGCCACCAACCGCCGCCCAAGGGGTTTTAATTGGGAAGACTGGGGCAGGCTGGACGCTCTGGAAGTATTGACGATTGCAAAAGAAAAATTTAAACCCGATCTGCAAAAGATTTATTTAACCGGCCACTCAATGGGTGGACATGGAACCTGGTTTTTAGGAGCAACTTATCCCGGTAACTGGGCCGCTATCGCACCTTGTTCGGGCTATCCAACTTTAAAAGAATATGGTTCGGCCGATGGTAAAATTCCTGACAGTAGTATGAATGCTATTGAACAATTGCTGCTGCGTTCGGGTAACCAAAGCGATGTATTGAAACTGGCAAATAATTATAAAGCATCAGGTGTATATATACTTCACGGCGACTCTGATAAGGTTGTTTCTGTAAACTATGCCCGGCAAATGAAAAATGTATTGGCAAAATTTCATCCTGATTTTAGCTATTATGAATACCCCGGCGGCGAACATTGGTTTGGTGACCAAAGCGTAGACTGGAAACCATTATTCGATTTCTTTAAATGGCATACACGCCTGCCTGATAGTGTAGTAAATGAAATCGATTTTACCACTTCCAGTCCGGGGATATCCTCCAATTATCGTTGGGCATCTGTTATACAACAACTACATCCGCTGGCCTATAGCCGCATGCAGTTGCAACGAAACCTTCAAACAAATACTATCAAAGGATCTGTAGAAAACATTCAGTTGCTTAAACTGGCATTGAATGAATTTGCTCCAAACACAACAGTGTCAATTAAGTTGGATGGAGCCAACAATATTTTATATAAAGTAAAGGGCAGTGCGGATAGTATTTATCTGAGTTTGCAATCAGGCAACTGGTCCATTACGGATAAGCCAGGAATGAATCAAAAAGGGCCTGAGCGCTACGGTACATTTAAAGAAGCATTCAATCACAACATGATCTTTGTGTATGGAACAAAAGGGACTAAGGCAGAAAATGAATGGAGCCTTAATAAAGCAAGGTATGATGCAGAGTCATGGTATTATCGTGGAAACGGGGCTGTAGATATGGTGAGCGATAAAGCCTTTTTAATGATGAACACAATAGGTAGGGGCGTGGTATTGTATGGCAATAAAAGTACCAATGCTGCATGGGAAAGTTTACTGGCAGATTGTCCCATACAGGTAGAACGCAATAGGGTAACAGCGGGTGATAAAACATGGATGGGTGACGACCTCGCCGGATACTTTACCTGGCCTATAAAGAATTCGCCTGTTACTTCCGTAGCAGTTGTAAGTGGCAGCGGATTAAAAGGAATGCGGGCAGCAGATGCCAACCAGTATTTTGCAGGTGGAAGTGGCTTTCCTGATTTTATGATCTTTAAATTGGGCATGCTGGTAGCAGGTGCAAAAGAAATTCAACTGGCAGGTTTTTTTGATAACAGCTGGAAATTAAGCGACACTGAACTCATTCAAAATAAATAATCACTTACTTCTCAATCATCAAATTTATAATATGATAAAATTCATCACAGCCATTACCAGTGGTCGCCGTTTGAAATTATATTTTACGGTGTTTTCGTTTTTAGTGATAAGCAGTTTTTTGCAGGCACAGCAAAATGTTCATCCACAATCTACCGAATACGACTGGCCTGTAGACCCTGCTGTTAAAGCAAAGTTGGATAAATGGCAGGATCAGAAATTTGGTATGATCATTCACTGGGGTTTATATGCCGTTCCGGGAATCATAGAATCGTGGAATTTATGCAATGAAGATTGGATCAATCGGCCCGACAGCAATCAGTCGTACGAAGATTATAAAAAATGGTACTGGGGATTAAAGAAGGATTTTAATCCGGTAAATTTTGATCCGGAAAGTTGGGCTAAAGCCGGTAAGGATGCAGGGATGCGGTATGTTGTTTTTACCACCAAACACCATGATGGCTTTTGTATGTTTGATACAAAGCAAACAGATTTTAAAATTAGTAATGGGCCATTTGCCAGTAATCCAAAAGCAGATGTTGCCAAATATGTTTTTGATGCTTTCAGGAAACAGGACTTTATGATTGGCGCTTATTTCTCCAAGCCAGACTGGCATTCTGAAAATTACTGGTGGCCCAAATATGCCACCGCCGACCGGAACAATAATTACGACATCCGTCAATATCCATGGAGATGGAATAAGTTTAAAGACTACACTTATAACCAAATCAGCGAACTGCTGCATAACTATGGTTCGGTAGATATTTTATGGTTGGATGGTGGCTGGGTTCGTCCGCTGGAAACTGTAAATGATGAAGTGCGTGCATGGGGTGCCGATATACCGCAATGGAGCCAGGATATTGATATGCCAAAAATTGCAGCCATGGCCAGGCAGGCACAACCGGGCATTTTAGTGGTAGATAGAACAGTGCATGGCCCCTACGAAAATTACCAGACACCGGAACAACATATTCCCGAAGCTCAACTTCCTTATCCCTGGGAAAGCTGTATGACGCTTGCCAACAACTGGGGCTTTGTACCCAACGATCAGTTTAAGTCGGCTACAAAAATTATTCATTCGTTGATCGAGGTGGTTGCCAAGGGTGGCAGTTTATTATTAGGCATTGGGCCAAAACCCGATGGTACTTTACCTGTTGAGGCCACGGAACGATTGGAGAAAATTGGAGAATGGATGAATGCCAATGGTGCAGCCATTTACAACACAAGGATCACAGAAAAATATCATGAGAATAACACCTGGTTTACGCAAAGCAAAAACGGCGATACACAGTATGCATTGGTTTGTTTAACCGAAGGAGAAGCATTGCCTGCAACGGTAAGTTGGAAATTAAACCAGCCTGCAAAGCTTTCAACCATAAGGTTGTTGCAAACCGGCGAAAAGGTAAAATGGAAAATTGTAAACGATGAAGTAGTGGTAAAACTTCCTGCATCATTTGTAAAAAAGAATGCATCAATGCCGGCACTGGCTTTTTCTTTTACACCAGCCAGGTAAATTAATCAGTCAACAAAGTCCTTCGTAAAAGGAATGTATTTTTAAGGTATAAACTTGATATATGAAAAGAAAAGAATTTTTAAGAAATACGGGATTGTTAAGTGCAGGAATGTTGTTGAAGGATTTATCTTTTGCTCAGCCCACTGCTTCGTTTCCGGTGGTTCGTGTGCCTTATGAAAAACGTAAGTTTCGTAGCAAAGCAGTAGAAGCAGCCATTACTGAATTTAAATCGAAAGTAAAAAATGAAGAGCTGGGTTGGTTGTTTGAAAACTGTTTTCCCAACACATTGGATACCACGGTCGATTTTGAAATGATCAATAATAAGCCAGATACCTATGTAATTACAGGAGATATTGATGCCATGTGGTTAAGGGATAGTACAGCCCAGGTTTGGCCCTATCTGTTGTTGGTAAAAAATGACAAAGATTTACAGCAATTGGTTACCGGTGTAATTAACCGCCAGGTAAAATGTATTTTAAAAGATCCGTATGCCAACGCATTTTATAAAGATGAAAACCAGGTAAGCGAATGGAAGAGTGACCTTACCAAAATGCAGCCGGGTATCCATGAACGTAAGTGGGAAATTGATTCCTTATGTTATCCCATCCGGCTTGCATACAACTATTGGAAAATTACCGGTGATGCTACGCCATTTGATGCACATTGGAAAGAAGCGATTGAGGCCACCTTAAAAACATTTAAACAACAACAACGGAAAACCGGTAACGGCCCTTACTCATTTCAGCGAACAACAGCCTGGGCAACAGATGGAGTTCCGCTGGGTGGTTATGGATACCCGGTAAATCCTGTAGGGCTTATCTGCTCTATGTTTCGTCCCAGTGATGATGCTACTATTTTTCCCTTCCTGGTACCATCCAACTTTTTTGCAGTGGTAAGTTTAAACCAGGCGGCTACCATGGCAACAAAAATTTTAAAAGATGAAGCACTGGCAAAAGAATTAAAAGCATTGGCAACAGAAGTGGAAACTGCATTGCATCGATATGCTATCATCCATCATCCTCAATATGGAAAAGTATATGCGTACGAAGTAAATGGCTTTGGTAGTTTTAATTTAATGGATGATGCAAATGTGCCCAGCCTGTTATCATTGCCTTATTTAGATGCTGTAAAAAATACGGACCCGGTTTATATCAATACAAGAAAAATGTTACTGTCTGCCAATAACCCTTTTTTCTTTAAAGGTAAGGCTGCAGAAGGTATTGGCGGCCCACATGCAGGCATGGATATGATCTGGCCATTAAGCATTGTTATGCGTGGGCTTACCAGTAAAGATGATAATGAAATAAAGGCTTGCATCACCATGCTGCGAAAAACACATGGCGGCACCGGTTTTATGCATGAATCATTTAACAAAGACGATGCAAATAATTTTACCCGTAAATGGTTTGCCTGGGCCAACACAATCTTTGGTGAATTGTTGTGGGAAGTGTATAAATCAAAACCACAGTTGTTGGTTTAGGAATGATTGAAAAAATCTGCTATCATTTTTTAAGCAATACTAATTGAGTCGTAATTAACGATGCTGCATATACTCATAGCTCCCAATGCATTTAAAAACAGCCTGTCTGCACAGGCTGCTGCTGAAGCAATACAACGGGGTTTACACAACAGTAAACTGGATTGTACCTGCGAATGTTTTCCTGTTGGAGATGGGGGAGATGGTACCGGTGAACTCATTATGCAAAAATGCAATGGCGAACGTTACGAAGCTACAGTAAAGGATCCCATTGGCAGAGATATTACGGCGGCCTATGGCATCATCAATAGCGGTGATGCCTGCGTAATTGAAATGGCCGATGCTTCAGGATTACGGTTACTAAAAAAAAATGAGCTTAATCCTTTACGGGCCACTTCATTTGGTACAGGGCAACTGATAAAAGCAGCACTTGACAAAGGCATTCGTAAAATAATTTTATGCATGGGTGGGTCGGCAACGGTGGATGGCGGGTGTGGAATATTAAGTGCATTGGGTATTCGTTTTTTAGATGCAGCAGGCACTGAACTATTAGCCTTACCTGAACGCCTGGTTGATCTTGCATCCATTGATTTTTCAAACCTGGATGAAAGAATTTTATCTTCCGAAATAACTGTGTTATGCGATGTAGATAATAAGTTGTTGGGCGCACATGGAGCGGCTGCTGTATTTGGTCCTCAAAAAGGTGCATCACCGGAAGATATAAAAATACTGGAGCAGGCACTTTCAAAATTAGCGGCCATCACCTTACAGCAAACCGGTATCGATATGGCAGCCATCAAATATGGTGGCACGGCAGGTGGCGCTGCTGCAGGCTTACATGGTTTAATAAATGCCCGTCTTGTAAATGGTATCAATTATTTTTTAGACATCACTGCCTTTGAATCTTCCCTGCAAAAGTCAGCCATAGTAATTACCGGCGAAGGAAGTATTGATGAACAAACCCTGCAGGGAAAAGGCCCCTTTGGTGTAGCCTCCCGGGCAAAGAAATTGGGTAAGCCGGTGATTGCGTTGGCAGGTAAAGTACCCTTGACAAAAAGCCCTGAGTTATCAGCATATTTTGATGTGTTGTTATCAATAGGTAATGAACCAATGGAATTAAAAATGGCAATGGCTGCAACTGCTCAAAATCTTGAACGTACCGCTCTTGAATTGGGGAATACGCTTTCAATCGGCCGGTTTGTTGATCGTTTTAAACTTTAGTGCCAATGCTGCCATGCTTTCCAACAATTACAAAACCGCTCCTTCATTGAGCAAAATAAAAAATGTAATTGTATTAAGGCCTTATGAGGCGGTGGTGTACAAATTGTAGGATGAAGATTTCTTTTTTAAAATGTAGAATAGTTAATATCAAATATTTTTGTTTGAGGTACAGTTTAACTGGTGTCAAATAAATTCAGTTTTATTCCCTTGCACTATACTGTAAACTGGATTTTGCAACTCAATATTCAATATCAGGTATCAAGATAATAAATGCTTAAATTGCCAAATATCAACCTACCATTCAACTATTGATGAAAACGATAACGCAACTTCCCAAAAAGGCATTAAACAAAGCTTTCTTAAAATTAAAACCGAATAGGATTGAAATTGAAAAATTCAAGGCTAATCTTATTTCTTTGCTTGACAGAACAAATGATACTGAATCGGAAGAGTTTCATAAGAACCTGGTTTCGGATTTTCTTAAAGATACTTACTACAAGCAAAGTCATTTCATCAATACAAAAGGACGTAATGACCTTGTAATTCACAACGGACAAAATGCAAATAGTACAGTAGGTGTAATCATTGAAGCCAAAAAAACAACCAATAAAAGTGAGATGCTCACAACTGAAAAGTTAAATACAAAGGCTTTTCAGGAATTGGTACTTTACTATTTGCGGGAAAGAATTACGCAAAAAAATATCGAAGTAAAGCATTTGGTGGCAACCAACATTAATGAATGGTTTATTTTTAATGCCACTTTATTTGACAGGCTTTTTGCACAAAACAAAAACCTTGTAAAGCAATTCATCGACTTTGAGGCGGGAAGGTTGGCAGATACTAAAACTGATTTTTTCTACAAACAAATTGCAGAACCGTTTATAGCTGAAATAAAAGCAGAAATTGAGTTTACGTATTTCAACCTGCAAGACTATCAAAAGCCGCTTCGCAATACTGATAAGAATGACGATAATAAATTGATTGCACTTTTTAAACTTTTGTCGCCGGAGCATCTTTTAAAGCTTCCTTTCAGCAATGACAGCAATAATCTTGACAAACGCTTTTACAGCGAGTTGTTGCACATTATAGGTTTAACAGAAATCAAAGAAGGTGGCAAGAAACTTATTGGGCGAAACACAGCCGATGAACGCAATACAGGAAGTCTTTTAGAAGATACCATCATTCAGTTAGACAGTCTTGATAAATTAAACCGATTAGAAAAACCCGGCAAATTTGGTAGTTCAACAGAAGAACGACTTTTTAATGTTGCGCTCGAGCTTTCTATCACTTGGATAAACCGTGTCCTGTTTTTGAAGTTGCTGGAAGCACAACTCATCACCTATCACAAAGGCGATAAATCTTATTCATTTCTAAATCTTGATAAAATAAAAAACTATGATGACCTGAACAGTTTGTTTTTCCAGGTATTGGCAAAGAGATATGATGAACGAAACCTGGATGTAAAAAAGATTTTCGAAAAAGTACCTTACCTGAATAGTTCGCTTTTTGAACCCACAGAAATTGAACAGGTTGCTCTGTTTATCAGCAACCTGAAAGATGATAAGACTATTCCAATAATTTCATCTACTGTACTTAAAGATAAGCAAGGCAAAAAGAGGTCAGGTTATTTATCTACACTGGAATACCTTTTCGAATTTTTAAATGCTTACGATTTTGCCAGTGAAGGCTCGGAAGAAATACAGGAAGATAATAAAACATTGATTAATGCGTCAGTTCTTGGACTGATTTTCGAAAAAATAAACGGCTATAAAGATGGCTCATTTTTTACGCCGGGTTTTATCACGATGTACATGTGCCGGGAAACTATCCGAAAAGCGATTGTTCAGAAATTTAACGAAAACAAAAAATGGAATTGTCAAAGCATTGAAGAACTATATGATAAAATTGAAGACCGGAAAGAAGCCAATAACATTGTAAACAGCATTAAAATTTGCGACCCTGCCGTTGGTTCGGGGCACTTTTTAGTTTCGGCATTGAACGAAATAATAGCCGTAAAAAACGACCTTGGTATTTTATGCGACTTCCAAGGTCGACAGCTTAGGAATTATTGGGTGGAAGTAGTGAATGATGAATTGTTTATCACCGACAAAGAATCTGGGGAAGAATTTTACTACTTAGTACCGGGTGAAAGGAGTGAAAAAACAATTAAGCACACATTTGGTAGCGATTCATTTTCATTTAATGCGAACCAGCTTTCTGAGCGTCAACTGATTCAGCAATCTATTTTTCACGAAAAGCAAACCATTATTGAAAACTGTCTCTTTGGGGTAGATATTAATTCCAATTCGGTAAAAATTTGTCGATTAAGATTATGGATTGAGCTTTTGAAAAATGCGTATTACACTGTTGAAAGCAATTTTACCGCTTTAGAAACACTTCCAAATATTGATATCAATATAAAATGCGGCAACTCTTTGGTGAGTCGTTTTGCCATTGATGCCGACCTTAAACAAACCCTTAAAAAAAGCAAGTGGTCAATTAATAGTTACCGCATAGCTGTTGCCACATATCGTAACGCAAAAAGTAAGCAAGAGAAAAGGGAAATGGAAAAATTGATTCTTGAAATCAAGCAGAATTTTTCGTCTGAAATAAGGATGAATGACCCAATAAAGAAAAAATTGGACAAGTTAGCAGGAGAGTTGTATCATCGGTTTACCGGTACATTTTTGTTTGAGCCGGAAATGCCTTATGGCAAAAACGATAAAGATCTGGATAAGAAACGCAAGGCTGATCAAATAAAACTGGAGCAGGAAATTGAAGAATTAGCTGGAAAGATGGAAGAAATAAAAGCGAATATAATTTTTGAAAACTCCTTTGAATGGCGTTTTGAATTTCCTGAAGTGCTGAACGATGATGGTGACTTTGTAGGATTTGATGTGGTGATTGGGAATCCGCCGTACGGAGTAAATTTTAATAAAGAAAATGGAAAATATTTTGAAAACTATAGCACATTTAATTGGCGGGGGGAGAGCTATACCCTGTTTATTGAAAAAGCAATTTCTCTTCTAAAAAATGGCGGGCAATTTGCCTACATCATTCCCGATACATTACTCAATCTTGGTTTTACAGAGGCTACGAGAAAGTATATTTTGAAAAATACTAAAATTTGCGAATTGGATTTGCTTCCAGCACATGTATTCGCCGATGCTACTGTAGATACAATTTTGCTTTTCTTTTCTAAACAATTTGCTCTTGAAGAATATAACAAAACAGATCTTCGGGTAAATATATTTGAAAAGAAAAAACACTTAACTGATTTAATTCTTCCTGACCGAAGCTTTATTATTAATAGCACAGTTTGGTATAATGTCAATAGTTTTAACCTCCAAAGTAATTCGAAAGAGTTAGAAATTATACTAAAAATTGATTCGGAATTTACATTTATTAGTGAGATATCAGAAATATTTTATGGCATAAAAGCATATCAAGTAGGTAAAGGGAAACCTGAACAAACGCCTGAAATAAGAGATACCAAACCTTTCACTTCCACAGTAAAGAAGAATGAAGAATGGCTTCCATTTTTCGATGGAAAAGATATTGGCTATTATTCACTGTTGTGGAAAGAAAGCAATTGGTTACATTACGGACCTTGGTTAGCAGAACCAAGAATTCCGGAAAAATTTGAAGGCGAAAAAATTCTCATCCGAAAAATAACGGGCAAAAGGTTAATAGCAAATTATATTCCCTACACATCATATTGCAATACACTCCTATTTGTACTGAAGCTAAAACCTGAAATCAGCAAAATTAGCTACAAAGCATTACTAGGCATTCTTAACTCAAATTTTATTGGGTGGTATTTTAGAAAGAAATTCCAAATAAATGATGCAGATACTTTTCCACAAATAATGATTCGGGACATACAGCAGTTTGCATTACCCAATAAGAAAACTGAAATTACAATGAAGATTGAAAATAATGTGGAACAAATCCTATTAATAAAAGAATCAAATTCTGGAGCCGATACATCTGTCCTGGAAAATGAGATTGAACAATTAGTTTACCAGCATTATGAGTTGACAGAAGAAGAAATTGCCATAATAGAAAACGGCTCAAAATAAAAATTATGAAGGCAAATGAATTGCAGATTAACAATTTTTTGCAGGCGTCTCACCGTATGACATCATTCTTTCACCATAAGATGGTCATGTTTCGTCAAATGAAGGATACCTATTACCATAAAGGTTAAGCTTTGCAACTTGCAACCGGTGAAAGCACAGTTTTATCCAACACATCTGCCGCTGAATTTTCGATCAGTTTTGGGCTGTCTTTAACTGCTATAATAGTAATGATAGCAGACAGTAGCAGTGATACCGACATAAAAATATAAGATGCATCAAACCCACCTGTTGAGCCGTTTAAGTAGCCAACAAAATAAGATCCTAAAAACGCACCCAACGCACCCAGGCTGTTAATTAATGCAATGGCTCCACCGGAAACATTGCTGGGCAATATCTCTGTAATAATTGCAAAGAAAGGGCCGTAAGGCGCATACATAGCGCCACCAGCTATCACCAGTAAGGTAAAGGACAACCAAAAATTATCAGGACCAATTAAATAAGAACTATAAAACGCAACGGCACCAACTAGCAGGAACGGCCAAACGAAAATTTTCCTGTTCAGGGTTTTATCTGAAAAATAAGAAGCAGTCAACATAGCGATAATTGCCAGCAAATAAGGCACTGCTGATAGCCAACCGGTTTTAACTATGTCTGCGTCAGGTGCTGCATTAATCATAGAGGGCAGCCACATAACAAAACCATACACACCAATGCTCCACAATGCATATTGAAAACATAATAATATTACCACCTTCGATTTAAACGCGGCAACATAATTCTTAACAGGTTTTATACCTTGTTGTTCCTGCTGCAATTTATTTTCCAACGAAACCTTTTCTTCATCAGTCAACCATGTTGCATTAGCTGGTTTCTCTGCAACAATCTTCCACCATATAAATGCCCAGATAATGGCTGGCAAGCCTTCCCAAATAAACATCCAGCGCCAGCCAACAGACTTTACCAGGTAGCCCGATAAAATGGACATCCATAAAATAGTGGCCGGGTTGCCAAGAATCAAAAATGTATTGGCACGGGATCGTTCGGATTTTGTAAACCACCGGCTTAAAAATATCAGCATCGATGGCATCACTGCACTCTCTACAACTCCCAGCATAAACCTTATTACAATTAATAAATTTACATTGCTCACCATGCCCGTTGCCATTGCCAATGCGCCCCATAAAATCAGCGACCAGAAGATGAGTTTTTTTGCACTTTTATTAGCCGCATAAGTTGCTCCCGGAATCTGGAAGAAAAAATACCCCAGGAAAAAAAGAGATCCTAACAATGACGAGGTTGATGCATTAATATCTAAATCTTTGGCCATGCCACCGGCAGCAGCAAAACCAAAATTTGCACGGTCAAGGTACGCAAGGCTGTAAGTTATAAAAGCCACAGGAATCAGGCGTAGCCAACGCCGCTTAGCAATCGTTTCAGTCATAGCAATCTACATTATGGTATTGGTGAGTAGAAGTTAACGGGTATTGAAGCCCGCTTTATTTGGGCACCCTTACCTTAATAACAATCTTTTTTACTTCATTATACCCTGCTACTTTAAAACCTGGCCGGTGTATTTCATGCGGCGAAAAAATATAAAATTTACCGGGTACAGCGTCATAATATTTTTCGCCGGTTACTGTAAAATTAGCCACATCTTTTTTGGCATCATAAGGTACGCTTACAATGGAATTGGGCGATTCTGTTGAAGCCACACCCATCATTGCTTTGCCCGAAATAATGTATTGCAGGTCATTAAAATCTTTGTGCGCTTCCCAGTTTGTTTTCTCCTTGCTGTTAGGATCAAGCGTACTTACGGTTGCAAAAACATTACCAGAGTCAATCATATATTTACCATCTGCAATCGTATTCAGGTCATGGGTTTTCAAAAATTCAAAAGCCTCATCCCACCATAATTTATTCAAATGGTATTGCCTGTAAAACTCCTGTTGGTTCACACTTTCGTGCGGCAAAATCTGCAGGCCATTTAGCCATCCCATACTTTTAAACCACTTCGCATCCTGCCCCGATAAGTCGGTAGCCATTTTTGTAGAATTACAATTTGTACCAACGGTGACAAGCGCAATGGCTAACAACAACATCCAACAATTTTTAAACAACATGCTTTTCATTTTTAATATTTATTTAAGTGAATATTTTTTCAAGTTACAAACTTTAAGGGGTTATCGGCATCAGCGCATTGGTCAATAACTGTCCGGGCTATTCGCTTCAAGTACGGCACGGGCCAACGCTCCGGGCTTCACCGGGCTTTCCGCTACTATCCCGCAGCCCTTCAGCTAATAATCATCTTTCAACGTTTTTTAAAATGCATTGCCAAAAATATCGTCCAATGCTTGAGCCATCCCTAGCGGGTGAGCCACCCCCAAAGGGCAATGTCATTAAGTTAAGGCATAATAAAAAGAAAACCATTGAGTTACGA
>JBDUEK010000031.1:0-62791 GCA_040002495.1 Ferruginibacter sp.
TGCTGCATTAATCAACAATATTCATAACACATTTTGATGCAGCGGGAAGTATAATAAAATAAACCGGAGACCGCTTTTCTATAAGTATGCGTTTTAGCCAATTACGTTTCAATATGTATCAGCAAGTTTAAATTTGCACCGAGAATTTAAATACAGTTTTACTGTAAAACAGTTCCCCGGCTTTTAAAATAGTGAAGGAAATTTGCGTGGTTTGGAGCACCCGGAAACTGCTGGTTATGTGGTGAATACTTACAGTTTGTGATCTCACCTGAACAATACCAATTGTTCAGTATACTAATATGATCGCATTTTTTTTCCTCTTATAGTTTGAAAAATATTTTTCGGTTATAAAGCCAGTAACATACATACCATTCTGCAAATAGTGCCGCCAGTGCAGCAAGTACCGATAATATATTTTCATGAATACCGGCAAATCCAACAAAGCCTTTTACAAAAATGGCCACTACTCCATTCAACCATTGATAGCCGAGGGTTTCAAAAAACATGTAAATAAAAATTGAATTCATTCCAACAACCACAAAAACCCATGCATACTTTTTCCATTGTTTTACATCCGTGATCCAGTAAACAAGTGCCAGCATCATCAACACCCAACCCAAAGATGCCAACACAAAAGACGAAGTACTAATGCGTTTTATGATGGGTGTTATGTTTGTTAGATCCAACCCAAAACCAACCAGCAGGCATATAACGGCAGCAATGATCAGTATCTTAATTTTATAAGCAGATGAACTTTTACTGATTAATAATTTCCCTGCCAACACGCCCGCTATAGTATGCACAGCAGTTGGTATAATATTAATTGCAACCCAGCCATCACTGTTAATTTTACCCATCAAAACCATATCCATCCAGTTGCCAAAATTGTGACCAGTTACAAATGGCTGATCAAAGCCCGGCATTAACACGCATCTGTACAATACCTCTGTAAGCATCAACAATCCAACAGCAAATACAATTTGAAAAACAACCGGTTTACGGATAACCAGGTATGCAATGATGGTAGTAACAGATAGCTGTGTAAGTACATTCCAAAGCTCCCACACCAAACGGCCCGCATATACACAATGCAAGGCAGTACCGCAGATAAACAATTTGAAACAACGGATGGCAATGTGTTTGAAGTTTTGCTGCCAACTGATTCCTTTCAATGTTTTGTAATAAAATGAAATATACAAAGCAGCACCCGCCATTGTCATAAATGCAGGCTGCACCAGGTCCCAAAAATGTAAGCCATGCCATGGATGGTGAAAAAATTGTTGTACCAACAAACCCAGTGTACCTGGCAATTCAAGATTTTCCATTGATTTGTACAAGGCGCAGCTTTCACCTGCAAGTAAAATCATTATCAAACCACGCATTACATCGAGCGATAACAATCGTTGTGGACTGCTATCATTAATACCGTGGCCTGGATTTTTTTCAATCATCGTAAGTGGAAATTATACAAAACGAACGAGAGTATGCGATGCAAACGTTTTACCATTTTAAATATAATCAGCAAAAACTGGTTAATTTTATTAATGGAACAGAAACCAACCACTATCAAGGAAATTGCGAAAAAGCTGAATATTTCTTTTTCCACGGTATCAAGGGCATTGCATGACCATCCCAACATTGGCTTACGAACAAAAATGCGTGTACAACAATTAGCCAAAGAGTTAAATTACGAACCAAACCAGACTGCTATTTTTTTTCAGCAACGTAAAACCTATACCATCGGTGTAATACTGCCTGAAATATCTGAAGCATTTTTTTCCTCCTGTATCAATAGTATTGAAGAAACTGCAGAGAAAAATAAATACACGGTACTACTTGGCCAATCGCACGATAGTGAAGAAAGAGAAAAGAAGATTGTAGAAACCATGAAGAACCACCGCGTTGATGGTATCATCATTTCAATTTCAAAAAACACAGTGGACTATGAACATTTTGAATCATTAAAAAAATATGGCATACCGGTAGTGTTTTTTGATCGTATTCCGAAAATGGATGAAATACATTATGTGGCCTGCAATATGATTTCAGGAACCATCCAGGCCATCACCTGGTTAATCAAAAACGGGCATCGTTCTATTGGTATGATCAACGGGCCTGAAAAGATGTTTGCCTGCCTGGAAAGAAAAGAAGGCTATATGCAATCGATGAGTAAGAGCAGACTTAAGTTTGACCCTTCGCTTATTGTAAACAGCGATCTTACCATGGAAGGAACTTATGCTGCCATGCAAGAGTTATTAAGCTCAAAACGCAAGCCCACGGCCATTGTTGCATTTAACGACTATGTAGCTCTGGACGCCATACAGTATGCACTTAAAAAGAAAAAAAAGATCAACAAAGACATTTCATTTGTAAGTTTTGCCAACTTATCAATTAGCAATTACAGTGCTTACCCGCCGTTGGCATCGGTAGAACAGTACCCCAATGTGCAGGGTAAAAAAGCTACCGAAATTCTTATTGAGCTGATGAATAAAAACAAAGAAGATACACAGAGTGGCACTTATTATAAAATCATTGTTGAACCGCAATTGGTAATGCATCAAAAAATTTAAGTAGTCCCTATTGCTTATAAAAAGGTGCAAACGTTTTACCTCATCTTATAACAGGTTATTGGCTAAGTTTGAATACTAATAATAAATTTCAGATAATGTTGAAGGCTGTTTTCGATGCTTACGGTTTTAACCAGGACACCAGTACCGCTAAGGCGTTTGGCTCCGGCCTTATCAATCACACCTGGAAAGTATCGGGCGATAAAGAAGATTATATTTTACAACGCATCAACAACCAGGTGTTTAAAAAGCCGTTTGATATTGCTTATAATATCAGCAGCATTGCAGCTTACCTGCAGCAACATTTTCCTGAATACTTTTTTGTTAGCCCCATTAAAACCAATGATGGTACTGATATTTTTTATAACCAGCATGATGACTACTTTAGGCTATCTCCATTTGTTGCAAATTCGCATACAATTGATGTAGTGCAAACGCCCAGCCAGGCTTTTGGAGCAGCCAGGCAGTTTGGTAAATTCACCAAAATATTATCAGGCTTTGATGCTACACAATTAAAAATTACGCTGCCCGATTTCCATAATCTTTCTTTACGCTATCAACAGTTTGAGTGTGCCATTGCAGCCGGTAATCCAAAAAGAATTCAGCAATCTGTAAAGCTGATTGAAGACATAAGGGCCCACAAATATATCGTTGAAATATTTGAAGGCATTAAAGCTAATCCTCAATTTAAATTGCGGGTAACACATCATGATACCAAGATCAGCAATGTGTTGTTTGATAAACAAAATAAAGGCATTTGTATCATTGATCCCGATACGATTATGCCCGGTTATTTTATAAGCGATGTGGGCGATATGTTGCGTACCTACCTGAGCCCGGTAAGTGAAGAAGTAAACGATTTCAGCCAGGTCTCCATTCGCAATGATTACTTCAAAGCCATAGCAGACGGCTATCTCAGCGAAATGAAAGATGAACTGACTGACGAAGAAATAGATCATTTTTTATATGCCGGTAAGTTTATGATTTACATGCAGGCGCTTCGATTTTTAACCGACCACCTGAAGGATGATGTATACTATGGCTCCCTTTACGAAGGGCATAATTATATTAGAGCGGGCAATCAAATCGCATTGCTGGGGCAGTTGATTGAAAAAGAAGCTGAGTTGATTTCGTTGATAGCGTAAGATTATTATTACACGAATTATTATTTACTAATTACACGAATTATCAGGAACGAATTACACGAATTATTTAAATGCATAGCTTTTTGCTTGCTTAGAATTTATTAGCTTATACCTCTACAAACAATGCGAATGGCATCATAAAAAAAGCACCACATTGCTGTGGTGCCCTTTGCTGTTTAGCCATAAACTGCCTATCAACCAAAAATTGTTAAAACTTCCATCTTACAAATGCTTCCATTGCCTCATACTCTGCCAGGCCAAGTTTGTTGTATATCTCTGCAGTAGTGCTGTTCCTGTCTTCTGCACGTTGCCAAAACTCACGGCTATCTGTACCCTGAAACACTACACCGTCTTTCTGACTCTGGTGTTTAAAAATTCCATTGCGCTTTTTTAAAACCTGCCCAGGACTCATAGGCACGGCCATTTCTATTAAGTCAATGTCCCACTCTGCCCAAGCACCTTTGTATAACCACACCCAGCAATCATTCATAAACGGTTTATGTTTTAATCTGCGTACTGCTTCAAAAATTCCATCGAGGCAAACTTTATGTGTACCATGCGGATCGGCCAAATCGCCTGCCGCATATACCTGGTGTGGTTGTATTTTTTCAATGACGTCCGCAATAATTGCAAAATCTGCTTCACCAATTGCATCCTTTTCCACCAAACCGGTTTCATAGAAAGGCAGGTTTAAAAAATGCAACTGTTCCATCGGAACGCCTACAAAACGACAGGTATTTTTTGCTTCTCCCCGCCTGATAATCCCCTTAACTTGTCTAAGGGCCGGCGAATCTTTTTCGCCATTTTTCTTTACACGCAAAAATGCCAGGGCATCCTCATACATTTTATCAGCCGCAGGACTTTCAATTGCAAATTGTTTGTTATAGTCTTTTACAAATTCAATAAACCGAAATGCTTCATCGTCCGCTACGGCAATATTTCCACTGGTTTGGTAAGCCACATGTACTTCATGCCCCTGGTCAACCAGCCGCTGAAAAGTGCCGCCCATAGAAATGATATCATCATCCGGATGCGGACTGAAAATAATGACTCTTTTCTTTTCAGGTATTGCCCTTTCCGGCCTGAAAGCATCGTCAGCATTGGGTTTGCCGCCCGGCCATCCCGTAATAGTGCGCTGCAATTGATTAAACACTTCAATATTTATATCGTATGCCTGCCCATACAGCGCCAACAAATCGCTTAACCCATTTTGATTATAATCGTTGTTGGTGAGCTTTAAAATTGGTTTGTTTAAAGTAAGTGCAAGATTGATCACCGCCTTTTTAATCATGCCATTATTCCACATTACATCATCTGTAAGCCAGGGCGTTTTAAAACGGGTAAGTTCAGTTGCACAACTTTCATCCAATACAAAAGATACATTTTGATGACCTTGTAAATAGGATGCAGGAACAAATTCTGTAACCGGGCCCTCTACTACCTGTTTAATAATGGCAGCCTTTCTTTCGCCCCATGCAAGCAATACAATCCGCTTTGCTTTTAAGATGGTGCCCACGCCCATAGTGATTGCCTTGCGTGGTACATTTGCCAGGCTACCAAATTCATAGGCAGCATCAAAACGTGTAATATGATCCAACGTAATTAACCTTGTAATAGCGCTCACATTGCTACCCGGTTCATTAAAACCAATATGCCCGTTGCGGCCAACCCCCAACAATTGAAAATCAATTCCACCAAATGATGCAATCTTTTTTTCATAGTCTTCACAATGCATTTTCACCAATTCCTGCGGTGTGCTTCCGTTTGGTATAAAGCAATTTTCCTTATCAATGTCAATATGATCAAAAAGGTTTTCGTTCATAAACCGTTGATAGCTCTGCAACGCATCAGGTTGCAACGGATAATATTCATCCAGGTTAAACGTAACCACATTTTTAAAACTCAGGTCGTTTTCTTTATATAAACGAATAAGCTCCGAGTACACTTTTTTTGGCGTAGCACCCGTTGCCAAACCCAACACAGTTGTTTGTCCGTTGCGTTGTTTGTGCTTTATCAACGCTGCAATTTCGTTGGCTACTGCATTGCTTGCATCATCAGCATTAACGTAGGTTGTGGTATCAATTTTTTCAAACGATACTGTTTTTTGAGGAGTTAAAATTTCTGTTATCATATTTATTATCTAAGCTTTTGTACTACTATGATGCTTCATTGGCGACAGTCTATCCCGCATTTTAATCGGAACTCCGTTCAATATAATATCAACACCGAAAATTAAAAAATCATTGATTCACTTTCAGGATAGCAAGATGATATTTACATTAATATTCGCTGCTCATGCCAAATATTGGTTTCCTGTTAACCCATTTGCCTCTTGTAAAATCAGGGATATCCTGCGCCTGCCCGCCCATAGCAATTGATTTTTCACTCAATGGCGTAATAGCATACCAGGTAGCAAGATCATAAACATCCAACGGAAAATGTGCCCTCCTTTTTATACATTCAATAAAGGCATTGTCAACAAAAAAATCCATACCGCCATGGCCACTTGCTGCTGCGTCATTTTCAAAACGCTTCCACAAAGGATGGTCATTGTCTTCCATAAATTTTTCAGGATTATCCCAGGTATGCGGCTTGCTGACATTTTCAAAATACAACATGCCTTTGTCAAATTCACCTGCCTGATAATCCTGCCACAAGCCTTCGGTGCCCTGTACACGAAAACCAAGATTGTATGGTCGTGGTGACGAAGTATCCAAAGTTAATAAAATCGTTTCACCATTTGCAGTTTGTATCTGGGTATTTACAATATCGCCCTGTTTAAATTTAATTTTTGCATTCGGATGATTAGGCCCACCTTTTGGATGATTAACAATGTAGCGGTGCAAACCTCTTGCCTTTGTGGCAACCGACGATAGCCTGGTGATCCTGTTGCCCCGGTTGATGCCAACCATGGTTGATACCGGCCCCAAACCATGAGTTGGATAGTTTTCACCATTGCGGTCGATGTAATGTTGGGTGCGCCATTTGGCCTCGCTATATCCTTTTGCGCCAAATTCAACACCGCTGTCATAAGGGTTAACCCCATCATTAAATAACACGCCACGCAAGTCATGTTCGTACCCGCCTTGCATGTGCAACACTTCGCCAAACATCCCTTTGCTAACCATATTATGAACCGCCATTATATCTCTGCGGTAACAAACGTTTTCCAGTGGCATAATGGGTACGCCGGTTTTTTCGGAGGTGTTTACCAGGTCCCAGCAATCCTGTAACTTAATGGCACCACAAACTTCCAGCCCGGTCATTTTCCCTGCCTTCATTGCATCAATAGCCTGTGGCGTGTGCCACTCCCATGGTGATGCAATAAACACCGCATCAATATCATCCCGTTTTAATAAATTTTTATAATCAAGATTACCGTTGGTATATTCCGCCGGTGCCTTTTTACCATACTTTTTCACCAATGCCTGGGCAAGTGCCATCATGCTTTTATCCGGATCGGCCATGGCTATAATTTCTACATCCTTGCGCTTTAGCATTTCTTCCAGGTGCGTTTGCCCACGCATACCTACGGCAATCATACCAACCCTTACTTTGCGATCGTCTTTAGCTGCAAAAGATTTTAAGGGTGATTGCATTAATCCAATTGCGGCACCTGCCATTACAGACTGTTTCAAAAATTTCCGGCGATCGTAGTGTATTATCATAGTTGAGTATTTATTGGTCAAACTTAAAGCTTAAAATCAACACATTTCCATGCAAACGTTTGTCAATTTATATGCAGGTTAAAATTAATATTGGAAAAATAAATTCAGGCTCGCTCCATGCAAATATTGGCACTTCATATAAAACATTATACTTATTAAGCGCAATTGTTGCTTCAAATTACTGAAATAACGATTCAATTTGTGCAAACGTTTTACAAGCCTAAATTGATTTTTAAAAGCAGTTGTGTTGTATTTTGCCAACTCACAAAACTAAATCAAGCAGATGCAGACTACTAAAAACAACACGTACGCAATAGTTATTATAGGAATTCTATTTTTTGTTTTTGGTTTTGTAACCTGGCTCAATGGAACATTGATCCCATTTTTAAAACTGGCTTGTCAACTCGAAAATGACATCCAGGCCTTTTTTGTAACCTTTGCTTTTTACATGGCTTATTTCCTGTTGGCCATCCCCTCATCACTCATACTAAAAAAGATAGGGTTTAAAAACGGCATGGCACTTGGCCTGTTTGTGATGGCAATTGGTTCTGTCATTTTTATACCTGCAGCCAATGCAAGAAGCTTTGGATTATTTCTTACCGGCCTTTTTGTACAAGGCATGGGATTGGCATTGTTACAAACTGCATCTAACCCATACATCAGTATTGTTGGTCCCATTGAGAGTGCTGCAAAACGCATCAGCATCATGGGTATTTGTAATAAAATAGCCGGTATGCTGAGCCCGCTAATACTCGGCGCATTGGTTTTAAAAAATGCCTCTTCAATAGAAGCACAGGTAAAAGAAGCGGTAACTGCTGCAGAAAAAACCGAACTATTAAATTTGCTGGCTTCCAGAGTTATTTCGCCGTACGTAATTATGTCAATAGTATTGTTATTGCTGGCCGTGATGATCAAAAAATCTTCTCTGCCCGAAATTGATATGGATAAAGATGAGCGGGTAACTGATACAACCAGCGTTGCAAAAACTTCCGCACTTCAGTTCCCTAACTTAACATTGGGTGTACTTTGCCTGTTTTTGTATGTTGGGGTGGAAGTACTGGCCGGCGATGCCATTGGCGCATACGGCAGAGAGCTAGGCATGCCGTTGGACGAGACAAAATACTTTACCACCTTCACGTTGTTTTCCATGCTGGTGGGTTATATCATTGGTATTATCTGCATACCTAAATACATTTCGCAACAAAATGCATTGGCTGTTTCTGCAGTATTGGGCATCATTTTTAGTACTTGTGTATTTGCTACAACTGGCTACACAGCTATCACGTTTATCGCATTGTTGGGTTTGTCAAATGCATTGATGTGGCCCGCTATTTTTCCGCTTGCAATTAAAGGGCTGGGCAAGTTTACCAAAACCGGCGCTGCATTATTAATTATGGGAATCTCCGGTGGTGCTTTATTACCGCTGCTTTACACCTTCTTAAAAGACAACAATTTTGTATCTAACTCGAGCTCGTTTTTAATTTGCACACTGCCTTGCTATGCCTATATTTTATACTATGCGGTAAAAGGTTATGCAGCCGGAAAAACCGTTGCTACGCCTGCTATTGCTTAAACAGTAAATGATATTGAAAAACCATATTTGTATCCATTGACCTGGCTTAGTTTGGCCCGCTGGTTTACCTGGCGGGATTTTTATCTTGAGGGCAAAACTGTACTTAGGTTTTCTATGTTGTTGATTATATAAGTTGAGGCTTCGGATGTTGGTCATAAGACCAACATCGGCGTTCGGACAGGTGTGGCCTTTATTACCTGAAAGCAACGAACCAATACCCAACACATTGACCACAATTTTATATAGCTACCATCTCAGCAAAAGCCATTGTTGGTCTTATGACCAACAATCGAAGTGAACAATCATAAAAGACATTGCGATGCTTGCACATAGTTAACTGCATATTTGTCGGGGCTTCGGATGTTGGTCAATAAGACCAACATCGGCGTTCGGAGTGGAATATCGGCGTTCAGACCGGCGCAGGATTATCAGCTTTTTTCCTGCAAATACTTTATCACCCCTATTACATCATCATCGCCGTATCCTGCTTTTTGAGCACCCGCATAGGCACCAGCAAGAGCATTGGTTAGCGGATAATCAGCGCCATTATTTTTTGCAAGCAACACATCTTTTAACATAAGGCTTAACGAAAATGCAGGTGCATAATCTTCATTTATTAACAACGGTGTTTTAACTTTTGTGGCTCCACTTCCGGCTGCACTTTCATTTACAATTTCCAAAAAATCGGATCGGTTAATGCCGTTCTTTTCTGCCAGCAATACAGCTTCGGCCAATCCGAGGTACAACAGGGAAACAAAATAATTGATACTTAATTTAGCAGCAATCCCTTTTCCATTGTTGCCTAAATACTTCACCGATTTTCCAAGCTTTTCTAAGTATGGCATTACAGTTTCTAAAATTTCCTCTTCCCCGCCCACCATAATGATCAATGTTCCGTCTGTAGCTGGCCGGGTACTTCCGGCAACGGGTGCATCTAAAAATGAAGCTGACTTCGCTTTCATTTCCTTTGCTAATGATTCAGTCAATTCCTGGGAAATAGTGCTCATGTCAATGAAAATTTTCCCTTCAATTGAATCCAGTAAACCTATCTCCTCATAAATGGCTCTGGCAGCATTGTCATCACTCACCATTGTGAAAATGATATCGGCATTACTAACCAATTCCGTCAATGATTTGGCCACGGTAACTCCTGTATCTTCAAAAGATTTTGTTTTATCAGCAGAGCGGTTATAAACTGATAATGGGAATTGTGCTTTTTCGAGGTTCTTCGCCATTGGCAATCCCATATTTCCTAATCCTATCCATCCAAGCTTTTTCATACTATATAATTTTCAATTTTAGAAAATAAAATTAGTAAGAAAACATTGTTTCGGCTGATAAAAACCGTTTGCGGCAGTTAATTGAATATGGAAATCTATTAAAGTCAGTGGAGTGGAATCTCTGGAAAGCCTTAGTTAAATCAGAAAGGTAACAATCCCATTTTTTTGAAATCAACCATATAAAATTTATCTTCCGTTAATAAAAAAAAGCAACTCAATTTGCAACAGCATATTTATTTATGCATCGCTGTTTTTATAACTGCTATTCATTTTTTATCAACCCAACAATTACAAAATATTTTTTCAAGCCATGAACCTGCAACCTACCAATATTCAAAATGAATTTATACAACTAAAACCCCTTGCTGAAGCCGATTTTGATAGGCTTTATATGGCAGCATCGGATCCGCTTACATGGGAACAACATCCAAACAAAGAACGGTACAAACCCGATGTATTCAGATCTTTTTTTGATGGCGGAATTGAATCAAAAGGTGCGTTTGCCGCAATAGATATTAAAACCGGCGAAATAATTGGCAGCAGCAGGTATTATGAATATGATGAAATCAAAAAGTCGATCTCCATCGGGTACACGTTTTTGGGCAGGCAATACTGGGGCAAACAATATAACGCAATGATGAAAACATTGATGTTGGATTATGCATTCAATTTTGTTGATACGGTTATATTCCACATCGGCGCCAACAATTTTCGTTCGCAAAAAGCCATTGCAAAATTAGGCGCCATTAAGTTTAATGAAGAAGCAGTTACCTACCAGGGCGAACAAAAAGCACACCTAAATTATTTTTATAAAATCACCAAAGTGCAATGGCAGGAAAGACTTGCTAAATGATATTAATAAAGGCATCCACATTATTAACCGGCATGATTTACAATGCTTGTTTCGACTTTAAAGCATTTAATTATTTGCAAAACCGGCAAGGACTTCATTAATTTCCTGCATGGCTATTTGTATATCTTCTGCGGTTGTGCGCCAGTTTACAAATGCAGCCCTGATTCCTTTTCTGCCAAAATAAACTGTTGGCGTCATAAACACTTTACCCCTGCTATTTACCCGGTCTAAAAACGCTGTGATGCCATCTTGCTCCAGGCTATTTATTGTAAAGGAAACAATATTAAATTTCACCGGCACCAGCAGTTCAAGTGACTCACTTGCTTCAACCAGTTCGCCGAATTGTTTGGCCAATGTTATATTATTTTCAATGATGCTGCGGTATCCCTCTTTGCCATAAGCTACTAATGTAAACCAGGCTGGTAAAGCTTTTAACCGCCTTGAATTTTCCGGCAATACATTGAGATAATTAAAATTTTCAAGAGCATTTCCCAAATAAGGCGCATTGGAATTTTGATAGGTTTCAACTTGTAAATTACTGTAAGTATCTTTTACCAGGAACACCGCACTTTCGTATGGTACATTCAACCATTTGTGACAATCGGCTGTAATGCTGTCGGCACTTTCCCAACCAGCAACGAGGTGTTTGTACAAAGGCGAACAAGCAGCAAAAGCTCCGAAAGCAGCATCGATATGCCACCAAAAATTATATTTCTTTTTCAATGCAGCAATGGCAACAAAGTCATCAAAATCGCCGGAGTTAACAGTTCCTGCACTTGAAATTAAAATGAATGGTTCGCCATTTAGCGTACCTATTTTTTCTTCGAGATCATTTGTATCAATAGCCTCCCGGTTACCGGTAGCCGTTTTTACTTGTATAAAGTTTCTGCTGCCCAATCCAAGCATTGCCAATGATTTGATAGCAGATGAATGTGGTGTAGCGCTTAGTACATTTATGGATGGAGCCGCTGCAACTCCGTCTTTGGCAATATCTACACCCGCTTGTTTCCCGATCCATTGTCGGGCAACTCCCAGGCTTGTGAAATTTGACATGGTTGCTCCTGTTACAAAACCACCTAAGTAAGTTTTGGGCAAACCAAACAGTTTCAATAATAACTGGATGGTTTCTACTTCTATCAATGCAGAGTTGTCGCCATTACCTTTTAGGGTCTGCGTATTTTGATCATACACAGTGGCCAGCCAGTCGCCCATAATAGCAGCGGGTGTAGATCCGCCGGTTACAAAACCCCAGTAACGGGGACCGGATGAAGCAACAATTACAGACTTGTATCTTTCCTGAAATTCATTAAAGGCAGCCATCGCACCTGTTGCGTTCCAACCAGGTTTAGGTGTATTATCTAATTGATGTTGAACCGACGTAGCTGTGTGGTCAACAGTTTCTATGTACGCAATGCTTTCTGCTTTAACCGCTTCCAGCAATGAATTGATCTCCGCCAGGTCGTTTTGTAATAACTGATGCATGAACTGATTTTAATTTAAGGCCTGCAAATTAATCCATTCCGTATACACGGTTTTACCAATTGCGATTTTTGTTACCAGCTTTATAAATGAAGCATTTGAAATTACAATAAACAACAATTACGTTGATGTACGACTACTTAAGTAAATCAATTTTCAACAATTACTACTTCTACTTTGACATATTTAAAAAAATGTAGCTCACGGTTACGATAGTTTAATTATGGAACGAAAAAGATGCCATGAAAAAATACAGTACAAGTGAGTGACACAACGATGCCGCCATAAAAAACTTGTGCTGGTCAACAAAAAAACACAAAGGTTTGACTTGTCAAAGTAGAGCTACCTATGTTAATCCATTAAACAAACACCTGCTGAGTTAGCATAATTGCATATACAAGGCTGCTGATTATTAAAATAATCTAATAAACACCTTTGCAAAAAAGCTATTGTAAATTGATGTGCATAGGCAGAAAAATATTTCACATTAATAATAATAGCCCTACATTACACTTCAATATTGATTGCTCTCCGCCCCTCCTCTGAAGTTTCACTTCTTTTAGTTGACGTATTTCTTATTAATTAAACTTAAAACCAACAATTATGAAACTTTCAATTGTTTCTTTAATGGTGCTCCTGATTAGCTGTACCGGTACAGAAAAAAAGGCTGGAGTTGATATGTCAGGTGCATACAAGATGTTGTCTGTTGAAGTAAAATCAGACAGTGCCGATACAACTTACACTAACTCTGAGCAGGCAAAAATTTACACAGGCGATTACATGATGTATGCCAATTATATTGCTGCAGATAGTAACACCAGTTTCGGCATTGCTAATTACACAGCTAACGGAGATACAGTAACAGAAAATGTATTCTACCGCTCTAGCGATTCAATTATTACCGACCAACCTGAATCTTACAACCTGCTCATTGAAAAAACCAGTAAAGGATTTAAACAATTTATTAAAGCAATGCCTACTAATTCTGGTGGGAAAATTGATCTTACAGAAATTTATGATTCCGTAGGAAATAACATTACTTCCGCGTTGGATGGTGCATGGAAAATGACAAACAGGTATGTAATTAAAGGGACTGATACTACCACCGCCATGGCAACACAATACAAAATGTACTATGCAGGTTATTGTATTTGGGGACATACCTGGAAAGATTCAAGTAACAAAGCGCATACAGGTATGGGATATGGAACATTTACAATGCCGTCTGCAAATAAAGTAAAGGAATCAATGATTGCGTCTACTTATGCAGAAGTTAAGGGACACGATTTTGATATAACTATTGAGTTGATGGGAAATGATGGATTTAAGCAAATGATGGATAACGCGGACAGCACCAAAAGCGTAGAAATATATGAAAGGCTAAAAAAATAACTTTCTATTAGTTTAAGCGGGTTCCTGTCAAGTAGCAGGAGCCCGTTTTTTATTTCATGAACTGAAGCAGGTGATTAATTTTGGGTGTATTTCAAATTGTCGCTTTATTTGTAAGACTGTGGGCGGTGGAGACACCGCCCACGGCTGACTGCCCTGGCTGGTGTCTCCACCAGCCAGCGACAATTTGAAATGCATCCTTAATTTTTATGTTAGTTTCTAAATGTAATGTAAATTTTACACTGGCCTGACATGTGCCTGCTTGAATTTCCTAACTTCGCCCTTTCAAAAAAAATTGACCTGTTTAGTACTTTTCAATTATTTAAACAGGTTTACTTAACTATGAAACAGCTCATAATTTTTATCACTTAACCTAATAACAACAATTAAAGCATCAAACAATAAAATGGAAACCCTTAAACCTACCTCTTTTTACATGCGGGTACTTCATCGCTATATTGGATTTTTTCTGGCTGGAATTATGGCAGTTTATTCACTCAGTGGGATTGTACTTATTTTTCGTGATACCAATTTTCTTAAGCGGGAAAAACTTGTTGAGCAAACAGTAATGCCCGGCGTAAAAGCGGATGAATTGGGTAAAATAATAAAAATGAGAGACCTCAAGTTTAACAGGTCGGAAGGTGATATCCAATATTTTGAACAAGGAAATTATAACAGTAAGACCGGTTTTGTAAGTTATACGGTCAACGTGCTTCCACTTATATTAACCAAACTTACGCAATTGCATAAGGCATCTACCAAACAACCTTTATTTTTTCTGAATATATTTTTTGGCGTGTCTCTTTTCTTTTTTGTGATTTCTTCTTTCTGGATGTTTAAACCAGACACAAAAATATTTAAGAAAGGAATGTATTTTACCATTGCAGGTATTGCTCTTACGTTGATTTTACTTTTTGTTTAATTAGATAGCGGGCAATTGTAAGTGCGGCTATACCGTTACAGGTGATAGATCAACCAGGTTGTTGAATACCCATGGCTGATATAAAAATCCCTGGCAGAAACAAATGCTGCCAGGGATTTTTTATTACAATAAATTATTTCCTAAGTTAAGATATTGCTGTTGCAAAAACCGCTTTTTGATATTACAAACCTGTTACATTAATACACATTCTTTAGTGTATATGCGGTATCGTTATATTCAAATGAGCCTCCTTTTTCAAGCCCCTGCATTACAGCGTAGATCGGTGCCTTTGTAGAAATCCCAAAAACCTCATCTCCATCAATATCAATTTTTTCGCTGGAGACTCCAATAAAAAAGGTACGCAAATTTGTAACTACTACAGCACCCGGTTGCACGACTGTTGTAACAATGGCAGCATCCAGGGTTTTCAGGTACTCCATCTCCAATTTTGCAAATTCAAGTTCGCTTTGAAATTTTGACAATAACTCAATTTTTCCGGGAGTACGATTTTCACTTTGACTATCTGATTCCTGCCGTTCGTATGCATCGGCCCTTGTTTCATTAACCCTACGTTCAAAACCGGCAATCAATTCTTCCTGTTTTTCTAAACACGCTTCCAATATTAGATTTTTGGTTATATTTTTTTTCATATGTCTTTAGATGTTTTGATTTAAAAAAAATGCAGGGCAATGTTGTTAGCTGTTAGCACTAAAACCAGTTAAATCATATTATAGGATGGCGAGGCATATAGCTCAGTAGAGAAGCGGGAATTTCAAAAACAAATTATCAACCAATCTGCAGATATGTTCCATAGTAAAACAATCGATCTTTTTTATAAGCTCCATTTTTTTTCAAGCTTATTTAATACAGTACTTATTATAGATAATAATACGCCAAATATTAACGCCCATAAAAAACCTCCAATACTGATACCATCTGCTAACATAATAATGATAACATTGATAACAATTAGAAAAAGGCCCAAAGTAATAATGGTTAGCGGAAGCGTGAGTAAAGTGATCAATGGTTTTACAAAAAAATTGAGAACACCTAAAACCAATGCGAAAATTATTGCAGTTGTCAAATTGTCGATTACAACATGTGGTGATAATAATTTAGCAATCACATATACAGCAACTGCTGTAATAAGGATGTTAATAATCAGTCTCATAATTTTAATGGTTGTTACTCACCCTACCAAAATAGCAGGATTAGTAGGTGGTTAAACGATTGGGTTAATGAAAGTCTTAAAACGCAATCACCGGAAACCACTTGTCCGATTAAACGGCTGGTAATTTCCGGTGGTTGATATGAGTAATTTTTTTATTGCCTGGCTGCTCTTTTACGGGCAACTCTACCACTTTTCCTGTCCTGGTCTCTACCTATTACGTATCCGGTTCCGGCCCCCAATACACCACCTATTACAGCACCTTTAACTTTATCCTTACTAACCACTGCTCCTATTACAGCTCCACCTGCTGTGCCAATTGCGGTGCCTTTTGCCGCACTACTCCAACCTTTATCCTGCTTAGTAACTACAGGACTGTTGGTAGTTTTTGTATTATTGGAATTGGAACTGGTATTATTTGAACTCGTGGTTTTTGGCTTGGTAGAACTGGGTTTAACAGTTTTTGTTTTAGCAACTACATTACCATTAGCACTAACATCGGTGGTTAGGTTTGATTTATAAAAACCCGAGGTATCAATTAATACCATATTCTTATTTGCCTCCGGTGTTGATTTATTCTTACATGAGAATAAAAAGGTGGTTAATGCAATTCCTATTATAAATGATTTCATACAATTTGTTTTAGTGATTAATTTCCCGCAAGGGAATAATAGTTAATTACTGACCATAATTGAAAAGACTGTGCCAAAAAAAAAATAACCGGCAATAAATGTTAATAACTGCCTGCAAGTAGCCATTGCTTATAATTTAATTGACCCATACATAAATAATTATTTCTCCAGCATTTACAGGGTTTTCCGGCTATTTTTTGATTGAGAACACAACATACCCATACTCCCCGGGAGACTGTATAAAACGGGCATTATTTTAACAATCTGGTATTAATACTGAAAAAGAAAGAAAAATACTGGTCTGGATTAAGACGAAAAAAAAGGTGGGTAATATTATACTCGAAGGGATGCTCTTAAAGGCAAATTAACAATATCAAGGCAACCATTCTAATGAATGCCAGTAATTATTGCAACTAATTATTCTTTATCAACGAAAACTTTTAATGCTATACTCCACGCCGCATCAAAATGTGTTATAATTTTTTTTGAGCCCGGCAAGATTGCTGCTATGAAACACCGTTGCGTCGCACACTTGTACAATTTTTTCATTATTCAACAATAAACAAATTTATCAGGCGTGAAGTATAACACAAAAAAAGCCGCAGTTTGCAACGAACAAACTGCGGCCATGGTATAAAATAATATCTAACCTTTTACACTATCAAAGGAATTTTGAAGATCATTTTTAATATCATCAATATGCTCCATTTGCATTGCCCCGTCCTTTAGGGCGGGGGGTAATTGCAATTTAATAGATGGCCTTAGCCAAATTTGTTTTTGGCTAAAGCCATGAAGAATTGATGTTCCATTTGTCACCGCCCTAAAGGGCAGTGCAATTCAAAGGGCAGTACAATTAAGGCGCCGCGGGCCATCAATTCCACAGCTCAAAAATTTTAATTAACCGTTAGAAGTTTACTGTACATTTCAATGGTTAAAACGCTTATTAAAAAAGCCGCAGCTTGCAACCAGCAAACTACAGCGATCATATAAATAACATCTATCCTTTTACAGCATCAAAGGAATTTTGAAGATCATTTTTTATATCATCAATATGTTCAGTACCTAGTGATATACGCAGCAAGCCCGACTCTACCCCGGCGCTTATTTTTTCTTCTTCGCTCAATTGCTCATGTGTGGTTGTAGCCGGGTGAATGATCAGGGTTTTAGAATCGCCTACATTGGCCAGGTGGCTAACCAGTTTTAATTCATTTACAAAAGCATCTGCTACATCTTTACCTCCTTTAATTCTAAAAGATAACACCCCGCCAAAACCACGCTTCAGGTATTTTTTTGCCATTGCATGATATTTACTGCTTTCGAGCCCCGGATAGTTTACATATTCAACTTGTGGATGCGCCTGTAACCAGGTAGCGAGTGCCAATGCATTTTGTACGGTACGATCAACCCTTAATGACAAAGTCTCCAGCCCTTGCAGAAACAGGAATGAATTGAACGGGCTCATTGAAGGGCCCCAGGTTCGCAAGCCGCTAACCCTAAGGCGAATGATATATGCGATGTTTCCAAACGGTCCACCGGCACCAAATATTTCCCAGAATTTCATGCCGTGATAGCCTTCATCCGGTTCTGTAAATTGCGGAAACTTACCATTGCCCCAATCAAAATTTCCACCATCAACCACTACCCCGCCAATACTGTTGCCATGTCCGCCAATCCATTTGGTGGCAGACTCTACAATTACATTAGCACCATAATCAAAGGGCCGGAACAGGTAACCGGCTGCACCAAAAGTATTATCAACCACCAACGGAATATTGTGCGATTTTGCCAGTGCGGCAACGGCTTCAAAATCGGGAATACTAAAACCAGGATTACCAATTGTTTCCAGGAAAATTGCCTTGGTCTTTTCATCAATTTTGGTGGCCATGCTTTCGGCGCTATCGCCTTCTGCAAAACGAACTTCAACACCAATACGTTTAAAAGAAACTTTAAACTGGTTATAACTACCACCATATAGAAACGATGACGAAACAAAATTGTCGCCCGGCAGCAATAAATTATGCAAGGCAAGAAATTGGGCCGACATCCCGGACCCGGTTGCCACTGCGCCTACACCACCTTCCAGCGCTGCAATCCGTTTTTCGAAAACGTCTGTGGTTGGGTTCATAATACGGGTGTAAATATTCCCGAATTCTTTTAACCCAAAAAGATTGGCCGCATGTTCTGAACTATCAAAAACATAGGAGCTGGTTTGGTAAATAGGCACCTGCGATGCATGGGTTGTGGGATCCGGAGAATACCCGGCGTGAACCTGCAAAGTATCGAAGTGTAATGGTGTTGTAGACATAGCAAAGGTTTATATGAATAAATTAAAGTCTATAAATTTAGTGTACTTTATTTAAGATCACAATCCATACGGCAAAATTTTTCTGTTAAATAAATATTTTTTGCGGTGGGTAAACGTAACATAACAATCTAAACCAACAAAAGGGCATTCGCTAAGAAGCTGTTTAAATTTAATTTGGAAATAGCAATTAGAGGGCCAATGATGCTATGAAAAACTATACCTGAACGGAGCGACGCCAATGTCGTTGCCATGAAATACTAAAGACGGTAATCAAATAATTTTTTTTCAACCCGTTGCTATATTACACAAGGGATAAAAAAGCGATTTAAATTACCCGCCACTTTTAAGGTAAACCTTAGTAAAATTATAATGACTTAATTGAACAGACCTTATTCAATAAAGCGGAAATAACAAAGCAGTTAAAATAAGGTCCACCTTTATTTAATCAACAATGCTACTAAGGTTAACAACAAAATAATTTAAGGTTGAATCCATTGTGTCTTTTTGTATTAATGTTCCCGAATATTTTTCAGTCATTGTTTCAATAGAAAGGTATTCATTTCGATATAGGCAACATTTTGTGGCTCCAACTGCAGTGCCATGTCGATATCCGCTTTAGCTGCTGTTAAATCATTCAAATAAAAGTTCGTATAGCTTCTCAGATACCAGGCCGATGCATATTGATCGTTCAATTTCAGGCATTGCGTTAGATAGTTAAGCGCCTGGGTATATTCTTCCAGGTTAAAGCAAGTGTAGCCCAGGTCGTGCAAATATTTGTAATTGTCCGGCGACTCTTTGACAAAATACTCAAGATCATTTTTTATGCCCTGCGAATTATTGCCGGCATAGTACAAGACAATGCGTTGGTTTCTTGCTTCTGAAAAATCAGGTGCCAATTGTATCACTTCTGTAAAATCGTTGATGGCTTCCTCGCTCTGATTTAGTTTGCTGTATGCCTGGCCCCGCCACCAATGACCATTTACTTTAAACACAGGCAATACATTTAAAACACCCTCAGCAAGGTTTAACACCATTGGCCATTTTGCTTCATCTATCAGCAGGTTTATTTCTTCCTGGATAGCTTTCAACCCTTCCTGCCTGCTTCCGATTTTTTTAACTACGTCATCCCTGGTTTTGACATTGTGATGCCCGGCAATCCTGTAAACCAACGGGCGGTAAAACGGCACCACATCCATGCCTTTATCTCCCAATTGTAAATCAATCTGCACGCCCCCCTCATCATTCCATGTTGCAGTAGCTTCTTTCAATGGTTTGGGTGCAGCTAAACGTTCAACATAAGCTATGTTTGCAAAAAACAAAAGTGGAATTTTAGCCAATTCCTTTTCAAAAGTTAATGCGTCCAGTAGCTGTTGAAACGTAGCTCCAGTTTTGTACGCATTTGCCAATTCCCCTGCTGCTTTTTCTGCTGTTTCCCGATCTTGTGTTTCAACTACTATCTTGACAAGTATTTTATTAAGATCATCATAAGTATAGCCACCTGCATTAAATTGCTTACCATAACGCAATAGCAGCCGGCCAATCAGCGAAATAAGGAATGACTGTTGACTTTCATCTTCCTGTAAGGACTGTGTGATTTTATTGAGCAGGGCTGCTTTGGTGTTATCGGATGCAGTCTTAAAAATATTATCAAAATCTACGGCGCTACTATCCAGGAAAAAGTACTCGGATTCTTTCAATAATGCATCCAGCCAGTGCATGGCCAATATGTCTGTATTCACATTCCCCTGTGTTGCAAGGATTGCCTGCCAACGAACGTCTTTACTTTTATCTGAAAAAAATTTAACTAGCAAATTAGCTGCATTCACAGATTTCATTCCCCGCAGGCAATAGGCAATGCCCTTAGTCATATCTTCATCTCCGGATAAATAGTATTGCTTATACTTTTCCACAAGTGAATCTTCAATACCTAAATTGTAAGCCAGTGATGCGGCAGTAAACCGAAGTCCTCTTGCATTATTGTTTTTCATTTGAAAACAGGCAAGCTGCAAAACAAGTACCTGGAAATTTTCCAGCAATGGTGAAGTTGGGTGCTTGTATAACCAATCTAAAAGGGAGTTGGAAAATACCCTGAAATGCGTATCAAGCATCGATATTTTTTCCCAGTCAATACCTGGTATTATTATTTTGGCAAACCAGTCAATGATCAGTTTAAATTCCTGTTCCTGCTGGTTGCTTATGCTTTTAAAGAACCCCGCCATTATGCGATGCATCAGCCAATGTTTAGCATATATGTCGTCGGTTTTGTCGGAAGCATCTATCCAGTGCCGCTTGCCTAGAATTGCCAGAGAATTGCCGGGTAATAATTGCAGCAACAAATCTTCCGGTAAAGGTGTACGGGCCAGCCATGCAATGGCATGTGCGCCTGACAATGCCACAGGGAAATTTTTAAGATCATTATAAGAAAACTGAAACAATTCGCTTACACCCTTTACATAACCATCTTCCACAAAACCTTGTAATTCTTTTACGGTATCATCTAATAAGGGCGACGGATTTTTGCTTGCTAATTTATCTATCAATGCAGCCGGGGTAATGATGCTGTCCGCAAGGCTCGCATGCATGATCCTTAAACCCATTGGCCAGCAACCAACAGCTCGTACAATTTTCTCCCATTCATTATCGGAGGCCCAGGTTTTCTTAACAGGCGGTTGTGTGATCAATTCAACGGCAGACGGTACCGTTAGTTCAGACAGTAAAATGATTGTATCAATAATTTTAATGTTCGATTGCCTGGATGTACAAATAAGGCTTACACTTTCATTAACCGGGCACCAATGCGTAACTGATTTTATAGCAACACCAGCCTGGGGCTCGGGTACATTATCTACAACCCACAACACCGCCTGGGTTAGCGGCAAATTGCTGAAGTAGTCATCCATTAATCCGGCGTAGCTATCAAATATTGATGATTCATTATTTGCATCGGCCACCGGCATTTGAATATTAAATTTTTTAAGCACTTCTGCAAACTGTTGTTGTAACTCATTGTCAGTACAATCTGCATTGATCCATACAATACCACCGGGATAATGCCCCGGCCCATAGCGCCATACATATTCGGCTGCCAGTTGTGTTTTGCCCATGCCAGCGCCACCTTCTATCAACACAGAGCGGGAAAGTTCCTGTGCGGCTTTTGTTTCCAATGCTGCAAATATCTCCCAGAGTTTATCGGCACGGCCAACAAATTTTTCCTTTAATGATTCGGGTAAGTATTTAAGGTATTTCCCTTTTTGTGGCAGCTTTGATGCAGCGTTGATCAATGCACCATTCCGCAAACTTTTTACCGCATCGTTATCCAGCCCTTCTAATTTTTTGCCCAGGGTTTCCTGCACTTTTGATAGTTGTTGCATCACCTGTTTCACAAGTCCGGTTGTGTCACTATATTTTAACCAGGACCCTGTTTTTAATGCAACCGGCAGGTGATCCATAATATTACCAACACCCCCTTTTTCAGGCAGCGCAATAATGATGTGTTCGCAGCATTTATCTGCTAATGACACAGCCTGCTGACAGGGTGCAATGCAAACTTTAAATTCATATACGCACCATGTTTTAGAAAAATAAGTTTCATCTGCAAATACAATTACCAGTTTCGTGTCAGTCAATGCATCAGCAAGATAAGTGGGGAAAGTTCCACCGGCTGGTATTTCCACTTCATCTAAAAATACTTTTACGCCTTTTTCAATCAGCCCATCTTTTAATGTAGTTGCCTGTTCTTTAGCGGATGATCTTGCGTAAGAAATAAATACATCTGTCATCAATTTTCATTTATGTGATTGATTGAATGCCGGCTTTTTAAACGCTACACCTGGCAAACGATAAAATATTTTGCCACAACAATTTGCTTACACTTAAGCTCTGTTGCGGATAAATTTATTACTATTTTATTGCAATTTTTTGGATTTTTATAAAAGGGGAAATACAGTTTTTCTGTTCATAGCAATGTCTATTTGTAGAGTTTGTGTGATGGCAAGGACATTGCGTTTGCCGGAGTTAAATTATGACCAGGCTTAATCACTTTTCATTAATTGACGCAACGTCCTCAGCTCCGCTCATTGCTCGTTGAGAGACATTGCTGGAAATCTTATAATTTATAGTGCGGGAGTTTGATGGTAGAAGACGTTGTAGAAAAATAAAAATAGTCTTTTAATTACCGGATTATTTATCTGCGGAAGTGCGTAACATAAGTGTGAAAAGTTGAATTGACCGTTGCCTTAAAATGATTGGTGCTTGTAAAATTCATATCATCATAATATTGGGAAAGTACCTGCTGGTTTGTAAAATCGACTGCAGTTATTTGTAAGCTGCGCAATGTTTGATCATCCTGGTATTTTTTTACGATGTCCCAGCTTCCCTTAAATGTAACATTTGCTGAATTAACGTATGTTAGCTGCCCATCAGAAAAGAAAGTAAATGTGCCACTTGTAAATGGCAAATTCGCCGAGCTTCCACCCAGCCCAATACGGTTAACATCTGTAATTTTCCATGTACCCAAAATACGGGTATCGTAGCTTTTTAAAAAGTCTTTACTGCAACCTGAAAATAGTAAAGTGGAAATAAGTATGCCTGCTGTGTAGATTTTTTTCATAACATAAGTTTTATATTAGTATTCTAAAGTTAGAGTGCTTTTTTAAACTATGTTATGGGTGGGAATTGTCTTAACAAAAATTTGTCGTTGGATTTTGATGGAGGGTAAAGTTTTTATTGATAGTATAAACTTTTTAGTAGTCAGGTTGTGGTTTTATTTGAAGTTTAAACTTATTTTGCTACTGCTTTTATTGGATGTAGCTAATCAGTTAAGGTTTTCATTCAATAAATTCCTGAAGTCGTTCATCACTTTATCATTTTCGAAAATTCTTTTTTGGATTATGTGAAAGTCCGTGCTCCCAATGTACAATAGGAAAAAGGCTTTTGTTTCTTTGAATTTTGTAATGTCCCGCCATGGTTTAGAAAATTCTGTTTGTTCACCGTGTCGCACAACGCCCCAATGATTAAAATAATATGAGACATTTTTAAAAAGATGCGGCTGACTTTTATAGATATAAAGGCAAATAAGAGAGATCACAATTATCCCTATTAAAAATAATATTATAAAAGGGGCGAAGGTGCTTATTATAGTAATTATATCTACACTTTGGGAAGTGGTAAGAAAACCAAGAAACATACTGAGCAAACTCAATCCTAAGAGAAATAGAAAAAACCGCTTCAATGATTTCCCTGATAGATAATAATATAATGCCGAACTAAAGAATTCACTGAAAGTAAGGTCCTGTCGAATAGTAAATGAATTTTCCATAGAAGACTTTGATTAGGCCAAAGGTTCGAATTTACACAAATGTTACAAAGAAATGGCCGCGGTTATATTGTATCTCTTTTTTACCGGAACAATAATAAGGTAATAAATGAACGTGCATATTTTTTAAGTTAAATTACGTAACTCTATTCACAGCAATGTCTCTTTTTAGCGCCCCTGTGATGGCAAGTACATTTGCTTTGCCGGAGTTAAATTATCTATAAGCGTAACGCTTTTCATTAATTGGCGCAACGTCCTCAGCCCCGCTCATTGCTCGTTGAGAGACATTGCTGGAAATTATATAATTTATTGGGTGGAAGTTTGATGATGGAAAATATAACAGGAAAATTAGAGCCTTCATTATTGCCGGTAAGTATATGCATAGGTTTTGTTCCAATGATATGGTTTGCCTTCGCAGGTCTTCCCTGTTGATTCAATAGTTGCAATCAATCCGTTTGCCAGGTAGCTTATTTTCTGCGAAGGTCCATTTGTCCGGCTGATTTCAGTCAGTCTTCCAGCTTCATCATATAGAAAAGTTGCGGAGCCGGCATTAGGGCAGAACAAAGATTTTATTTTGCTTTTTTTCCATCTTACTGCTTCTGCTTCTTTTATCAATTGATTCTTATCGTTGTAAAATAATGTTCTGTTAGAAAGTAACTTTCCTTTAGTATCTGCTATGCCACCGTAGACCCTGTCAATAATTCGGTTTATTCTCCCTAAGGTATCCACTCCAAACCAAAAACCTCTTTGCAATTGATGTTCCACATTAAGGCTGTTATTTAATGAAAACCAAAGTTCCTGCCGCAGACTTCCATCTTCATAATACTCAAAATGTTTACAGGAATAACCAGAACTGGAAGAGTCTTTAATCAAACGTCCGTCAAAATATGTTTTGTAGCTTATACTAACAATTGGCTGCGGGTATCTGGAACTTGTCGTTTCACTTTTAAAAAGGTCTCCCCTTTTATCATAGTAATAAAATTCGGTCCGGACGGAACTGTCATATTCATATTGTGGTAAGATACTTTTTACAAGTCGCCCCATGCTATCGAAGTAGAAAGATTGATTGTAATCAACAACAGTTTCAACCTTATTTTTTCTAATAAGGGCCGTGTCATATTTGTTGGAAAAGAAAGACCACCAATTATCAACCATTGGATAATCAAAACTCATTTGCGCTTGTCCGAAAAGAACAACCCGAAATGATAAGAAGCAAAACATCAGCAAAAAGACTTTCATAATAGGGTATCTAATATTTATTTCACTGCATTAAAATATAATCTTTTCATACTATTCACTAAATGTAACTGCAAAAATGCAATAAGAAGTCACGAGCTAATGTCAATCTTAAATAGGAAAAACACCGTCAGCTTATTATGAGAAAATTGCAAAAATCACCCCAACAATAAAAGGGAAAGCTATTACCGCTGCACCTATGTATGCAAACCAGGGATGCCGATAGAATTTTTTAACCTCTTCATATTCACTAATTAATTTTGAGTCAAAGGAAGCTCCTGATCTTCTTAATCCACATTTTTTGCAAAAAATATTTGCCTCTTTACCAACAGGAAATATAGGAATAACAAATACATAAGCGTAATTACTTAATATCATTACATCCGCCCATTGATCACTCTCACAAGAAGGGCATTTAACCAGGTATTCGCCGACATCAATCGGACTTGTAGCAATTCCATATTTTATAAAAAACATCTGCTTTGTAAATTTTTATATTCCGAAAAAGATTGCAGTATTGGGAAAACATCATTCCATGCAACTGTTGCAATAAGTAGCTGAATGCGACACTGTAGTTTAGTTTTGCTTTGCTTCAATTTGTTCTGTCATCTCGTCTCTTATTTCCTGCACGTCTTTCATAAATGATTGTTGAAAATCCGGTTGATATTTAGTCATCATAATATCCATTAAATCTTTTGTAATGTCGGGCATTTGAGTCAGCATTTTTTGTCCGGATGTTGATTTATAAAAATTACTAAAATCTTCAATTTCCTCTATCGTAAAATATTTATCATAGATGTCAACCATATCGCCATTTAATAACTTCATGGCATTTTCCTTAGATTTTTGCATACTCTTTTCCATCAGCTTTTTCATCATTTTGGAAACGTCTATTCCATGATTCGTATATGCAGTATCGCTAAACATTACCGACATATTTTTAACCATTGACACCGTCATCGCATCGATGGTTTTTATCATTAAAGAATCCTGGTGCATTAAAGCAAACAATGATTTTATCTTTTCTTTTTTTGCCAGATTTTGAGACTGCACCTGGATAGCCAACGCAAGTAAAATTGTTAATGAGAGCAGGATTTTTTTCATCTTATTTGTCTTAATTTTTTGATGTACGAATTGTTACTTTTAAATTGCCATCAACATTTGTATTACTGTATCAACCAATGCAGCAGCACACCAAATATAGCAGGTTATATGCAACAAATAATAACCTTGCATAAACTAGGGAAAAACATAAAATACTGATGTCCATCTTTGTCACAAGCGTCCACTTGTGCCTTATACTTTAGCCAAACAACATTTCGCAAGTTTTGTAATACAATTTTTGTTTGCATATCTTTTTTGCCTGTCACATCATGCCACAGAATTTAATTCACCAATTCATTCCTATGTAAAATTGTGGCCGTATCTTAATTTCAGTTTACCTGTTATTAACCGGAATTTGGTAGAATGGAATAAAAATGTAGATGCTGAAATCAGCAGACTGGTAAATCAGCCCCTGACATTTATTAAAAAAATACGTTGGCCACCCTGTAAAAATTAAGGCTTATATAAATTACCAATTACAAGTTTATCTCCCGATAAATCGGCTTCAAACAAATGTGGAATACGAACTGTGCGGCCGTTGATACGCTGATGGCTGTGAATGGCCATCAACAATTTTCCATTAAAATCACGAAACAACATGCCATGCCCATAACCCGGTGGAGTGATGGGTAATTTTTCGTGTATCCAGGGGCCGTCAAGTGTTCCGCTTGCCGAGTATGCCACGCCTTGTGTATATACGTCATACACCCAACTGGTCCATATCATTCCCAACCGGCCGGTTGCTGTGCGAAACAGGTAAGGGCCATCGGTAACTTTATTAGGTTGTATGCTGCCATCTTTTGCTTTTTCCCTGCTCCAGGGGGAGTCGCTTGCCCGGAATAATAATTTGCCTTCACCTACAGACCCACTTAAATCTGGCTTAAGTTCAATCTTCTCAATGGTACCGTTGCCGTTCTGCAACCACTCATAACAGTAAACCATATACGGTTTGCCATCTTTATCTATCCAAAAAGTACCATCAAGCGTTGGCTTACCGACAGGCAGGTAAATGGAATCATGCGTCGGCATATATGGGCCATCGGGTTTATCACTCACCAATACATGGCTGGCACGGCGTTCAATTTTGTTTTCCCCAACGGTGTCAATAATGACTGACCTGTTTGTGAAAGTGGCGAAATAATAGTACTTATTTTTAAAGGCATGTAATTCGGCAGCCCATATCATCGGGTTAGGGCCCATCCAGGAATTGGGGTCTGTTTGGGTAACCTTAAAAGGGCCGTCCCACAACCTGAGATCTTTGCTCTTCCACAGCATTCCGCCAGTGCCGGTCATATAATAGGTGCCCGAATTTTTGTCTGCAAGAATACATGGATCGCTCAGTCGGATGGAATCCAGCGGAATATTTATACGTGCCTGGCGAGTGCTGTTTAGCTGCCCTTTAACACCAACGGAGGTAAAAAACAAACTCAATATTATGGGCAATACTTTTATATAGTTCATAGTCATAAAATTATGGCATTTCAGGCAATGACTACTGTTGCTACGAGTTAACGAAGTTCCTGGGTATTTTTCTTTCAGGCCAACTTTTTTAACTCGATAACGATAATGCAAGATGAAGTTCTCTGTTCACAACAATGTCTCTTTGCAGAGTCAGTATGATGGTAAGGACATTGCATTTGCCGAAGTTAAAATTATGACTTAGCATAACACTGCTTATTAATTGGCGCAAGGTCCTCAGCCCCGATTATTTCCCGTTGAGAGACATTGCTGGAAATAGGAAAAGTGCCCGTAGCATTATAGGAGATTTCATCTTTTATTAGCTAACGCTGTGGAATAAATAATCTGCAGCGTTAGCTATTTTGAAATCAGGAACATAACCCAATTACTTTTTTCGTGCAATCATAAAGGCCCTGTTCTCTTTTTCAAAACCTACTTTTGGGTAATACTCCATAGCGGTTGCAACCGATAAAAGTAGTATCATAGATTCCTCACCCAACTTTTCTCTTGTTAACTCAATCAGGCGTTTACCAATGCCTGATTTTTTATAGTCGGGATCAACTGCCAGGTCAGATAAATAACAACTCCAAACCCAGTCAGTAACGGAACGGGATATCCCAACCAGTTTTTCATTATCCCAGGCTGTTACAATTAAGTTTGAATTTTCATACATTTTTTTAATGCGTTGTTCGTCATTGGTTGGCCGTGGCAGGGCTGCATGTTGGTATAGTTCAATAATTTGCTGAACGGTTGCCTGTTTGGTATAGCTGTATGTAATTTCCATCTGCGTTTAATTTTTTATTACGGAAAGATAGGTACACATCATAAGAGAACATGCAACAAAATTCTAAACCACAAATGGGCAATACGGATCAATCAAAATTGCAAAGATTTATTTAATCAATGGCTTCACCCCCAATCAATACATAACAATGAAAAAATTTCCTGGGTAAATAAAAAATTTTTTGGGAAGCTGTGCAGGGGTTTCAAAAAATTGAAAATACGCCATCCCCTAACTACACTTACCCATTTGCTCATTTCGCTTCTATAAGAAAAGGCGTGATAATATTTTTGTGGCAGAAGTTTTAATGCGTGGATATCTAACCAAACTTCTTACTAAATTAATTGTACCAGTATTGATAAAAAAATAATTCTAAAATTGAAAAGTTTATGTTAATAAAAAACAATCATACGATAACAGTAACTTATAAAATCAACAAACCTGCAAGTATGGTTTATGATTACCTGGCCGATATGCAAAAATTTGCATCTGTCCATCCGGTGATAACCAAAATTGATAAAATTAAAGACAACAGGTACCTGGTTTTTGAAACAATGAGGTTTGGTTTTATTCCATATTCTTTTACCTACACCGCAAGTGTTGATAGTAATAAAGAAATAAAAATGGTAAATATAAAAGCAAGGGTAATGAAGCTGGTAACTATTGAAATGGCCTTTATTATTACCGCTGCAAATGGCTTTTCATTGATTAATGAAGAAATAAACTTCACGACAGGATTGCCCATTCAATCCCTTATGCAAAAAATATTTATCAAACAGCACAGGCAATTGTTTATCAATATTGAAAAGGTAGTTTAAGGAACAGAAAAACAGTTGTCCCGTGCATCCATTCTCTCAGCCCGGTTATCCATTTGCTCATTGCTACTTTAATACAACCGCTGCCCCAGGTACTTTAGCATACTCAAGTTTTAAAAAACAGAACAATGAAAAAATTAATTGAATTACTTGCGATGGCTCTTGTAACAATCAATGTAAATGCACAGGGCGTTGGTATTGGTACTGCCACACCAAAAGCTGCATTTAATGTGGCGGAAAATAAAACTGTTTTATTTGGAAGAGATACCAGCGGAGGTGGTAGTAAGCTGATGTGGATACCTTCCAAATTAGCTTTTAGAGCGGGTCATATCGGCGGCAACCTGCCAGGTTATTCTCAAGCATTGGAGGATAGCACTATCTGGGATGCAGATAGTATCGGACTCATTTCATTTGCAACCGGCTATCAAAATAGGGCCACACAAACCGGTACGATAGCAATGGGTACTTACAATAAATCTATTGGCTATCACTCCACTACAATTGGCAGGAGTAACACCAGTTCCGGAAGTTTTGCTAACTCAATTGGATTAGGAAATCAAGCTTTAGCAGACTATGCTGTTTGTATTGGGATAAATAATAGTGCAACTGACGACGCCTCGCTTGCAATTGGGTTTGGTAACGAGTCTGTTGGCCATTATTCAACTGCACTGGGAAATTATCACATTGCTGCTGGAAATTATAGTACTGCAATCGGAATGGGCAATGTAACAAATAGTTTTGCATCCATCGCTATAGGGAAAAACAATGACACTATTGCTGGTAGTAACAAATCCAGTTGGGTAAGCACTGACCCGCTTTTTATAATCGGAAACGGAATTTCTACAACTACAAGGAGCAATGCCATGATGATTTTAAAAAATGGCAAAACAGGATTTGGTACCAACACACCTGCAGGGCTATTACATATAAAACATAACGGCCAGGCAGCAAATCCACAATTAGTTTTAGAAGAAGCACAGAACGATTACAGCAGGATCAGTTTTAAAAATGCCAATCCCGGCTATTGGAATATTGAAGCATACAGTAAGCCAATATTGGGCAACAATGATGTTGCAAAGCTTAATTTCTATTATTCAGCAAACGGCTACATATTTTCTTTAAGTGGAAATGGCAATGCCACTCTTACAGGAACGCTTTTCCAAAATTCAGATGAACGTTTAAAGAAAAACATTACGCCACTTAAAAACACATTGAGCAAAATTTCTCAGCTAAATGCTTATACCTATCAATGGAAAGATACCGCAAGAGGCAATGAGGACCAGCTTGGCTTACTGGCGCAGGAAGTAGAAAAACAGTTTCCTCAATTGGTGATGACTGACGGTGATGGGAAAAAATCTGTGGCGTATGGAAATATGGTGCCGATATTATTACAAGCCGTAAAAGAACAGCAACAGCAGATTGATGAATTGAAGAAATTAGTATCACAAAAACTAAAGTAATAAACTGACAGCCGCATCAACAAATTGCTTTAAATATTCAATTTTTAAAAAATGATATTATGCACCAGTTAAGCAAAACAAAATCAGTCTTATTTCACCTTTATCCAGGTTTATTAATTACTACTGGTTTTATTTTACTAACGCCACTCTTTATGAGGTATGGTTTTCCGCCCCAGTTTGGCATGTTGCTATCTATCATTTTGGTAGCTGTACCAATATTATTTTTTCACCTGCTAAGTGCTAAGAAAGCCGAAAATAAAACAAGCATTATGCAGTTAAATGGATTCACAAAAAAGCTACCCACAGGAAAACTAATATTGTATGCTGTCGGGCTGGTAGTTTTGGCATTTGTTATATGGGGTGCTACACAACCTTTAAATGCAGTTATAACAAAGCAGTTGTTGAGTTGGCTGCCCGATTGGTACACCGAACAGGACTTTAGCGGTTACGGCAAAAACAAAATTGTAATTACACTGG
Organism: Ferruginibacter sp.; assembly: GCA_040002495.1. Lineage (GTDB taxonomy): Bacteria > Bacteroidota > Bacteroidia > Chitinophagales > Chitinophagaceae > Ferruginibacter. The sequence continues at coordinate 31,627 of JBDUEK010000031.1, forward strand.
TATTTAATTTAGTACTTAACGGATTTCTTGCTCCCTTGATTGAAGAAATTTATTTCCGTGGATATTTATTACCAAGAATGAAAAGTTGGGGCAGATGGGCCTTTGTGGTAAATGCAATCCTTTTTTCACTGTATCATTTTTGGCAGCCTTATATTTATGTAACGCTTATTTTATCGCTGTTACCCATGACATGGTTGGTTTGGAAAACTAAAGATTTACGTCTTGCCATTCTTACACACAGTCTTTTAAATATTATTGGCGCCCTGTTGTCGTTTGGGCTAATAAATAAGTAATAACTTGAATCTGATTACAATGGAACCTGTTTTATCACAAACACAGCTCAAAGATATTTTAAAAAATAAAAAACAAGTGCATTATATGAGCTGGAAATACGTTCCATTTGTCGGATTCTTTCTCTTTTCAGCCCTTGTTGCTGCGATAAGGGTGGTGACAATGCCAGGCTTGTCTTTGATCGTTCATGCTGGTTGGTTTGCAGTTCATTATTTGTATCTAACCTGTTTATGGTTTGCAATAAGAGGCATTGCAAGGTTTCTTGATAAAAAAATACCGTATACAAAAAGCTTTTCCCGGCGGGTCTTTTTTCAAATCATGGGTTCTGTGGTTGTGTTGATGTCGCCATTGCTAATTTTATTTTTAGTCTTAAAACCTTATTGGCCGCCATTTTTTTCAAAAGAGTTTATTGGCCTGGTATGGGTAGTGCAGTTTGGAATCATCGTCTTAATGAATGTAGGTATAGCAGCCGGCTATTTTTTTGCCAACTGGCAAAAAACCACCAGAGAAAAAGCCAGGGCAGAAGCAGAAAAGAAAAATATTGAAATGGAATTACTGCAGGCAAAACAACAACAAACCGAAATTGAAATGAGGGCATTAAGAGCCCAGATGAATCCACATTTTATTTTTAATTCCCTTAATTCTATCAACAAATATATTCTTAAAAACGACCACATGAATGCTTCCAGGTATCTTACCCGGTTTGCAAAATTGATCCGCCTTATTTTGGATAATTCCAACAGTAAAGAAGTGGCTTTATCTGATGAATTGGAAGCCTTGCAATTATATATTGAAATGGAATCGCTTAGGTTTAGTAATAAATTTACCTACGCAGTTATTGTTGATGAAGATGTATCTGTTGATACACTACAAGTACCACCCTTAATCATTCAGCCTTATGTAGAAAATGCCATCTGGCATGGCCTGCTGCACAAAGAAACGGGGGCACACCTGGCAGTTTCAATTAAAAAAACAGCCAACTATATGCTGCAATGTATTGTAGAAGACAACGGCATTGGAAGAGAAAAAGCCAGGGAAATGAAAAGCAAATCAGCCAATACCAATAAATCGCTTGGCATGAAGCTTACAGCAGATAGAATCAGTATGCTCAATCAAAATACTTCATTGAATGCAAGCATAGAGATTATTGACCTTAACAATGCAAGTGGTGAAGCAACCGGAACAAAAGTTATTTTAACGATACCAATTTAACACATAAACAAAATTTTATGATACGTTGTATTTTAATAGATGACGAAGCCGATAGCCTTGAAGTAATGGAAATGTTGCTGACAACCTATTGCCCGCAGGTAAAAATTGAAGCAGTATGTAACAGTGCCGAAAAAGGAATTGAAGCCATAAACCAGTATAAGCCTGATGTTGTTTTCCTAGATATAGAAATGCCGAACATGAATGGCTTTGATATGCTGGAAAAATTTGATGAATTATTTTTTGATGTGGTATTTGTTACTGCTTATCACCAGTTTGCTATTAAAGCTTTTCGGTTTAGTGCTTTAAATTATTTACTGAAACCCGTTGATCCCGATGACCTGGTAAAAACCATTGACAGGGTAGAAAAGAAAAAAGCAGCGCCACTAAAAGAGCAGATGGAATTGTTGATGCAACACATGCGTAGCGCCGAAAAGCAAACCATCAGCAGGATTGCGCTTACTACTTCTGACGGGTTGTTGTTTGTATCTACAGCAGATATTATTTTCTGTGAGTCGGATAGTAACTATACAAAAGTTGTTTTGAAAGAAGACAAAAAAATATTGGTTTCCAAGCCAATGAAAGAAATTGACGAAACGCTTTCGGGTCCTGACTTTTATCGTATTCATAATTCCTTTTTGATAAATCTGAAGCACATAAAAAAATACGTTAGAAGCGATGGCGGTTACGTAGTGATGAATAACGGCTCGGTAGTAAGTATCTCCCGTACAAAGAAGAATGAGTTTGTAGAATTGTTTTCAAAGTTTTAACAAACTCACGCTGAATATTTTTGCACCCTTCCTTTTACTTTCCGCTCAACCAGGCTTACCATTTGCGAATCAGCTTTACTTAAATGCTTTCTGCGTATTTAGTTTCGCCTAATAAATCTTACATCATGAAATTGATAACAGCAAAGGGTTTAAGCTATTTAAAAGTATTTACAACGGGCACATTAATTACAGGAATATACCTGCATTTATCCAGGCTTATTTTTGGCATGGATAATTTTCAGCACTACCTGTTTACGCCATTATTCGATATTATTTTTGCTATACCAATGTCGATCGCTGGAATTTTGCAAATTCTATTCATAAGAAAAATAGCCTGGAAAAATAATTTTCAAAAAATGATCTTTTATGTGTGTACTGTTCAGTTTATACTCAGCATTCCACTTCATGTAAGAACATTAATTGCTGGAAACACAGATTATGTAAGATCGTTTCCACCGGTATATAGCGTACTTATAATTATAATATGGTGCATCTTCATTTATGTGTTTTCAACCATAAACAAATGGCAACTCAAAATACGGCAACATTGATTTCAAAATATTTAAACGAATGACTAAAAAATTTACAATAATAGGCGGTGGTATAGCGGGGCTCACTACAGCTATTGCCTTGCAAAAAATTGGAATTACAGCCACCGTATTTGAAGCTGCCCCGTGCTATAAACCTGTTGGTGCAGGCCTTGGTCTTGCAGCAAACGCAATAAAAGCTTTTCAGGAACTATCGATGGCAGATGAAGTCATCCAGCAAGGAAGGCTTTTACCAGGATTTACAATTTATGATCAAAGGGGGAAGCCAATAACAAAAACGGATAGCCGCAGGATGAGTGAAAAATTTGGAATTGACAACTTCACCATTGATCGTACTGCTTTACAAAGCTTGTTGCTTTCGAAACTGGATATAGAGAATATTCATACGAATAAACAAGTAACGAATATGGAAGAAACTGGTAAATCATTAACGCTTACTTTCAGTGACGGAACAACCCATGAAACAGATTTTTTAATTGTAGCCGATGGCATTAACTCTGCGATACGCCAGCTACTCATCCCTGGTTCAAAGCCAAGATATGCAGGCTATACCTGCTGGCGGGCAATCATTGATAACAGTAATCTCAATCTTTCCGAAACCTCTGAAACCTGGGGAAGCAAAGGCCGCTTTGGTATTGTTCCACTTGCCAATAATAAAATTTACTGGTTCGCTTGCATTAATGCGCCGCAAAACGATATAGCAATGAAACAGTATACAATTAATGATCTTCAAAACCATTTTAAAGATTTTCATAAGCCTGTTCCCGACATAATTGCTGCTACAAAAAACGACGCCCTGATATGGGGAGATATTCTCGATATCGCACCCATAAAAAAATATGCTTTCGAAAATATATTACTGATTGGCGATGCGGCACATGCTACCACGCCAAATTTAGGACAGGGTGCATGCCAGGCCATAGAAGATGCAGTTATCCTTGCTGCTGAAATCATTAAAAACCCGGATATTAAAAACGCTTTTCTGGCTTTTGAAAAACGAAGGCTTAAGAGAACAAATTATATTATCAACAGCTCCGCAAAACTTGGTCGCATGGGACAACTGGAAAACAGTGTACTCATTTCCATTCGCAATTTCATCCTGCGTCTTCTGCCGGCATCATTCAATGAAAAGCAATTAAATAAATTATATACAGTCAATTTGAAATAAAAAAAACGATCATGGTCATAAAATATTTATGGATAGCGGGGTCATTGCCTTTTATTATATTAGGAACTATTCACCTCCTTTACACTTTCTTTACCAATAAATTTTCTTCGAGAAATAAAATGGTTGATGAAGAAATGAAATCCTCTTTTCCAATACTTACTAAACAAACTACCATGTGGAAAGCATGGACAGGATTTAATGCCAGCCATAGTTCCGGCGCTATTTATATTGGCTTGATAAACTTATTTGCTGCCATTCAATACATCAATGTTTTAGTAAACCCCGTATTTTTATTGCTTAATTTAGTTACCGTATTTTTTTACCTGTGGCTTGCAAAAAAATATTGGTTCAGCACTCCTTTTATGGGCATCCTCATCGCCACATGTTGTTTTAGTACTGCTACTATTTTAATGCTGTTTAATTAAGGAAATAATTCGACGCTTCTCTCATCCGCATTTACCATTTGCTCATCATTGCTTCCTCCCGCCTTTCCCTGGTCTTACTTTTACATCGTAATCAAATCAATAAAAAAATAAAAAGTTTAACAATGACAATTTTAAAAAACAATGCTGCAATCTTCATCAAATGCTTTGCCGCAGTAATGATTTTCGCAACCTTTTTGGCATCATGTAAAAAAGACAAAGAAGTCACAACATCAACATCCATTACGGGTAAATGGACAGGAACTTTTGGTGCCCCGGATGCAATTGAGGACCCTATCGGTTTTAATATCAAACCCAATGGTGTATTGGAAACGCTTGACTATGCAGGTGTTAAAAATGGTGAAGGCACATGGCAATTGAATGGCGCCACTTTTACTGCTCACTTTATCATGGGCATTCCCGGCCCACTTACTTTCTCTTATATCGGCACAGTTGAAACTCCGGTGAAAATGTCAGGGGCATACGGATTTAATAATAGCCAGACAAATGGTGGTTTCTGGCAAGTGGGCAAGCAACCTTAACTATAACATGCGCATACAAACATTATAAAAACAACAAGATAATTATGAAAAAACAATTAGAAAACTTATTTATACCGATAAATAAAACAGCAATGAATATACTTTTAACCGATGTTAAAGAGACACTTGCAAGCGACTTTAATGTTAATAAACACAAGCAATTTTGCACAGCAGAATTATGGAATATACAAAGAAGTAAAAAGAGAGTTGCAATTAGAAAGATAAATGTTTGATGAGGTACCTGGTAGTATAAAACACGGCATAATATAGATGAACAATATTTTGTTATCCCGCCTTACATTTTCTCATCAATCGTTGTAGCACCGCCTGTAGCTCTGGTCTTGCCACTTTTTGTAAGTCTATCAATTCATCGGTGTTACAGGCTGTTTTCAAATTTGCTGCCAGCAATTCCAGTATGTTTACCGCTTCTGTAACATGTGGGTACTCTTTCTTACTGCTAAAGATATCTTTTAAGGGATAGATATTTGCTATCTCCACTACCGACTTAATAATTTTGGCTGAGCCAATACGAGCCAGCAACCAGGCAGATGTTAATCTTTCTGAAGTTTTATTATTATACGTCAGATTTTTCAACAGCAACTGATCTTGCAACCGGACAAATGTTACTACCCGTTTTTGCATATCTGTATTATTTAATTTATAAAGAGAGTCCAAAACGTTGGCCAGTTGCAGCGGTGCGTCTTCGGGTACTTTATCAAAAATTTTGAGGCTCTCCTCAACACTGTATTGCTGAGCTACAAACATCAACAGGCTTAAAAGAGCGTGGCTTTTATCACTTAGCGAATCACTAAAGTAAGAACCGCTGCTGTTGTTAAGCCTTACCAAAAAACTATCTATCGGTGGTTTATATTCCGGCTGGCTTAGCTGGCGCATCGATGAATCAATTTCCTGTTCATACGGAAAACTGGCAACAGGCCAGGTAAAGAATAATATTGAAACCGACTTTGTTTGCTGAATGTGCAATGCATCAATTAATACCGGCACGCAACGGGCATCATTCATTTGCGCCAGCAAAAGGCCGGCAAAAATACGTTGCCGCAAATGCGGCGCAATGGCCATCTTTTGCAAAAGAGGCTTGTGCCGTGGCTCAACACTGTTACTTAAAAGCCGGAATAACCCGAGATAATAATAATCTTCATTTTGCGGATCGATAGGTATGTCTTTGCTTTTGTGTCGGCGCATATCTGCAAAGCTGGCTTTATGTTCACTCACTTTTTCGGACACAGGAACAACAGCCGCTTTGGCAAGAATGGTGTCTGCTATTGCTGCATATAACGGCAGTGCATGTAAAATTTCAATCGCATTTAACCTGTCATCGAGGTTGGCGCTGGCCATCAACTGCAGAGCAAATGGCAATATACTTCCATCGGCATCCTTCATAGTACCGAGGATATGAGCAGCCATCGCAGCAATGGGCGGTTCGGCATTTGTTACCAATTGCCTGTAAAGCTGGTATTGAGACGGATCTGCAAGCTTACCTAATACAAAAACAGACGCATTGCATTCATCTTCGTAATGATTAAGCGCATTTTTTGCAGCATATTTGGCTGCCTTATTCGGCCATCTACGATGAATAGACCTCCCTAATCTTTCCAACCTCGCCGAATCTACCTTAATTTTTGAGCATTGAATATAGGCGGCTACTGCCTGGCCGGGCAAGAAACTATTGGCCGCAACATATGGCGGATATATATACGGGCTGAAAAAAAACAAGACCACTAAAACAACCGCCACCGTAAAGGCGAATAACTTTGCTGTACGCTTGAAGGCATACCGGGCCGATGGCTCTTTACCAAAAAATGCCTCTGAAATTGATGGTTTAGATATTTCCTTCTCCTTAAATGTTGTCTCCGCATTCGGTTGTGTAATTTGCTGCCACTCATTCGGCTGCTGCGATGCTGAGCGTCTATATGACTGAGCAAGCTTGCCCACTACACAATTGTCGAATCCATTTTGATCAGTGAGTTCTCCTTTTTCTCTGTAAAAAAAAAGCGGTATGGGTGTTTCAATGGAATGTTTAAATTTTTCCATCCATTGCTCTACGACTGCTTTGTTTCTGCTGTTACAAATAGTAATGATTTTGTTACCCAGTTGATGTTGCACGCATTGCTCCATTTCCCAGGCAATGTTTGTGGACTCCATAGAAACATCAAACACAATAAGATCAGAACTGGCCAGTAATACAGCAGCAGTTTGTTGCCAAAACTGATCTGAAGAATGAACAGCGAATATCTTGTCTGCTGACAATAACCAGTTGATATTAAGCCACACCTTCTGCATGATCCTGTATTTAAAAGCATTCAGCCTTGATTGTTTATTGATAATGATTTGCCTGAAATGAAAAAGACTTAGCTGCCCCTGTATAAAAGGAATACGTACATACCAGGGAACGTTAAAACTGCTGTCGGCCAAAGTAAAAGTGTCGGCGTATTTTGAAAGTCCGGAACTAATGATTGCTGAAAGTGCTTTGCCGGAAGGTTTATTATTGAATTTTCTGAAGACGAGTATACGAGCTGTATTTTTTCTTTTTAGCGAGAAGTAAAGCGACACCGGCATGCACAACAGAAAAGGAAGCAGAAAAAAAGTGAGGTAGAGCAAAAAGATCATGATGAAACCATAATAAGTGGGATCGGGTGCAAATAAATTACCCATACGTAAAGACATCAAGGCCATCAACGGAAGCAGTGCGATGAGGCTTGCCGTCATGAAAAAGCCTTTCATAAAACCAACAATACTGGCATAGCGCCTGTATTGTTTGGCCTCATTTCGTATAAGACTGATGTTTTCTTCAATTGTTCCGGCTAACATGGTATGCAGATTGTTTAAAGAGCCGAATAAAATTAAACACTTATTTCTTCATTCAATGGCAATGCGTGTGCTTACGGCATGCTTTCAATTAATTATATTCCGGCAGTTTATATGTTTGAAAAAGGCTTAAAGTTATTTAGATTAACAGTCTAAAACTTAAAGTTATGCAAACACATAAACTGCCGGGACAAAATTTCCGAAATGTTTGGATAACATAGGGAAGTTTAGGCAATTAAGTATAGTACGCTTTTGTTGCACTCCCGCTGTAAAAGGCATAACTTAATAGTGCAATGCAGTCTCTCACTTAAAACTTAACGAATGAAAAAGGTAATAATGACGGTTGTCTTGTTTGGCTTTGCCGGATATTTATATGCCCAGGATCAGCATGTGAAGAATGAGATAAGAAACTTAGAGCAGGCTGAAGTAAAGGCTGTACTTGAAAAGGATTCAGTTATGCTTTTAAAACTTTGGGACAAGGATTATGTTGTTAATTCTCCTGATAATGTAGTAGTCTTTCCTGGCAAAAGTACGTTGGACCGGCCTGTTCTAAAAAGATCAAAAATTTCTTTCACCCGGGAAGTTGAGCAAATTATTATTAAGGGCGACGTTGTTTTTTCAATGGGCAATGAAACAGTTATGCCATCAGCAGATGATAAAAGTACGGGGCAAACTATAAAAAGGAGATACACCAACATTTGGATGAAACAAGGTGATATGTGGAAGTTGGTAGCCCGGCATGCAAATGTGATATGTGTAAACAAATAGAAAATGAGCGGCAAGAAACTTTGGAATATTGAATGCTTCGCTTATGGGTAAGTTACTAATATTGATTCCCCCTATTAACACAAGCTTGCGTGTGGTAATCTTTTTTGAACTTCCAACAAAATGCAGTCGGATCTATGTTTGTTCTTCATGACCAGGCTTTTGTCCTTCTATGAAGTCAATAATTCTGTTACGTTCACCTAAAATTAATAACCCAATAATAATTTTAGCACCGGCAAAAAACATAGGTGACATGTCAGTTTTTGATGGATTATATCCAACATTTTTTTGATCGAAATATAAATAAATATATCTGCAAAAGTCAGGGATTTCGTCCGCTAAAATTACCCCACCGATAACAATCAGCGCCGTGGTTAAAACAAATGAACGTGACAAAGCTACCTGAAATTCAGTTTTTTGTTCAAAAGAAAGTTCATGTTCATCGAAGCCTTGATCAAGCTTTAAAATATCTATGAGCTTATTTGTTTTAAAAATCAATTGAATAACAAGAAAAAAATAAAAGGCAAGAATAACAATTGATACAACAGTTGTGGCAATGATTGGGCCTATATCCAAAGTGTTGAAATAAATAAGGAAATTAGAAATTGTACGTGGTATCGTGTTTATAATTTCTCTTAAGAAAAAGAGTCCAAATATTTTTAGAATGATGTTGAATAAATTGCGGGGAGTCATAGTGGTACTTATTTTTTAATATTTACTATCAAAGTTAGAAGGCAATTCCTTGTTGGCATTTTAAAAGTAGCCTGTCGGAACATCCGTTAAATTTATGATTAAAATTTGAAGTTAAAAACTAAGGGTGCATCCAAAATTGTCGCAAAGGTTGCCAACCTTTAATCTTTTATTTTAATTTAATGAATACTCTTTCTAAGGTTGGCAACCTTAGAATACAAGCAACAATTTGGGATACACCCAAAACTAAAGCCTGGGGAAGTTCGTCCAAAGGAAAAACGATTTCTAAAAATGTTGAAGAAAAGGGTTTTTAGCAGAGCGAGTCCGAATTTTTCATTTTATTAAAATGTGAGTTGCACAAAAATGTGTATTTTTTTTTTGAGCCAGGCTTAGTTGCTACTATGAATCATCGTTGCATCGCCCTCTTGTACATTTTATTCATTTTGCAGCTATGCATTACTTGTCCAGTTCACGGGAATTTATCAGGCAAGCAGTATAAATGGTTCTTCGTTTTATTCAGTGGATTTGCTAACAAGGCTATTATGCTATGCTCAATAGAATATTTTTTGTACAAGAGTGTGACACAAGAATGTTTAATAGAAATTCAAATGCCGGGTACAAAAAAATTTTCGAATACTTTCCACTAACTATAATGAAGAACCATTAGGCGCAGGTCTCCAGACCTGTAGCCCATCGTTACTAATCCCGGCACATTATTCACTTTAAAAAACCAAATCAACCAAACCTTTTTCTACTGTACTCTTTTCATTAGCTGCACAGTAACTAATGTCAGTAGGTCGGGAGACCTGCGCCTGTGGGAATGAAATATTTATCCGACTGATTAATTAAAAAAGCCAGTCCCCAATTTAGCAAATACAAAAATGGCTTCGTTATTGAAGAGTATATAAAACAGCAAACACAAAATAATTTTTAACACATGCGTTTAAGAACTTTCGAATCATTCTGGCTGGTAAAAAATGGGATACTCCACAGTTACCCATCGCTTAAAAAAAATATAAATACCGAAGTGGTGGTAGTGGGCGGTGGTATTACCGGCGCATTGGTTGCACATGCATTGATGAGTAAAGACTATAAAGTAGTGCTGCTCGACAAACGTGATATTGGCCAGGGCAGTTCATCGGCCACTACCAGTATGTTGCAGTACGAAATTGATGTGCCGCTATATGAGCTTGCAGAAATGATCGGTGAGGATGCGGCTGTGGATTGCTATAAAGCAGGTATAGATGCAATAAAAAAAATGGAACAGCTTGTGAAGGAAACGGGCATCAGTTGTGGTTTTGAAAGCAAGCAATCTTTATACATCGCACATAGTAAAAAGGCTGCAAAAGATTTGTACAAGGAATTTCAAATCAGGCAAAAACATCAACTCGGCGTTAAATGGTTGTCGGCAGATGAGGTGCATAACCAGTTTGAAATAGTTTGCTTTGGTGCCATACTTTCTGAAGTAGCTGGAAGCGTTGATGGGTATAAATTTGCCCATGAACTTATTAGGCTGAATGTAAAAAGAGGGATGGAAGTATATGACCAAACAGAAATTGAAAATTTTGAACTTGATACCGAACCTGCCGTTATAACACTTAAAAACGACTTTACAGTCAACTGTAAAAAAGTAATATTTTGTACCGGTTTTGAAGCATCGCAAATGCTGAAGGAAAACCTGGCGAAATTATTCTACACCTACGCCTGTGTAAGTGAGCAGGAAATAAAAATTCCGGAAAAGTTGAGGGGTGTGCTGGTGTGGGACACCAACGATCCATATTTATATATGCGCACAACCGATGATGGCAGATTATTAATCGGCGGTGAAGATTCATCCAACAACATTTCATTTTTTCAACAAAAAATTAAAGAAAAGAAAACAGCCCGGCTTTTAAAAAAACTACACAAAATGTTGCCCGGTATTGCGTTTACAGAGGACTTTAATTGGGGAGGTACGTTTGGCACTACAAAAGATGGATTACCTTATATCGGTAAATCACCCGAGTTTGAAAATGCTTTATTTGTACTTGGTTACGGAGGCAATGGCATTACATTTTCAATACAGGCAATGGATATTATTATTGATTTGATGGAAGGAAAAACAAATACCCTTGCAGGTTACTATCGCTTTGGCAGATAAAAAAATACAGTAGGTAAGTGCTTTTTTACAGTATCTGAACTAGTGTTGTCCGACTAAACTCCTGTATCCGTTGCTACGCCTGAATGACCTCACCCCAACCCCTCTCCGAAGGAGAGGGGCTAGAACATTGAACCAGTAAGAGTTGTAGCGATATTATATATTTTTAGTCGGACAATAGTGTATCTGAACTATTAATTGCTTTGATGCTTTTCCTTTTTCTGTAAGACTACGTCCATTTTTAGCCCGGTATTTTTTAAGTTATTGAAGAAAGCCCCTCTCAAATAAACATGCAAATATTTTTCCCGGAAAGTAAAGGAGTATTTATTTTGTGAGAGAAAACAATTTCTTAATAAAAACTGTTTTCATTCCAAACTGTTTTTGGGTAGTTTACACCGCAAAGATTATCTAAATTTACAGTTGCAAATAGTTTATTAACATAAAAAAATAATACGAATGGGAAATGATACAGAAGCGCCGGCAAAAGTGCTCGAAATGAACGGCCCGGCCAAATGCCCCTTTATGAGTGGAACGGTAAATCAAAGTGCAGGTAGTGGTACCAGGAACCGTGATTGGTGGCCAAATCAATTAAAATTGAATATTCTTCGTCAAAATTCATCCCTCTCAAATCCAATGGGTGAGGCATTTGATTATGCAAAGGAATTCAAAAGCCTGGATCTAAATGCAGTTAAAGCAGACCTCTTTAGCCTGATGACAACTTCGCAGAACTGGTGGCCGGCTGACTATGGCCACTACGGCCCTTTTTTCATCAGGATGGCCTGGCACAGTGCAGGCACTTACCGCATACACGATGGCCGCGGTGGTGGTGGCGCCGGTACACAACGCTTTGCTCCACTAAATAGCTGGCCCGACAATGCAAACCTCGATAAAGCTCGTTTGTTACTATGGCCTATTAAAAAGAAATATGGCAAAAAATTATCCTGGGCCGATTTGATGATACTTGCAGGTAACTGCGCCCTGGAGTCGATGGGCTTAAAAACATTTGGCTTTGGCGGCGGACGTGAAGATGTTTGGGAACCATTGGAAGATGTGTACTGGGGTAATGAAAAAACCTGGTTAGGTGATCAACGCTATGCCGGCGATCGTGAACTGGAAGATCCGCTTGCTGCTGTGCAAATGGGATTAATTTATGTAAATCCAGAAGGGCCTAACGGAAACCCTGATCCGCTTAAATCTGCCCGTGATATTCGTGAAACTTTTGGCCGCATGGCAATGGATGATTATGAAACCGTGGCGCTCATTGCAGGTGGCCATACTTTTGGTAAAACACATGGTGCTGCAGACCCATCAAAATATGTTGATAAAGAACCTGCGGCTGCAAGTATAATGGAACAAAGCCTTGGCTGGAAAAACACCTTTGGCAGCGGTAATGGCGGCGACACAATTACCAGTGGACTGGAAGGTGCATGGACTACTACTCCAACTAAATGGAGCAACAACTATTTTGAAAACCTGTTTGGTTTTGATTGGGAACTTACCAAAAGCCCTGCAGGAGCACAACAATGGAAACCAACAAATGGCGGAGGTGCAGGTACCGTACCGGATGCACACGATGCTTCTGTAACGCATGCCCCGTTTATGCTAACTACAGATCTTGCATTAAAAGTTGACCCCGCCTACGAAAAAGTTTCAAGACATTTCTTTGAAAATCCTGCTGAGCTCGCAGATGCTTTTGCCCGTGCCTGGTATAAACTTACACACCGTGATATGGGCCCAATTGCCCGCTATCTTGGACCTGAAGTGCCTGCAGAAGAACTGATCTGGCAGGATCCTATTCCTGCAGTTACGAATGAATTGATCAACAATCAGGACATTGCATCATTAAAGGACAGCATACTTGCTACAGGATTATCCGTATCAGAATTGGTATCAACTGCCTGGGCATCTGCCTCCACATTCCGTGGCTCGGATAAACGTGGTGGTGCCAACGGTGCCCGTGTCCGCCTGGCTCCGCAGAAGGATTGGGAAGTTAATAACCCGGCTCAACTATCAAAAGTATTAACTGTATTGGAGGCCATACAGTCCGATTTCAATAGCAATCAACCTGGTAATAAAATGGTTTCACTGGCCGACTTGATTGTGTTGGCAGGATGTGCGGGTGTTGAGCAAGCCGCAAAAAACGCCGGAATTAATATTGAAGTACCATTTACCGCAGGCCGTGCAGATACTACGCAGGAGCTAACCGATGTGGACTCTTTTGCTGTATTGGAACCATCTGCTGACGGTTTCCGCAATTACCTGAAAGCCAGTCATACTATAACTGCCGAAGAATTGCTGATTGATAAAGCCCATTTGTTAACGCTTACCGCACCTGAGTTAACGGTTCTTCTTGGTGGCCTGCGTGTGCTAAACATAAACGCTGATCAATCTTCAACGGGTGTATTTACAAAACAACCCGGTGCATTAACCAACGACTTTTTTGTAAACCTGCTTGATATGGGTACCACATGGACCTCAACTTCAGATGCACAAGACAGGTTTGAAGGACATGATCGTGCAACAGGCGAACTTAAATGGACCGCTACAAGAGTTGATCTTATTGTTGGTTCCAACTCAGAACTGCGTGGCATTGCTGAAGTTTATGGATGTGAAGATTCAAAAGAAAAATTTGTGCAGGATTTTGTGGCAACATGGAACAAGGTGATGAACCTTGACAGATTTGACCTTGCCTGATTTTGATGCGTGATAATTTCAGAAATCCTTACCCATATCAATAAACAAGGATTAGTGTGTGATGACATTCGCAAATTAAAACTACAAGCAAAGCCCGAAGGGGTTGAATTTTAGTAGCCGTGGGTGAAACCCATGGTTACTGGAATATTTCAATAACCCCAACGGGGTTGAATATATGTCAGGTTTAATGATTCAACCCCGTTGGGGTTGCTGAAAACAAAACGTTTTATTCCCCGGGTTTTACCCGTGGCTATTCAAATTAAACCCTTGCAGGGTTTTAATCAACCATTTTAATTGGCGAAGGATCAGGAGTTCTGAATTTATACAAAGAGGTGGCTAATTATGGCCACCTCTTTTATTTGTAAATTGTTTATAAGGGTTTTTATTGATAAGACAGCCCCTTTTCTTTTTCATGGTTATTCGAATAAATCGGTGAAAATGTGGGATCGACAGACTCGCATTTTACAATCATACTGTTGCAGATTGTACCGCCAAAAATACTGGCTACTGCTGCGTCTGCGGCATCTCTGCCATTGGATATTTTTACCAGCCCGTTTACAGGTACCAGGTGTGTGGGATCAAAAAATATCCATTCACCACCAATATTGGCTTCAAAACATGCATGAAAATCGGGTGGATTTAAATTGTACGCATAGCCCGTGAAATACCTCGCCGGAATAGACAGTGCCCTGCACAACGCAATGCCCAGGTGAGCAAAATCGCGGCACACACCAGCACGTTCGGTAAGCGTATCGTACGCAGACGTGCTTGCATCGGTACTACCCGAAAGGTATTCTACATTTTTATAAATCCAGTCTGCAATAGCACTTACCTGGGCATAGGTATTTTGTATGCCGCCAAATTCTTTATAAGCCAACCGTTGCAATTTGTCGGATTGGCAATACCTGCTGGGAAATAAATACGGAATAGTTTCAGCATCCATTTTTGCAATAGGTGTTGTCTGCAATAATTGCTCGGGGTAAAAAATATTATACTGCAGATCCACTGTTGCAGAATAGCTAATACTAAAATTACCGGGATTATTAACATACAATTTTATGAACCTGCCATCACTATTTAAGGCATTGTATTGTTCTGCCTGAATAAAAGGATCCACTATTAAATTTTCTTCCAGTATAACCTGCCTGGCTGTACGAGCCACCTGTATATTAAAAATGAACGTGGTCGGCATGTTTACCGTGTACTGTAGTTCACTAAAAACTTTAAATTTCATACAATTTATTTTATTGGGGAGTGTTGATTCATCATGTTTGTTATCCAGTCGCCAGGAATTTCTTCCACCGATTCCTGTAGTTTTTTATGCCAGCTATCTGATACATGTTGCAGATCAGCTGCCATAAAATGTGATTCCTGCATTGCAAAGCTATTTTTTTTATATACCATTACATCTATGGGAAATTCTACATCATTGGATACTTTTCGGGTAGCTTCGAACGAAATAAAAGCCGCTTTTAGCGCCTGTTCTATCGTGGAATTATCAGTAATAATCTGGTTGAGAATACCTTTACCATGACTGGTATTGCCTATCACTACATAAGGACTTCCATATCCAATTTCTATCCAGTTGCCTTCGGAGTAAATAAGAAATAATTTATGTTCACTATCTGTGGAAAGCTGGCCGCCGATTATTGCATTGATATTAAATTTATATCCTGCCTTTTGAAGTGTTTCCTTGTCTTCTGAAGCAACCCGCCTGATAATTTCACCAAATACATTTACTATCTTATACAATTTATCATACGCAATAGCACTGTCTGTTGCTTCATCAAGATATTGAATAGCTTTATCTCTTACTGAACGCAAACCACTTGTCATCAGGAAAAAATCTGAATGGCCGTGTTGATGAATGCTGATCTTTTTTCTTGTGGTGGTGCTGGTTCCCGAAGATATCCTGGTATCAGAAAGCGCTACCAATCCATCTTTAACTTTTATTCCTAAACAATAGGTCATTTTATAATTCTGCTGTTGTAGCGAACGAAAAACTATTATCATGCCAAAGGAAAATAGAATAAAAACCGGAGGATTTTACAAACAATCGTTTCATTGTTATTATAGCAGCAGGGTATCCTCTACAACTTTTATAACGTCAAAGTATGATCTGTTGCAGCGGCTTATAAGTTGATTTTGAAGCCGTAATAACACAACAAATGCGATCCTCTTTTCTAATACATTGCTGTATGCAGCTTTAGCAGATAATAATTAGTTGATTAAAAATTTAGACTGCTGAATTAAAAAATCCGTCAAAAATATGAAATGAGAAAATATGTGTGCAATAATGTCTACGTAAACACAATCCGCTCACCCAATGTGGGGCTTTAATTTCATGTGTTTAAAACAAACAAAATCTGCCAGCATCAGTTAAACCAAACGGCATATCCTTTTCTCCGTAAATCCAGGGCAAGTTTTGCCTCCATCTTCACGGCATCCTGTTGATTCATTGGATGTTCATTTATATGATCGTACAAACTTGGGCGTAGATAGCTGCCATATTTCTGAACAATATTGGCAGAGAGTTTATGGCCCTTCTTATTTACGTAACCGGTCTTGTGTTGTTTGAATCGTTCTGCCGGAGTTTTACTAGTCATGCCCACATACAGACATTCAAGCATGCCATTAAATTGAGGATTGGCCAAACGGAATTTTGTATTTTCTGTAAACACCCGTTTTGATAATTCTATAACGTAAACTTTGTACAATTTTTATAATTTTCTTTTTAGGAATTAAAATCTTTTATACATTTAAACAGATCATCCAGGAGGATAATGCAGTGATATTTTTAAGCTCAACTTTTTCTACTTAATCTATCCAAAAGAAACGGTGGTTATAAAAAATTCGATTTGATTAAATCATCGGCCAACAAGAAGTAAAAAAATAAAAATACTTACGATTCAAAAAATTACTCTTCAATAATTTCCTGTACACGTCCAACCTGGCCATCCTCCAATCTTACTTTTATACCACGGTGATGTTTAGGTGCACTGGTTAACAGGTCCTTTACAATTCCTTCAGTAAGCACGCCGCTCCGCTGATCTTTTTTCAAAATAATATTTACCAACATGCCTGGTTTAATATTAGCTCTTGTAGTTCCGTCCATGTAGTTTTTTTAGCTTGCAAGGTAGCTTGCTTTCTATAAATAGTGTAATACCCTACTTCGATGATCGATTTCCACAATGGCGGATTCGTGCAAAAAGACAATAAATCGAAACGAAAGATTGAACACATACAAATAAAACCAGGAATAGAAGTACTGCCAGCCGGCAAGTTTCGGTGAAAAGAAGCAAGCCACAATCCAGGTTCCCCCTTCGGGGGACAGGGGGCATTTTCAATTTAAACCCCATTGCCATATTTTTGTTTTAAGTTAACTTCAACATTACTTTTTGATGCGGTTGCGTCATTCACCCAAATAATGTATAGCCCATGAATATGAATTTCAATATTAACGAAGATGCGATGAAGCTGGCCTATAGCCAGGTACGACAACGCCTGGAAGAAATTTATGAAGGAGGTGGTAAAGCAGCCATTGAAAAGCAACGGGTACGCAACAAACTAACTGCAAGGGAGCGTATCCGTTATCTCTGTGATACAGATACACCTTTTGTGGAAATCGGCGCCTTTGCCGGTTATGAAATGTATAAGGAATATGGTGGTTGTCCTGCTGGCGGAACGGTGAGTGGTATTGGTTATGTAAGCAGCAGGCAATGTGTAATTGTTGCCAATGATCAAACTGTAAAGGCGGGTGCATGGTTTCCCATTACAGGCAAAAAAAATTTACGCATGCAGGAGATTGCAATGGAGAATCATTTACCTGTTATTTACCTGGTGGATAGTGCCGGCGTATTTCTACCGATGCAGGATGAAATATTCCCTGATAAAGAACATTTTGGTCGCATCTTTCGCAACAATGCAAAGATGAGTGCCATGGGCATTAACCAGATTGCCGCGGTAATGGGCCCCTGCGTGGCGGGCGGCGCCTACCTGCCCATCATGAGCGATGAAACCTTGATGGTTGAAGGTAATGGCTCTATATTTTTAGCCGGGCCTTACCTGGTAAAAGCTGCCATTGGCGAAGAAACAGACAATGAAACCCTGGGTGGTGCTGAAACGCATAACGCCATCAGCGGTGTAGCCGATTATAAATTTGAAACTGAAAAGGATTGCCTCGACCAGGTAAAGAAAATCATTAGCAAAATGGGCGATCCGGGCAATGCAGGTTTCAATAGAATTAAACCCGAGGATGCAGCGAGGGATGTCAATGAAATTTACGGGGTAATTGCAGAGGGAAATACCAAAACCTATAATGTTATAGACATCATTGAATGCATTACTGATGCCGGAAGTTTTGATCAGTTTAAAAAAGAATATGGCAAAACAATTATTTGCGGCTATGCCCGGGTGGATGGCTGGGCCGTGGGTATTGTTGCCAACCAGCGACTGGTTATTAAAAATAAAAAAGGTGAAATGCAATTGGGCGGTGTTATCTATAATGACAGTGCTGATAAAGCTGCCCGCTTTATTTTAAATTGTAATCAAAAGAAAATCCCATTAGTGTTTTTACAGGATGTTACCGGCTTTATGGTGGGCAGTCGCAGTGAACATGCCGGCATTATAAAAGATGGTGCTAAAATGGTAAATGCAGTGGCCAATTCAGTAGTACCAAAATTCACTTTTGTCATCGGTAATAGTTATGGCGCCGGTAACTATGCCATGTGTGGCAAAGCCTACGATCCACGGTTAATATTTGCATGGCCCACGGCTAAGATTGCAGTAATGGGAGGTGAGCAGGCTGCTAAAACTTTATTGCAAATTCAGGTGGCATCTTTAAAAGCAAAAGGCGAGGTAATAACACCGGAAGCAGAAACCAAATTATTGAATAAAATCATTGATAAATACCAGGCACAAACCTCTCCTTTTTATGCAGCGGCAAGGATGTGGGTAGATGGAATTATTGACCCTGCAGAAACCCGTATGCTGATATCAGAAGGCATAGCAGCGGCTAATCAAAATACGGAAATTGCGCCTTTCAAAACGGGGGTATTCCAGGTATAGTTAAATTATTGATCGCTGTTAGTGAAAACCTGTTTTTGGATGCCTGTTTTTTAAAGGTTAATTTCTGTATCATTGCAAATACTCCGAATAATGATGTTATGAGAAAATCAATGTTGCGCCTGCTTATGGTGTATGCTGTTGTACAATTTTTGATGTTGCAATCCTGCAAAGATGATAGCTATCTTACCCAGGCAGTATCTGTACCCGATCAATCTTTTTCGGAAAGTTTCGATGATTTCCAGGAAGCCTACAACAAAGGCTGGCGGGCCATTAACCGCAGTTTTCCCCTTGGCAGAAAATGGTATGATGTTACTGAAACCCCTATCATTACATCACCCAACTATGTAGCTATATATTACCCGGAATGGAACCAGGCACAGTTTACATTGGATTCGTTACAGTTTGGCCTTAATACACCTTTTCCAAAACGATATTGGGAAGTTGCCTATTCATCTCAACGAGCCTCTAACGGATATGTAGCAACGAGCAGGGCAAGTGCAGAGCTTATTAATTTAACCGGGCCATCAACCCGTTATAATGTAAACAACTGGCTGGTATCGCCGGAGGTAATTTTACAAAACGGAGATAAAATTTCCTTCTACACTTTTTGCAGAGGTGTTGCACGTTTGCAGTTATGGGTAAATCCAACGAATACACTTGAGGTTGGTAGCATCCCCTCAGACCTGGGTGATTTCTCTATTAAATTATTAGATATAAACCCATCGTATGCAGCCGCAAGTTCCGGTTCGGTTAAAGCGTTTCCGCAATACTGGACAAGGTTTGAAGGAAGTGTAAGCGGACTGGCATCGCCGGTTAAAGGCAGGTTTGGTTTCAGATACCTGTTAGAAGATGTGTTGCCTTCCAATGCCACCACAGTGGATGATTTGTACAATGAATTGCACCAAAGCGTTATCGGTATTGATGCGGTTACTTATACCAGTCAGCCAAAATAAATTATAATTCAAACTAATTTCTATGCATAATAAAACGGGATTGTTTTACATCATGCTGGTTGCTGTCATTTTAATAGCAACATCCTGCAATGATGATAAAATCATCCCTCCCCCACCGGATTATTCATTTACAGAAGAATTTGACACGGTTAGCAACAGCATCAGCCGGGGCTGGGTTATTGCCAACAATTCTAAACCTATTGGTACAGCAAGCTGGAAACAAGGCATCTTTTATTATGAAAATAAAAAAGGAACGGGTGCAGGATTTGCAGGGTTAAACGCTTCGAAATCCGGCACCGATTTTATTATGACAAGTGCTGATTGCGGCTACGCTACTGCCAACTGTAGTAACTGGCTCATATCCCCGGAATTCACTGCTAAAGACGGCGATAAAATTAGTTTTTACACCCGTACCTATCAAAATCCGGCAACTGCCGCAGACAGGTTACAGGTAAGGATAAACGAAATAAACAGTTCGCCTGATGTTGGTGTAGATAGCAACAGCGTTGGTAATTTTAAAACAATTTTACTGGATATTAATCCTGCATTGAAAACCTCCGGTGCAGATGCCTTTCCAGGTGTATGGACTTTGTACGAATTAACTATCGCAGGTATGCCCAAAAATCAAAAAACACGAGTGGCATTCAGGTATTATGTTACCGATGGTGGGCCTACTGGTAAAAACGGCTTGGGTGTAGGAATTGACCGGTTTAAATTTATAGACAAGCAATAATAATCAGGAACGTTACACCTCTTAGTTTACAAGCATAAATCGCCTCGGCAAAATTCAGACTGCTTGTTTAATACAATATGATAACAGCTTATTTTTTTTGTGGTAAGAATAGGACATTTCGATTGAGCAGCCTTCTTTTTGGCTGCCTATTAATAAGTTGTAACTACAATAAATCAGATCAGTCACTAAACGCCCAATCATCCGTCTACGCTGATAATATTTTATCCATCAAAAAAGCTATCCCACTACTCCACAATGGCGACCTTGTTACAAGAAGTGATGATGATTTTGAGAGCCTGAGCCTGCAAAATTTTTCTACCAGAGATAGAACCTATTCACACAGTGGATTAGCGTTTTTAGAAGACAGTAGTTATTATATTTATCATAGTATGGCTGGTACCGAAAACCCCGATGGCCATTTAAGAAGAGAGTCCTTTGACAGCTTTGTTAATCCAATAAAAAAAACGGGTTTTGGTATTTTTCGTTATCAACTATCGTTGAATGAAGCCGAAGCCTTGCATACTTTATATAAAAAATATTACGAAGAAAAAATCCCTTTTGATAAAAGCTTTAATTTAATTTCGGACGATAGCATGTACTGTTCAGAAATCATATACAAAAGCCTTAAAAGGGTTACCAATAACCGGATCATTTTACCGGTTTCTGTACTAACTAATTTTAAACCCAAGATGCCCGGCCTGTATAAAAAAAACATTTTTATAAAACGCTTTGAATATATCGGGCTGGATGATCTTTACATGAATTCTTTTTGCAAAGCAATTGTACAAACGCACTATCAATGATGGAAAGCATTTTATTATATACGGATGGCTCTTCAAGAGGCAATCCCGGACCCGGTGGATATGGTTGCTTACTGATGTGGGGCAAGCATCGCAAAGAACTTTCGCAGGGTTACCGGATGACCACCAATAACCGGATGGAACTGTGGGCCGTTATTGCAGGACTTGAAGCCATAACAAAACCAGGCATTCCGATTACTGTATTTTCCGACAGTCAGTACATTGTTAACTCAGTAGAAAAAGGCTGGCTCAACACCTGGATAAAAACAGACTTTAAAGGCGGTAAAAAAAATAAAGATCTCTGGAAACATTATTACGAACTGGCAAAAAAATTCAATATAAAATTTGTTTGGGTAAAGGGGCATTCCACCAATCCATACAATAACCGCTGCGATGAATTAGCTACTTCTGCTGCCGATAGCAAGAATCTTTTAGTAGATGAAGGTTATGAAAAAAGTATGGGGTAAATAGTCCTCGTTAGTAGTTTTTAATGCGGGGCTTTTTTATTGGGGAGTTTTGGTTATTGTTTTTGTTTTTCCTTCTGTGAGAATTCCGTCCACCTGCTGCGTGAGTTACTCTGATTAAAATTTGAATTGTCTAGAACTGTCTAGATTTGTCCAGATTTGTCCAGATTTGTCCAGAACTGTCCAGATTTGTCCATATTTGTCTAGAACTGTCTATATTTGTCTAGAACTGTCTATATTTAGACAGGATTTAATTCTTATAAATCGAGGAATTGTATCACAATGTCAAAACGAAATCACGAAATCACATTAATAGTCAAAATTCTAAGAAAGTCAGGGCAGGCATTGAGCTTTTCCCAACTAAAAAAGCTACTTGATTTAGAGATTAATGACAAGACATTATTAAGGAGACTAAATGAATTAGCAATTCAACATGTTATTGAAAAAAAGGGGAAAACACGGGGTGTTACCTACAAAATCGCTGAAACTGATACAGAAATTGAAAAAGGGGATTCCGAATTACTTCCACTTAGTGATAAAAGCAAAGAACTTTTAACAAAAGTTAGCCTTCCTGATTCCCAACGAATTCCGGTTGGGTATAACAGGGATTTTTTAGACTCATACACCCCAAATGTATCATCCTACTTATCTGAAAATGAGAAAAAAAAATTAGCTGAACTTGGAAAAACTGCCAGGCAAAATGAGCCAGCAGGCACATATGCAAAGGACATTTTACAGCGTCTCCTAATAGACTTATCATGGAATTCCAGCAGACTTGAAGGAAACTCCTATAGCCTACTTGATACTGAACGGCTGCTTTCGTTCGGTGAAGCTTTGGAAACAAAGTCTCAAAAAGATGCTCAAATGATTTTAAACCACAAGGAAGCAATTGAGTTCATTGTAGCTAACTCTGAGGAAATAGGATTTAATAGATATACAATTCTAAATATACATGGACTCCTATCGAATAATCTTTTACCAGATCCGGCAGCCTCGGGCAGACTGCGTAGATTCGGTGTTGGCATTCAAAGATCAATGTATACACCATTAGGCATACCTCAACTTATTGAAGAAATGTTTGACCAAATAATGGTGAAAGTAAATTTAATCGCCGATCCTTTTGAGCAAGCATTTTTTATTATGGTGCAACTTCCATACCTGCAGCCTTTTGAAGATGTAAATAAACGTGTTTCCAGGTTAGCAGCAAACATTTCTCTTAATGCAAAGAATTTTGTACCAATCTCCTTTGTTGATGTACCCAAGAGCTTATACATAAAAGGCTTACTTGCCGTTTATGAGTTAAACTCAATTGAATTATTAAAAGATGTGTTCCTGTGGGCCTATGAACGATCTTCAGCCAAATACTCCGCTTTGAGACAGTCATTAGGGGAGCCAGATCCGTTTAGACTCAAATATAGAGATGGTATTCGATTATTAGTTCACCAGATTGTTGCAAATGAAAGCTCGTTTGAAGAAACAAGTCAGGCAATTAAAGAAAAACTTGAAGAAGTTCCGGAATCTGATCAATCAAAATTTAGGGAAACTGTAGAGACAGAATTAATGAGTTTACACGAAGGCAATATTGCCCGATTCAATATTCGGCTATCACAATTTAATTTATGGGAAAATAAACGACACAGATAAACCTGGTGAATCGAAAAAGTTGGTTAGTAAAATAAATTGGGAATAAAAACACTGCCAACGACCAAGTATTTATGAAGGCAGGGAATTTGTTACTCGTCCAGCACCTTTGCAGCCGAATAAACAACTAAAGTTAAAAATTGAAGGTTCTGCCAAATCCAGGATAATAGAGACTTGAAGTGGATTTCCTACCTCAATACAAGCTGTAGTTTTGGTCAATAATATTCATATTTGTCATATTGAAAAGCCTGTGCTCGTTTTAAATAAAAATTGTTCGTGATTAATTTATTTACGTTATCAACAATTTTATTTAATTGAGTGTTTCTCTCTGCTTTTTCTTTTTTTCCCAAGGTTTCAAAATCTATAGAACTTTCATCTTTTATTATTTGTCGAAGTGAATTGATGTAAAGTTCTTTTTCCTTTGTGATATCATAAGACTTAGAAAAAGATTTTTCGTTTTCAACAAATAAATAAACTGAGAATTCAGCATAGCCTAAAATTCTTGAATATTGATGTCCAAAATAAGTTCCTCCATATTGAAAGTGTCCAAAAAGAGAATTTATGTTTGAATAGATGTCAATCAGGTTTTTTCTAAGTTCTGCGTATTTATTAATCCCATTTTTCTGCTTAAGGAAATACGCATATAAAATATAATAAGTGTCTTGCCCAATTTCGCTCCCAAATTCATCACGGTCTCCGCTACAATAATAAATCAGGTCAGGATTTTGAACATATTTATTATTCAATAATTCTGGATGATTATCAATAATTTCATTAAACTCGCTTTTACTATACTTTAAAGTGTCTTCAGTTTCCGTTGTGATAATTAGGGTGTCTTTGGTAGTGTAGTATTTTGAATTATCATTTTTGGGAAATGTGATATTGGTAGTTTTTTCTATACTCTCAGTTTTGTTAGCGTTATTGTCTGCTGAATTACAGCCTAAAGTCATTAATAAAATTATGTAGAACAAGGTCTTCATAAAAATTGCAGCTTACTCTTGTTTACGCAACGACATGCTTCTCTGCCTTATACTTATTAAACAGGTAAAACCCGCCAAATAAAATACTACTAAACATTAAGGTAGCGTATAAGCTTCCTTGTAAAAAAGGAAGTCCTGCTGTAACGCAACTGATTAATCCAGCGATATCTTTTGTGTACGGCAAATTGTTTAATGCCAGTCCACCACCAATCCAAACAACAAAGTTGGAAGCAAGAAAATAAAAAGCAGTTCCTGCGACTGCGCCTGCAGCAATCTGTAATATTTTTTCTTTCTTAATAAAAAATCCAATTACAGTAATGGCTCCAAATAACAGGTAGTTGGTAACCTGTCCCTGGTAAAATCCCTGGGTGGCTGATAAATTAACCTGGTACAATGTTTCATACATAACATCAGAAATAAACATAGAAAACAACGGAAGGATAAATGCAAACTTTTTGTCTTTTATTACACTTCCACCAAACAATGCCATGGCAATTTGCGGTGCAAAACCAAGTGGCCTGCCCGGCATAATGCGATATAAGGATGCAATTACTACCAGTAAAACAAAACTTACTACAATTGATTTATCTATCTTCATTTTTTTTAAATTTAACAAGGACAAAACTAAGCAATTAAACGGCTGAAGCAATCAATCCGGCTGCCTTTTTCCGCTTTATACTTTAATCGCTTTGAAAGTAAAAATGGCTAAGCACAATCATACTGGCAAATTAGGGGAAAGCATGGGCGTTGTTTACCTTGTTGAAAATGGCTACCAGGTGATGGAACAAAACTGGCGGCATTCGCATTGGGAAGTAGATGTAATTGCAACCAGGGAAAATGTATTACACTTTATAGAAATTAAAACAAGACGTTCAAAAAATTTTGGAATGCCGGAAGATAAGGTGGGCAAAAAAAAGATTGAGCACCTTATTAAAGCCGCTGAAGCCTATTTATACCTGCATCCTCAATGGCAACGCATTCAGTTTGATATCCTTTCCATTTTACTGATACCCAATGAACCTCCTGAATATTTTTTGATTGAAGATGTTTACCTGTAAGTTATTCTTATCTATTTCGCCAACAAAACTTTCATCTTTTCTACCATTTTAAAAGTAGCCGGGCAATATTGAATATTCTGTTTGTGTACATGAATATATTCCACCGCCTTCTTTTTGGTAAGATGTGGAAAGCCTGCACAATCGGCCGGCCTGATGGGATAGATGGAACATTTATTATCCGTTAAATTCAAAAACTGGCAGGGTTGCTTTTTGTTGTGCCAGTCGCCCGTTTTATCCAACAGCAGCCATTTTTCTTTAAAAGCTTTCGGCGTCATTTCAAAATGAGCGGATATTCGCCTGATGTCTTTCACGGTAAAAGTTGGTGTCATTTTTTTGCAACAATTACCACAACTCAGGCAATCTGTTTCTGCCCATACTTCTTTATCAACCACCTCCATTATTTGGTGAATATTTTTTGGTGGATTTTTTTCTAACTTAGTTAAAAATGAGCGGAAGGACTTTTTATGATACCGTACCTTTTGTTTGAACGAGCGGAAATTAACTATCATGGGAGGAAATACCGGTTTAGGTACGAAAACGAAATTAGGGAAACATTCAGAAAAAAAATCACTACAGTTTAGTAATATTTTCCAACCGTTTCAATTACAATTTTTTCAAAAAGCAAGTCATGTGGGAAGGTTATAAAAAAGGATTTAAAGCGTATTTGCAACTGGAAAAATCCTTGAGTGACAATTCGGTTGAAGCCTACCTGCATGACGTAGAAAAACTTACCAATTGGTTACTCCATACCGGCCAGCAAAAAACACCCGGCGCCATTGAGTTAAAAGACCTGGAAATTTTTATACAATCCATCAGCGAACTAGGGTTAACACCTGCTTCCCAGGCAAGGTTGATATCCGGGTTAAAAGCATTTTTTAAATACTGCATTTTAGAAGAGATCATAGAACTGGATCCCGCTACCCTATTGGAATCGCCTAAATTAAAAAGGGCCTTACCCGATATATTAAGCTTTGAAGAAATTGAAGCCATGATTGGTAAGATTGATTTAAGTAAACCCGAAGGTGGTAGAAATAAAGCCATGCTGGAATTGCTGTACAGTTGCGGTTTAAGGGTATCCGAAGCGGTGAACATGCGTCTTAGCTGCCTGCACCTGGATGTAGGTTTTATTAAAGTTACCGGTAAGGGCGACAAAGAAAGGCTGGTACCCATTGGCGGCGACGCCATCAAATTTATCAACATTTACCGGGAGAATATTCGTGTTCACATTGATGTTAAACCCGGCAATGAAGACATTTTATTTTTAAACAGGCGTGGCAGTAAACTTTCAAGAATAATGATATTCCTGATCATTAAAGAACTTGCAAAACGGGCTGAAATCAGGAAAACAATTTCACCCCATACCTTCCGCCATTCCTTTGCCACACACCTGGTAGAAGGTGGTGCCGACTTAAGAGCGGTTCAGGAAATGCTGGGCCATGAAAGTATTACTACCACAGAAATTTATACCCACCTGGACAGGGAATATTTAAGAACAACGTTACACCAGTTTCATCCGGCGTTTAAACAAAAGTCTTAATCTTTCAAATACCATTTTCAGGCGAACAATTGAATGATGAACAAATAAACGATGCAGGTTATTTAACTACAAATCTTGCAACACTTACCAAAGCCACATCTGGCCCAAGTATCCGCATCATATACATTCCACTACTCCAGGAGTTATCACATTGTACTTTACTCACTTGTCGTTTATTGATCGCATTAACGGTTTGTTGAAAAATAATTTTGCCGGAAAGATCAAGGATTTGCATCGTATAATTTCCGGGACTTTTTAGTTTTAAGGCAACCTGCATCTCATTTCCCCTGCTGACTGGATTGGGGTAAATTCTTAAAGAATCTGTTAATGCCGTTTTTATTTTCACGGGCAAATCGGTAATTCTGTTGATTGTTATTCGTGAAGAAATTCCTCCAGCTATTCCATACATATGATTTGCGGTGTTTGAACGTACCGTAACATTTTCAAGTGGAATTATTTTTCGTCGCAGATAAATCGTTTCTTCCTTCACTATAAAATGATTGGCAGGAATCGCTATCTCAATTTCTTTCAATTCGTATCCCGATGCTTCTATGCTTATAGTCACACTTGAGTGTTTAGTGTTACTGTTTACTGTAAATGATCCTCTTTCATCTATCAGTATTTCTTTACCGGTTCCTTTAATTGTAATGATTCCGCTTCCGATTAATTCATTGGT
Organism: Ferruginibacter sp.; assembly: GCA_040002495.1. GTDB lineage: Bacteria > Bacteroidota > Bacteroidia > Chitinophagales > Chitinophagaceae > Ferruginibacter. The sequence goes on from JBDUEK010000031.1 coordinate 59,598, forward strand.
TGCGGCATCCAAAATCCTTCCCGAAAATTCGAAACCTTTTGCTGGCAACACAGGGATTTTTTTACAATCTTTTGATTGAATTTTCACATCCTTACTTATTGCAATCAATCCCATTTGAGCACTGGCTTGTTTGGTGTACAGGAACGCCGGAAATAGAAACCCAATAAAATACTTGTGCCAATAATTTTTCTTTGCCACGGCATACTTTATTCCTTTTTCCATCTGTATGTTTGAAAAACGGCCACACATATTAGCATCTCCTTTTAACAATGTGCTAAACAACTGTGCATCGGACATGATACTAAAATCCACCACATCTTTTTTACAGGAACTACAAAAACGTCCCTGGTCATTTCGAGTCATGTTTTGCCAGTTTTCGTGGCATGGTTCGGCAATTGTAACTGTTACTTCAGGCATGGTGGTACTTTTTTATGGTTATAAATATTGGTAGAAAAACAGAAAAGTTTAGCCAGGTAACCAATACTTCTATCCCCAGTAAGTACATTTATTGCAATAAAAAATGGATAAATAAAAAAGACAATAAAAGCTGAGAGGATCATTTGAAAATGAGCAGGTATTGATTGCATGATAGCTGGTTTGAATAACCAGATGCATCAATAGAAATAATTACATAAAAACTAATGAGAGAAATATTTACTTCAACAAAATTTCGGTCTGAGAATAATTGACCGTGTCTTTGGGGTAAGTGTTTTTTACCTTATTGCGATAATTTTTAAACATGCTCATCCAGCGCAATCTAAGCACTCCGAATATTCCTTCTTTGACGATGCCCTTGTTCATTTTACTTTCGCCATGTTGACGGTCAATAAACGTAATGGGCACTTCGGCAATTAAGAAATCCAGTTTCCATGCGGCAAACTTCATTTCTATTTGAAAGGCGTAGCCAATAAAAGTAATTTCTGAAAGGTTAATGGTTTCCAATACTTCCTTGCGGTAGCAAACAAACCCCGCTGTAGGATCTTTTACCGGCATCCAGGTTATTAAACGTGTGTACAATGACGCTCCTCTTGATAATGCAATGCGATTGGCAGGCCAGTTTGCAACAGCGCCACCTCTTACATACCGGGAACCAATGGCTATTCCAGCCCCATTTTTACAGGCATTGTATAGTTTCTCAAGATCCTGGGGATTGTGGGAGAAATCTGCATCCATCTCAAAAATAAATGCATAATTACGAGCAAGTGCCCAGCGAAATCCATGAATATAAGCTGTTCCTAAACCCAGTTTGCCTTGTCTTTCTTCTAAAAAAAGTTGATTGGGAAATTTTGTAATTAGAGTTTTTACAATGTCGGCGGTACCGTCGGGCGATCCATCGTCAATTATAAGTACATGATAATTTTGTTGCAAACCCATAACAGCTGCAATAATATTTTCGATGTTTCCTTTTTCGTTATAAGTAGGTATGATGACTAACTTTTCCAACGATATATTGTAGGTTTTAAACGAATTTACTAATTACCAATTAAATCATAGTCCACAAATATTTCATTTATTGCTTTTAATTATTCTTTAACAAGGTTCTGTTAAGAATTTCAGTTAGTTTTTGCTTGGTATGTAAGGGAAAATCGCCCCTCATCATCCAATCGTAGTATTGAGGTTCGGCTTTTAACACATCTGTTACCGGGCGGCCCTTGTGTTTACCAAAATTGAAAACTTCCACGCCCTTATCGTCAAATAAGAACCGGCGGGCATAATCCACAATTTTTTCTTCCCCAATCGTGCCCAATATAGAATCTACGGAATTACCCAGTTGCGGGTAGCGTTGTATCTGCGATAACAGCACATCAATTGTAGCGCTAACATCTGCTTCTGCACTATGAGCACTTATTAATTCCTTATCACAATAATATTTATAAGCAGCCGTCAATGTACGTGGTTCCATCGTGTAGAAGATATGTTGTACATCCACCATTCGCCTGGTGCTTAAATCTACTTCCATACCTGCTCTCAGAAATTCCTCCATTAACATGGGAATATCAAAACGATTACTGTTATAACCACCCATGTCACAATTTTCGATAAACTGCTTTAGTTCGTTACCAGCCTGTTTAAATGTAGGTGCATCTTTTACCATTTCATTGGTAATACCATGAATATCGGTGGATTGTTGGGGAATGGGCATGCCCGGATTAATGAGTTTTCTTTTTACCTGCCGGGTACCATCTGGCAAAATTTTAATAAAAGCAACTTCAACAATTCGATCGGTTGAAAGATTTACACCAGTAGTTTCAAGATCTAAAAACGCAATCGGGCGGGATAATTGTAAGGACATTTTAAGATTTTTGTTTTAATGTTCAGCTCAAAGGAGTAATATTTTTATATTGCTTATACACTATTTTTCAAAAAAAAGAGTTTATATAGTTGCTATTCAGAAATTCCATCTTTGATTTTATATACTTGAGCGGCAAGATAACTTTTAAAAATGAAAATGTTAACTTTTAGCTGCTAAAGTAAATGGTGTGTATCTTTGCCTGGCAAAAATAAAAATTACAAAAGTTTAAACCCAAACAAATGAAGAAGATTTTATTATTTGCAGTTATTGTAGTTTCCGGATTGATTATGCTGACTTCCTGCGGTGCAAGCAGAAGATCTGGCTGCCCTATGACGGAGAACATAATCCATTAAAATGTACAGGATAAAATGAATTGGATCACACTAAACCAGGAATCGCAACTGGGCGAAATTATAGAACAGTCGAAAAGCAAGCCCCAGGTAATTTTTAAACATAGTACCCGGTGCTCTATCAGCTCTGTTGCAAAAAACCGACTTGAGAGAAGCCCGGTTCCTGACAATGTAGATTTCTATTTTCTTGATCTTATAAAGGATCGGGCAATTAGTAACAAAATAGCAGAAGAATTTGCTGTTTACCATGAATCTCCGCAGATACTAATGATAAAAAATGGTGAATGTGTGTATGACGAAAGTCATTCGGGCATTAGCATGGATGAAATAGGTGAACAGGCTGCCGCTTAATTTTGCCAACAACGTTCAACTATTATCAATTCATAAAAGCCAATTAAAATATTTTACCCGCTTTATAAAAGGCGGGTATTTTTATGTTTAATCAATTTCATTTGAACTTGTTGCAATATGAAACGACTCTTAGTAAAACATTTAGTAATCGAGTAGGAAGGTAGCCATTATTTGGCTACCTGTCCTCTCACACCACCGTA
>JBDUEK010000032.1:0-61257 GCA_040002495.1 Ferruginibacter sp.
TTGCTCCGTCCTTTCGGCCGGGGTAAATAATTAACAAAAAAACATAGGCGTTATTTCGAAGAATATTTAAGCTAAATCCGGGAATGGATTTTGGCCACATAGTGGCTACCTGTTTATAGAAAATAATAACAAAAAATGTAATAAACTCCGAAGGAGTATCCGGTTTTCAAAGGCGGCTCCCAATTTGCAGCAAGGCGGCCCCTTGTCCCCCGAAGGGGGAACTTAGATTAAGACTTTCATTTGCTTATTGGTTGTATTTTGAAATTTGTTGGAGGCTGTTTTTTGTGTCCCGCCGGTCAATCTCAATAATAAGAGATTAATTGCTCCGTCTTTTAGGTCGGGGTAAATAATTAACAAAAAAACATAGGCGTTATTCCGAAAAATATTTAAGCTAAATCCGGGAAAGGATTTTAGCCACATAGTGGCTGCCTGTTTATAGAAAATAATAACAAAAAATGAAATAGACTCCATAGGAGTCTCCTGTTTTCAAAGATGGCTACCAATATGCAGCAAGGCGGCCCCCTGTCCCCCGAAGGGGGAACTTAGATTAAGACTTTAATTGGCTTATTGGTTGTATTTTGAAATTTGTTGGAGGCTGTTTTTTGTGTCCCGCCGGTCAATCTCAATAATAAGAGATTAATTGCTCCGTCTTTTAGGTCGGGGTAAATAATTAACAAAAAAACATAGGCGTTATTCCGAAAAATATTTAAGCTAAATCCGGGAAAGGATTTTAGCCACATAGTGGCTGCCTGTTTATAGAAAATAATAACAAAAAATGAAATAGACTCCATAGGAGTCTCCTGTTTTCAAAGATGGCTACCAAGGAATGGAGCCGATCGCTTTAATTATTTTTAGTATAAACAGGATGCTCCTGCCGGAGCTTAACTTAATAAGATTGAGCGGACGATCTGTACAATGTTTTGAAAAATATGAATTTAAAATTAGGTGATCGCCGAATGTTTTTTTACTTCAATTGCAACCTGTTTGGATGTAGGCGTATTACTCTTGGCCGCTACGCTTGATATAGGAACCAGTACATTGGTCTCCGGAAAATAAGTGGCCGTGCAGCCTTTGGGAATAGGGTAGGCTATCACGATAAATTTATGCGCTACCCGCTGTACACCATCATGATTGTTGTATAAATCAACGATGTCATTTTCTTTAAGTCCGCGGCTGTTCATATCTGCCTGGTTCATAAAAATAACCCGTCTTTCGTTGAAGATGCCACGATACCGGTCATTCAATCCGTAGATGGTGGTATTAAACTGATCGTGGCTGCGAATGGTCATCATCATTAATTCATTGGGCTCCATTTTTAATGCTTCAAAGGTTGCAATATTAAATTGTGCTTTGGATGATTTGGTATCAAATGCTCCATCGCGGTTGCAATTGGGTAAATAAAATCCACCCGGAATTCTTACCCGTTCATTGTATTTTTCAAAGCCGGGAATGGTGCGTTCAATATCCTCCCGGATAGCATCATAATGCTGTGCATATTTATCCCAGTTAATTTTACTTTTAGGTCCCAATGTTGCTTTTGCCAAACGGCAAATGATAACCGGTTCACTTAGTAGATTGTTGGAAACTGGTTTTAATATTCCCTTGGATGATTGCACCACGCTCATTGAATTTTCGCAGGACACAAACTGGTCTTTACCGTTGATGATATCTTCATCGCTTCTTCCAAAGCAAGGAAGTATAATAGCTTCCTCACCATGTACAAGGTGGCTTCTGTTTAGCTTGGTTGAAACATGAATTGTCATTTTACATTGCCTTAAAGCTGCAGCTGTAAACACGGTATCTGGTGTGGCAGAAAGAAAGTTGCCACCCATGCCAAAAAATATTTTTGCTTTACCGGCATGCATCGCCTTAATGCTGTCCACTACATCGTATCCATGTTGTTGTGGTGGAACAAAACCAAAATTTTCTTCAATTTTTTGTAATAAGTTTTCGGAAGGTTTTTCAAAAATACCCATAGTCCGGTCGCCCTGCACATTGCTATGTCCACGAACAGGACAGGTGCCTGCACCCGGTTTTCCGATGCTGCCTTTTAGTAGCAGCAGATTCACTACCTCCTTAATGGTATCAACTGCATTCTTGTGTTGGGTAAGTCCCATTGCCCAGCAGGTAATAATCTTCGATTTGTTTTTTAACAGGTTAGCTGTTTCCTGTATTTGAGCCAGGTCAATTCCACTTTGGGCTACCAGTTCATGCAGGTTTAGTGTTTGCAGATGATCGAGAAAATCATCTACACCTTCGGTATTTTTTTGAATAAATGGTTGGTCAAAAACAGTTCCGGGATTTTGCTGTTCTTCTTTTAACAATAATAATTCTATGGCTTGTATCAATGGCATATCACCATTGATTTTTACTTGCAAAAAAATATCGGTAAGTGAAGTGCTAAAACCCAATAACCCGCCAACTTGTTGGGGATTCTCAAATCCCATGAGGCCGGTTTCGGGAAGCGGGTTAATAGAAACAATACAGGCGCCTTTTGCTTTTGCCTTTTGTAAAGCAGTCAGCATCCTTGGATGATTGGTGCCGGGGTTTTGCCCCAATATGATAATGATTTCCGCTTCATACAGGTCCTCCAGTTTAACGGAGCCTTTGCCAACTCCTAATGATTCGCCCAAAGCTACACCGCTGCTTTCATGGCACATATTGCTACAATCCGGTAAATTGTTGGTGCCGTATTCCCTTACAAAAAGCTGGTATAAAAATGCGGCTTCATTACTGGTTCGGCCAGACGTATAGAATATGGCTTCATCAGGTGATGCAAGTTCATTTAATGCTTTACCAATTTTTTGAAAGGCAGCATCCCATGAGATGGCTTCATAATGATTGCTTCCTTTTGGTAAATAAACTGGCGTGGCAATGCGGCCTTTTTTGCCGATTTCATGATCGGTTAATGCGGCTAATTCTTTCACGCCATTTTTCCTGAAAAAAGTACCGGTTAATTTTTTAGTAGTGGCCTCTTCTGCAACGGCTCTTGCACCGTTCTCACAATATTCAGCAATGGAAGAGCGCTCATCATCCGGGTCGGGCCAGGCACAACTCGGACAATCATATCCACCTTTTTGATTCAGTTTTGCCAATGCCTTGAAGCCACGTCCCATGCCTGCTTCGGCAAAGGCCATTTTTGCACCGGACACCACAGCACGTATGCCCACGGCAGTTTTCATTATTCTGCCACGCTTAAGTTTGGTAAGTGATTCAGGATTTTCTGCAGAAGGAATATTTTTCAGATCCATAATTATTTAATTCGTGTAATTAGCGCCTTATAATTCGTGTTATAAATCTGTGCATCTCAATTCGTGTAATTAGTGCCTAAAAATTCGTGCAATAAAATTGTGTATTGTAGTTAGTGTAATTAACCTACCAATATCCTTTCGCCACCGCAATAAATATTAAAGCGTTCGTTTTTTAAAAAGCCTATCAGGGTCATTTGCATTTCTTCGGCTAGTTGTACCGCCAGGCTTGAGGGCGCACCTACTGCTGCAATTATTTTGATACCCGCCATCGCAGCTTTCTGAATCAATTCAAAACTTGCCCTGCCACTCAACAACAAAATGCACTCATTCAATGGAAGTTCATTATTTAAAAAAGCAGTCCCAATAATTTTGTCAAGTGCATTGTGCCTTCCTACATCTTCCCGTAATAATTTAAAATTACCTGCAAGATCAAAAAGGGCGGCTGCATGTAAACCGCCTGTACTTTCAAAAACATCCTGTCGCTGTCTAAGTGCCTGGTGCAGTGTGTAAAATATTTCGGGCCGCAAACGAATCTCATCTTTCTGTAGTTCATAAATTGAAACGGTCTTAATGTTATCAATGCCCGATTTGCCGCAAACACCGCAACTGGAAGTGGTATAAAAATTTCGTTCGGTCTTTTCCAGTTTGGGTAGTTCACCATCCGCCAGCGTTATTAAAATTTTATTGGTTTCAAATGGTAGTGAAGCAACATTGGCAACCTGCGCATTGTATTGAATGATGCCTTCTGTAAATAAAAATCCTGTGGCAAGTTCAGCATCGTTGCCGGGTGTTCTCATGGTAACTGCCATATTCTTTTTTAGCCTGCTGCCTTCGTTATCATACATCAATTGAATTTCGAGCGGTTCTTCTACGGCAAGTTCATCATCAGCAAATAACAAATTTCCCTGGTGAACCCTGGTTAGCTTGATTTGCGCTACAGATACATTTTGCATATTTTATTTGGTTGTCATTTGAATATAATTGTAAAATAAAAATTAAGAAATTAAGTTCACTTCAAACTTAAGCAAATGTCATTTTATGATGATAGCATATTATTTGTTCATAACTATTTGTATAAAAAACCCTGCCGGATATCGTTTGGCAAAAGTTGTTGCTTTTCACAAACTGTTTAAACATTAATGTTGGAGTTGCGATCCAAAAGCCAATGATGCTATGAAAAACCGGACTTGAATGGAGTCCCGATTAAAATGCGGGATAGACTGTCGCCAATGCCGTTGCCATGAAGCACTAAAGATGGTATCCAGCCAAATGAGTTTAAATAGCTTGCCAGATAATTATGATTTATTTCTTTTTAATAATGAACTTTGTGCAAATTTTTAAAATAAAAGGTTGTCTATTCCTGCTGATACACCGGCAGAAGAGTTTCCTGTTTTGAACGCATCTCACATCTGATAAAATTAGAATGCCTACACCTTCACAAAAAACTCCTGCTCCTTTGATGGTGATACTTGCATTTGCAATCGTGTACATTGTTTGGGGGTCTACTTATTTTTTTATTCAGCAGGCAATGAAAGGGTTTCCACCGTTTTTACTGGGAGCAACACGTTTTCTGCTTTCAGGTATTTTAATGTTGGCGTATGGAATAACAACCGGCGTAAAGGTTTTTGTATGGAAGGATATCCGGCATGCATCCATAAGTGGCTTACTAATGTTATTTGCAGGAACGGGAGCCGTGATTTGGGTAGAACAATTTCTCCCCAGCGCCATGGCAGCAATCATGGTGTCTTCAGCGCCACTCTGGTTTGTGTTGCTGGATAAACCCAAATGGACAATAAACTTTACCAGTAAAACCACCATTGGTGGATTGCTGCTTGGCTTTGTTGGCGTTATTATTTTATTTGGAGAAAAAGTGATACATGCATTAAATCAGCATGGGAGTTCATTGGAAATAAGCGGACTCGGAATATTAATTATCGGCTCCATGTGTTGGGCAGCCGGCTCATTATATTCTAAATATACCCCCACTAAAATTTCGGTTTTTGTAAATAGTGGTTGGCAAATGCTGGCTGCAGGCATTGCATTTATTCCCGGCAGTTTACTAAGGGGAGAAATGAATGGATTGCAATGGGGAAATATCTCTACCGGCGCATGGTTGTCGGTTTTATACCTGGTATTTTTTGGCTCAATTGCAGGTTTTAGTGCTTATGTGTGGCTACTCAAAGTAAGATCCGCAACACAGGTTAGTACACATGCTTATGTGAATCCTGTAGTGGCAGTTTTACTGGGCGTTTTTTTTGCCAACGAAATTATTTCATTGGTGCAGGTAGCCGGACTGGTAGTGATTTTAACGAGTGTATTGATCATTAGCCTGGTAAGATACCGGAAAGAAAAAATGGATGGAGCTTTAAAATACAATGTGGCTGGAGATGTAGTGCATATACAAAATAATACTGCTACATACGATCCGGCAGTCGATCAACAAACTGATATTTAAGGTGTAATTGCAATGTTTTTTACGGATAAGCATGACTGTTGCTATTAATAGGTTGGCGTAAAATAATAACAGCAATTGTTTTGAATGATCTACCTTTTGTGAGATTAGAAATTATTACCTACCCAAATTGAATAGTTGTCTAATCTTAAATTTTAATGCTGTTGAAAAAGCTTTGTTTGAAAACAATTTTATTTAGATTTGATTTTTAATAATGTATCTAAATACATTTTATAAAGAAAAGTTCTTGAGAAAATATGGGCAAATGATTTGGTAAATTGTTTTCTTTGCAGGCAGCATTTATAAATAAAATACTGTCATTTTAATACTGCTTTTGTTTTTTGATCGATATGCCTTCACCTGTTTTATACAGACCGGCAAACGGAAATAATTATTGGATGTTTGAAAATATTTACTTTCGAATACTTGTTTTAGAGATTGCTATAATGAAATTTTGAATTGATTGCCATGGGTGAAAAATTACCTTTAAGTCCTTCGGTTATTTATGAACTTCAACAGCGAATTGCTGATTTTGGGGATCAGGTATCTTACAAACAACTCTTCTTTCATTTTTTTCTTCCACTAAAAAGCTTTTCTTTTTCCATTGTAAAATCAAGGGAAATGGCAGAGGAAATTGTTTCGGATGTGTTTATTGAAATATGGGCCAAAAGAGAAACACTTGGCCAGGTAGATGATTTAAAAATGTACCTGTATGCCTGTGTACGCAATGCTTCGCTGCGAAAACTACAGCAGCACCGCAAGTCTTACGTTTTATCGCTGGAAGATGTGCAGGTAGAGTTTGCATCCACAGATGATAATGGCGAAAGCATCTTATTAACCCGTGAATTATCTGAATCAATTGAAGCTGCTATTCAACAATTACCACCACGATGTAAGTTGATTTTTAAACTTGCCAAAGAAGATAAATTAAAATACAAGGAAATCGCCACTCTACTTAACCTGAGTGTAAAAACAATTGACCATCAAATTTCTATTGCCTTAAAGAAAATAGCTGCTGTTTTGCACATTTCATTGAAGAAGCCATCCTCTTCATAAATTATTTTTCAACTTTTCTTATTTTTTTTAGGGGATTCACTTCATTTAGGTATCTACAGTTATACTTGCATATGACAAAAGATCGCATTTGGACCCTGGCGTCCCGAAAACTTTCCGGCGAAGCAACTGATTCTGAACTTGCTGAACTTACTGATTTGATCAAGTCAGCCGCTAACGCCGATCTATACATGCAAGCCATCCAGGAATACTGGAAAACATTCCCCGAAGCTGATCAGGATTTTTTAGAAGCTACTTATCATTTGCATTTAAACAGGTTAAAAGACAAGGGATTCGACTTTGAAACTGATAAAGACAAAGAGGAACATGACGCAGTGTATTTTGAAAATGTCTCATACAAAAAGCCATCTACCAATAAATGGTGGGTTTATTCTGTCGCCGTGTTATCCGTTTTAGGTGTGCTATTTATGATGTTGTATAAATACGAAAATAAAGCTATCAACATCGCCTCCGAAAAAAAGCCTGCAAAAAGTGAGGTTTCAACCAAAAGCGGCTCCCGGTCTATGATTCAGCTACCAGATGGTAGTTCCGTCTGGTTAAATGGAAGCAGTAAACTGGTGTATGATAATCAAAATTTTGGAGATAAAATACGTGAGGTAACGCTAACCGGTGAAGCCTATTTTGACGTGGTTAAAAACCCTGAAAAACCTTTTATCATACACACGGCAAAAATGGATATTAAGGTATTGGGTACAGCATTTAATGTAAAAGCTTATGCAGGTGAGAAAAACACGGAAACCAGTTTAATCAGGGGCAGTATTGAAGTGACTTTAAAGGGCAGGCAGGAAAAAATAATGATGAAGCCAAATGATAAACTGATTATACAAAATGATGAAGTTGAACCAATAAAGGAATCGGCAGCGGTGAAAACAACAGGCCGCACTCCACATGATAGTTATATTTCTTTAAGCCATTTAACTTTATCTGCGGATAAAAATACCATCCTGGAAACGGCCTGGGTAGAAAACAAATTGGTATTTGACAATGAAACTTTTGAAGATGTAGTTAATAAAATGGAAAGATGGTATGGGGTTCAAATAAGGTTTGCAGATGACAATCTTAAACTGGAAAGACTTACCGGAAATTTTGAAAAAGAAACGGTTGAAGAGGCACTAAGTGCATTGGAAATATCTACGCCAGTCTTTAAACACAAAATAAATAATCAAATCATTTATATACTAAAACTAAAATAGTAACCTGCTATGCCTGCAAACATTACTTTAAATAACTCTTCCTGAGCATCATAAAAAACGGGAAATGTTGGCGCATTTCCCGTGTAAAAAAAGGATTTACCAAAATAGAAACCTGGATTGTTTGATGCAATGCCCAGTTTTCCACTTTTCATTAACCCAAACTTAAATGTATGAAAAAAATTGAACGGCTGCTTGTTTTGAAGAAAGGAAGTATGCTAAAAATGTTACTGTGTATGAAATTTACGATTGCTTTTTTATTGCTGACGAGTTTACAGCTATCTGCTAAAACATACTCGCAGGAAAGAATTACTATCAAGCTGCAGTCTACAGAATTGAAATCAGCGTTGAAACAAATTGAGAAAAAAAGCAATTTTCGATTTTTGTATAACGATGTACTGGTGGCTGCAAAAAAAGTAAGTATAGATGCAGTAAATACACTTGTTATAGAAGTATTAAATGGTATTTTTTCAGATACCGAATTAACCTACCGTATTTTAGATAACAATCTTGTAGTAATTACAACAAGAGATTCCGAGGTAAAAGATGTAAGGGTTTCCGGTAAGGTAACCAGCAGTAGTGGCGACCCGATACCGGGTGTTACTGTTAGGGTAAAAGGTGCTGCCGCTGGAACATCTACATCAACGGATGGCACTTATGCGTTAACAGTTCCGGACGGTGCTACATTGCAGTTTTCTTCGGTTGGTTACCTATCGCAGGAATTAGCTGTAGATAACCGTACAGTGATTGATGTTGTTTTACAACAGGAAGCAAAAGAAATAGAACAAGTAATTGTGGTAGGTTATGGTACTTCCCGCAAAAAAGATCTTACAGGGTCAGTATCTTCCATAAAAGGTGCAGATATTGCAAAACAGCCAGTACAAACAGCTACCCAGGCCATACAGGGGAAAGTGGCTGGTGTACAGGTAATCAGTTCCGGAGAGCCAAATTCACTCCCTACTGTAAGGGTTCGTGGTACCGGTACTATGTTAGGTGGTGCCAATCCTTTGTACGTGGTAGATGGTGTAATCACTGATGATATCCGTAATATCAATTCTGCCGATATTGTTTCGCTGGAAGTTTTAAAAGATGCCAGTGCAACAGCTATATATGGTATGCGTGCTGCAAACGGCGTAATGATCATTACCACAAAAAAAGGGCGAATTGGTAAAATGTTGTTCAGCTATGATGCCAACGCCGGTGTTAGGGAAGCTACCAACCTGGTAAATATGGCCGGTGAAAATCAATATGCCGGCTACCTAAATGAAGCAAGTGTTTATTACGCAGGGCTTGATAGTGTGGTTACATCTGATAAATTAAAAGGCTACAACACCGACTGGTACGATGTAATATTGCGTAAAGCATTTCAGCAAAATCATAACTTGTCCATCTCTGGCGGATCAGACCAGGTAAATTATTTTTTAAGCGCAGGGTATTTATCAGAAGATGGCATATTGATTAATAATAAATTCAATCGGTTTACACTACGTTCTAACAATGATTATAAATTATCCAACAAATTAAAATTGAGTTCCCTCGTTTCTTACAGTCGCTCAAGTGCAGATGGCGCAAATTTTGGCGCATTTAGTAATGCTTACCGAGCTGCCCCTTATGTGCCTGAAAAAATTAATGGATTTTACGGAAACACGTCTGCGGCAGGAAACGTAGGTAACCCACTGCTGGATATAGATAAAACTTACAATAATACTTTAGGCAACCGCCTGCAGGGTACGTTTGCGTTAGAATATAAAGTTATTCCATCCTTAACCTTACGAAGCAGTATGGGGGTTGATTTGGTGTATACAAAAAGCACGGGTTATGCTTATAAATATTTGGGTGACTCTACCACCTTCATTACCGGTGGTGGCAATCAATCCAGGGGTAATAGTAAACTAAGCCTCAATAAAGATGACGCTACCAAATGGGTTTGGGATAATACAGCCACATTCACCAAAAAATTTGACAAGCACAACCTTACTTTATTGGGTGGCATTACTGCCGAGCAGTATAAATTTAATAGTGTAGTAAGCAGTGCGTTGGATGTGCCAACGAATAAAGACCAATGGTTTTTAAATGCGGGTACTAACGGAAGTCAAAGTGTATCCAACACGGGCGATAAGTGGACAAGAAACTCTTTTTTAGGAAGGGTAAATTATTCCTACAACAGCAGGTACCTGTTAACCGCTACCATGCGTGCAGATGGCACCAGTAGGTTTGGCGAAGATAACCGCTGGGGTTATTTCCCATCTGTGGGCTTGGGTTGGAACCTTTCTGACGAAGCGTTTATGCAAAATCAAAAGGTGTTCAGCAATTTAAAATTACGTGGTAGCTGGGGCCGGGTAGGTAACGATAATATTCCTACTTCTTTGTATTATTCCATTGCTACCACCAACGTACCGTATTATTATGATGTAACCCGCAATAGGTATCTGGGCATTAGTTTCGACAATGTAACTGATAAGAATGTTAAATGGGAAATTACGGACGAGCTGGATTTTGGACTTGACTTCAGCTTTTTAAACAGAAAATTAACCGGAGAATTTGACTATTATCAAAAGAAAACAAATGATGCGCTTATTTATGTAAACATACCGGCTATTTTGGGAGATCCGGATGGCAAGTATATCACCAACGCCGCAAATTTTGAAAATAAAGGCTTTGAATTGGGTTTAACCTGGTCCGACAGAATTGGCAAAGACTGGTCATACTCCATAGGTGGCAATATTGCAAAAAACAAAAATCAGATTATTAATTTGAATGGTGGTCAGGCTTTGTTCGACGGACAGGTTGGTGAATTTTTTACCACAAAATCCGACAACGGCCAACCTATTGGCAGCTTTTTCCTGTTACAGGCAGATGGCATTTTTCAGAACACCACCGATATTGCTAAATCAGCCCAACCGGGTGCAAAACCGGGCGACCTTCGATACAAGGATATCAGCGGCCCTGCCGGAATTCCTGATGGAAAAATTGATGATAATGACCGGGCATTCAGCGGTTCTTATCTGCCTAAAGTAACTTATGGCATCAATGGGAATGCCGGGTACAAAAACCTTGACCTGAGCTTTGGTGCCTATGGAACAAGCGGCAGTAAAATTTATAATGGTAAAAAAGCTATCAGAGGAACATCGCCATCCGACAATGTGGAAACTTCCGTAGCTATTGGAAGATGGACGCCTAATAACCCCAATAATAATATTCCAAGAGCAAACCTTGATAAGTTACCAGCCTCCACTTATTTCCTGGAAAGCGGCGACTTTCTTAGGTTAAATAACATTACGTTGGGTTATACCCTTAATAATGGAAATATGTCAAAAATTAATAGTTTAAGAGTATATGTAACTGCCCAAAATTTATTTACTATAACTCCATACAGTGGTTTTACGCCTGAAATTTATAAAGGTGATGGCACACCCTTAAACGGAGGCATTGAATTGAATACTTATCCAAGTACCAGGACATTTGCTTTCGGCGTAAACCTTGGCTTTTAATTTATAAATTTTAAAAGAAAAAAAATGACTAATAAAATATTAATAGGCTCCTTGGCAATATTTTTAATGATTGCAACGGGCTGTAAAAAAAGCTTTCTTGATGTTTCACCCCAAGGTCAACTCACCGAGGAGCAGGCACTAATAGATCCTACGGCTGCAGATAATCTGGTAACCGGCGTTTATAATACGCTCTATTCTCAGGGTACCGTTGGTATCCGCTGGGTGATTGTAAATCAAATTGCCTCCGATGATGCAGACAAAGGAAGTACCCCTGGTGACAATGGTTTTAATGTAAAGGATATTGATGAATTTAGTTTTACGGCTTCTGATGACAATTTTAATCAATTGTGGAAATCACATTATCTATCCATCAACCGAGCCAACAAAGCTTTGGACATTCTCAGCAAAAGTTCTTTTGATTCTACGGTGCGTAACCAACTAATTGGCGAAGTGCGTTTTTTAAGAGGTATGTATTACTTTAACTTGGTACGTTTATTTGGTGGCGTTCCCAAAATTATCCGAGTTATACTTCCAACTGAAGCCAATAATGCTGAATTTCAGACAAGGGCTACCAAAGATGAAATATATGCGGTAGTGACTGAAGATTTGCAGTTTGCGGTTGACCATCTTCCGTTAAAGGGTGATCCCACGGCAAAAGTTGGCCGGGCAAATAAAGGGGCTGCAGAAGGTTTCCTGGCTAAGGTTTATCTCTACCTTAAAAATTACCAGAAAGCGTACGATCTTTCTTTAGATGTAATGAATTCGGGAAAGTATAATCTGGCAACGGATTATGCCACTATTTTCCGGGAAGTTGGGGCAAATAATATGGAATCTGTTTTTGAAGTGCAGACGGGCCCCAGTAAAAGCCCCACAGGTGCCTGTGATGCTATCAGCCAGAATTACAGCAATTTTCAGGGGGCAAGGTCAAAAGGCGGATGGTCTAATAACGTAGATGGTAAACCTTACATTGGCGATCTTGGTTTTGGTCTTAATTCACCCAGTGCCGATCTGGCGAATGCGTATGAAGTGGGCGATACCCGAAAAGCCGGTACCATCATCTTTATCGATCCTGTTAACACTACCACACTTTGGGATGGATTTATAATCCCAGCCCAGCCACTGGTGGAGAACCCACGCTATAATTATAAATCTTACCATAGCCCCTTTAAAGAAACACCCGCATGCAATGGCTACCTTGATAAGGACAACCAGCCTGAAAATATCCGGTTGATGCGATTTGCGGAAGTATTGCTGATCAATGCGGAAGCTGCTTTACATGCTGGAGGAGATGCGCAGACACCCTTAAACAGAATTCGGATCCGAGCATCGCTTGCAACAGTGACTGCCACTGAAGACAATATCTGGAAAGAAAGAAGGCTGGAGCTGGCAATGGAAGGAGATAGGTTTTTAGACCTGGTGCGGCAGGGAAGGGCAGGAACTGTTTTACGTGCCAATGGAAAGGCATTTGTAGATGGTAAAAATGAACTGTTCCCTATTCCACAGGCGCAACGGGATTTAAGTGGTGGAAAGCTTTCACAAAATCCAAATTATTAATCCAGCTTTTAAAATAAAATTGTATGAAAAGATATTATTCTATAAACAGCAGCGTAACAGGTTTATTGCTGGTTGCGCTGTTATTTACGGCATGCACAAAAGTAGAGCGTGACGATAATTTTCCTAAAGGAGATCCACCTCCCGTTGATGGTGGCTTTGTAAATTCCAGCGAAATTGCCAAAACAAATCTGATCGCTTATTGGGCATTCAACGGCAGCCTGATTGATAGTGTGACTAATACGAGCGCCGTTAACCAGGGTACAACTTTTACACCTGGAAAAAAAGGTGAAGCCTACCAGGGTAGCAGCACGGCTTATGCAACATTTGATCCGGGTGCAGCCCTTAAAGGCTTGAAAAGTTATACCATTGCGTTCTGGATCAATTCCCCGGTAAATACGGGTGCAATCGGCATTTTTACCATAGCACGAACAGACGATTTTTGGGGAAATTTAGACATATACCAAGATAATGGAGGCACTGGCGATAAAGCAGTCTTCAAAGTACATATGTTTAATTCGGCAGTGCCATGGGGAGGTCAGTTTATTGATACAAAGGTAAATTTCAACACATGGTTACATCTTACTGCCACCTACGATGCAGCTACCTCTGTATTTAATATTTATCAGAATGGTTCTGCTTTAGGTGTAAATTCTGCCGCAAATCCTGCTAACAAAGTAGGCCCAACTTTAAATGGTAGCGATCCGGGGGCACCGCCTGTAACGCTATATGGAAACCTTACTTTTACCAATACAGGTAAAATAGGTTTTGGGGCGTTTCAGTTTCAAACAAATCCGCCGCTTACCAATGCAGCCAGCGCACAAGGTTGGGCAACTAATTTTGCCGGTAAACTGGATGAGTTCAGAATTTATGATCGTGCACTTACAGGACAGGAAGTATCCGCACTATTTAAACTTGAAAAACAAGGCAGGTAAAACAGCATCAATCATACTGGCCCTATTATTAAAAATTTGGTTGTATAATAGCTTATGTATAAGTAGTTTTTAAGAGGTTGCCTGGTTTATAAATCAACTATGGGCAACCTTTTTTGCTTTTTAAAATATCAAAGATGATCATCAGTCACAGCAGTCACAGTGTAAGGTTGTTGATAATACTGGTAGCAGGTGTGCTTTCATGCACTAAAGAAAATAAAGGAGGGGTAACTCCTCCTATACCTACCTTAGAAACTTTTAAGGTAAATACTACTGAAGTTAATAATAACACAGCTTCCCTGCAATATGGTGTCAGTTTGTCTCCGGTGATAAAACTGTCTTTTTCTGCAGCATTTAACCGTACAACTATTGCCACAGGAATTATATTATCTAAGAGCAGCGCCGCTGTGCCGTTAACTGCTACTTATCTGCAGGGAGACAGTGTAGTGCTTCTTAAACCTGCCAATCCATTGGCGCCTTTAGCAAAGTATATACTGGAAGTTAAAACCATTTTAACCTCGCAGAAAAACACTGCTTTAGCTGCTGCTTCTACAGTCAGTTTTATTACACAAATAGACTCAGCCATTAAGTTTACTGTTATTACAGATAGTGCTTTGCTTGATCTTGTGCAACAACAAACCTTAAAATATTTTATAGACTTTGCCCACCCCACAAGTGGACTTGCCAGGGAAAGAAACACATCCGGCGAAACTGTTACAAGTGGAGGTTCCGGATTTGGAATAATGGCTTTAATAACCGGTGTAAACCGAAATTTTATAACCCGTGCAACAGGGCTTGCGCAAATGCAGAAAATGGTGGCTTTTTTAAAAAATACCGCACAAACATTTCATGGCGCCTATCCACATTGGTTGAATGGAACGACAGGTGCAGTAATACCTTTTAGTGCCAATGACAATGGCGCCGACCTGGTTGAAACTTCTTATTTAATTCAGGGATTGCTGTGTGCCCGACAATATTTTGCTGGCGCAGATGCTGCCGAAGTTGCACTGCGTGCAGACATCAATATTATATGGAACCGGGTAGAATGGAACTGGTTTCGCCAAAACAATCAAAATGTATTGTACTGGCACTGGAGCCCCGATAAAGATTGGGTAATGAATTTTAAAATACAGGGTTGGAATGAAGCATTGATCACTTATGTGTTGGGAGCATCTTCTACAACTTTTACCATTCCTAAAGTAGCCTATACCAGCGGATGGGCGGGTGCTGCAGGTTTTACCAATGGAAATACATACCTCGGTTACCAGTTGCCATTAGGCCCTAACCTGGGCGGCCCCTTATTTTTTGAACATTATTCTTTTATGGGTATTAATCCCAATGGCTTAACAGATGCTTATGCAGATTATGCAAAGCAAACAAAAAATCATACACTCATTAACTATGCCTACTGTAAATCAAATCCGCAGAATTATTATGGATACAGCGATTCGGTATGGGGACTAACGGCAAGCGATATTCCTTCAGGGTACAGTGCCAGTTCACCCACTAACGATTTGGGCGTAATTGCACCAACTGCTGCCTTATCTTCGTTTCCTTATACGCCCAAAGAATCGATGCAGGCATTGAAATTTTATTACTACGTTTTAGGCGACAAACTATTTAAGCAATATGGCTTTGTTGATGCGTTTTCTTTGAAGGATCAATGGTTTGCCAATTCATTCCTGGCAATTGACCAGGGGCCAATCATTGTAATGATTGAAAATTATAGAACCGGGCTATTATGGAATTTATTTACCAGTTGTCCGGAAGTTAAATCCGGTATGCAATCCTTAGGATTTACTGCCCCATATTTATAAAGCCAATGAAAAAAATACTAAACATATTATTGATTGCCGTATTGGCATTCCCAGTTACAACAAATGCACAAAAACTTAAAACCGCCACAACGGTTTTTAATGCTGCAGCCAGACCAAAGGATCTTTCTGATTCGGCATTGCTTGATCTTGTACAAAAGCAAACCTTTCGCTATTTCTGGGATTTTGCTCACCCGGTAAGTGGGTTGGCAAGGGAACGAAGCAACGAGTCGTTTGGTTACGGGAGCGATGTGGTAACCATTGGTGGAACCGGTTTTGGTGTGATGAGTATTATAACAGCAGCTGATAGAAAATGGATTACACGGGATACTGCTACAAAGATGTTGCGGAAGATGGTGCTTTTTCTTGCAAAGGCAGACGCCTACCATGGTGTGTTTCCTCATTGGCTAAATGGAGCAACAGGAAAAACAATTCCTTTTGGCCGTAAGGATGATGGTGCAGATTTGGTAGAAACATCTTACCTGATGCAGGGCTTGCTTTGTGCCCGTCAATATTTTAATGGTGACGCACCAATAGAAAGAGAGTTACGCAACCGTATCAATTCTTTATGGAATGATGTAGAATGGGATTGGTTTACAAGAGATGACCGGGAAGTGCTATACTGGCATTGGAGCCCGAACAATGGATGGGCAATGAATTTTGCCGTGCGTGGTTTCAACGAATGTTTAATCATGTATGTATTGGCGGCTTCAGGCGATCGTTACCCGGTTAGCAGTAAAGTATACCACAATGGTTGGGCCCAAAGTAGTTTCTTTAAAAATGGTAAAAAATTTTACGGCTATACACTTCCGCTGGGATTTGATTATGGTGGCCCACTGTTCTTTTCGCAGTACTCTTTTCTTGGGTTAAATCCGCATGGCCTTTCTGACAGGTATGCCAATTATTGGGAGCAAAATACCAGCCATACGTTGATCAACCATGCTTATTGCCTCGATAATCCGAAGGCTTTTAAAGGTTATGGAGAAAACTGCTGGGGCCTTACTGCCAGTGATACCTACGATGGATACAATGCCTTTTCACCAACAAACGACTACGGTACCATCACGCCAACTGCAGCGCTTTCGGCTTTCCCTTATACACCTGAATATTCGATGAAGGCCTTAAAGCATTTTTATTATGATTTGGGCGATAAAATATGGAGTGAATATGGCTTTACAGATGCATTTAACGAAACAAAAAATTGGTATGCCACCTCGCACCTTGCCATTGACCAGGGGCCTATTATTGTAATGATTGAAAATTATCGTTCCGGTTTATTGTGGAAGTTATTTATGAGTTGCCCGGAAATACAAAATGGATTAAAGAAACTAGATTTTCACATAACACGGTGAGCCACTCCTAAAGAGTGACTTACCGCGATAACAGCAGTAATTATGCCCGACACAACAAATATTAACTCAAAAAGAATTGCCCAAAATACCTATGATGCAATCGTAGTTGGCTCCGGCATCAGCGGCGGATGGGCCGCCAAAGAATTGTGCGAAAAAGGATTGAAAACATTGGTGCTTGAACGTGGCCGAAATGTAGAACATATAAAGGATTATCCCACCGCCAACCTGGCTCCGTGGGAGTTGGATGACCACGGCGAAACCACGCAGAAAATGCGGAGGGAGCAACATATCCAGGTTCGTGGTTTCTGTACCCAGGCAAACAAACATTTTTTTGTAAATGACCTGGAGCATCCATACGAGCAGGTAAAGCCTTACGACTGGATACGAGGCGATCATGTGGGTGGACGAAGCCTTATGTGGGGCAGGCAATGTTACCGGTGGAGCGATATTGATTTTGGTGCCAATGCAAAAGATGGGCATGGTGTTGACTGGCCGATACGTTACAAAGACATAGCGCCCTGGTATACGCATGTTGAAAAATATGTTGGTATCAGCGGTTCCATAGAAGGCTTACCTCAGTTACCCGATGGCGATTTTTTACCACCGATGGAAATGAATGTATTGGAAAAGCATGCTGCTGAAAGTATTAAGACAGGGTTTAGTGATGGCAGAAGAATGATCATTGGCCGTGTGGCAAATCTTACAAAAGGCCTTAGCGGCCGTGGACCATGTCAGTATCGCAACTTATGCGATCGGGGCTGTCCATTCACCGGTTATTTTAGCAGCAATGGCGTTACCTTACCATCGGCAAAAGCAACTGGTAATCTTACACTGCGGCCTTATTCAATTGTAGTAGATGTTATTTATGATAAAGACTCAAAGAAAGCCAAAGGCATCCGGATTATTGATGCGGAAACGATGAAGACAGAAGAGTTTTATGCGAAAATAATTTTCCTGAACGCCTCCACAATTGGTACTGCAAATATTTTACTTAATTCCAAATCAGAGTCACAGCCCAATGGTCTTGGTAATGCAAGTGATCAGCTAGGTAGAAACCTGATGGATCATCATTATCATGTGGGTGCCAGTGCTACCTACGATGGCTTTAAAGATAGCTATGTGTACGGCCGCAGGGCAAACGGAATTTATGTACCGAGGTTTCGCAACATAAGTGAAGCCACCAAACAAAACGATTACCTGCGTGGCTTCGGCTACCAGGGTGGTGCTTACCGTGGACGTGTACACGATCTTGAAGGAATAGGAGAATCTTTAAAAGAAAAATTAACGGAGCCCGGCGATTGGGGCTTTTGGATTGGTGGCTGGGGTGAACAATTACCGCATCCAGATAACAGGGTTACGTTGAGTAAAGACAAGAAAGATAAATGGGGATTGCCGCTTGTTGACATTGATGCCGAATGGAAAGAAAATGAATTGGCTATGCGCAAGGATATGATGAACAGCGGCGCCGAAATGCTGGAGAAAGCCGGTTGTAAAAACATCAACACCTTCGATGATCCGCATGCCAATCCGGGCTTGTGTATTCACGAAATGGGTACTGCAAGAATGGGTAAAGATCCAAAGACATCTGTCCTTAATGAATGGAACCAGCTATGGGATGCAAAGAATGTATTTGTAACCGATGGTGCCTGCATGACCAGCAGTGCTTGTCAAAATCCTTCCGTTACCTATATGGCATTAACCGCAAGGGCCGCCGATTATGCAGTCAACGAGTTAAAGAAAGGTAATTTATAATAATCCCGACAGCGGTTGCAAACCCTGTCGGCGGTTGCGAAAAATAATAATTATGAAACCAGCTTCAGTATTTCAATTTAACATCCTTGCGACGCTCCGTTCAGAGGCTGTACTACTATTGAGCTTTTTTATATTTTTTATACTATTTAATAGCAGCTTACTACAAGCTCAATACAAACAAAAAACCTATTGCAATCCAATCAATATTGATTACGGCTATACACCCATTCCAAACTTTAGCGAATGGGGCATGCATAGAGCAACTGCCGACCCGGTGATCGTTAACTATAAGGGCGATTACTATTTATTCAGCACCAACCAATGGGGCTATTGGTATAGCCCGGATATGCTCAACTGGACTTTCGTTAGCAAAAAATTTTTACGTCCCTGGAACAGTGGCTACGATGAATTATGTGCGCCGGCTGTTGGTATAGTAGGAGATACCATGTTGGTTTTTGGTTCCACCTACACATCAAAGTTTACCTTATGGATGAGTACCAATCCTAAAGCCAATGACTGGAAGCCGCTGGTTGATTCCTTCGAGATTGGTGGATGGGATCCTGCTTTTTTTACAGATGACGATGGAAAATTTTATATGTACAACGGCAGCAGCAATGTGTATCCTTTATATGGCATTGAACTGGATCGTACAACTTTTAAACCCATTGGCACAAGAAAAGAAATGTATAAACTACAGGACTGGCGTTATGGATGGCAACGTTTTGGAGAACTGATGGATAATACATTTTTAGATCCTTTTATCGAAGGCGCCTGGATGACTAAAGATAATAAAAAATACTACCTGCAATACGGCGCACCCGGTACAGAATTTAGTGGCTACGCAGATGGAGTGGTGGTTGGCAATGATCCGTTAGGTGGTTTTACGCCTCAGTCTGATCCATTAAGTTTTAAGGCAGGTGGCTTTGCCCGGGGCGCAGGTCACGGCGCTACTTTTACAGACATGAAAAATAATTACTGGCATGTAAGTACCATGATTGTTACCGTGAAAAACACTTTTGAAAGACGCATCGGAATATGGCCGGCCGGTTTCGACAAAGATGATGTAATGTGGTGCAATACAGCCTTTGGCGATTATCCCACCTACTTACCCGGCGTTGCGGAATCGGCAAACGAAGTACGGCCCAAATGGATGCTGCTTAATTATAAAAAACCAGTGCAGGTATCATCTACCCTTGGTAGCTATTATGCTAATAATTCGGTGAATGAAAATATCAAAACCTATTGGAGTGCAGCATCAGCCAATAAAGGCGAATGGCTGCAATCCGATCTTGGAAATGTATCAACCGTAAATGCTGTTCAAATAAATTATGCCGACCAGGATGTAGATTCCAATCGCCTCGGCAAATGGCCGGGTCAATATCACCAATATAAGTTGTACGCCTCTGTAGATGGTAAAAAGTGGACTACAATAATTGATAAAAGCAATAACAAAACAGACATACCACATGAATATGTTGAGCTTGACAAGCCGGTACAGGCCCGGTTTATTAAGCTGGAAAATATCCACATGCCCACCGGCAAGTTTGCCATCAGCGGCTTGCGTGTTTTTGGAAATGGCAATGGGGAAAAACCAAACGTGGTACAAAATCTGATTGTATTAAGAACAGAGAAAGACAAGCGTAGCGCTTACATCAAATGGAGACCTGTCAATAATGCTTTTGCTTATAATCTTTATTACGGTACAGCACCCGATAAGTTGTATAGCTGTATAATGATCCATGATGTAAACGAGTATTGGTTTAAAGCAATGGATAGCCAACAAACATATTATTTTACAATGGAAGCCATTAATGAAAATGGGGTAAGTGAAAAATCCAACATATTAAAAGCAGAATAAATTATGAAGAAAATTAAAGTTTTAATAGCCACCCTTTTTGTGGTTAGTTCGCTTTTTGCACAGGAAACGCATCCGCCTTTCTGGAGCGATATACAGCATTTCAAAAAAGAAGACAGCATAAAATTTCCGCCAAAAAATGCGGTGTTGTTTGTGGGCAGTTCATCTTTTACAAAATGGAAAGATGTGCAGGAATATTTTCCAACAACTACTATTATTAATCGTGGTTTTGGTGGATCAACCTTGCCGGATGTAATCCGTTATGCTGATGATGTAATTATTCCCTATCATCCAAAACAGGTTGTAATTTATTGTGGCGAAAATGACCTTGCAGTTTCAGATACAGTAAGCGCCCAAACAGTTTTAGAAAGGTTTGTAACATTATTCAACCTCATAAGAAAGCAGCTACCCCGTGTTCCTGTTGCATTTGTATCATTAAAGCCAAGTCCAAGCCGGGAGAAGCTTTGGCCAAAAATGGTAGAAGCAAATAGCCTGATAAAAACATATATCAGCAAACAAAAAAAAGCAGCCTTTATTGATGTGTATAGTAAAATGTTTAATGCAGATGGAACAGTAATGAAAGATATTTTCATCGAAGACAACCTGCACATGAACGCAAAGGGTTATGCCATTTGGCAACAGGTAATGAAACCGTATTTGAAGTAGTGAGTGGAATAGTAAGTAATAAGTAAGAAGTCAAAAATCAAAAGTAAAAAATCAAAAATAGAAAAATACAAGATTATAAAAAAAGGGATAGATATAGATTGTACGAAATGGATTTAAGCTGTTATTCAACGGCATCATAAAAAAGGCGTTTACTAGATTTAATCAACAACGCTACTAAGATTAAAGGACAAATGATTTAATCCACAGGCTATCGGATCACTAATTTGTTCCTTGTGCAGTATAACCGCCGTCAGGGTTTACAACCGCTGACGGGGTTCGGTTAACCCCGACGGCGGCTATCAGCCCCGTCGGCGGTTGATTAGAAACTATGTTTATGACTGCTGATTAATGATTCAAAAGTCCAAGTGAGTTCCGATAAATAGAAATTATGATAACACAACGATGCTGAGGAAAGTTTTAAAAGAATCCAAATGACTTTAATGAATAGACCTTATGTAAATAAAGTGGAAATAATAAAAGCAGTTAATAGAGATTGCAATGAAAAGTTCCCAATAGGTATGCGGTACAAGTGAGTGACACAACAATGCTGAACAAAGAATGCTTAGTTGGTTAAAAAATAAAATAAATAAAGATTGAGATAGCCTCAAAACATAAAAATCAAAACATGAAAAAAACACTAACGATTGTTGCTTTTATTTTAACGATTACGGTTGCAGGCTATGGCCAAAAGGTAGATGCAAAAATGAAACCCTTCATTGATGCGTTGATGAAAAAAATGACACTGGATGAAAAAATCGGGCAACTAAATTTACCGGGTTCCGGCGATATTGTAACAGGGCAGGCTGCCAACTCAGATATCGGTAAAAAAATAAAGGAAGGAAAAGTTGGTGGCTTGTTCAACATAAAGACAGTCGAAAAAATTCGTGCGGTGCAAAAAATTGCGGTGGAGGAAAGTCGCCTGAAAATACCCATGCTCTTTGGTATGGATGTGATTCATGGTTATGAAACGGTGTTCCCTATTCCACTGGGTTTATCCTGTACCTGGAATATGAAAGCGATTGAACAAAGTGCCCGGATTGCTGCCATCGAAGCAAGTGCGGATGGTATTAACTGGACCTTTAGCCCAATGGTTGACATAGCCCGTGATCCACGCTGGGGCCGCATTGCAGAAGGATCTGGTGAAGATGCTTACCTGGGATCGCAGATTGCAAAAGCAATGGTAAAAGGTTACCAGGGAAATGATCTGCAACTAAACAATACCATCATGGCCTGCGTAAAACATTTTGCATTATACGGGGCAGCAGAAGCCGGCCGTGACTACAATACCACCGACATGAGCCGGGTAAGAATGTTCAATGATTACCTGCCGCCATACAAAGCCGCGGTGGATGCCGGTGCAGGAAGTGTGATGGCTTCATTCAACGAAGTAGATGGTATACCTGCTACAGGAAATAAATACCTGATGACAGATGTGCTGCGTAAAATGTGGGGCTTCAAAGGATTTGTGGTAACAGATTATACCGGCATCAATGAAATGATTGACCACGGCATGGGCGATCTGCAAACCGTATCAGCTTTGGCAATGAATGCAGGCATTGATATGGACATGGTAGGCGAAGGGTTT
Source organism: Ferruginibacter sp. (assembly GCA_040002495.1). GTDB lineage: Bacteria > Bacteroidota > Bacteroidia > Chitinophagales > Chitinophagaceae > Ferruginibacter. The sequence continues at coordinate 22,966 of JBDUEK010000032.1, forward strand.
TTGACTACATTAAAAAAATCGGTTCAGGAAAAAAAGGTAACGCTTGCACAAATTGATGAAGCTTGCAGGTTGATACTGGAAGCAAAATATAAATTAGGTTTGTTTGCAGACCCCTATCGATACTGCGATGCAGGCCGTTCTAAAACCGACAAATATAATGATGCCAACAGGGCTGCTGCAAGAACAATTGCTGCCGAAAGTTTTGTGTTGTTAAAGAATCAGGGTAATGTTTTGCCGATTAAAAAAACAGGCACCATTGCATTGATTGGGCCATTGGCTGATGCAAAAGAAAACATGACCGGCACCTGGAGTGTAGCCGCAAATTTTTCAAAATCAATTTCTGTATTGGCAGGGTTGCAAAATGCAGTTGGTAGCGATGCAAAAATATTATACGCCAAAGGAAGCAACCTTAGCAGTGATACGTTATTTGAACAAAGAGCAGGCATGTTTGGAAAAGCATTGGTGCATGATAACAGGCCCGCACAACAAATCATTGATGAGGCCGTAGCCATCGCCAATCAAAGCGATGTGATTGTTGCTGCCTTGGGCGAATCAGCAGAAATGACCGGTGAAAGCGGCAGCCGCACGAATCTCGAAATTCCTAAAGCACAAAAAGATTTATTAATGGCATTGGTTAAAACCGGTAAGCCATTGGTATTGGTATTATTTACCGGCCGACCGCTGGCCATCAAATGGGAAAGCGAACATGTACCCGCCATATTAAATGTATGGTTTGGCGGTTCAGAAGCCGGTGACGCCATTGCAGATGTATTGTTTGGAAACGTTAATCCATCCGGTAAACTTACCGCTACCTTTCCGCAGAATGTAGGCCAGGTGCCCATTTACTACAATCATAAAAATACCGGGCGTCCGTTGGGTGAAGGAGCCTGGTTTCAAAAATTCAGATCCAATTACCTGGATGTATCCAATGATCCCGTTTATCCATTTGGATATGGGTTGAGTTATACTAATTTTACTTACAGTGATATTAGCCTGAGCCGCAGCAGCATCAATGCTATGCAGTCACTAACGGCTACGGTAACGGTTACCAACAGCGGTCGTGTTGCCGGTAAGGAAGTGGTACAGTTATACACCCGTGACCTGGTAGGTAGCAGCACAAGGCCGGTAAAGGAATTAAAAGGGTTTCAAAAGATTGAATTAAATGCCGGGGAATCGAAAAAAGTTAGTTTTACAATCAGTGCCAGCGACCTTAAATTTTATAACTACGATTTGAAATATGTTGCCGAGCCGGGAGATTTTAAGGTTTTTATAGGAGGCAATAGTCACGATGTTAAAGAAGCATCCTTTAAATTAGTGAAATAGAAAATGGATGTTTTCTGAAAGAGAATTTTAATGGGGCGCATTCATTAAATTTTTTAGTTAAAAATAGAAATGCATGAAAAGACTTTTACTATACACAATTGTTATTGCCTGCTCAGTTAATAGCTACGCACAGGAACTGCAATTATACAAGAAACATATTTTTATAAGTAATGGCGATACCATCCGGTATCGCTTGTTGCTTCCTGAACATTATGATGCCTCAAAAAAATATCCGTTGGTTTATTTTTTACACGGCGCCGGAGAGCGTGGCAGTGATAATGAAAGCCAGTTGATGAATGGAGGAAGACTTTTTGCAAATGATAGCAGTCGTAAAAATTACCCTGCAATTGTAGTATTTCCTCAATGCCCGAAAAATAGTTTTTGGAGCAATGTTAGTTTCCGGATGGATACAGCAGGAAGGCGCCAGTTTATATTTTCCGACACTGCTGCACCAACACGGGCAATGGTAATGGCGCAGGAATTGTTAACCCGCCTGTTAACGACTTATCCTGTAGAAAAAACGCAGGTGTATGCTGCCGGACTTTCAATGGGTGGTATGGGAACCTATGAAATTGTTAACCGCAATCCGGGAGTTTTTGCGGCTGCTATTGCTATATGTGGTGGCGGAAATCCTGCCACGGCAAAACAAATGAAAGGAACCAGTTGGTGGATTTTTCATGGAGCAAAAGATGATGTGGTACCGCCTGCACTTTCTCAGCAAATGTATGAAGCACTCATAAATGTAGAAGCAAAAGCAAGGTATACGGTTTACCCGGAAGCCGATCATAATAGTTGGGATGCGGCTTTTGCGGAGCCAAGTTTGTTGCCATGGCTGTTTTCGCAGCATCGGTAAGGTGGTGAATTATTTTGTAATTGAGTCGTCTTATTTCTTTAATTCAACTGCTTTGATAATTGCCCGGATGAGTTTGTCATCAATGCTGTCAAACTCAGATTTATCGTAGATAGTCAACAAGTAAACTTCTTTGTTTTCTTTCAGTACATAAGTTATAATACGGCCTCCTCCACTTTTGCCTTTCCCTTTGCTTTTTATAGCAATTCGAATTTTGAAAACATTACTACCCAAAGGTGTTCCTGCGCCTGGCTCATTTTCAAGAGTAAAATTTAAGTCAACAAGTTCCTGTTTAAGAGATGGGAATTTTTTGATTAAACGTTTTGCTTCCTTTTTAAATTTACCACTTGGAATAACACTAAAGCTCATTTAGAAAATCATTTAGTGTTTGTTTTTTTTGGTTTGAATTTTTTAAAACTGCTACCTGGTCAAACGCTTCCTGTAAATCAGTTTTCAACTTTAATGCTTGCTCATATTTCTTAAGCTTATTTAATAACTTCTCCCATTCATTAACCGGTAACTGTACTGCCTGTGTGTGGCCGTTTGCGTCATTTAAATATTGAATTGCAAGTTTCATTTTTCAAATTTAAAGAAGTTTTTGCGAAGTGGCAGTGGTTGATTCAAATTGGGTGCATTTAAAATTGTCGCAAGAGATGTCATCTTTTAGCCAGAACTTTAAAGTTTGAAGTGAATTAAAAAAGATAACATCTCTATTTTTAGGTAGCGACAATTTTAAATGCACCCATCAAATTAGCGACGGTCAGGAAATAGGTTTCTGAATTTTTAACATCCAGTGAAGTTTTAAGATTTTTCAATCAAACTGACTGGTAACCTCAATGGCACCCCATGTTAAATCTTTGCTACCAGTTTTTAACAGTACAATATTTCCCTATGTTTGATGTTGTTTAAAAGTAAAAAAAACGATTGAATGCAGGAAGACATCATTGTACAGATAACGAACAAAATAAAAGACATCCGCAAGGAAAAAAATATTACCCTTCAGGATCTGGCCGAGTCTGCAGGTGTAACTAAAGGGATGCTGAGCCAGGTGGAAAACAATCGTACCATTCCATCGCTCACTGTTTTTCTCAATATCATCAAATCACTGAAGATTGATATCAATGATTTTTTCCAGGACTTTAATACAGGAAAAGAAAGTAAAGTCATCTTTAAAAAAAAGCAACAATATCAACCGTTTGAAAAAGAGAATGCGGTCGGTTTTCAATATCAGCGGATCATGTCTTCTACCATCAACGAATACCATGTAGATTTTGTATTGCTTACATTAATGCCGGATGCTCAACGTCCAAATGTACAAACAGACGCCTTTGAATTTAAATACATCTTAAAAGGAAATATTGAGTACACCATCGGCGAAGAAGTTTTTGAAATGGAAGCAGGCGATTCCATTTTTTTTGATGCAACAGAACCTCACAATCCCAAAAATGCAGGTGATTCCGAAGCGCAAATGCTGGTGGTCTATATCTTTAATGCGCCAAAATAGGCTCTTTTTTTCTTAACAATTTCCCGTTATTAGTTTACTCTCATTAAACAAATAATCATTTTGGTAACAATTAGTTTACCTTATCTTAACTTTTGCTCAACTATTTGTTAAAACTGGGCGGGTAGGTTTGCATTCACAAAAACAACATTGTTTATGAATCTACCTACACTCAAACTAACAAAGCTATTAGTGGCTTTCGTTCTCCTTTGCGTTCCCATTTTTTCCATGGCTCAGTCCATCCAGGTAAAAGGGAAAATTACAGATGGCGTCTCGGGTAAGCCAATCGAAAATGCAAATATTATTTTGCAACAGTCAGCTACCGGAACTACATCAAATGCCGCCGGTGAATTCTCAATTACAGCTCCCAAAAATTCAAAACTCTATGTGAGTTTTATTGGATTTGAAAATCAAACAGTAAATGCCAGCAGTACTTTTTTAAACATTCAGTTGGTTGCTGATAGCAAGCAATTGAGTGATGTAATTGTAACTGCATTGGGTGTTAAAAAAGAAGTGAAAAAAATCGGCTATGCCGTACAGGAAGTAAAGGGCGAAGACCTTGTAAAGGCAAGGGATCAAAACCCCATCAGCGGACTAACGGGTAAGGTTGCAGGCCTTTCAGTTGGGCCATCTGCAGAATTATTACGTAAGCCAACAGTGTTGCTACGTGGTAATGAAATTACCTTGTACGTGGTGGATGGTATTCCTATCAGTTCCGATACCTGGAACATCAGTCCTGATGATATTGAATCATACACAATCCTGAAAGGGCCTGCTGCTGCTGCATTGTACGGTAGCCGTGCACAGAACGGCGCCATTGTTATTAGTACTAAAAAAGGAAACAGGATTGGTAAAAAGGGTTTCACGCTTGAAATCAATTCAACTAATTCTATCGATAAAGGCTTTCTTGCTTTTCCAAGAGTACAGGACGAATATGGTCCGGGTGAAAATGCCTTATATGCATTTGGTGATGGAAAAGGTGGTGGTAAAAATGACAATGATTATGATGTATGGGGACCACGTTTTGAAGGCCAATTAATACCTCAGTATGATGGCGCTTATACGCCCAACACCACTTACGTTACTTCCTATCCCGGCGGTCACGACCAGGATTTTACAGGAAATATTGCACCTACTCCATGGGTGGCAAGAGGTAAAAATAACCTGGGCCGTTTTTTACAAACAGGTTTTCAAACTACCAACAACATTGCCTTAAATGCAAATGGTGAAAACTATACCATGCGTTTTTCATTATCGCATTCTTATCAGCAAAGTATTATTCCAAACAACCAGCTTAACATTACCGACTTTAATATGTATGGTTCTTTCAATCCTACCAAAAGATTGAAGATAGAAGCTAACCTTAATTACAACAGGCAATACACACCAAATTTTCCGGATGTAGATTATGGGCCAAACAGTTTGTTGTACAATATTGCTGTATGGACAGGTGCTGACTGGGATGTGGATGCACCGGATATCAGGGCAATTTGGAAACCTGGTAAAGTGGGCACTGAATCAGTGTTTGCAGAATACCAGCGTTATCACAATCCTTACCTGATGGTGCAGGATTGGCAACGTGGCCATTACAAAAATGATATCTATGGTTATGTATCAGCCAACTTCAAAATAAATCAACACCTGAATGCATTGGCACGTACACAGATTAGTACCTACAATTTATTACGTACCGAAAAAATGCCTTTCTCTGCACATCCTTATGGAAGAGACCAGGCCCTGGGAGATTACAGGGAAGACCATCGCAATCTTTTTGAAAACAATACAGAGGTTCAGTTAAACTACAATTACAATATCGGCCGCTTCCTTAATTTGTCTGGCCTTGGTGGAGGTAACATCCGGTCCTTTGCTTACAACTCAAATTTTTCTTCTACAGATTACCTGAATGTGCCGAATGTTTATTCATTTAGTAATTCAAAAAATGCAGTGCAGGCCAATAGTTTTGCATCTGATATGCGTGTGTTGAGTGTATATGCTTCTATGGATGCATCGCTGGGTAAATACGCAACAATTGCTGCAACAGGTAGAATTGATAAATCTTCTGCATTGCCTGTCAACAGCAGCAGTTTCTTTTATCCAAGTGTGTCTGTGGCGTCTGTTATTTCAGACTATGTAAAACTGCCTTCAGTTATTTCATTTTTTAAAATCAGGGGATCTTATGCAGCAGTGCATGGCGATGCAACTTCATCTACAGTAGGTGTTGCTCCGTTTAATTCTATCTCTGCCTTTGGTAATTCTCCTTCAGGAAATTCATTGTTTGATTATCCGCTGGATTATGGTAATAACTATCTGTCACCTTATGGTGGCCCGGATTATTCTCTATCATCCGCTTACTCAACGAGCAAACCATACAACAATCAAACGGCTGCGTACTATACCAGCAACCTGTACGATCCAAATATCAAAACATTTAACCGGGTAAGTTTTGAACAAGGGTTTGATATCAAATTTTTAAGGAACCGTTTAGGCTTTAGTGCCACTGCATTTCAATATTTGGATGGACCAAGAATTTTGCAGAATCCGATATCAACTGCAAGTGGTTACAGCTACTATTATTTGAATGCTTTAAAAACTAAAAAGACTGGTTACGAATTTTCCTTAACCGGCACACCTGTTAGATTACGAAATGGTTTTAGCTGGGATGTGTTGGTAAATGTTTCTTCTTACCAGGACAGGTACAATGAATTGCCTCCGGGCCAAACGATCTACAATACATTTTATCAGAAAGGAGACAGGGTTGATAAATTTTACAACAGCACATTCGTGAAAACAGCCGATGGGCAGGTAATACATGATGCAGCAGGTAAACCACTAAAAAATCCGGTGGCTCAGTACTTAGGTAATTTGAATGCCGATTATCAATGGAGTGTTTTCAACAAAGTTGGATTTAAAGGATTGTCCCTTTCCTTTCAATTTGATGGTAGTGTGGGTGGTGTTACTACAGATTATATGCGTAACAAAACAATGCGTGGCGGACGTAATATGGAAACGGTTGAAGGTGCATTAGGCGTGGCAAGAAGAGCAGATAATGATCATGCAGGCGATGTGGGTTTTAAAGGGATTTATGTAGGAGAAGGTGTGGTTGTTTCAAACAATGTGCCCATTAACTACGATTCAAAAACAGGCGCTATTTTAAATTACGATCAACTAAAGTTTACCGCCAATACACAGGTTACACATGTACAGGATTATGTGAGTAAATACTACAATATTTCTGAAGCTAACCTGATGAGTAAAACATTTGCAAAGTTGCGTGAAGTAACCATCAGCTATGATCTTCCTGCAAAATGGTTAACCGGAAAATTGATCAGCAAAGCAAGTGTTTCACTTGTTGGACGAAACTTAATTTACTTCTACAAAGACAAACGTTTTAAAGATGTTGACCTGGATCAATACAATTATTCTTTAAGCGGTACCGGCTTGCAATCACCTACTACACGCAGGTTTGGTTTCAACTTCAACGTAGTATTTTAATTAACGTATAAAACTATTATATAATGAAAAAGCTTCTTTATACAACAGCCTGCCTGGCGCTACTGGCGTGCATTGCACCAGGTTGTAAGAAATCTTTCAGCGATCTGAATGTAAATGAAAACAAACCAACCCATGTACCGGCATCATTGCTGTTGAATGGCGTGCTCAATGATTTGTACGAAGAGCCAGGTGGTGATTTTGAAAAGTACAGTCAGTACTTTTTACAGAACTACGATTATTATGGAAACAACCGCTACGACTTTGGTTCGGGTACCAACTTTTATCCTACCTTAAAAAATGTAGCTAAAATGGAAGAAGAAGCATTGGCCGGTGGCGCTGCTGCAGTAAATCCTTACAGTGCTTTGGCCAGTTTTTTTAAGGCTTATTTCTTTTCAAAAATGACCATGCAAATGGGAGATATCCCAATGGCAGAAGCTGTGAAGGGTGCAGATAATCTTAAACCAGCTTACGATCAGCAAAAGGATATTTTTCTTCAGGCATTTGTTTGGCTGGAAACAGCCAATACACAATTGACCCAGTTAATTGCATCTAACAATATTACCCTTGCCGGAGATATTTATTATGGCAATAATCTTGCTAAATGGCAGAAGCTGGTAAACACCTATCGTTTGCGTTTGCTCATTGAGTTAAGTAATAAAGCAACAGATGCAGACCTGAAATTAAAGCAACAGTTTTCAGATATTGTAAGCAATGCAACCAAGTATCCAATCATGGAAAGCAGCAGCGACAACCTGCTGTATACCTACGTTTATCCTTCCAATAATTATCCGCAAAATCCGGGTTCATTTGGTTTTGATGCACTGCGTGAAAATACTTCTGCTACTTATGTAGGAATGCTTACCAGCTTTAAAGACCCCAGAGTGTTTATTACCAGCGAACCAGCAGCAGCAATGGTTTCAGGTGGAACAAACCCTACAAGTTTTGCTGCATTTGTTGGTGCAGATCCGGGTGAAGATCTTGGAGATATGTACATTAAAGCCAGTAGCGGTCAATACTCACTCATCAACCGCAAGCATTTTTACGATACCTACACCGGCGAACCAAGTATACAGGTTGGTTTTCCTGAAATGTGTTTCAATATTGCTGAAGCCATCAACAGGGGTTGGATAGCGAACGGTAAATTGGGTGATGCTGAAGCTTATTATCATACTGGGATGTTTGCTTCTTTTGCTTCATATAATGTACCGGTTAAAGGTGCAATGGCAGTGTATTTTTTAAAACCCGGTGCAAGTCTTGGTACATACAATACTTATTCGGTAGATGTTGATCTGGATAATTATTACAACCAACCAGTTATTAAATATGCCGGAAATAATGGTACAGGGTTAACACAAATACTTGATCAGAAATACCTGGCTTTGTTCCGTCATTCAGGCCTGGAATCATTCTATCAAAATCGCAGAACCGGAATTCCTGTTTTCACAACAGGCCCAGGTACGGGTAACAGCGGTAGAATTCCATTGCGTTTTAAATATCCTTCATCAGAGTTGTCTGCCAATACAGATAATTATAACGCAGCACTTAAAAAGCAGTTCAGTGGTAATGATGATATTAATGGTAAAATGTGGATATTGCAATAGCAGCAAATGATTTCTTAAATTGTAAGGGGGTGTATTTCAAATTGTCGCTTTATTTGTAAGACTGTGGGCGGTGGAGACACCGCCCACGGCTGACTACCCTGGCTGGTGTCTCCACCAGCCAGCGACAATTTGAAATGCACCCAATTGTAAGGCAGCACTTTAATTGCGCTGCCTTACTTTTATGTTCCATTAATTTATTATGAAAAAGACTTCCTTCTTATCTCTCTTACTGGCAACGGTATCTTTTAATTTGTTTGCTCAAAAAACAGTCAATGTATTACAGGTCCCTGCCACTGATAAATATTGTATCATCAACGAACAGGGCACATCCGTTTTGCCCAGTGGCAGGCTGGTAAGCCCCGCAGGCAATTTCATCCGAATTACCAATGATCCTTTTGGAATGGCCATTTCACCAGATGGTAAAAAAGCTGTAACGCTGCACAATGGCGTATTTACCATCATAGATTTGCAAAGCATGCAAAATTTACGTGTGCCGGGTTATAACAATAAACTTACTTCGCCATTGGCGCATGAGCCATTAACCGGCAATCCTTTCAATGCTGATTCATTGACAAAATCAAGCATTCCTTCTGCCTTAACACATGGCTCTTTTTTAGGGGTGGCGTTTGCACCCGATTCAAAAACCGTTTACCTGAGTGGTGGCGACAACGGCGCCGTGATTGTGTATGATATTGAAAAATTGCAACGCATCGATTCTATTTCTCTCAATGGAAAAGTGAATGGGGTGGATTATGATGACAGCTTTACTTCAGATCTTTTATTAAATGAAGCCAACAACGAATTGCTGATATTGGACCGTGGAAATTTTAGAATGGTCCGGTATAATATTACTGCTAAAAAATTAACCGCTTCCATCAATGCAGGACGCCAGCCATTCGGGCTTGCATTGAGCGCTGATAAAAAAACAGCCTTTGTTGCCAATGTTGGCGTGTACAGTTACCCGCTCGTAAAAGGATTAACGAAAGATAATTTCGATTCCATGTTAATTTCTCATCATCCCTACGGTGATAATACCAAAGAATCTATCAATGGTACAGTGGTTGAGGGCAAAGAAATTCCTGGTGTTGGCAGTCCGCATTCACCCGAAGCAATGAGTGTGTTTGCCATCAATCTTACCACCAATAAAGTAACCGATAAATTTAAAACCGGCTTCCAGGTTGGAGAAATGATTGAAGAAGGAGAAGTGGTTGGTGGCGCCAGTCCTAACTCCATTGCAGTTGGTAAGCGTTTTGCTTATGTAACCAATGCAACCAACGATAACATTTCAATCATCGATTATAAAAATCATAAAATTACAGGGCACATACAAATTACCGTTGATAAGCGCATTGATAAATATCGTGGCATATTGCCATTTGGCATTACGTTGAGTAAAGATGAAAAAACTTTGTACGCTGCTTTACTCGGTTTTAATGCAGTGGCCTTAATTGATGTGGCCACTAAAACAACCAAGGGGCTAATACCAACGGGTTGGGGCCCAACAAGAGTTCAATTGTCAAAAGATGAAAAAGAAATTTATATCATCACCTGTCGTGGTTTAGGTGCAGGCCCCAATGGCGGCGATGGTTTTGTTGCGCCACCACAAGGCACTTATATCGGCGATATACAGTTGGGGACTTTTCAAAAAGTGGCGATGCCATCAGCAACAGAATTGAATGCTTACACGAAGCAAACACTCAGCAATACTTTTGTAAGTACCACTATCAAAGACGACCCTAAAAGCCCACTACCGGTTTTGCCCGGCTTACACAACAGCCCGATAAAGTACATAGTGTACATCACCAAGGAAAACAGAACTTATGATGAAGTAATGGGACAGTTGCCCAATGCAAAAGGTGATAGCACGCTGGCAAGATATGGCGTTAACTGCGAGTACACGCTGGCAGATTCTATTCGCAATAAATACGATCATTTACGGGTGTCGCCTAATCATCATAAAATAGCCAAACAGTTTTCATTCAGCGATAATTTTTATTGCGATAGCGATGCATCTATTCACGGGCATCACTGGATGGTTGGCGTAATACCCAACGAATGGGTAGAGACCAATTCAAGCGTAGATAAAACGGCTAAATATTTTTCCAAAGCACCCGGCCGTCGTTTCCCCGGATCTACCGGAAGTATGGATCCGGAAGACTATGCAGAAATTGGTGGTTTGTGGGAAGCATTGGAAAGAAAAAAAGTGTCCTTCTATAATTTTGGCGAAGCCAATGAAACAGCACATGTACGGGAAGAATGGATGGATACCGCCACAGGTGCGGCACACGGCGTAATGGTGCCCATGCAAAAGGCTTTGTTTACCCGTACCAGTCATAATTATGCAGGCTTCAATATGAACATTCCCGATCAGTTTAGGTTGAACCAGTTTGAAGATGAGTTTACAAAAATGTGGCTCAAAGGCAAACAGCCATTGCCTTCATTAATAACCATGCAATTACCCAACGATCATGGAGCCCACATGCGTCCCGAAGATGGCTATGCCCATCCGCAATCATTTATGGCCGACAATGATCTTGCCCTTGGCAGAATATTGCATTTTTTATCCCGTACCAAATACTGGAAAAATATGTTGGTGATTGTAACAGAAGATGATCCGCAGGGTGGGGTAGATCACATTGATGCACATCGTAGTATTTTAATGATGGCCGGGCCTTATGTTAAGAAGGGATATGTGAGCCATACCCACGCCAACTTTGGCGCCATTTTAAAAACCATTTACAATATTTTAGGCGTGCCCTATGTAAATCAATATGATGTAACAGGCTCGCTGCTACAGGATTTTTTTACTGCCACGCCAGACTTTACACCGTACACATTGGAACAACATGATGAACGTATTTTTGATGTAGAAAAAGCCATGCTAAAATATCATCGCGGAGTAGATTGGCGCAAAGTAATGAAGGGCCCGGAGATGGATGATGTGGATGATATGAAGGCGGAACATTATAAAAAAGTTGGTAATTAATAATTGAAGGAATAGGTGGTATTTCCAATCCGATCTAACGAATGTAGCTTTTTTAGGGGGAGACGAACATTTGTTTTCATGGCGGCATCGTTGTGTCACTCACTTGTACTGTATCTTTTCAAAGCAGCTTTTATTGTATACTTGTTATCGGCTAATCAATTATTTGCCGAGACATCTGATAGGATTTTAAATGCACCCGGATAATCTGCTGAACATTTTAATAAATTGCAATTAGTAATTTTATACATGAATTATTTATCTCACAAATCCTTCTTAATATGCTTTGGGTCATTGTTGAGCGCTGGCTATTTGCAGGCACAAGTCAACGATACGCTTACTCAAAATTTATCTGGGGTATCAGTTACCGGTTATAAAGCAATGAATGGCATCGGGCACTTTGATGAAGTAAATGGCCCGATCATTTACGCCGGAAAAAAAACAGAACTGATAGAAGTAGATAGCATTGATGCCAACAAAGCCATCAACAACACCAGGCAAATTTTAGGTAGAATACCCGGACTAAATATTGTTGAAAGCGAAACCGGTGGCTTTGTAGCCAATGGAATTGGAATGCGTGGTTTAAACCCCGTACAGTCGCTTGAAATGAACGTCCGGCAAAATGGTTACAATGTTGCTGCAGATGTGTATGGTTATAACGAAACCTATTACCTGCCACCTATGGAAGCCGTTGCAAGAGTAGAATTGGTAAAAGGAGCATCCGGTATTCAGTTTGGCGCCCAGTTGGGAGGCATGGTAAACTATGTGTTGAAAGATGGCGATGCTAATAAACCAGTTACCTACAGCACCATGCAAACTGCGGGTAGCGATGGCCTTTTTAATTCCTATCATGCGGTTGGAGGCACTTACAAAAACTGGAAATATTTTGGCTTCATCAATTACCGTACACTACAGGGTTGGCGGCCGAATTCGCAACAACAACAATTAACAGGCTATGGAAAGCTTACTTATAAATTTAGTGAAAAAGCCACGGCGGGCATTGAATATTCTTTGCTGCGTAATAAAATAAAAATGCCGGGAGGGTTAACCGATGATCAGTTTGAGGCTGATAGTAAAACTTCTGTGCGTAGCCGCAACTGGCTGAAAAGCCCATGGAATGTTGTAACAGTTTTTTACGATTATAACATGAGCAGGAATACATCCCTGCATATCAAGTCTGCTATTATTTCCGGGCAAAGAAGTTTAGTTTGGGTTAATAAATTACCCGGAGAACCTGACATACAAGATCCATCAACGGGGCAATACCCCGACCGGGAAGTTGACCAGGAATTGATGAAAAGCCTCGCTACAGAACTAAGGCTAATTCATGTTAGCGATTGGGGCAGCATTAAGAATACGTTTGCTACAGGTATTCGTTTTGCAGTTGCCGGGTTCGACCGCAATGAAGAAGCACCCGGAACAAACGCCAGCGATTTTGATCTTTCAACCAAAGGCGAATACGAAGAAAACTTTCATTTTTCAACCACCAATATTGCAGCATTTATTGAAAGTGCTATACAGGTAAATAAAAATCTTTCCATCGTTCCGGGTATTCGTTTTGAATCGCTTGAATCCGAAGCAGAAGCAGAGATTGAAGTAAATGGAATTGAAAAAGAAACGGAAACCGAAAAGTCGAGAAGCTTTATTTTAATGGCATTGGGTCTGCAATACAAATTGGGTAAAACGGGCAATATCTACGGAAATATTTCACAGTCTTACCGCCCTGTTGATTATGCACAACTGGTACCTTTTGGAACAGTATCGAAGGTTGATCCTGATATGAAAGATCCCAAGGGTTGGAATAGCGACCTGGGTATAAACGGCAATATTCAAAACCTGTTTAACTATGATGTAAGCCTGTTTTACCTGGCTTACAATAATCGCATTGGCACTGTAATCAGGCAGGATGAAAATGGCCAGGATTACAACTTACGAACCAATACTGATAAAAGTATTCACAAAGGAATTGAAAGCTACCTTGAATTAAATATTACGGGTGCATTAAAAGCTGCAAGCAAATTTGGGGCAGTTCATATTTACAATTCATTTGCTTACACCAATGCCAAATATGCGAAAGGAATGTATAAAGGTAACAAGGTAGAATATGCACCTGAAATCATTAACCGCATTGGATTAAGTTATTCAAAAAAATGGTTGAAAACTTCTATACAATTTTCGGAGCAATCGGACGCTTTTAGTGATGCAGCCAACACGGTAAGATCTTCCAATCCACTCATTGGCAAAATTCCCGGTTATGCAGTGCTGGATTGGTCGTTCACGTTGTTATATAAAAAAATGAAGTTTAAAGGCGGTGTAAATAATGTTACTGACAAAAGATATTTTACACAGCGTACAGATGAGTATCCCGGTCCTGGAATTATCCCTTCTACAGGCAGAAGTTTTTATGTAGGAATTGGGATGGATTTGTAGGCAGAATTTGCAAGTAATAAATTTATGTGAAAAATATACGTGTGAATTGATGAGTATAGCAGCAGCGTTCCGGTTACGTCCCGAATGCTTTCGAGAAGGAGGCGAACGCAACGAATTGAAAATACAAACGAATAGAACGGATAATATGAATTAGAAGCTGTTTGGGTTAAATAAAATGTTTTAACTATTGTATAATTAAAGTTGAAAAAGGTATGCCGTACAAGTGAGTGACACAACGATGTTGCCACAAAGCACTTCTGCCGGCACCTCAAATAATTAACTCAAACAGCTTCTTAAATAAACGCTGGTAAAAAATAAATAAAAATGACATCAGTTCAAATACACCAAAACGTTGACGAAATCATGTCAATGTATCAGCAATTTGGCAGCGAAGATTATATCGGCGAACCAGTTTCCCAAATAGAGCACATGTGCCAATGTGCCCAATTGGCCGAAGCTTCGGGTGCAGATGATGAATTAATACTGGCTGCTTTTTTTCATGATATCGGCCATTTATATGAATTTGCTTTTCCTGAAAAAAAGTTGCAGCAAATGGATGGTGCCGGTATAGTCGATCATGAAAAATTAGGTGGAGAATATTTGCTTAGTAAAGGCTTTTCTGAAAAAATTGCGAAGCTGGTACAATCTCATGTGGCTGCAAAAAGATACCTCACTTTTAAGTATCCTGAATATTTTGACCAGCTTTCACCGGCGAGTATAAAAACACTTGGATACCAGGGTGGCGTTATGTCTGCCGAAGAAGCCGCTGCTTTTGAAGCCGATAAACTTAGCGATATGTATGTACAGTTGCGCCGCTGGGATGAGCAGGCAAAAGAAG
This sequence comes from Ferruginibacter sp., assembly GCA_040002495.1. Taxonomy (GTDB): domain Bacteria; phylum Bacteroidota; class Bacteroidia; order Chitinophagales; family Chitinophagaceae; genus Ferruginibacter. The sequence goes on from JBDUEK010000032.1 coordinate 37,984, forward strand.
TTGCCAAGCCTTTGCCATCATTGGATCATTATAAAAAGCTAATGCTGGAACATTTGCAATCGGGCAATTAATTTTTATGCAAGTGATGTGTAGAAAATATTAGCCTTACCATTATAAAATAGTTAACCATGACAAAAATGATTGTGTTCGATATGGCCGGTACCACGGTGAATGAAGATAATGTGGTGTATAAAACCCTTCATAAAATAATAAATGATGCTGGTTACGAAGTAAGCCTTGAACAGGTTTTGGAGACAGGAGCAGGTAAAGAAAAGTTACAGGCTATCCGTGATATTTTAACACTAAGTTCCAAACATCAGGAGCCGGGCCTTGCCGAAAACCTGTACCTGTATTTTGATAAGGCGCTTGAAATTGCTTATGATAATATTGATGTAAAGCCACAGGAAGGCGCTGAAGAATTATTTAAAACCCTGCAACAAAATAATATATTGGTAATATTAAATACGGGGTATAATGAAAAAACTGCAAGAGGTTTGCTAAAGAAATTAAACTGGAAAGAAGGCGCACAGATTGATGGATTGGTTACGGCAACAGACGTAAGCAATAACCGCCCGATGCCCGATATGATTCAACTGGCCATGCAACAATTTTTGATAACCAATCCAAAACATGTGGTGAAAATCGGCGATTCAATCATCGATATTGAAGAAGGCAAAAATGCAGGTTGCGGCATTACATTCGGTATTACTACGGGAGCCCATACACATGAACAACTTGTTACAGCATCTCCGGATTATATTATTAATTCTTTAAGTGAGGTGCCTGCAATTTTAAAAATAAACATGTGATTAACACCCCCTCCAAACCACTTACAGTAAAGCTGACCGCCTCTCCTATTTTTGCCGCAATCATTACATTTCTTACCTATGCAATGGTGTACGGTTTTCGGAAACCCTTTACAGTAGGCACTTACGCAGATATGCCAGCCGTGTTGGGGGTTGATTTTAAAACTTGTCTTGTAATTTCACAGGTGCTTGGTTATATGGCTAGCAAGTTTTATGGGGTAAAATTTATTGCCGAATTAAAGCGGATGGGCCGGGGCAAATTGATTCTTATGTTGGTTGGTATTTCGTGGCTTGCTTTGTTGCTTTTTGCCATTGTACCGGCTCCATATAATATTCCGTTGTTATTGCTGAATGGGTTCCCATTGGGATTAATCTGGGGTATTGTTTTTTCTTTTGTTGAAGGTAGAAAAGCTACCGACTTTATTGGGGCAGCCCTTGCCGTTAGTTTTATCTTTTCATCCGGTTTTGTAAAATCTGTAACCGGGTTTTTGCAATTGCAATTTGCCATTCCGGAAATGTGGCTGCCTTTTTTTGCCGGTTTAACTTTCCTGGTTCCGTTGCTGTTATTTGTTTGGCTGCTCGAAAAAATACCTGCGCCATCCGAAGCAGACAAACTATTAAGAACGGAAAGAAAGGCGATGTTGAAAGCGGATCGTTCTACCTATATCAAAACATTTTTTCCGGGTATTTTAACGTTACTAATCATCTATGTTTTTCTAACGGTGTTCCGCGATATCCGGGATAATTTTGCTGCCGATATGTGGATTGAAATGGGCTTTGCCAATCAGCCGGAAAAATTTGTTCAAACAGAAATCCCTACTACCATCATCATCCTGGCATTAATTTCTGCCATGATTTATATCCGGAATAATTTAAAAGCATTGTTGGTATCGCATGTAATTATTGGAGCTGGCTTTGTATTGGCAGGTGTTGCGACGGCTCTTTTTATGCAGGGAATATTGCCGCCATTTTACTGGATGATGTTGGTTGGCCTTGGATTGTATATGGGATATATTCCATTCAATTGTGTACTTTTCGAACGTATGATTGCAACCTTTAAATACGCCGGAAACGTGGGGTTTCTGATGTACCTGGCAGATTCTTATGGCTACCTGGGCAGTGTGGCGGTAATGCTAAGCAAGAGTGTATTTCACATTCAGTTAAGCTGGACAAATTTTTATGCGTACGGTGTAATCATACTTTCAGTTGTTGGGTTGGCCGGTACCATTATTTCCGGCTACTATTTCAGATCAATGTATAACAATAAATTTCACGTCAATGAATAATCAAAAAGCTATTGTAATAGGAGCAGGAATCGTTGGCCTTGCTACTGCCAGGGCCTTGGCAATAAAAGGATATTCAGTAAAAGTATTTGATCGCAATCAGCAGGCAGTAGGAGCGTCTATACGCAACTTCGGTATGATCTGGCCAATTGGCCAGCCCGAAGGTAAATGCTATAACCGGGCCATTCGCAGCCGCAATATCTGGAAGGAAACCTGCGAGGCTGCAGGCATCTGGTACGAAGCTGCCGGTAGTTTACACCTTGCCTATCATGCAGATGAAATGCAGGTACTTACTGAATTACATGAAAACTTTCGCCGGCAGGGGCGTGATGTTTCATTACTAAGCAGAGAAGAAATAATACAGCAATATGATGCGGTGAATTCGCAGAATTTAATTGGAGGCCTATATAGCAGCGAGGAAATAATTGTTGATCCACGGGAGAGTATTGCAAAGCTACCCGGTTATTTTAATGAAAAATTCGGGATTGAGTTTTATTGGGGAAAATGCATCACTTACATATCCGATCATACCATATATATTGGTAATGAAGAAGAATATGAAGCAGATGTAATTTTTGTTTGCAGTGGTGCAGATTTTGAAACATTATATCCCGAAGTTTTTGCAAAATATCCACTTACCAAATGTAAACTTCAAATGATGAGGCTCACTGCTCAGCCGGGTAAATGGCGCATTGGCACTTCATTGTGTGGCGGATTATCTTTGATTCACTACGAGAGTTTTAAAGTGGCACCTTCTTTAATTAATTTAAAACAACGGTACGAAAAGGAGATGAGTGAATACCTACAGTGGGGCATACATGTAATGGTTTCTCAAAACGGCAGGGGCGAATTAACAGTGGGTGATTCACACGAATACGGAGTTACCTTTGATCCGTTTGATAAACATTTTATTAATAAAATGATCCTCGACTATTTGAAGGAATTTGCCAGTTTTAACAACTGGTCGGTGATGGAAAGCTGGAACGGTATTTATCCAAAATTAACCAATGGTGAAACCGAAGTTTTTATGTCGCCGGAGAAAGGGGTGTACATTTTAAATGGTGTTGGCGGTACAGGAATGACCATGAGCTTTGGACTTGCAGAAGAAATGGTGGCAACTATTTAAATGTATCGTGAATTTATAGTTGTTAACGCATACCGGACAGTTATCGTCGGAGATTTTGAATTATTTCGTTCGCCGGGAACCGTGTTGATTGAAATTGTTTTGATAAAGGCGAAAACTAAAATTGATTATACCGCCCGAACCGAAATTGATTAGTAAATTTCTGCTGATTGATCATCCACCTAGGCAAACTTTTGGCAACCATGTTGGGAGCAGTTGAATTTGTGAACAATACTGGTTACGGTTTTATATACTTATTTAGTTCTTCAACTAATAGATGAACCGTGGTGCAAGGGCATTGATTTGAAAAATCTTGTCCATTTTTAAATAGAGCATGCAATTCTTTTGCTCTACGAATTGCTAAATTTTGAAGAACACTTTTCGTTCCGCCATGCCTCTTATAATGTTCTTCACAAAAATCTTTTGTTTTTGCAACCTTGCTAAAACTTTCCAGACCCCACTTCTCTTTAAGTATTGGGTATAATTCTTTTCTCGTTATAGCTATATCTAATTTCTGATAATGAAGAACGAACCACAATTCAAATGCATCATTTGACCATGCTACCTTCATTCCATGTTGCTCAGCTTTAAGAATTGAACTGTTGAAGTCCTGAGGTTGAGTAGCTGCTTCATCAGGTTTAATGTCATAATCAAAAACACACCAAATTTCCCTTTCGGCATAATCTTCTGTATTCATTATTTCTATTGCAAAGTCAACTAATGCTGTTTTAGAATTACAGCCTCCCTTTATTAAAACTGTTTTGGATGGTACTGGAAAACTTTTGAAATAGGAAGGCTCTGTATTTTTTCCTTCACAAATAATTAAAAACAATTTATTCTGCTCAACACTCTCTTGAATGTATGGATCTGCATCTTTAACTATTCCTAATTGACGGAGGAAAGCTTCATTCGCTTTTTCTTTGCCCGGTTTTCTGTAATCAATCATTTCTTAACAAGTTTATGCTTGATTACCCTATCAATTTCGTCTAAAGAAGGAACAGCACTATAGTTTCCGCTCAAATATTCTTTTTCGTATGAAGCATCTTTACGTACTCCTTTATATTCAATTAGAGTTCGAATTGAACTTAAACCATAGTAATCTTTATTTACAAAACAAATCTGATCTCTTCTAAGTTTAGCCCTTCGCAAAAGCCCTGTGTCATGAGTAACAAATATTATTTGTGCATTTTTTGGATTAGAATTTTTATCATGAAATAATTCCAAAATTTTTAAAGTAAGATTAGAATGAAAACGAGCGTCAAATTCATCAACTATTAGCGTTCTTCCATTTTTAAGTGCTTCTAAAACTAATGCGCCAATACTTAAAAGTTTACCGGTGCCTTCCGACTCCCAATCTCCAAAAGGCACTGAAATTTTATCATAAAAATTTCCTTTTTCGTCATATCTTGAATGTAGTGAAAAAAGACCTTTTAAAGATTTGCTATTATCATTTATAGTCTTTTGAGTTTTTTTGGTCAATTGTTTTTTTGATCTTTCCGCTTGAAATTCTACGATTTCTAACTCTTCTATGCCGGTGTCAGCAGCACTAAGTAATTTGTTTAATGAAGATTTTTCTTCTTCAGTTCCTTTTTCCAGGACATAGATAGCATATAGAAAAGCATCTCCATCATTTACGCCATCAACAGTAATTATCCCCCTGATGATGTCTCTAAGCTTTGTTGCTAATTTATTTCCGTTAAGTGCTGCGGCAGTTAAAAAAAGAGAATCTGGTCTAAAGATTTCGTTGTTGCCTTTTTTAATCTGGTCTAAAAATAATTCAGTGCCTTTAAATTGCTTTTCGTTTATTTGTAAGCCATCAGGGTTTCGCATGAAATATTCTTTTTCGCCATTTTTTTCGCCACCAAATAACCATTCATAAGATACTTTTGCATCTAGTATTTGAAACCCGTATCTAAAAATTTTCCCTTCCGATAAGAATATATATTGAAAAAACACAGGTTGGTTATCCCACTCTGTAATTAACTTAAAACGATCATCCCAAATCATTTTAGGAAGGTCTTCTTTAGTAACAGATTTGCTAACCATTAAGGTGAAAGCAAAAATTGCTTTTGCAAGATTACTTTTACCACTTGCATTGCTTCCATATATTGCTTTTGATTTAAGCAGCCTAAATTCTGAATCTTCAAATACATTATTCTCTTCTAAGCCGCTATCGTTAGGTCGGAGAGGGGAGGCTTGTAAGCTAAATCGTTGAACGTCTCTAAAAGAGCGAAAATTTCCTATTTGGAATTCTATAAACATAGTATAAATGTACATAAATTGTGAAATAATCACAATTTATATTGAAGAAAGTTATATCACTTTTGGTTTAAACTTTAAAAGGTAAAGTTTATGCCTAGTAATGGGTCAATTATATACAACGCAATTACAGAGGCAGCGGTTTAGCCTCCACTACTTCCTGCACTTTTAGTTCTTCCATATCTTCCTCATGAATTTCTTCAATGTAGCGATCCTTGATGTTATCATAAAATGACTGCTTGCTCATCAGGTTGGAAATGATATTTGATAGCAAAGCAGTGAGCATGATATGGAAGATAATGTTATGGCTGTTCGTCATTTCCAGCACCAATATGGAACAGGTAAAAGGGCTTTTGGTAATACCCGTTAAAAAGCCCGTCATGCCACATAGAATGATAAGATTGGTGGCACTTTGAGACAAATCGAACCATCCTGCAACTACGGCACCGATGCTGGCACCGGCACTTAATGAAGGTGCGAAAATTCCACCTGCTGCCCCGGTTGAAAATGAAATAATTGGTCCTACCATTCTTAAAATCGGTATGTACCATTCCAGGTGTTTGGCATCTGTAAACAATGTGGTAATCATTATTTCTTTACCCGAACCAAATGTTCTGTCATCTATAAATATTGCAAGGGCTGCTATTATTAAACCACAGATTGCAGCATATACATATTTATGATGCTTTTTAGAAAATGATTTATTCTTTTTAAAAATTCTTAGAATAATAGTTCCCATACCACATCCGCAAACACCGGTAATAAATGCTACGGGAATTACAATTAATAATATCCAGGCGGGTAAATTACTAAGCGGGGGAAATCCCAAATAAAGATATGGACCCGACAATGTTAAGGCAGTAAGACCCGCAATGATAACGCCGGTTAACAGGGCAGATTTAAAAAAGCTAAAATGTGTTTTTGTTAATTCTTCGATGGCAAATACAATTCCTCCCAGGGGTGTATTAAAGGCCGAAGCCAATCCGGCTGCAGCACCGGTTACAATCATATTTTGCTTGGATATTTTTGGATACCAGTCGGGTAAAAAGTCATTGATCTTTTTAAAAATAATTGCTGAAATCTGGATGATAGGCCCTTCTCTTCCCACAACACCGCCACCAAATACCATGGTTAAACTGGAAAGTATTTTTACAAACAATACTTTTAAATTCAGCAGTTTATTTACTTTATGATTGTGTTTTGGATTAGACAATTCTATTGATGCCATTACCTGTGGAATACCACTGCCTCTTGAATAAGTGGCAAATTTAAATACGAAGTAAAGAGCCAGGAAAAAGGATAAAGGGGTAACGATAAAGAAAAGCCAGCTTGCTTGTTGATAGATAAAATGTGTGCCGGCCTCTGCCCAGGCAAATAATTGTGCATACATTACAGCAGTAACACCCGTAATAAATGCGCCTACCCAAAATGGGAGTGCATTTAAAACATTGCCTTTGAACCTTGTATTGTCTATGGCATCATATCTTTTTTTTAACCGATGCCGGAGCCTTGTAAATGCATTGTCTGAATTGATAAGTGAGTCATATTTGTCTTTTAATTGCTGCCTGATTTCATGCATTGATTTCATTGCCAAAATTCTATAATTCGGGAATAAAATCCCATTGTAAAAACTGTTATTGCGAAAGGCCGGGATTTAAATAAAAGGATTCCCGGAAAAAAATTACTACTAAATTAATTACGGCGAAAGTAGGAATATATCTACAAAAATAAAGAATTCATGCTGAGATCTATGCTGGTAAAGGGTTTTAGCTATGCTGTATTTTCTGAAAAATCAGCTGTGGAGTTAAATTAGCATTGGTTATTGTTGAATAATGATTTTCGTGCGGATGTACTTTGAAGCGTTTATTATGATGTTAATATATCAATATTAAAACCTATAGGCTAGTCTCTATTTACTTTTTTGCCTTGATGCAAAAAAGTAACAAAAAAAATCAAGGCTCCGAAAAAAAAGGCTAAAAATTTGAAGCCCCAGCTAAAATGAAATAAGTTCAAACAGCAGAATAAGCCCAAGCTATGTGCGACTTACAAGCAAAGAATAATTCCAGGCATCGGTAACATCAATTTCATTTTTTTACGCTGATGCTTCAAATTTTCTTAACGCATTTTTTTCGATGCCATAGAAATGCATACTAATTAAATTTAAAGATTAAAGACTTTTTGAAAAAATTGAGGTGTGCATTTCCGCTCAATTAAGATAAACTGTAATTCACCACTATGCACAAATGATCCTCAGGGAACGATGTCGGGAACGGGCTGTTTTCGTTCCCGACTGTCTTTTTTGTTTCTTTTTGGACAAGCAAAAAGAAAGATCAGTAAGCAATAAATTTAAAAAATGGTAAGTGAATATTAGAACGTATAGGTTAATCTCTATTTTATTTTTGATCTAAAAAAATCAAATCAAAGCGTATTGTTTTAACTATTACCAACTCTAATTAGCAGGCATTTTATCCAACATTAAATACCGTTCCCGATGTTTTTCAGTCATTAATTTTGTATCCGCATCAATATGCATTACCGGCGCAGCAACACCCTTTTTAACAGGTTGCCAGGTTGGTAAACCCAGCCCGTTTGGATTGCCGGTTTTTATAAAATTCACAAAATAGGCTTGCATAATTTCTGATACTTTGTAGTCCTCAGGTTGCCAGTCGTACACCCGGTTGGTGGGCAGGTTGCCCATGGCATATTCAATTTCTGCAGAGTGCGATGCGCCTGTTGATCCTGTTGCGCCAGGCTTGCCAACATCGGCACGCATGATTGGCCTCGGCCTTGTATACATGTAGCGATACACAGGTTTTGCACTGGTGTTGCTTTGTATATCGGTCCATTTCCAGGTACCGAATCCAATAAAGAGATCACCCGCAAGATCAGTAGCAACAGGCTTTACATCTTTATCACTATTAACCTGGTAAGCCTTCAACATATCTTCTGCACGTGCGCTAAAGAGTCTTTCTATTGCTTTTTTATAATTGTCAATCGTAGCTTCCGCATTTCCAATAATAGATCTGTAATTATTCTCTTCTGAGTTCCAGCCTGCCAATAACGGAACCTGCGCTTGTTGCCTGCTGGCATAAATCTGCACCGGCGGTTTCGGAAAAAAGTAACCATCAACTGCTACCGGAAACCTGCCCATGCCGGGTTTAGATACTTCGTCTAATAATTTTTCAGCAGGCATTGCACGCAATGCAGCCAATGTTTCAGCACCAATACTTTTAGCGAATTTTGTTCCAACCTGTTCTGCTTCTGCTAATGAAACAGTTGATTGTTTTCCCAACAGCGAACCACTTTCTCCAATAGCACCGGCAATCATATTTTTTGATAAAGGCGAAGCCATTTGCGCACTAACCGAATAAGACCCGGCAGATTCTCCTGCAATGGTTATTTTTTTAGGATCTCCGCCAAAAGCAGCAATGTTTTGTTGCACCCATTTTAATGCAGCACTTTGGTCCATCAATCCGTAATTGCCGGATGCATGGTGTGCTGATTCCTTTGTTAATTCAGGATGAGCAAAAAAGCCAAAAATACCAAGCCGGTAATTTACGGTGATAGCTACAATACCGTGTCTCGCCATACTTTCTCCATCATACCTGTATTCAGATCCATCGCCTGCCATAAAGCCACCACCATAAAAATATACCAGTACGGGTAAACGATCAGTTGCAGATTTGGCAGGTGTCCACACATTCAGGTAAAGGCAATCTTCACTAACACCATCTGAACGGAACTGCATATCGCTGAAAATATATTTTTGCATGGCCTGTGGTCCAAATTTATCAGCCTTCAATACACCGGTCCGGTTCTTTGCCGGTTGTGGCGGTTTCCATCTTAAATTACCAACAGGAGGTTGAGCAAACGGCAGGCCCTTAAAAGTGCGGATGCCAGATTCGTTTACTCCTTCTACCACACCGTTTAAAGTTTTAACCTGCAATGAAAGATTAGCAGGTGATTGCTGGGCAGAAGTATTTACAATGATGCAGGCGATAAGCAAGCAGAGAAGCAGATTTTTTTTCATAGCAGTAAATCTAATTAATTTTTAATTAAAAACTTTTCTCCGGAAATATCCCGTTTGGCAATCGTCCTGTTTACCTGGTTTAATCTAAATATTTATAGCACCACTTTCAGCCGGAAATAAGTGCTATTTTTAATAAAGAAATTTTTACACTCCTCTGAACGCCGCAATTAAAATTTATTAGTATCAAGCAACTTTTTAATGAACCGGCCAACAAACAATATCGCTGCAATATTAGATAGAATATCCGATGGTGTAATTGCACTGGATATTAATTGGTGTTTCACTTTTGCCAATGAAAAAGGAGGCGCTTATTTTGATGAAACGCCCGTTTCCCTGGTAGGTAAAAATATATGGCAACAGTTTCCTGGTGAAGTTGATGGGGAGTTTTATAAAGCCTGTCATGCTGCAATGGAACATCAGCATACCCTATCTGTAAAAACATTTCAACAAAAAAATGAGTGCTGGTTTCAAAACAGGATATATCCTTCTGCAGATGGAGTGAGTATAATTTTTAATGAAACTTCAGTGGATGAAATGGTTTTAAAAGAACTTGAAAAAGCACAAGTTGAATTGAAAGAATCCAATGAAAGATTTTTAAGAATAACAACTGCCACCAGCGATATGTTGTGGGACTGGAACATTGATACCGGAGAATTATGGTGGAACGAAAGTTATGATAACCTGTTTGGCCACCAGGATAATTCAACCATCCATCATATCAGTTCATGGATTAAAAATGTTCATCCGGATGACAGGGAAAGAGTAAAAGCGGGAATTGACCGGGTATTGCAATCAAGGGAAAAGGATTTGAATATAGGAGATCCATTTTGGACAGATGAATACAGGTATCTAAAAGCAGATGGTACAGTATTGTGTATTTATGATCGTGGTAAAATAATATATAATGATGCTGGTAAGGCTTGCCGCATGACAGGTACCATGATGGACATTACTGAAAGAATAAATGCAGAACATGAATTAAAGCTATCTAATGAAAGGTTTTTATTGGTTACAAAGGCCACCAACGACATGATCTGGGATTGGAATATACTTACCGGTGATTTGTGGTGGAATGATAACTATTATGAGTTATTCGGCCATGATAAAAACCTGGTATTTACAATCGATTCCTGGATTGAAAATCTTCATCCGGATGACAGGGAAAGAGTTGCTGAAAGTATTTACAGGGTTACAAATTCCGGTGAGAAATATTGGGCAGAAGAATACCGCTATTTAAAAAAAGATGGCAGCGTATTGAATGTACATGACCGTGGACATGTACTATATGACAAATCGGGTAAGCCTTGCCGTATGATTGGTTCTATGCTTGATATCACTGACAGGATAAAGATTGAAGAGGCTTTAAAAGAAAGCGAAGTAAAATACCGCAATCTGTTTGAAATAGCAGGCGAAGGGTTAATAGTACATCACATTGATGGAACAATACTGGATGTAAATTTAACCAGCGTAAGTTTCTCAGGTTATGCCAAAGAAGAATTAAAAAGATTAAATGTTACTGACTTGTTATTTCCCGAAGACCTTGTAAAACTACCTATTCCCATAGCAACCCTTATGGCAGGCGAAACTGCTTTTAACCGCAGAAGGGTGAAGACGAAATTAGGCAATGTACGTATCATGGATGTTAGTTCCAAAATGTTGCCCGACGGTAATGTGATTGCGATTATACGGGATGTTACCGAAAAAAGTGAAGCCGATAATGCTTTAAGCAATAGCGAAAATCGTTTCAGGGTGCTAACAGGCAATGCGCCTACCGGCATATTTGAAACAAATGATGCTGGTGAAACAACTTATGTAAATGATAAAATGACGGAATATACCGGCAGGAGTTTTGACGAATTATTGGGAATGAACTGGATAGAAGCAGTGCATGAGGAAGACAGGGAACAGGTTGTAGAAAACTGGAAAGAAAGGTTTGCGCAAAAGATAGAATCCGCATCAGAATATCGCATCATACATAAAGACGGGTCTATCCGTTGGGTTAGTGGCAGGAGCGTACCCTTACGTAACAAAGATGACCAGCACATTGGTTACCTGGGTACCTTGTCGGATATTACTACAGAAAAACTGGCTCAATTGGCGCTTAAAGAAAGCGAAGAAAAATATCGCTCCCTGATTGAGCAGGCTTCAGATGCTATTTATATTACGGATACATCGGGCAAAATTGTTACAGTAAACAGCAGTGCCTGCAAACTGTCTCAATATTCCGAAAATGAATTGTTGCAGATGAGTGTGTACGATTTATTAAATCCGGAAGATGTTGAAAAAAATCCATTGAAATTTGAAGAATTGCGGAATGGAAACACAGTGGTTACTGAAAGAACAATCAAAGGAAGAAGCGGGTCATACATAACCATGGAAACCACTGCCAAAATGCTTTCCGATGGCAGAATTCTTGTATTTGCAAGAGACATTACAGAAAGAATAAAAGCAGCACAGGCATTAAAAGAAAGCGAAGAAAAATACCGGCTGCTCTTTCAAAACAGTCCTTTACCGATGTGGGTAAACGAGGTAGAAACAAACAGGAATGTTGATGTGAATGAAGCGGCCATTAAGCATTATGGGTATACAAGAGAAGAGTTTTTACGGCTAACAGTATACAGTATACGGCCCGAAGCAGACTGGGAAAATTATACCAAACTGATTTTAAACCAGCGGTCGGGGCGTCAAACTTCAGGGGTTTGGAGGCATTTAAAAAAAGATAAATCCATTATCAATGTTGAAGTAACTGCACATGATATTCTTTACAACAATAAAACTGCAAGGCTCATTGCTGCAATTGATGTAACTGAAAAAATAAATTACGAAAAGGATTTAAGAGAAACCTCGGAACAACTGCGTGAATTAGCAGGCCATTTACAAAAAATAAGAGAAGAAGAACGGAGAAGAATTGGCAGGGAAATTCATGATGAACTTGGTCAGCAGTTAACAGCCATAAAAATGGACATAGCCTGGTTGGAAAAGAAAACCGTGGATGAATCAAGCCCGTTTAAAGGGAAACTCAAAAACATCATTAATCTGTTAGACGGAAGTAATCAATCCGTGCGAAGAATATTGGCGGAATTAAGTCCGGGCATTATCGACAATCACGGGTTGGTAGCGGCTATACAAAATCAAAACCGGCAGTTTACTTCCGTTTCAGGAATACCTGTTAAGTTTACCACAACCGCATCATCCATTCAACTATCGCAGGAAATTGCCAATTGCGTATTCAGGGTTTACCAGGAGTCGCTTACAAATATTTTAAGGTATGCTAATGCAGGTAAGGTTATTTCTTCCTTAAAAATTATAGGCGATCAAATTGAATTAAGGGTAAAGGATAATGGAACCGGATTTGACCTAGACACAGTAAAAAAGAAAAAATCTTTCGGTATTTTGGGAATGAAGGAAAGGGTAATTTCACAAAAAGGAAAATTTGAATTGCAATCAAAAAGCGGGCATGGGACACTGATTAAAGTAACGGTGCCGTATATACAATAAATAAAAATTGAAAACAGCTCACTCGCAAATGAAACGAATTATTTTAGCCGACGATCATAGCTTTATACGCCTGGGGCTTATTCAGATTCTGAAAGATGAATACCCTTCGGTTGAAATTATTGAAGTTGCAGATGGTGAAGCATTGGTACAGGAAGTTAGTTTGCACGATTTTGATCTCGTTATATCCGACCTTGATATGCCGGGCAGAAGCGGGCTTGAAGCGCTGGAACAAATTAAACTCATCAAACCCCATCTGCCTGTATTAATCCTAAGTATTTATCCCGAAGAATTATATGCAATAAGGGTGTTAAAATCAGGCGCTTCTGGCTACATGAATAAAAACGCTGCTCCATACGAATTGGTTACAGCCATTCAACGTATCATGATGGGCCGCAAATATATTACACCTGAAATTGGCGAAAAATTATTGATTCATTTTGACACTGATAAAAAGCCGCACGAAACGCTCAGCAACAGGGAATTTGAAATTTTTAAATTACTGGCAGCCGGTAAAACGTTAAGCCAGATAGCAGACGCTCTTGCGCTGGCATTAACTACCATCAGTACACATCGTAGCAGAATTTTAAAAAAAATGGATGCATCAAGTAATTCGGATCTCACCCGTTATGCTATATCCAATAATATCATTAAGGATATCAACTTTTAGAGCTGAAACCAGCCACAGGCCTTTGCTTTACGATATAGTATATTTTCTGGATTGTAATGTTATCCTTTGAATTTTTTTTGTTGTTGGTGTTGCTATGCTGAATATTAAATACGTATCATCTTATTATGCAATGCGAATCAAGAGCGGCTATCTGTAATTATTTTGTGAATAAAATTCGTGTAATTAAATTAATTCATGCCGGTCTTAACTTAACATTCAGCCACAATTTTTTAAATACAATGTCAGGCCTTCGTTGTTTCTGCTTATATTTTTCCGTTATATTCCGGGTCAAATTCCACCATCCATTCAATCCCGTACTTATCTCTAAAACAACCAAAATACGAACCCCAGGGGCTGTCACCAATAGGGCCTTCTATTTGTCCTCCTGCTGAAAGCCCATCAAATAATTTGTCTGCTTCTTCTTTACTTTCCGTAATTATTACAATTTTACTTCTGTTCTCATTTTCGTTTGTTTTTCCCATAATTTCCGGAACATCATTTGCCATCAACCTATTACTTTTCCCGATAGGCAAAGCAATATGCATAATTTTATTTTTTTCTTTTTCTGCTACCGGAAATTCAGCACTTGCAAGGTCTTTGAAACGAATAACTTTTGCAAACTCTCCGCCAAATACCGATTTGTAAAATGTAAATGCTTCTTCAGCATTTCCGTTAAAGTTGATGTGAGGATTGATTAGTGGCATAATTATTAAATTAATTTGTGAGGTTCAAAAGTACTGCTTAACTAATAAGTAAATGGGGTACAATTGCGTCAAAAAAAGAGGTTGATTGCGCCAAAGTTACAAGGCTACTTCAGCCTGAATTTGCGAAAGTTGTCGTTTACAATAACGCCTGGCAGTAGTATATATACTACATGCAGCACTGCCTGATATACTATACAAATAAAGCATCTAATGCTATTTTCTATCATCTAATTATGTAAGTTCTTTGCAGTATTAAAAGAGACCATATGAAAATATTAATCGTTGATAGCTCTGCACTTATAATTGAGCGTTTACAGGATATACTTACAGAATCGGATAAAATAACTGCTGTATACGGAACGGTTTCCTATAATGACTGCATGAATTTTTTTCCTAAAATTAACCCCGAAGTAGTGTTGATAGATAGTGGTTTGCCAGGTAACACATGCATCGACCTGGTAAAAGTAATTAAAACTGAAAATGACCAGATTTCAGTAATTGTTATGTTGAACGGTGAGGAAGAAGCAATTCAGGAAAAATGTAAATCATCTGGTGCCGATTTGTGTTTTGACAAGTACCACGAATTTGAAAAAATTCCGGCAGCAATCAATCGCATCATAGCAGAAAAAACTGAGGAGCAGGTTTATGAAAAATGAAAAACAATTTGAACGTACCATTCATAATCTTACCGATGCTGTTTACATATGCGATGCAGATGGATATATAACATTATATAACAAAGCAGCAGCAGATTTATGGGGCAGGGAGCCCGAGACTGGTAAAGAATTATACAGTGGTGCTTTAAAACTGGCGCAAAAAAATGGCAATGATTTACAATTAGAAAATTATCCGATTGTAATTACACTCAAGGAACACAAACCAATACATGGCGCAGAAGTAATCATTAAACGGCAGGATGGCGAATGCAGGCATGTAGTACAATATTCATCACCAACTTTTGATGTGCTCGGAAATCTAACCGGAGTTATTGTTCGGGATATTGAAGTGCCCCACCAAACCAGTCAAATTGAAATTAATAATAAGACAGAAAAACCAACACTTTTCGGCTAAAATACCTCTGAGATCAATTTCTTATACCCCCGTTATAAGGTCCAATTAAAGAGTGGCATTTTGCCACTCTTTTTAGTGCCTGCTATTTTAAGAAAACCGGTTGCCTTACTCAACTACAATGTTATATTTCTCCAGCAAACCCGGCAAGCCATACACTGAAAACCTGGCTTTTTCTTCCGGAAAAAGAAGCATAATCCATTACGCAGTTATCAAATTCCAATGAAAATATTGAATCTGCACAGCCACTGAAATTTACGCCGAGTAATTTGCAAGCTTTAAAATGTACGTTGTTTAATCTGCATAAATTGAATTTTAGCATCAAAAAATTAAAACAAAAATTACAGGTCGACATGTAATGGTCAATATGTAAATGGTCAATGGTAAAAATCTCATGACAATTCCCTATCCCCAACTTTTTCAATTACAGCATTAACAAACATTTTGGGCATCCGGTTTGTAATAACTGTATAAAAATATAATTTATGAAAGTTGTTATTTGTGTTTTAATGCTTGGCATTACCGTTAGTGCCAACGCACAAAAGTGGGATAAAAAGGATAAAGTGATGCCTTATATAACCCGAAGTATAGGCGTTAGTTTTCAAAAATTTGATGGGCTCAATGGACGTGTAGCAAATTTTCCCCAGTTTAAACAATTGAGAGATGCAACAGGTACACTCGGTTTAGGTTGGCTAAAAGAGCAGAAGAGAGTTATTTCTGCAGGCGGCATATTAGTAGGTAGCAGCATGAGCGGCGACCGGGATAAAAAAAGCAGTACCGTGCGTTACATCAATCTAAATGCTGACCTTGGTTACGACTTACTTAAAAGCGACCGGGTAATGCTATATCCATTGGCGGGTATTGGTTTGCAGGCATACCAGGGTATTTTTTATAAAGACAATTCGTCTGTGGCATTTAATGATGTGCTGCAATCACCTACTGTACAAAACAATATAAGTTCGGTGCGTTTCAATAATTCATTTGTGGTGTACAGGCTTGGTTTTGGTGTTTCAGTTAAGTCGGCTAAATATCCTTCTAATGCAATTGGTTTGCAGGCAGGCTATACCGGTAGCTTTAAAAAACACAATTGGCGCAGTAACGAAAACCAGGTACTGGCCGGAGCCCCTCAAGATAAAATCAGCCAGTTTTATGTGAGCCTTGTGTTAATGAACCAGCCCATGTTTGGCCATCATAAAGACAAAAAATAAATGCATCAATTCAGCCTGTGCCAGATTTTAATATTATTAAAATCTGATGCAGGCTGTTAATTGAACCATCTCGTATTTAAATTCCTTCCCGATTGTTCGCTGCGCCAATCCAATATTATTTAACCCATAAATATATCTGGCATTTACAGATAAAGATGGTATAATCTCATATTCAACGCCACCGGTTACACTAATATTTCGTTCTTCAACATCATGCGTAATTTTTGTGCTGGTGCCTGCTTCAGACTTTTTTGCATCAATCAATAAATCAAATTGAGGGCCTGCAACAACTGCAAATTTTTCAAAACTATATTTTAAAAATACCGGCAATGATAAGTAACTGAACTTATACACTGTGTTGGTACTTTTGATGGTGCCACCAGTTTGAACGTACATATATTCCGGTTGCAACGAAAGGTTATCTGCAAGTGGTATTGCCAGCACGAAACCGGCAGTAAAACCTGTTGACCGGGATGTTTCAATATTATCCGCTGCCGAAGTAGCCGATCTTGAAAAATTCATGTGCGATGTAATAGCACCGGCACGAAACCCAAATTTTTTAAATTCATCTTCGTTATAAAACTGTGCAAATAAGCAGTCCGTTAGCAGCAGTGAAAGCAATAATAATGATAGGTTTTTTTTCATGATGTTTTTGGTTAAATTAAAACAAATTTGTTTGGTTTAAGATACAGTAAATCATTTTTTTTGTTGACCGGCATTTGTTTTTTATGGCATCTGCATGGGCGTCGCACTTTTCGGGTTCAGTTTTTCATGGCATCTTTTTTCACCGTCTTTATGGCTTCAATAGCAAAGCGGAAATTGCCGTTGCTTTACAAACGAAGGCCTTTTTATTACAATGTTGATTTCATGCAAACAGGTATGTTACCTATTTTTAAAATATTGTATTACCTGCCAATGCCCGGAATAACCGCCAGGCTTTCATTGCCTGTTTCACTTACTGATTGTACTGCAAAAAAATAATTGTCCTTAGAGTAGGGGAGTTCAATTTGTAACTGATCAGTAAATATTTTCTTTTGCCAAAAAGCACTTGTAGTTTCACGAATCAATACATAGTATCCTTTTACCTTTCCCGTTGCAGGTGCCTGCCAGTAAAGGTTGGAGGTGTTACCTAATTTTTTTACATCAATCTTTACCATTGTTGGTTTTGCCGGCGCCTTGGCAAGATTAGCCAGGTTAGCCAGATTGAGTGCTGCATTTTTTCGCAGGTATTCAAAATCCATATACTCCGGTAAATCTCCATATTGAATGCCATTTTCAAGACGAACGTCCTGGTGTTGATGGGTATAATTTTCATTCATTTCAGTAATGCGAACTGCCGCAAATCCGTTTTCAACATAAGGTGTATGATCACCGCCACGTAAAAAGCGATCGTTGCGATAAATCATCACTACTTGTAAATTATCTACATAGCGTTCCCCGGTTTCTTTTACATAACGTGCAAGCTGCCTGGCAATGCCATCATTTTCCAACCCAAGTTGCCTTATACCCTTTGCTGTTTTATCCAGTTCATAATAAGGCAAGCCTTCACTAAAAACCCTCACCTGCGTATTGTTGATGATGTTGGTTTCATTGCTGTTGTTGCTGCCCATAATATCATTGTTGAGTACAGCTTCAATGGCAAGCCCCTGTTCCTTCGATTTTTTAGCCATGTAGGTAGCGCCTAACAATCCCTGTTCTTCGCCGCTAACCGTAATGAAAATAATGGTTGGGCCAAACGAATGTTTGCTCATAATTCTTGCGCACTCTAACACTGCTGCACAACCGCTGGCATCATCATTGGCGCCTGGTGCATCGTTGGTACGGTCCATCACATTGGTACGCATATTATCCAGGTGTCCGCTAATCAGCAATACTCTTTTGTCTGCCGGGTCAGTGCCTTTTAAAGTTGCAACTACATTACCCAATACTAATGGGGCATCTACCCGCCGGCCATCAGGTTGCAGGGTGGTTGTGTCAATCATGGCGGTAAGGCGCCCTCCGGATTTTTTGGCTATATCATTGAACTTATTTAACACCCAGTTTCTTGCAGCACCTATGCCGCGTTTTTTATCTGTTTGTGTGCTGAGTGTATTGCGGGTGCCGAACGCCACCATTGCAGTAATGTAAGATTTCAGCGAGTCTGCCGATACCTCACTTACCATTGTTGATATTTCAGCATCTCTTTGAATAATTTGCTGTGCCATGCAACATTGTGCAGTTGCCAGAATGGTTAATAAGAGTAAGATGTTTTTCATACAATAATAAGTTTGTATTTAAAATTATGGAAATAGCAGTAATAACAACACAACAAAGCCTTTTGAATATTAATAGATATTTTCAAGCTTAATACAAACCGCCAATCCTCTTTGTTTTGAAAATAGAAAAAGAAACCTGCCGATACTAAATTCAAATAGTTTTTAATATTTATTAACTTTAAGGACACCAAAAACATGCTATGTGAAATATCACGTAACAAAAGGGAAGGTTCATACACTGCTACATCCGGAATTAGGCCGTACAAAATGGGATAAAATACTCAATGGTTTCATCATCATTCTTATCATTCTGAATGTAACGGCAGTTATGTTGGAAACCGTCTATGCTATACATGCTCCCCATGTTAAGTTCTTCAGAATTTTTGATCAGGTATCTGTAGTAATTTTTACAATAGAGTATGTACTGCGTGTATGGAGTTGTAACCACGATCCCAGGTACACACACAGCATCAAAGGGCGGTTAAAATACATGATGTCAACATATGCATTGATTGACCTGCTTGCAATTTTACCATCCTACATCCATGTTGTAATAGGGCTCGATTTAAGGGTGTTACGTATTTTGCGATTGCTAAGGTTTTTGCGTTTGTTCAGGCTTACTTCTTATATGAAATCGGCCAGGATGGTTAGAAGTGTTTTTAAAAGCAGGGCCAATGATCTTAAATTAAGTCTTGTATTAATAATGTTCCTGATAATAATTGCAGCCTGTCTTGTATACTTTGCAGAACACAATGCACAGCCGGAAAAGTTTTCGAGCATTCCGGCTTCTATTTGGTGGGCTGTTATTACGGTTACCTCCGTTGGCTATGGCGATATTGTGCCCATAACAACAGCAGGCAAAGTAATGACTAGTATGATATCGTTATTAGGACTGGCAGTTTTTGCACTACCTGCTGGTATTATTACATCGGGTTTCCTGGATGAAATGCGCAAACCTAAAAAATCAAAAGGCGATTATTGTCCGCACTGTGGAAAATTATTAAGGGAAGATTGATAGCAGTTTTTTTTAATAATTATTACCCGGTATTAAACTTACCTGTTGGGCAAAATTCCCTAAACATTAATTAGCCAGTGACGGTTGAAGTTTTTTTTGTTTTCTGAAGATAGCTATACGAAACTATCAAAATACCAGGAAACGCTGACGGAATTATTGCAACTGAAGCAGGATCGCCAAATGAGAAATGCGCAATAAAAGCAGAGATGAAAGTAAGGGCAAATCCTGTGTAGGCGATCTCTTTAAAACGTATTGACACCAGTGGTAATATTATTACAATTGCACCCGGTATTTTTGCAACAGCCAGTTCAACTCTGAAATAGGATGGAAGGCCAAGGTGAATAAATGCAGCTTTAATAGATTCAGTGGTTAAGAAGCGGTATGCACTAAACACCATCATAAATAGATATAACGATGGTTGAAACCCAGTATATAATTTTATTCCTTTTCAGTCATCTTTTAATGCCGGGGAATTACTTTTCGTCCGGCATGTATGGCCCGCCGGTTTCGCCCCAACCCCATTTTGGCATTGGCTCGTGTGAATTAACAGGGTTTGCTGGTAGTTGAGAGTTAATGATAGCAATGCGTGTTCCCCATTCCAGGTAACCCACAAAAGCGGAACGGAATTCGGGGTCGCTTTTAAGGCCAATTTCATCAGCAGTTTGCACCAACAGATTTGTCCATTGCTTCCGTTGTTCCTCTGTAAGCATTTTTCCAATATGATGGCCAATCATACCGGCGTGAGAACCTTTATCTACTGTTGTATATAATTCAGGGCCACCAAAAACTTCCGCTACAAAATGTGCAACATGCTGAATGTGTTCGGGCGACATATTTTTAAATACCGGGTTTAGCAGGTTATCTTTTAATACTTTATCATAAAACTTTTGAAACAATAACTCAAAAGTTTTTATGTCTCCCGCCCATTGGTATAGTGTTGGTATTGTTTTCATTTTGACACTAATTTATCAGGTTCAAAAAATAAATTAAGTTATCGGCTCGACGATCTTACATAACAAATTATATCCTGTTTCAAATTTAAACAAATCAAAGTAATATTAAACAAGGGGGAGAATAATTAAACAAACCCGTTTAGTAATTGCTTCAGTAAAATTGTCTTTTTTAAACTTCTATTTAGTTTATGCTTGATTTTTATCAATAGATTAAAGGTGTATTTTCAAATGATGAATAATATTGCGGCCTTTAATCTGAACATATATTTTATGTGGGTACTCTATCAGGGAATTGAAGCCAGCAAAGGGATGTGATGTTGTTGTAACAAGGCATACTTGATTTATTATCTTTACAACCTCATTAAAAATAAAACAATGAAATTGGAAGACAGATTACTTGCCAGAAGTGAAAATAAATGTGAATTATGTAAGTCAGAAAATACATTAAGGGTATATGAAGTACCACCGGAATCGGGTAGTACAGAAGATAACAGTATTATTGTTTGCGCTAAGTGCCTGGCGCAAATTGAGAAGAAGGAAGAACTGGATAACAAGCATTGGAATTGTTTAACAGAAAGTATGTGGAGTGAAGTGCCCGGGGTACAGGTGGTAGCATGGCGCATGCTCAACCGTCTAAGAAATGAAAGTTGGGCTGTGGATAACCTGGATATGATGTACCTGGATGATGACATGCTTGCTTGGGCAAAAGCCACAGGCGATCATGACAATGATGCAGCCGTTGATTTACACAAAGATTGTAACGGCAATGTTTTGCAAACCGGTGACTCGGTGGTATTGATAAAATCACTAGATGTAAAGGGCTCTACCTTAAATGCTAAAATGGGAACAGTTGTAAAAAATATAAGGTTAGTAGAAGAAAATACAGAACAAATTGAAGGTAGAATAGAAGGGCAGTTGATTGTTATACTAACCAAATACACCCGTAAACAATCATAAATTAAATGCTTGCAAAAATTTAATCATTCAACTTTTATATAATCCTGAACATATATATATATAATGTTATCCTATAAGTTGTAGGTATGTTAATAGATGTTGAATTTCACAGAGGCTTTATTTTTAATGGGCTAACTTTGGTGAAAATATAAACATCGTGTTTATAGTATTCATTTCTGCGCCGGTATTTTCTTTGCAATGCAAGCCAGCGCTATTCTCCACATTAAAACAACATACAATGATCGATGAACAAGTTCCGTCAAAATTAACCAGGTACACATTAGTAGGATTATTTTCGGGTATTATAGCACTTATGCTTAATTTCCTTTTCGACATCATTTTCAGAACCATTACCGGGTTTTCATATTTCCAGGTAGTAAATGTTTCTACCATTATTTTCGGATCAGTACTACCGGTTACCATTGGTGGCGTTTTATTGTATTTTTTTGAAAAGGTAAAGGGTGGTATGTTTTTATATATCATTTGTTTTTCCGCCATTACAGCAGCTCTTATCTATTTAGAAGCTGGTTCGCACATGTTTCAAAAGGCATTGTTACAAACTGAATTTCATGAACTTTTTGGTGGCTTAATTTTAATACTTGGAGTTTTTACCGCATGGATTGTTCCTTTCTTATCCAGAAACAGTAAGCTTACTGCGCAGGTTATTTAACACTGGTTACTTTACCGGTTAGATTGATAGAATTGTTTAACCGGTAAAGTACTTTATTACGAACAGACTTCATTAGCTGAAATTTTCAATAACATTATTGTCTATTGGGTAATGTTGCAATTATTTCTTTTCGCTTTTTTTAGCCTTCACTTCAAAAAAGGTATTACTGGTCAATGGCGTTCCGTTGGCAGTAATTCCCTGAACTTCGATAATATATTTCCCCGGTAGATCGGAACTATAAAAACTTGTTTGGTACCTACCGTCTTTACCTGGAATGATAGCTGGCATCCAGTTAAGTACATTTCTAAAATCGGGCAGGTGACTTGCTATTTTTTGTGGTGTTTGATAAACAGGTGCATTAAATATTCTTGCCGCCTGCGGGCCTTCATAATCTATCATTGTAGTGTGTGGGTCAAGTTCATAGCCCTGCAGGTTTCCTTCATAGGTTGAAAAATTTACAATGCCTTCTTCTCCGGTTACCGGTAGTAAATTAGCTTCTATACCCTTTCTGGCTCTACCTTTACACTAACGCTACTTTCCTGTTTAATCCATAAACGATGTTGACTCCTTCAGGAAAAATAAATCTGTTTTAGTGGTTGATTCAAATATTGCCGGAGATTGTTTTGTATTTACAATTGTTAGTTATTTTTAAAGAAACCGGGCGCAGGGATAACTTTAGTTTTGTCGAAGGCAAATAAAACGCTGAATGTAAACACTGGCATAATTATTTAGGGTTTGCTCAGAAACTCCTTGATGTACTGATAGCTTATATTTGAGG
>JBDUEK010000033.1:0-61115 GCA_040002495.1 Ferruginibacter sp.
TACACAGGAATTTTTGGCAGAAAAAAATGGCGACTGAGTTTTTGAGCAGGCCCTACATATTGTTCTGTGTCCCGGCAATTTATATCCATTGGCTAATGGGGGCCAAAATGGGGCTTCTTATTATGGCACAACGTCCTTTGGCCCTGCTCATTGCCCGGTAAAGAGACGTTGCTTGGAACTCCGATGGAAAACGTTGCTGGGGAAAAAAGACTCCGAGCGGAATTAATTAGTTTTTTTTCTTTTGTAGTTTTTTTAACCAATCAGGTGTTTCAATTTTATCATTATTAAAATCATTAGGGACCAGCTCTTCTTTATTTATTGAATATCTTAAAAGACGAGAGTGATTAATAAAATATTTATCTGGATTAAAAACTAAAACTATAAAACATTTTTTAATATTCAAATTACTATCAGGTCTGCTGGTTAAGGGTAAAATAAGAATATTTGTGCCTATAATTCTAGAAGAATCTTTTTTGAAAACTATTTTGTCCATATCTGGCATGCCATATTTATTTACTACTGTATTAAAAAAAGAGCAGTCCTTGATTATCGACTCAGCTAAAAAATCTCTATAGTTTTTTTTATCTATGTGTGTAAACGATGTATCGTGTAATGCCAAAATATTTGTTGTATCGCAATTTTTTAAATAATCTATTAGCTTAGAAGCCGTACTTCTCATTTTACTATGATTATTTATTTGAGCACAGCTAGAAAAACAAAAAACAAAAAAAACGATTATAACACTTACAAGTTTGTTCTTAAATAATTTCATTGGTACTTTTTTTACAAAATCTTAATTATTAATTTTAAGAGTGCCTTGACCTGGATCTGGATGTCTATTTTGATACTCCTCAACTGTTTGATTATATTTATTTTTAGTTTCTTCAGTTACTCCAGTACTATGATAATTCCAAGGCATAATCATTCCACTGCCTATGATATTGTTTTCTCCTTTATGGTTGTCAATAATTTGCATTCCAGCATTCATGATTACTTCCGCTACGAGTCTTCCAAATGTAAAAGTTTTATGCAAATAATACTGCCTTACTTTAAATTAAAAAGTTCCCAGTTGAGGAGTGGTAGTTTTACTGTAGAAGACTCCAAGCGGAATTAAGATTTGATCTCCCCGCTAATTTACTTTCCACACATCCTTTTCCAAACATATTATTCTTAAAAATAAAAAAACCGGCCACAAAAGTGAACCGGTATTTTAACGATTGCTTGCCAGCTATTTTATACGGAGTGTAATCAAATTGATATCAAATTATTCCGAAATGTAAATCAAGCTGATAATATCTCAATTTGCAAATGTTGATGATTATCTTAAAAACAACATTTCCCTGTATTTTGGCAACAGCCAATGTGAATCATCTACCAACAGTTCCATTTTATCAACATGGTAGCGGATTTCATCGAAATGTTTGCCTTTAATTTCCTCACAATAAGCAATTGCTTTTTCCCTGTTGTCGGTTAATTTATTGGCTTTTTTTCTTGCCTCAATCATTTCCCTTACACCGTTACTCATTTTGTTGATATGCGCACTTAACTCTTCTACAATGTTTAATTGGTTGGTGTAAGCATCTTCTTTTAAACCGGCGGCTTTTAGTCCGTTTACATTATCCAGTAAAATGTTCTGATATTTTACAGCAGACGGTAAGATATGAGAAGTAGCTAATTCACCCATAATCCTTGCTTCAATCTGTACTTTTTTAATGTACGCTTCCAGCATAATTTCATGACGGGCTTCCAACTCAGCATGTGTGTATATATCATTGCCTTCAAACAACGCTTTTGCCTCTTTAGATAAATAAGCATCCAAAGCCAATGGAGTAGTTTTGATATTTGGCAGGCCTCTTTTTGCTGCCTCTTCTGCCCATGCTTCGCTATAACCGTCTCCTTCAAATAATACAGATTTGCTTTCTACTATATATTTTTGAATAACGTGCATGATTGCAATTTCTTTCTTATCACCAGTTTCAATTAATGCATCTACATCCTTTTTGAATTGTTTCAAAGTTTGTGCAACAATTGCATTCAATGATGTCATTGCGTTGGCACAGTTAGCTGCAGAACCAACAGCACGGAACTCAAATTTATTACCGGTAAATGCAAAAGGAGAAGTACGGTTTCTGTCGGTGTTGTCCAACATCAATTCCGGAATTGTTTTATGAATATCCAGTTTCAACATTGCCTCATCCTGTTCGTCAAACTTACCCCCTACTCTTGTTTCTACCTGGTTCAATACTTCTGTAAGGTATTTACCAATGAAGATAGAAATAATTGCCGGCGGAGCTTCGTTAGCACCCAAACGGTGATCATTACCTGCAGTAGCAATAGATGCTCTTAATAAACCTGCATAATCATGTACCGCTTTAATGGTATTAACAAAGAATGTTAAGAACATCAGGTTGGTCTTAGGTGTTTTGCCCGGAGCTAATAAATTTACACCTGTATCAGTTGCAATACTCCAGTTGTTATGCTTACCACTACCGTTGATACCTGCAAATGGCTTTTCGTGCAATAAAACCATTAAACCATGGCGCTTTGCAACCCTGGTCATAATGTCCATTAATAATGTATTATGATCAACCGCAAGATTTGCTTCTTCAAAAATAGGCGCACACTCAAACTGGGATGGTGCTACTTCATTATGACGGGTGCGTAGTGGAATACCTAACTTGTAAGCCTCCTGCTCATAATCTCTCATAAAGGCATAAATCCTTTCTGGAATTGCACCAAAATAATGATCTTCTAACTGCTGGCCCTTAGCCGGTGCATGTCCAAAAACTGTACGGCCAGTCATTATTAAATCAGGACGGGCATTCGCCATACCTGCATCTACTACAAAATATTCCTGCTCCCATCCAAGGGTTGCAGTTACTTTAGTTACATTTTTATCAAAATATTGAGCTACATCAACTGCTGCTTTATCTAAAGCTACCAATGCTTTAATCAGTGGAGTTTTTGCATCCAGTGACTCTCCTGTATATGAAACGAAAATGGTAGGAATACACAATGTTTTTCCTTCACCAATTTCCATAATAAATGCAGGAGAAGATGGATCCCATGCTGTATAACCACGAGCTTCAAAAGTTGCTCTTAATCCACCTGAAGGAAAAGAGGAAGCATCCGGCTCTTGCTGAATAAGCGCAGCACCCTCAAATTCTTCAATTGGAGTCCCGTCACCTTTTAATGTAAAAAATGAATCATGCTTTTCAGCAGATAAGTCTGTTAATGGCTGAAACCAGTGTGTGTAGTTTGTTACACCTTTACTTTCTGCCCAAGCTCTTAAACCATTCGCAATCTGGTTTCCCATGCTGCGATCAATCTTTTTTCCACCTTTGGTAGAGTTTACCAAACTTTTATAAGCTTCGTCGCTTAGAAATTGCCTGGCGACTTTTAATGTGAATACATTTTCACCAAAAATGCCCGTAATTTTTGTAGAGGCTTTTACATGTACTTCAGGTTTTCCCCGTAAGCTGTCAATTGCTTTGAAACGTAGTGATTGCATTGATTTTTAAGTTTTATGTCCACAAAGTAAGATATTTTTTTCCGAATTATGTGCATTTCATAAATTTTGGAACCTTTTTTACAAAAAAACAACCGTTTTAATTACATTAAATTTATTTATATCTATATTGTTACAGTTGAAATTATATCTCCCATTTCCATTTTTTTAATAAATTTTTTTGATAAAAAAAATACTTGAATCATTAAAGAACAAAGAATTGTAATCGCTATTTGATTGCTCATTGCTGAAAATTGTTATCAGATTTTACCAATTCTCTTGTAGTGATCGGGAAATCATTTAAAAATAAATTGTTCTGGAACATCAGTTTGATGCAATCAATATTTTATTTGTAATTAATGGATTTAAAGTCTTGTGGGAACTTAGTTAAAATAATAAATTTTCATCTTCTTATAAAAACAATTACAGGTTGTACTTTTGCACTTTCTTAAACAATTATGGAGATAACAGCAACAACCGCAGAACAACTTCGGCTAACAGCCGAAGAATTTGAATTAATAAAGCAAAAACTGGGACGTACTCCCAATTTCACTGAACTATGTTGCTTCAGTGCAATGTGGAGTGAACACTGTAGCTATAAAAATTCAATTAAATGGCTTAAGACATTACCAAGAGATGGAAAAAGAATGCTGGTAAAAGCCGGTGAAGAAAATGCAGGTTTAATGGATATTGGCGATGGCTATGGAGTAGTATTTAAAATAGAAAGTCACAATCACCCTAGTGCCATTGAGCCATTTCAGGGTGCTGCTACTGGTGTTGGCGGTATTCATCGTGATATTTTTACCATGGGAGCCCGGCCAATTGCCTCTTTAAACTCATTACGCTTTGGCAATTTAACGGAAGCTAAAACCCAGCATCTGTTGGCTGGTGTAGTGCATGGCATTGGACATTATGGTAACTGCTTTGGTGTACCAACTGTAGGAGGAGAAATATATTTTGAACCCTGCTATCATACCAACCCGTTAGTAAATGCCATGAGCGTAGGTACGCTAAAAAATGGCGATACCATTTCTGCTATTGCTGAAGGTGAAGGAAATCTTGTATTTTTTGTGGGCAGTGCCACCGGTAAAGATGGTATTGGCGGCGCTTCTTTTGCATCAGCAAATATTACTGCTGATAGTGCAGAAGATCTTCCCGCCGTACAGGTTGGAGATCCTTTCCAGGAGAAAAAATTATTGGAAGCCTGTCTTGAAGTAATTAAAACCAATGGTATTGTTGGCATGCAGGATATGGGCGCAGCGGGTATCATTTGCTCAACTGCAGAAATGAGTGCGAAAGGTAAAGCGGGTATGAAAATATTCCTGGATAAAGTACCAATGCGTCAACAAAATATGAAAGCCTGGGAATTGCTGTTGAGTGAGAGCCAGGAAAGGATGTTGATGGTAGTAAAAAAAGGCAGAGAAGCAGATGTAATAAAAGTGTTTGAGAAGTGGGATTTGCCTTGCAGCGAAATTGGGGTGGTAACTACTGATGGAATACTAGAATTTTATTTGAATGGTGAATTGGAAGCATCACTCCCGGCAGAGGAATTGGTATTGGGCGGAGGTGCTCCACAATATGACAGGCCATATACAAAGCCTGCTTATCTTGCAAAAACAGAAGCATTTAATGCAGATACTATTCAGCAACCTGACAATTTAAAATCAGTTGCAGAACAATTAATTTCTATACCCAACATTGCAAGTAAACGCTGGATATATACACAATATGATAGCATGGTGGGTGCAGGTACAGCAAGTACAAATACCCCAAGCGATGCAGCTATTGTAATAGCAAAACCAACCAATAAAGGACTGGCATTAACAACCGATTGTAACAGCCGTTATGTATTTGCTGATCCTTATAAAGGTGCAATGATTGCTGTGGCCGAGGCTGCAAGAAATATTGTATGTAGTGGAGGACAGCCTTTGGGTGTTACCAATTGCCTGAATTTTGGCAATCCGTTTGACCCTGAAGTTTACTA
Source organism: Ferruginibacter sp. (assembly GCA_040002495.1). Lineage (GTDB taxonomy): Bacteria > Bacteroidota > Bacteroidia > Chitinophagales > Chitinophagaceae > Ferruginibacter. The sequence goes on from JBDUEK010000033.1 coordinate 5,493, forward strand.
CCAGTTTGTAAATGCCATCAAAGGAATGGGAGAAGCCTGTATAAAATTTGATACACCCGTAACCGGTGGTAATGTAAGTTTTTACAATCAATCGCCTGATGGCCCGGTATACCCTACTCCAACCATTGGCATGGTAGGCATATTAGATAGTGTTGATAAGAAAATGACACTGGATTTTAAAAAAGCAGGTGATCATTTATTCCTGATTGGTGCAAGTAAAAATGACATCAACTCATCAGAATATTTACATAAAATACATGGTGTAGAATATAGCCCTGCTCCGTACTTTGACCTGGATGAAGAGTTTGCTTTGCAAAGAGTTATTGAAACGCTTATCAAGGATGCATTAATTAGTTCAGCGCATGACGTAAGTGAAGGTGGTGTGTTTATTACTTTAACAGAAAGTTGCTTTTATAATTGCCTTGGCTACAACATTGAAACAAATGAACAAATCCGTAAGGATGCCTGGTTATTTGGTGAAGCGCAAAGCCGCGTAGTTGTTTCTGTAAATGAACAACAGCTCAACGATTTTAAACGTAAAATTTCTGCACTGAATATACCATTTGAATCATTGGGTAAAGTTACCGGAGGCGACATCAGCATTGATGGTGAATCATGGGGTACCATTGCCGATTGGCAAAAAAAATATGACAATGCAATTGGCGATCTGTTAGCTGGCCAGGCATCTGAACAGGCATTGGTTTCACTTTAATACACCAATCATTTACCGAAAAAATTATTACGGTTAAAAAAATTGTTATGAATAAAAAGATAGCCATTATCGGTGGAGGTAATCTTGGAACAGCGATTGCCGAGGGGCTGATTAAAAGTAAATTTTGCAAGGCCGGTGATATTACTGTTACCAAACGCAACTTAGCTACAATAAAGCACCTGGCAGACAAAGGCGTACATGTAACAACAGACAATACTGCGGCTGTGCGAAATAGTGAGTTGATAATTCTTGCAATAAAACCCTTTCAGGTTAGTGATGTTTTAAATGGTTTTAAAAAGCAACTTACCGCCAGGCATATTGTAGTATCTGTAGTAACCGGCGTATCTGTCAGCGATATGGAATCAAGCATCAACAAAAAGCTTCCGGTTTTTCGTGCAATGCCTAATACGGCCATTGCCATACAGGAAAGCATGACCTGTCTCAGTTATTCCAACGCTTCCGAAGAACAGATAAAATATGTAAGAGACCTGTTTAATACTGTTGGTAAAACGGTAGTGATTAATGAAGCATTGATGGATGCAGCCACTGTACTCGGCGCATGCGGCACAGCCTTTGCCATGCGATACATCCGTGCCAATATACAAGGTGGTATAGAAATTGGTTTTGATGCCGTTACCGCCAACCTGATTGCGGCTCAAACAGTAAAAGGAGCTGCTGAATTGTTATTACAAAAAGGCACGCATCCCGAGCAGGAAATTGATAAGGTTACTACACCAAAAGGATGTACGATTGCCGGCTTAAATGAAATGGAACATCGCGGATTCAGCTCTTCGTTAATTAAAGGAATTGCTACCAGTTATAACAAGATTGTAAAGGGATAATTTAGTGGCTATTTACTGGTTTTACCTGGCAGCTTTTCTGTAGAAGTAATAAGCCAGCAGCCCGAAAATTATATTGGGTACCCAGGCAGCGAGTAACGGTGTAAAACTACCCTTGGTAGCAAACACCAGGGAGAACCTTCCAAACAAAATATACAGTACACTTAATATAACGCCTATTGCCAGGTGAAAACCACTTCCGCCCCTTACTTTTTTGGAGGATATGGTAGCACCGATCATTGATAATATAATTACAGAAACCGGTATGGCATCCCTGTTATACCTTTCTACCAACAAAGCATTGATTCCTTCTGAGCCACGCATTTCTTCCTTCTTTATCAATGCCTTTAATTCCGGGGTTGGCAACCTGTCTTTTAAATAATCATCTTTACGAAGATCCAGCGGCTTAAAATTGTAATTCATTAGCAGCATCATATCATACTGCATCCTTTCCTTATTTCCTGTAAAAAAACGTTGCATTACTGTATTTAACCGCCATTTTTTTGTGGCTGTATCCCAGGCAATATTATCTGCCCGAAGGTTATATTTTAATTTATTTTTTGCAAATTCCTGTATAAAAAAGTTGCCTCCCGATTTGCTGGTAGTATCATAATATTTAATGCCAGCATAAGTGTTGGAATCTATTCTGAAATAATAGTTTTGAGGAAAGGACCGGGGATCTGAAGGGGCGTAATAATCAACATATTTTGCCTCAAACGTTCCCCAAATGGCATTTGCACGGGGCAATACAAACTGATAAATGACCCATAAAAAACTCGCCAGGAAAATACTACCGATCCAATAAGGAAAAAGAAATCGCCTGAAACTTACACCGCTGGCTAATATGGCAATTACTTCAGACCGGTCGGCCATTTTCGCCGTAAAGAAAATAACTGCAATAAACACGAAAAGGGGAAACAACATGGCATCGATACGAGGTACCAAGCCGAAATAATAATCTGTAATTATTGTACTGATGGGCAGTTTGGATTTTACAAAATCATCTGTTTTCTCGCTAATATCAATCACTACAACAATAGCTGTGAATAGCAGCAAACAAAAGAAAAAAGTAGTCAGGTATTTTTTTAGTATGTAGCTATCTATTTTCTTCATTTATTCTAGGTGACCGCAAAACTAACCTAAATCGGGCAGCCTTAAAACCTTGCTGTAAAGTATTTGTGAAACTTTTACAATGCAAACTCTTTTACACTTATTCCCTTAATCCAATATTTTAACTTCGGTTCTGCGATTTGTTTGCCTGCCTTCGTCAGAATCATTGTCTGCAACAGGTTCTGTCATACCATATCCTTTTGCCGTTAACCGTTCTGCGGCAATGCCCCTGCTTATTAAATAATCTCTCACCGAATTAGCCCTGTTTGTAGACAATACACGGTTTGCTTCTGCTTTTCCCACATTATCGGTATGGCCACCAATTTCTATTTTTTCATCTTCCTTACGTTTCAGGTATTCTACCAGGTCATCCAATACATTGTAGGCTTCGGGCTTTAATGTAGCTTTTCCGGATTCAAAAGTACAGTTGTCTAATACAAATGACCGCGGTGCTTCAAACTGAATATCTACTTTAAAACCATTTTTATAAAACTGGTTGTCTTTCAAACCAGGAATGGTCAACACATTGTAACTGGTTGAATCATTAAACCCTAAAATAAATATTTCGTATTTATCACCTGCCGGCAGGCGAAGGGAAAATTTGCCGGTTTCATCGCTAAGTCCCTGGTACTCCCGGCCATTTATATTACTCCTGAAAATGATAATTTCGTGGTTGAGGGCAACGCCTGATTTAGCATCTGTAATAGTAACATCAACAGGTGCATCTTTTGGCAAATTGCTTTGAACGGCACTTTGTGTAAATGCAACGGCAGGCAGGCAAAAAAATATCAGTAAATGAAAAAAGGACCGTTTCATAGATGGAAGGTTTATGTTGAAATTAAAGTTAACTAAAAACCATTGATGCTTTTTTAAATTGATTTTGTTGAAAATCAAGGCATCACTCCTGCTAAAACGAACCTATCCTCCAAAAATTATCTACGGATTATGAAACAGTAAATTTTATAACCGTTGCTGTAGCTTAATAACCATTTCGTTTTTCCAGCTTAAAAAATCACCTGCGGTAATGTGTTTACGTGCTTCGGTAACCAACCAAAGGTAAAAGGCCAGGTTATGAACACTGGCAATGGTTAGGCCCAGCATTTCCTTTGCCTTTATCAAATGTCGCAGGTATGCTTTACTGTAGTAATTACTTATTTCACAATCTATGCCATCATCAATTGGCGAAAAATCACGCTCCCATCTTTTATTATCAATATTAATAACTCCGTTTGTAGTAAACAACATGGCATTGCGTCCATTGCGGGTAGGCATTACACAATCAAACATATCAATACCCAAAGCAATACATTCCAATATATTCCACGGCGTACCAACACCCATCAGGTATCGTGGCTTTTGTACCGGTAAAATATCACAACAATGTTCTGTAAAAGCATACATCTGTTCAATGGGTTCTCCAACACTTAATCCACCAATTGCATTACCGGGTGCATTTTTAGCAGCTATATATTCAGCCGATGCTGTACGTAAATCATCATAGGTACTACCCTGTACAATCGGGAAAAGGTTTTGGGTGTAGCCATATTTATCCGGTGTTTCGGCAAAGCGTTGGATACATCGGTCGAGCCAGCGATGTGTTAACTCCATACTTTGTTTGGCGTATTTATAATCGCTGGGATAAGGCGGGCATTCATCAAAAGCCATAATGATATCACCACCAATAACACGTTGTATGTCCATTACTTTTTCGGGAGTAAACAAATGCTTACTGCCATCTATATGCGATTGGAAAATGACTCCTTCTTCATTTATTTTCCGGTTGTTGGCCAGTGAAAAAACCTGGTATCCGCCACTATCCGTTAAAATTGGGCTGTGCCAACCATTAAACTGGTGAAGGCCACCAGCCGCTTCTAATGTTTCTAACCCCGGTCGAAGGTATAAATGATAGGTATTCCCCAAAATGATTTGGGCCTTTACATCTGAATGTAACTGCTGTTGGGTAACGGTTTTTACACTGCCGACGGTACCAACAGGCATAAATATAGGCGTCTGTATTTCCCCATGATCTGTAGTTATTTTACCCACCCTTGCCTTTGTTTGCGAATCGGTATGCTCTAAATTAAATTGTAATGCTGCCATAAAAAAAGCCGCAGATGCGGTTGTACTATTGTTAAATTGAGTATAGAATAATTTGTTTTATTACAAGAATTTTAAAACCAAATTACACGGATTACTTTACTTTACTGACGAGTTGGTGTAATTCGTAATAATTCGTGTAATAAGATTTACGTCAAAACATATCTGACAAAACACTAATTGCTTTAGCGCTTTAAGTTGATTGTTATCATTTATATTTTACTCACACATAATCATTTTAACCATCTATCCGTAATTTCGTATTATGAATTTTACCAATTGGCGGGAGATCCTGTTTTTTTCCTTCTGCCTCATTACCTTAATACAACTGTTTTACTACCTGTTTTTTTTTATTCGCCTTGGTTACTACAAGCCAACACTAAAAAACACTTCACACACAAATCCTGTGTCGGTAATCATTTGCGCAAGAGATGAGGCCGCAAATTTAGCGAAAAATCTGCCCGGTTCGCTCGTACAGGAATATAGTACAACGCATGAGATAATTGTGGTGGACGATAATTCATTTGATGACACCAAATACCTGTTGGAAAAATTTGCAAAAGAATTCAAGCACCTTAAAGTGATTGAATTAAAACAAGAAGCAAAAATGATCCCTGGCAAAAAATTTCCATTAAGTATCGGAATAAAATCTGCCAAATACGAGATTGTATTACTAACTGATGCCGACTGTGTACCTGCAAGTGAATTTTGGATTGAAAAAATGCAAGCAACATTTGACGACGAAACGGAAATCATTTTAGGTTATGGTGCTTATCACAAAAAAAAGGGGTTACTTAATAAACTGATACGGTGGGAAACTTTTCATACTGCCTTGCAATATCTTAATTATGCACTTGCCGGCAAACCTTATATGGGCGTTGGCAGAAATCTCAGTTATAAGAAGACTATCTTTTTCAGGCACAAAGGATTTTCGGCCCACAACCATATCGCAAGTGGTGATGATGACCTTTTTATAAGTACTGCAGCCACAAAAACAAATACCAGGATAAATGTAGATGCTGCAGCTTTTACATTAAGCGAACCCGCAACTACCTGGGCACAATGGGCCAGGCAAAAGAAAAGGCATTACACTACTGCAAAATTTTACAAGCCCATTCATAAATTTTTATTGGGCGGATATTCATTGTCTCATTTCCTTTTTTTTCCATTACTTGCCGCAACGATTTTATTGTTTAGCTGGAAATTGGCATTGGCTGTTTTTTTAACCCGATTAATTGTGCAATGCATAGTATTGTACCCGGCTATGAAAAAACTGGAAGAAACTGACTTGTTTCCATGGTTCTTCCTTTTTGATCTCTGGATGTTTTTTTATTACCTGATCTTTGCAACTACATTGATAAAAAAACAGCGTAAAGAATGGAAATAATCACCAAATATTTCTCGGATTTTTCTGAAAAACAATTGCACCAGTTTTCCTTACTAAAAGATTTGTATAAAGATTGGAACGAAAAAATAAATGTGATTTCAAGAAAAGATATCGACAACTTTTATGAACACCATGTTTTGCATTCGCTGGCTATCACCACTCAATTTGAATTTTTACCTGATACAGAGATAATGGACCTGGGTGCCGGTGGAGGTTTTCCAGGCATACCGCTGGCCATATTTTTTCCCGAAACGCATTTTCACCTGGTAGATAGTATTAATAAAAAACTGAAGGTGGTAAATGAAGTAACTGCAGCGCTTGAATTAACCAATTTAACCACCCAACACAGCCGTGCGGAAGATATTAAAAATAAAAAATTTGATGTTGTTGTGTCCCGTGCCGTAGCACCTTTGGGAAATCTTTGGTTTTGGAGTAAGCCATTGCTAAAAAAAGGTGGCGCACCGGGCGGACTCATTTGCCTTAAAGGAGGTGATCTTGCTAAAGAAATCCAGGAAAGCAACTGTAAACCACGGGTTTGGGAAATTGAAAAGCGCTTTGACGAGCCTTTTTTCAAAGATAAATTTCTGCTACAGGTTCCTTTTTAGTTGAATTTTCACCTTTGATTTATACCCACTTTGGGTATTTTATTTACTTTTTCCGGGCGGGGTTTTAGCTTTAGTGCCTTTAAATTGAAAAAGCCCCATCTGGGCAATCCTGCTGATACGCAGCGGGAATATTCTAACACCTGGTCTATTTAAATAATGCTGCTTACCCTCTTTTGGAAATGATGATTGACGTTCAAATTTATTGGAAGAATATTGGGAAGCGATGCCATGAAAATACATAGGTAGAAGAGAGTGACACAACGATGTTGCCATGAAAAACATCGGCTGGTCTACAAAAAAGAATATGTGGAAGTATAATTGAATCTCTACCCTTGATTTATACTCACTTTAGGGTATTGTATTTACTTCTAATTATGTGACCTTTGTTCTTAAATGAATATATCAGTAGCAATAGTAGAAGACAACCATGATATCCGTAATGCGCTTGAGCAAATTATAGACATGGCCGATGGTTACACCCTTGCTGGTTCTTGTGTAAACGGGGAAGAAGCCATCGTAAATATTCCTTTATATAAACCGAATGTTGTATTAATGGATATTAACCTTGGGGGACTTAACGGCATAGAAGCAGTGCGTATCCTAAAGGAAGAGCAGCCCGAAATTTTGTTTATGATGTGTACCGTGTATGAGGAAGATGAAAAAATATTTGAAGCTTTGAGCGCAGGTGCCAATGGCTATGTACTTAAAAAAACTGCCCCGGATAAATTATTAGATGCCATTAAAGAATTATACGAAGGTGGCGCCCCAATGAGCAGCCAGATTGCGAGAAAAGTGGTTACTAATTTTCAAAACAAAAACGTTTCATCTTCAAACGTTAATTCATTAAGTGCCCTTTCTAAAAGAGAGAAAGAGATACTTGAAATGTTATCAAAAGGTTTGTTGTACAAAGAAATTGCAGACCAGTTATTTATAAGTCCGCAAACTGTTAGAAAACACGTTTACCACATTTATGAAAAATTGCATGTTGGTAATCGTATAGAAGCCGTAAATAAGTTTTTTGGAAGATAGCAGTTAGTTTGGTTTTGGTTATAATAAAAAAGCCTCCTTTTACAGGGAGGTTTTTTGTTATTTATACAAATTTCCAAAACCAGCGATCGGTTTGCGGCGTATTACCAATCGGGAAATCATGTGTTTGCCCCGAATCAACAAAATCATATTTTTCATAAAATTTCTGCGCCCTCATATTGTGTTCCCACACACCCAGCCAAACTACCTGGTATTTATTTTCTATGGCATAATTCATAAAAAGGCTCATTAAGGTTTGAGCAACTCCTTTGCCATGATGCACTTTGTTGATGTAGATTCGTTTTAATTCCAATGCTTTCCATTGCTTCATGTGTGGAAAGCTATTGTAATCTTCCATAAACCTTAAATATCCTATTACCTCCCCATTCAACTCCGCCAGGTAATAATTATCATTTTCATTTCCCAGTTCTTTTATTACCTGGTTAGGATTAAAATATTGCTCCAAAAAAGACTGCATATCCTCCTCTGTACAAGTGCCGGTAAAAGTATCGTAAAATGTTTGCCGGGAGATTTCTGCTAATGCTTCAGCATCTGCTATTCCAGCCCGCCTTGTTGTTACTTCTGTCAATAGTTATAATTTTATTTCCTCAATCCTGGTGCTTCCGAAAGGGTGCATTTACAATTGTCGCAAGAGGCGTCATCTTTTAGCCAAAACTTTAAAGTTTGAAAAGAATTAAAAAAGATGACACCTCTATTTTTAGGCAGCAACAATTTTAAATGCACCCTTCCGAAATTTGAAATGTTGAAATTATTTAAAACAAAAAGTTGCCCATTTTATATTGCTAAAACAAGGCTACCATTTCAATTCAAGTACATTGTTTCGTTGATCGATATCAGCCATTCTTTTGGAAGGATCAATTTCAACCTTTTTCAAATCAAATAACCGATGCTTTATTTCAACGATATAAGTGGGATGTGTCCATTTCCATTCTTCATCAAATATCCAGGATTGGCTTTTATCCTCCGCAGGCTTTGCACCATACATCAGGTTAAGTGGAATATTGTGCATTTCAGTTGTACCGTCTTTAAAGGTTAGTTGCAGATCAATGGGCATTGGCATATCACCCATTCTTTTTAACCTGATTTTAGATACATCACCATCTTCCCACAAACTGTCTATGGAATAGTTGATAGTTTTTGTTGTGCTGCACCAATACTCTTTATACCAATCCAATTTAACACCACTTACATCTTCGGCAACCTTTACAAAATCGGATGAATTGGGGTGTTTAAAATGCCAGGCATCATAATACTTTAATAATATCTTATCTCTTGTGTCTTCGCCTACAATATACCCTAACTGCGATAAAAAAATCAGGCCTTTTGAGTAGGAGGCAATGCTATAGGCAAAGTTCGTTTCAAAATGATCGGCGTGTGTTGTAAGCGGTTCTTCCAGGCCACTTTTTGTGAGAAAATAATAGGACCCGTAGCTGGCAAAATGTTCCGCAGGCAGTAATGCTGCAGCAGAATCCAGTACTTTCATATAGGCTGCATTGTCTGCGTACTTAACCCTGGTAAATTTATCCCTGTAATATGCTTCCACTTCATCGCTTGCGAAGGAGGTAAAGCCTTCATCCATCCATGCATATAAGCTTTCATTGGTACCCATCATCATCTGGTACCAGCTATGCATCCACTCATGAAAAACTGTACCCAGGCTTGGGCCATTTAATAAAGTAGCCATTGGGTACTCCATTCCTCCATCTCCACCTTGTATAAATGAATATTGCGGGTAAGGATATTTACCAAATTTCTTCTCCATGAAAGGCAATACTATTACTGCCGCATCTGCAACGGTATTCCATGCAGTATCATTTTGCGAATTCTTTTCTTTGTAATTGTAAATCACATTTAGCACCGGGCCACCGTTGGGCATTTTTCTTACCAGGTGAATATAATCAGGATCTGCTGCCCACATAAAATCATGCACATTATTGCCGATGAAATGCCAGGTGCGTTTAGCCTTTGTAGTTGGTTTTAACGGCGTGCCGGGTTTATCATATCCCCAGCCAATTTCTGCAGCGTTAACCAGCATGCCTGTACCACCTAATTTATAAGTTTTGTCAATCGAAATGGTTACATCAAAATCGCCCCACACTCCATAAAACTCCCGGGCCACATAAGGTGTCGGGTGCCATCCTTCATAATCGTATTCACATAATTTGGGGTACCATTGGCTCATACTGTAACGCACACCTGTTGTTGGGTTATCACGGCCACTGCGGCGAACCTGCAACGGAACCTGGGCCTCAAATTCCATTTCGAGTGATACACTGGTTTTTGCTGAAATTGGTTTTGTAAGATCTACTTCCAGAATTGTTTCATGATGTTTAAAGGGCTGTGGCACGCCATTCATTTTTAGAGAAATGATTTTTTGATAACCAATTTCATCATCTTTCAGTTTACTGATCCTGTCCCTTACCCTTGTATCCCAGTCGGGTCTTCCATTCACCATTTTTTTACCTAGTTCCTGGCTACGTACATCCATACTGCTGTTGGGTTGAAAGGCATTAAAATATAAATGATAAAACAATTTTTTTAATACATCGGGAGAGTTGTTGGTGTACACCAATGTTTGCTTACCGGTAAACCTGTTGGTTACGGCATCCATGTCAATATTCATCGTATATTTTACATGTTGCTGCCAGCGATCCGGTTGCGCAAATGCGCTAATACTTAACAAGGCAAAGGATATTGCAATTAAACAAAATTTGTTCATGGTATAAATTTAGGTAAGACGAAATTCGGGAAATTGAGTTGAATGTAAAAGTTAATTGAAAAATTTACTTATGCAACAGCGTTTAATTGAGCTACAACAATTGGGTTTTATTGATTTGTAAACACTGTTTAGTTCAATTGTACTAGTAATTTCTATTGGCGTAGCTGTAGCCTCACATTATATTTGAAGACAAATGCGGGTGTTGAAAATTTAACTAAGGATAACGGGCAATCTCAGATGTTGAATAAGATCAAATGGTTTTTTCTTCTTTCCAGAATTCTCTTTTGATGCCGGTGAGTAAATCGCTTTGAAGTATTTCATTACTCTTATTGTGCATCGATTGTAAAGCCGCATAGTGAACTACATTCAGGATAGATGCTCCACTTAATTCATATTTGCGTGATATTTCCTCAAGATCAATTGCGGGTTGCAGCCCTATTGTTTCGGGTAAAGATTTTTTCCATATCATCAATCGTTCCTGTACACTTGGCATTGGAAAATTTACCATTGCATGAAACCTCCTGGTAAAGGCTTTATCAAGATTGCTTTTAAAATTAGATGCAAGAATCAACAGTCCCGGAAAATCTTCTACCCTTTGTAGTAAGTAAGATACTTCCTGGTTGGCAAACCTGTCGTGAGAACTACTTACATTGGTACGCTTACCAAATAATGCATCTGCCTCATCAAAAAATAATATCCAATCTTTATTTTCAGCTTTACTAAAAATCTTTTCCAGGTTCTTCTCGGTTTCACCAATGTATTTGGATACAACCTGCGACAGATCTACCCGGTACACTTCTTTGTTAAACTCTTTACCCAACAACGAAACGGTCAATGTTTTGCCGGTGCCCGGCGGACCGTAAAACAATGCCCGATAACCGGGCTTTACTTTACGGGCTAAATTGCGATCATTGAGCAGAGAGGCATTATGCGTTAGCCAAATTTTAATGTGATTAATCTCATCTTTTGTTTGCGGGGTTAAAACCAGGTCGTCCCAGGTCATTTGTGAATTAAGTTTTTTTGCGGGAAACTCAGGACTGAATTTTGGTGATGTTTCTTTATTGAACAGGAACTTGTCAACCCATTCTGTACCCACCAATAATTTTCCGCTCATGAGTGGCTCGCCATCTTTTACATGTTCCAGCCAAACAATATTTTGTTTGTAAAAAAAATGATCAGGGTTGAATAGTTGTTGCACCTGTAGTCTGCGTTGCAGATCGCTTCCCGCCAAAATAAATAATATTGTTTCTCCTGTTGGTAAAATGCTCCGTTGATTGGTTGCTTTTACTGCGCCAAATTCTGTAAAGTCTCCGCCATTAGGTAGAAATTCCTGGATTATATTTTCAAAAAATGCCGGTTGTATATGAGGCACCAATGCAATTAAAAGTGTAACATATTCCTCAATTGTTAACTGATTTTCAATAATAAAATCATTGAGTGGTGTACCATCAGCTTCTACTTTAACCGAAGGGAAAATTTCGTTCACTTCTTTATCTTCCTTATTAAAATACGCCTGCATCCTGTTACGGATTACTTGCTGAAGCAGTACGAGGGAAGCAGAGAGGTTGTTTGCTGAAACTTGTATATCCATTTTATAATTTACGCATTTTATCGTTTATATATCCATTGCTATGGGTATATCCCAAATTGTCGCTTTTACTCTAAGGTTGCCAACCTTAGAAAGAGTATTCATTAAATTGAAATAAAAAATTAAAGGTTGGCAACCTTTGCGACAATTTGGGATACACCCATTGCTGTCATTTAATTTCAAATACTTTTACTGATACATTCCGGTCAGTTGCTTCAACTGTGCTTTGTGCCTGTGCATCTCCACATGAAAAAACGCCAACAGATAATTCATTGCATCCTGCACTGCCTGCATCATCCGGAATATTTTTTAGCCGGTTGCTGTCGATGCCATTTTTCTGCAATTCGCTGGCTATCAGTTTTACTCTGCGGTCGGTGAGCCGTTGGTTGTAATCCGGATCTTTTTTAGGCTTTTCAGAAGAAGCATGCCCTTCAACCCGGAAGCTTGCAGCAGGATTTTGTTTAAGGAATGTTACAAGCTGATTGAATGTGGCTTTTCCTTCTGTAGTTGCACTTACACCAAAACTTGACGCCGGCGAATACCATGTTTGCGGTGCATCTTTTTTTAAACCTATCACCGAAACATTTTCAATAACCAGTTGTGGGGCGGGTGGTGGTGGCGGCAGTGGAGTAGTTTTTTTTACGCAGCCTGAGCCAATATTAATTTCATCCGGAGCACAACACTTTCCACTGAATGTTGGTTGCCTGCCGTCATCGCAGGATGGTATGGGCAGCGGTGGAATATCTTTTGGCTTTACACATTTGTCATTAAATATTACTTCGTCGCTTTTACAACAACGGGACTCCTTGATTAACATTTTTTCCGGGGGGCAACAAACATTGTCATTTTCGATTGATTCCGTACAACACATACCCTTAAATTTTGATGAACCTCCGGGATGAAACCCGGGCACATCACACCTGCTGAATTTTTTAGGGTCGCCCTTAATTTTTGCAATGATTGCTTCTACTGTTTTCTTTAAACCGGTTTTAAGATTGTCATCAATATCTAACGAATCAATTACTGAATCTGCCACTTTTTGAACAATTTTTTCAGGCGCAGATTTTAATTCTTCAATAATTTTATCCTGTGCCGCCTTGGGTAATTTTTTAAAAAGCGGATTTTTCTTAATCTCTTTTATAATATCGGAACCAGGTTTCTTTTTTTTATCTTCCTGCCGCATCACAGATTTGCCATCTCCCCCACGCTGTTGTATTACATGGGTTAATTCGTGCCCTAATAATTTTTTACCGTTGTCGGTATCGGGCGAAAACCCGCCATCATTAAATACTATATGATTGCCTGAGGTATAAGCAAGTGCATTAACAGACTGTGCTGATTTTGCAGCATCTGTATTTGTATGAATTTTTACATTACTAAAATCATATCTAAAACGTGGTTCGTAAAAATTGCGGACATCACCAGGCAAAGATTGACCTTCGCCACTTAAATTCCCTACATAACTCTCTACATTATTGGTAGCGCTTGTTTGGTTGTTATTTGTTTCCTTTCGTTGCAACTCTTCCTGTTCACATGCAGCACATTTACGTTGCAGGATGGTAGCTGATAAATTACCCTGTTGACTATGCGGCTGCTCCATACGCATTACTTTGTCGGCCATTGCATCAGCCTGTTGTTCGTATGTATCCTTCGCCTTATTAATAATTAATTTGGGTTGAAAGAATATACCATTATACCCTTGCTGCAAAAATGTTTGCCGTGACTGATATGTTTTAGTATAATTATTCATGCCAATAGTTGATGCTTATAATAGCGCAGCAAACCAGCCATAAGAATCTGCATTATCTTTTGCAGCGCCTGCACTTAATGAACTGTATTTTGTCTCCCATAAATATGCTTTATCGTCCACTCCGGTGTGCCGGTGTGCAGCCTCATGTATAAGAAGTGCGATTTGATTTGGCTGCGCAGAAGTGGTAAAATCACAACCTGCTGTATCAAAACAAATATGGATGGGACCAAAACCGCCAAACCATTGTGTGTTGTATGCATATCCGCATACATTGCCTGTTGGATCTTTTGGACAAGTGTTTTCACATTTTATTTTTAGCCCTGATGAAAAAGATTGCCCGAGAGAAATATAATTACCCAGAATATCACGCAGGTCGCTTCGTTTAGTGGTATGGAAATGATCTAACAATAATTGCTTTCTGTTTGCCGGAATTTTATCAGGTTTTGCCCATGAAGTTGCTACTACAGACGTTGCCAGTGTAACAGCTTTTCGGGCATCTTCCATAATTGGTTTCAACTTCGATTGTTGCGTAGCAGAACAGGCTGCATATTTATCTTCCGGTTTTTTTTCTTTCCGCATAATAGAACGGGACGCCATGCTATTGCTATCAGCCTGTTGCACCACATGTGTCAATTCATGCCCTAATAGTTTTTTACCTGTATCTGTACCAGGCGAAAATTCACCGCTATTAAATACGATGTGATTGCCGGAAGTATAGGCGAGCGCATTGATGGATTCTGCTGATTTTGCAGCATCTGTATTGGTATGAATTTTTACATTGCTAAAATCGTATCCAAAACGGGGTTCGTAAAAATTGCGGAGATCGTTGGGCAGGGGTTGACCGCCTCCACTTAAACCGCGGATATGACTTTCCAGGTTATAGTCTGCTGTAACTTCTTCATCATTTGTTTCTTTACGTTGCAGTTGTTGCTCTTCATCTTCACAATGTGCACACTTACGTTGGATGGCAATTATTGGTAATGGCTTTAATTGAACGCCGGGCTTTGCCATCCGCATTACTTTATCTGCAATGGCATCTGCCTCTTGTTCGTATTGATCGTTGGGGGTATTGATGGTGAGTTTGGGTTGAAAGAACAGTTTTTTTACTCCAAAAGAATTTTTAGATAAGCTTGCTTTGTTTATATCGTTTATGAAGTTCAATTTTACATATTTAATAAAAGTGAGGCTAACTACATCTTATTACATTGTGACTGCTCAAGTTCACCAGCGCAAGTATTAACTTTTCCATTAGCCATCAAATTGTCTTTGTTTCCATGATGACCACCATCATCCATAAGAACATGCCCAATTTCATGTGCAACTGCACAATTCCTTGCTCCATCTGAAATCGCAACGCCATTTCTTACAGTAGGAAATCCACTTGTCCAAAATGATTCAGCATCGCTACCTGCAGATAATGCTGGCACAAAATAAAGATGTAATGCATCGCCGCCTGGTGCATGGCTCAACATTTCTACTTCTTCTGTTGTTGGTGATCCCGGAGAAGCATACTCATTTAAAACATTAACTGGCGCAATGCCATCCATTAAATTTGTATTCCAAGATTGGCCACCTATTATTTTCAATTCTATACCACATTGACAAAGTAATGTATTTGAATAAGCAACGTCAGCATATGTATCCCTGGTGCTCCCTGGAAGTGATATAGTATATACATTAATTGTTTTTTTACTTTTACATGGCAACCTGGCCGTTTGTATTTGCCCGGTTTGCTGCACCACATGCGTTAACTCGTGCCCCAATAATTTTTTGCCGCTATCTGTACCCGGAGCATACTGCCCACTGTTAAAAACAATATTATTACCCGAAGTATAAGCCAATGCATTAATGGATTGCGCTGATTTTGTTGCAACTGAATCTGTATGCACTTTTACATTGCCAAAATCATATCCAAATCTTGGTTCATAAAAATTGCGTACTTCATTTGGCAGGGGTTGACCGCCTCCACTTAAACCGCCAACATAACTTTCCAGGTTATAGTCTGCAGTAACCTCTTCATCATTTTTTTCTTTACGTTGCAGTTGTTGCTCTTCTTCTTCACAATGGGCGCACTTACGTTGCATAGCAGTAATGGGTAATGGCTTTAATTGAACGCCGGGCTTTTCCATCCGCATTACTTTATCTGCCATGGCATCTGCCTCTTGTTCGTATTGGTCGTTGGGCGCATTGATGGTAAGTTTGGGTTGAATAAACGAGGCAGTACTTTTAGAAGAGCCAAAGAAACTACTCTTTGATTTCGAACTGTCTGTTGCTTTATTTATTTCAGCATAAGTGTTCATAATAAATTGATAATGATTTTATAAAAAATTACCATTCTACTGACAGCGGATATTTCATCCATGGTAGTTGTATATATGAAATTCCCCAGGGAATTTTTTCGAGTAAAATATCCACTGCACTTCTTTCTACTACCAGTTTCCAATAATTATCAACTTCGTTAAAACTTAGCTTGCCATTGCGTTGCAAAAAAGTTTCCTGCAATCCTTCGATGGAAGTATTTTTCAACACTTTCCAGTGATCAATTACAGCCGTTAATAATGCTGCGGCTTCATTTATATCTTCCGGCTTTAACTGTATAAATCTGTCAATGTGTTCTGCCGCTGACAATCCGCATAAAAGTTTGTTCAAGGGCATCAGGTATTCCGGTAATTGTTGCTGCCCGGTTGCGAGGTATTGTAACAGGTGAACTGCTTTTTGTTTACTAAAATCATCTTTAAAATTTTGGCCTTCCATTAACCCGGTTGTAGTAAAAAAGTTTTGTAAAAAAGGATGAAGCATAACAATGCCTGCATTATTAATATATACGGATGTATCATCCAACTCCGCTGCTGTTATTTCTTCCTCCGATTCATCACTTGTATCTATTTTAGTAACCTCACCTGCGCTTTCTTCAGTATTTGTTTCATCTGCTGCATTCATATTGAGTTCATTTTTTTTAACGATCGACATCAACGAACGGGTGAATTGAGATAACCTGTTATCGTTAGCATTCAAAACAGATTGCCTGCCAAGCCATTCAATAAAATCCTCGATAACTTTTACGCTTTCGTTACTCCTTACACCAAGTATTAACTGCAACACCGCTATCAAAACTGGCTTCTCAGCAACCGATATTTTGTAGGCAGGTTTTATTTGTTTTAATACATTCGTTATTTGTTCGTAAGATTCCCGGGTTTTGGAATTATATACCTCAATAAGTTGCAGAATAAACTTGGTATTAAATTGCAAAACCAATCGCTCTATTGCAACTGGGTGCTTTGTTATTAACTTTAAGAAAGTATTTTTAAATGATGTGGGGTTTAACTTAATTGCGGCTATAATTTCGTTTTCCCACTGCTGGATATCTGTATTGAAAGCAGCCCAGTGCATTTTTCCTGAAACAAGAAAATAATAGAATTGATGCAGTAAGTTTTCGTTGTTTTCAGCAACAATTATTTCTTCATCCCCGGAAAGTTCATACTGGCTTTTAATGGATTTGATTTTATTGGTAAAGCCGGTTAGGTATTTTTCAAGAAAATCTTTTTCAAGTTCATCTATGCTGATATTTCCCAGATCAATTTCTAACTTATTTATTTTAGTAACGGCATCGTCTTTAAAATAAGCAGACAAAATTTTATCCATACCACTCACAACATCCTGGTTAATGACTTTTAAGCACCTGCGTTGCAATGTGTGGCTCTGTATACCCGAACTTCCATTGAGCTCTACGGTGAACTTTTTTATTATATGCTTTTGTCCGTTCATTTTTTTTAACTACCATTTGAAATACAATATTTTATTATTTAACAGCATCTAACTGCGAAGCTTCAGTAAGCCATTCAGCCTTAATTGTAGTGGGCCCTTTTCCCATTGCTTCTGCCACTACCAGGGTATCTTCCGCAGATAAGGCGGCAAGCTGTTTAAATGTTGAAATGCCTATATTATTTAATGCTGTTTGTGTGCCTGCACCAATCCCTTTTATTTTTGTAAGGTCATCTGCTGTAGTTGCTGCGCCGATTTTGTCTATTACCAAAGCCAGCCTTGTATTGGTCACCAGTTTTGCTGCCATCTCAAACCACTGCGGTAAAATTTCTTCAGGCTTTATTCCCAACAATTCAGCCATTACCGGTATATCTTTATCAGTAAGCTTGCTCATTTGCGCAAAGGAATTTATACCAATACTATTTAGCATTTTCTCCATCTCAGGAGAAACCCGTATTTGCCCTAAGCTATCAGGCTTCGTACTTGCAGATCCAACTCTATCCAATATTGCTTTCCACTGTTCCTTTACAGTTGGAGTTCCTGGAGGAGGCGGAGGAGGCGGAGGAGGAGGTGGTGGCGGTGGTGGTGGCGGTGGTGGTGGCGGCGGTGGCGGAGGCGGTGGCGGTGTAGAACCGGTTGGCTCTTTAATAATCATAAATGGAATTTGAAAGTCGGCAACTACTATGCCTGGCTCAACTTCGGTACCATCATGAATTAAAAGAAACGTATAGCCTTTTTCTACACCGCAAACATGTTCCAATCCATAAGCCACCAATTCATTGTCGTCAAATGGCTGATCAAATAACTGTTTCAGGTTTGCAAAAGTTACCAGTTTCACATCAAAGCTGATGGCATATCTTCTCCGTAATTTTTTTATTTCCAACGTTGCTTCATCTACCCGCATTCCTGTGTGTCCTTCAATTCTGTAAAAGGGATATTTGCCTATACCAAATGCAAAAGGATGCACCACCGAATCGAGGTTGCTATATCCAGGTATTTCTTTGTTAAAGAATGAAAGCTGGTGATCTTCCCTGTTGTGTTTAGATGATAAATAATCCCAATAGTTTTGAATGGAGTAAGCACTATTTGAAAGGTTGTAATAAAATGGAATTGTTTGCCTTCCCAGCGGCTCGCTAAATATGCGGCCGGGTGTAATGCGAACAGGTAATTTGGGATCCTGACCAAGATTCTTTTCCCCATCCAACTGCAACACATCGTAATAACTTTCATCACTAAAATCATCTATTTCCCAATCGGGCACAAAAAAACATTTCATCATTATTACCATCCGCCAATGTAAAAAACGAATTTGCTGTAACCGGTTGGCATTGCCATTATAAACCGGTGGTTGTAAATATTGCTGCCGGAATATGGATGGCTGAAAACTTACTTCTTCTTTTATTCTGCCCAGCATTAAATGATTGGGGAAGCAATCTGTTCCTGCGCAACAATCATTTACCAGTTCGTACAACTCATCTAATAGTTCATTGTAAGTATCAATTAAATCTTTTACAAAATCATAAAAATATTGGACGCTTTCAACAGGCTGCCGGTTCTTTTTATATACAGCCCATTTTTTATTGATGTAGGTAAAATAACTCTGGAAAATTTTGATATTATGTGTTTGCAATCCTGTGTCTGTCGGCGTATCCGGGTTAACCGGATTGCAGGGAGATGTTGCAGTATCGTCATTTGTATTATTTTCAGAACAATGACAGGCATCAATCATACATCCAAAATAATTATGCAGCTTATCAATTTCATCATCCAGGTTTTCGAACGCTTCATCTATGATCAATTCATATTCATGAAAAAATTTCTCCCTGCTGCCTTCGGGTGATGTGTCTGTAAAATCGAAGTTTGGTAAAAGATTTTCCTCCTTACTATCTCCCACATTTAAATCACCTATATCCACTGCACCATATCCAAATCGCCGGATGCTTAATGCGTTCAACATGTATTTTTTATGCACTGCATTGTACAAATCCTCATCACCCGGCAAGTCAGTATCTTCTCCTTTATCAAAAATAGAAAGGTCTTCATCTTCTATGGGTTCGGTTTGTATGCAATGGGTATCCATTATACAGCCGCACTTTAGTATGGCCCACATATCGGTTTCATCAATCAATAAAATACGAACCGTCATACTGGCTTCATCTTCCAGGTAAAGCAGCACCACTTTATTGTCTAAAAATGGTTGCTCAATTGCATCTAAATTTTGTGGAACAATGGGTGTTGCGCCTTCTTCCCTTTGCTCAAGCAATTCGTATACTTTCACAGTTTTTGGATCATTGTCCCCATTGCAATTAATCAGGTTGTAGAAATAATTTTTGGAGTCCCCATATTCTTTGTAATATTTTACAGTTTTATCAGCAATACAAATAATATGGCCAAGAGATGTAACACCAACTCCTTTGTTGATGCTTATAAAACATTGTGAATCCCGGAAGACTTCCAATCCGCAAACAATACCCATTCCCAATAACTTAACACGAGTTATTTGGCTGGAAGAAAAATTGGAAATATTATCACAAGTGTCCATAATAATAAATTTGTCAATTAAAAAAGAGTATTACTATTCTTATCAGCTTTGTATAATTGATCTGTTGTAATTATACATACAAGCCGACTAAAGCATTCATTTTATTACTTCTTCACATAATCCAACTCCCCCTGTTTTGTATTGGCAGCTGTACTCAAACAAGTATCTTCCAACGGACGGATTTGAAAACTGCATTTCTTCAAAATAGTTACCAGGTTATTTACATGTTCAGTTAGTTCCCGATCGTTTGGTTTCTCCAATGCATTTTCATAGAGCCATTTTAAAAAGGTTGTTTCAAACTGGTACATTTCTTTGGGCGACATCCAGCAAAAACGCACAACAATATGTGCAGGCGTTTCTCGGCGTACCAATTGTTCAAACTGGTTTTGCGCATTTGGATTGTCTTTATATTGAGGCAGCCAGTTAGGTACCGCCACAGTAATCCAAAAAGAATAAGCGTCTTCAACCAATAAATCAAGCGGTGGCAAACCTACTTTTATTGCCAGTTGATCAGGCACCACCACGGGATCTAACAATGGTGTATAATCATCATCTTTAGGTCTTAATAAAATATGTTCCACTATGTGAAAACCTTCAACTGCACAACAATCAGGAAATGCCAATGTTTCAATCTTGTCCATTAATGACTTTGCTTCATCAGGGGATATCGTATCGCTCTGCATGGCAATGTTATCTTCTTTATCCTTTAGGTAAACTCTTACAAAACCATTTGCATCCGGGGTAGCAACAAATACCTTTTCTCTTACCACCTGCTCTTTCAAATCCCTTGCATCTTTTGTAGCATTTTGTAACTGCCGATAGTCTTTTAATCCATCCAGCAACATATTTCCAGCGCCATCAGCTAACCGTAGTCTGTAAGTCTGCACCCTGCCATCGGTGATGAGGCGATAAGGTTTTATTTCAAATTCCGGCGGGCAGGTTAATGTTTTTCTTTTATGATCTTCAAAACCAAGGTAGGCGCATACCCTTTTTTTAACACCTGCCACATTGATGGTATCCCACACATCGGGCCTGCCACAATCGAGTGCCTTGTAATTAAATCCTTTACCACGTTCGCTGCTTAACACAGGAATATTTTTTAAAAAAGCAGCCTTATCTTTTAATAATTTATCTGCAATCTGTTCCTGCGTTGTTCCATCGGAACAGTCGCATTGATCGCCATAAATTTTAATCACATAGTCTGAAAAATATTCACCAAACCTTGCCAAAAGATGATCTAAAAAAATATTTTTACGCTGATGCTGTTTTGTGGTTGACTCAATAATTTCCTGTTTTTTTTTTATATAAACATTGTTATCATCCAGCATAAAATTTTGCCAGTCATCATAACTACCATCCTGTGGAAACGCTTTTATTAATTCTTTAATACCGGGCACATTGTACAGCGACTGATAAAAATAGGTATGCGATTCGGGCTGACTTACAGAAAGCAAATCCTTTACGCTTGATAACTGTGCCAGGTAGTTGGCAAGCATTTCATCAAACAGTGTGAGGTATCCTCTTAGTTGTTTTGCCTGTGCTTTTCTCAATTTGGTATCGCTTTCAATAATCTGCCCTTCAGCAATTTTATAAGTTGCCGGGAATTCATTTTGAATGGTGAAATATTCCTCGAGATTGCGATCGGTTCCAGGATCCAATAAAGGCGAAGTGATTGATTTTTTTATTGCCCGATGCAATTTTTGTTGAAGAGTAATGCGTTCCAACACTTTTTTATCATCGGGATAAATACAATCAAATTCTTTTTGAAAGAAAACCTGTGAGCATTCAACCAGCAACTTTGGCTTTTTAAAAGGGTCTATTTTAAGGCACCATTTTTTTGTATTGCTGCCATCAACAATTACTTTTGCACCATCGCATTTATGTATCAATAATTTTTTTATGGCAGCCACACCACACACATCCATAATTACCTGCCATATATCAGACAGGTAAACTTCGGTTCTTAGTTGTGCTTTATCCAATTCGTCATCATCAATAAAACCATTGCACAAAACCGGGCCTTCAAATATTTCTTCGCATAACTTTTTCTTTGTTTCATACATTTCCTGGAAACTGTAAAAGGGAATGGTAGGTGTAAGCATCTCCTGGATATAATAATAAATATCGCCGGCAACTCTATTTACATCTGCATCGGGGCATAATTCAATTTGCGCTTCAATGCCAAATTCCATTTCTTCAATTACGTTCACAGCTACATAGTCCTCGCAGAGATTGCGATGCTTCCACAATTTTTGCCAGGCACATTTTGTAATATCATCTACCTTGTCCAGGTCATTGTGATCTACATCATCATCCAGGTCTATATATACATCATACAAACCATTCAGCTTAATTTCTTTGGCGGTATCTCCGGAAGTTCTAAATCTTGAATACCATTGCCCGTCTGAATTAACATCCGCAACCAATGTCATTTCCTGGTGGATTGATTTTACGAACCAGGCATTTTTTATTCCATCCAGGTCAATCAATATTTTTCTGAAATCATTTTCGGTAACAGGATTGCAGGTTAGTATTTCAAGCGCATTAAAAAACTGTTTGTCTTCCGGATAGGTTTCAGATGAAGCCAGTATATCTTCAATTGAAAAATTAGTACGATAGCCTAAATCTGTAATAGCGTAACACAGTACTTCTAAAATAGTAATGCCGGGGTCGTGTAAATTATAGTCGGTCCATAATTTACTTCCCATGCTTTCAAAATGTTTGATACCAATATCACGCAACACCGCAAAATCCATACTGGTAAATGGAGGCGCTGATTTTGATATGGTGATATTTTCTGTCATAACGATTAATGTTAATGTTATACGTTTCAGAACGCCGGAGCTTTTCTGATTTGATTGTTGTTAGATGCACTTACAATGCTGCAAGGCGGACAAGGATCATCGGCATTGTAAGGAATAAATTCAATTTCGTGTTCGTATTCCATTCCAATATCAATGGTATTGTAAGAGGTCAATATTGATCTTGAAGTTGTAGGTATAATCCAGTCTGGATCGTAGTTTGGCTGTACCGCACCATCTTTATAATGTATCACTTCAAAGCCAAGTACTACATCCACATATTTCCTTTCTTCTATAAAATTCAGGATGGCAGATTTGTGATAAACAGATCCAAAATTGATAGCCGAATTGGTATCATAAGCCCAGGGCGAAAGAAAATTTTTCAGGTCTTCATTCAACAAATACTTGTAGTAGGCTACATCTAATCCATCGTAAAAGCGAACGCATGCTTTTACTTTAAGCTGTTCATACAGTGGATTTAAAACTTGTAGATAATCCAGCTTGTCT
This sequence comes from Ferruginibacter sp., assembly GCA_040002495.1. GTDB lineage: Bacteria > Bacteroidota > Bacteroidia > Chitinophagales > Chitinophagaceae > Ferruginibacter. The sequence continues at coordinate 28,959 of JBDUEK010000033.1, forward strand.
GTGTAGGCTGACGCAACAAAAAGGTTGGTTCGCTTTTTTAAAAACAATTTGATATCATCCAAAACACCAATGGGTACACGTGGCTCTAATTTGTTTACAGCATTTTTATTTTTCAAATCAGGGATAACAGAAACAGTTACAAATCCCGGTGTAATTTCTCTTAACCTAAACACGCCCGGCTCCAACAGATTTTCTGCAATTCCTGTATGATTTAAACATTTCGCTTTGTACACCTGCGGAAATTGTTGCAATACCAACCGCTCATAATCCCAAATACAGATGGCCCGGTTTTTATGCCGCAATCGTTCGCTGACTCTTGTATAAAACTGGTTATCATTTTCGGGTAAGCGGCCATCAAAAGAGTAGTATGGCTGTTCCAGTTTTTTTACGGCGGCCCTGCTATCAATAAACTTCGAAATTGTTTTTGCAGGCAATGGCGCTGCAAGATGTGATAAGGAATTATCCTTGTTCTGAAACTGCGCAATACCAGCCTGTGCTATGATGGCCACCAGGTCGGGCAATGCTGCAATGCGCTGCAGACCCAGCATTGAATCACTGTCGGTTGTTGTAACCAGGTCTTCGTGTGCAACTGCACGTATCCAATTTAAACCTGAATTGAGAATGGTGGTGGTATCGCTTGTAATTGCTTTTGGCAAACTAAATTCTATGATACCGGATTTCAACAAACTCTTACGGGAACTTTCATCGGCCCTTGTATGATCCTGTATTTCAAAAGGCTTAAATGTAAACCATTCATTATTTACCAGGTAACTCCACTCAATATCCGGCGGTGCAAAACGATTGTCGCCGGTACCTTCCAATACCTGGAACAGTACATTTACTTTTTGTTCTTTTTCTGCATCTTTTAAGCCGATATATAAATTACCCTGGGTAAATAATGTAGCTGCAGCATCGTTGAACTGTGGTAAAATAAAAACCTCATCTACCTGGTCAATATTTGTATCCTGGTAACCAAATGGTGTGATGTGGTAAAACTGTTCGATAGATGCGTTGTAATTTTCAGGGCCAAATAATATCCTCTCGGTTGAAATATAAAACAGTGAAGTGTTCTTTAGCTTTGGAGTGTAAGGCTCTTTTGGAATGTGCGTAGGATCAAGTTTAGCGCCTTCCTTTGCAACGATGGCAGTATATGCGGCCGGATACTCACTATGTAAAAAATCATTCGGCGTAAGCGACATGCGCATAAAGCCCCTGTTAACCGTTACATTATAATCAGCAAAATCATTGATATAAGGATCTCTGCCAAAAGAGCGAAGTTCGAAACCAGTTTGCAGTTGCGAAACACTATCGGTATTAATAGCCGCTGAAAATCCAATGGTCGGCCCATCGAAGTTTACACCTCCATCATCCACTGGTTTTATCTGACCAAGGCCAATGATTGTTTTGCCCTGGAAACTGGTGTTGAAGAGATTTTGATTGTTGTTGGGAAATATATCCTGGTAAATGGATCCGTTTAATACTTCAGCTTTGGTAGTAAAATACTGGTCATTTGCAGGTTTAGTAATATAATTTTCATAGTGTGTTGCAAAATCAGTTGGCTTACCGGCCCATTCCATTTGCACACCAACAAAATCAAGCTTTTTCTGAAAGGCTTCTTTGCTGCCAACATAAAAATAAGATCCGTCATAAGGCCTGGCGGTAAACGGCTGAATTTCTTTAGAGTTGTCTAAAATAGCAGTATCATTTTGTACAACAATATCCTTCATGCCATATGCCGCAACTTTTATATCCACGCCTGTAATTGTTAAATCTTTAACCTGTATATATGGACTTACATAAGCGCCATTTTGATCCAACGTATTTTTAAGCAGGGTTTTGATGATTGGCCAATCAGATTTTATATCAGGCTTTTTATCATCGGTTACCAATGCTGTAAATGGTAATGCAGTAAAATTGGCAACGAATAAAAAGTCAAGTTCCTTTCTGTCAATATCGGGCCTGTAAATAAACGCCTGTTTTATTGCGAGGATGTCATTTCGTATTTGTAAGACTTCTTTATAAACGGCTGCTGCATATTCTGCATCCGTCATAGCCGTTGTTGTTGCTGAAGCCGCAGCTTTCTTAACAACTTTTTTTGTACCAGTTGCTGCCGGTGCAGCTTCATCTATTATAAATTGAGTAACAATCCTGGCATCTGCTTTTTGAATAAACTGCTGAATTTTTTCTATACTTATCTCATCATCCGTAGCAACAGCAGGCTTTGCTTTTACACCTTTTGCGGTAGCTGCTTTTGCAGCAGCCGTAGCTGTGTTATCTTCCGGATAAAGCTTATCATACAAATTTTTGATGGCATCAAAACCATTGTTCACAAAGCCATTTATTTTATCGGTGCTTTTTTCATACAACTCTTTCAACAAAGGATATTTCAATAAAATTCTTTCCAGCACATCGAATATATTTTCAATTTCAATCCAGTCTTTTTCTGAACTGTAATAAAAACGAAATGAATTGGAGAGGTTCGCAAATTGGTTATTTTGAGCCGTAGCCACTTGTCCGTCGACATTGCTGAATTTGTAACTAAACATGCCGGCACGAAGCCCTTCTTTTAGAAAGAACATTGGTGATGCTAAAGCAAAACCTATTTCATCGTTAGGGCTGTCAACACTGCCCAACGATTTCCATTGAGGTTGTTCATCTTTGTTAAAGGCCAGTGAAATGCCATCTTTGGTATCTGCCTTTTCTGCAGCATGCACTACGCCGGTAGCTTCATCAACATACACGGTTTTTATTTCTTCTACCTTGGCATTGTTTACCACTACTTCCTCCATTAACGCATACACCATCTGCTTACCGGTATCATCTTTTCCGCCATTTAATAACGTGCCTTCTTCAACAAGATGTGTATGGAAATTTTTTGCCAGTTCAAAAACCACATGCACACTGTCTGGCAGTTCAGCTAATTTATGCAGGCACAAAACCTTCTCGTAATAGTACAATAAATGTGAGCGGGTAAGTGTATTTAAATGATCAATGGCATATTGAAAAAGGTAAATAAAAGTAAGGAATAAAGTAACCTGTGGCTGGTGGCTATCGTCGGTTTCAATACATGATTCAAAATAAATTTTTGCCTTTTGTTTTATCAGCAACAGTTCTATAAAAAATATATAAAACAATGATTTTAAACTATCCAGATTGAACGAATTGTCGGGATAAATACAATCATATCCTTCCTGGTCAAGTTGCCATGCGCTTGCACAAACACAGCGGTTATCCGGGGTTTGAAGAAAAGCGCTATAATCATTTACCGGGGCAATACTTCCTTTATCAAATCCAATTAATTTAATGAGTGCATCCTGTTGTTTATTATCGATGATGGACAGTCGTAAATTACTTTTAATAATCGTTACAATTTCCTCTTTGAGTAAGTGGCCATCCGGTAATTTTTTGCAGGTCATTTGAATGCGAATGGCAATGGCATAAACCAGGTTAATGATTTCATCATACAATCCGGGAATGGGATCTGTATCGCAATCGTCCATTTCACCACAGTCCTGTTTTTTATACCAATCATTTATTTGGGCTTCAATCTTTTTAAATGCGGCTTCTATGCTGTCTGTATCAATGGTAGCCAAAATAGCCAATAGCATGCATGGGTCATTTTCATAAAAACAACTCCAGTCGCCATCGATGTTATTATCCGTGTTATAGAAATTAATCTGCCTGCTATATTCAACCGCAAACGAAAGAATTTCTTCAATGCTTCTGTCATCAATTTTTGCATTTTCCGGAAGCAGGGCTTTTAGTAACCGTTGGTCCTGGCTAATACCATCTCTTTGCAAAGGATTTTTTATTACTGCACACATGTCGATTATTTTGGTTGTTGTTCAGCTTCTTTTAAATAGAAAGGATAAACAAGATTATATCTTGAATTGGTGGTGCGAATAACATACTCCATATCAATAAGCAGTAAGCCTTCCAGCACCTGGTCTGTAACTATATCTATTTTTTTAAGGTCTATTCTTGGTTCATAATACAGGATTGCTTTTTCAATCAGGTCTTTAACAAATGTGATCAATGAGGTATTGATTGGTTCAAATAACAACACATCCAGGTTGCAGCCATATTCAGGTTGCAATACTCTTTCTCCATGCCTTGTTGATAGCAATATTTTCAAACTCTGTTCAATGTCTTCCTCATCTGCTACCATTTCCACTATGCAGGGATTTTTGAAAAATGTTGGTGGAAAAGACCACCCAACTCCGAGAAATGATTTTTTTGCTTCCATGATTCTTGTTGATGCTTTTACCAGGATTACTAAAAAATATTTTTTACAAACGGAATTCAATTGTTCAATTAACCGCCGATGATCACCGTAAAACTTCCTAAAATGATTGATCCTCCATGTGCTGTACTATCTCCCACCCTTGCTGCAGGCTGGCCACCTATCAGCACCGTGGCCGATCCTTTAATGATGCTATCCGGAGGACCGGTACAAATCAACATATCGCCTAACCTGGCAGCGGGCATTCCTTCAATTAAAACTGTAGGGCAACCGGGCGGTATAACCGGGCCGCCTACATGCGGCACCGGTGGCGTAGTTGGTGACGACATGGGACAGGTATGCATATCTCCTACTCTAGCTGCTCCTGGCATAAAATAATTTTTTAGTTGATCATTACCGTTCCACCTTTTATTTCTGTTTGCCCACTACTTTGCAAAGCTGCCTTTGCACTTCCTTTGGCAGAAAATTCGCCACTGGCTTCTGCTTCAATCTTTACTCCTTTAATGCTTACGTTATTGGTTGCTTTTAAAATAAGATCCTTGGCACTTTCAATTGTAACGCCATCACTGTTCATTGTTATTTTATTGTTTGACTGATCCTGTACCTTGATGCTTCCATCATCATCGTCTATTACAATTTTATTACCCGCAGGTGTTTCCAGGGTGATAATTTTTTTATCATCATCAAAAATAAATTTGAGCTTACTCCTGGTTACAAATCCTTTTATATGATTGTCGTCTTTCTCCGGGAATACGTCTGTTGGTACCGGTTTGGCGCTGCTATTAAACATACCCAACACCACTGCATCCCTGGGATCGTCATTGATAAAACCTACTATTACTTCATCTTCAACCTCGGGGCGAAAAAAAGTACAACGTTCATTACCTGCATCAAGGCAGGCAATTCGTGCCCAGATGCCATTGGCTGCTGTATCAATAACGGGTATACGTACCTGTATGCGGTCTTCACCATCGGGGTCATTTTCCAGTTGGGTAACTATACCAATCTGCAAACCCGAAATTGCCGGTATTAATCCGGATGCAGGCATTGCAGACACATCATCATCCTGCGAAAACCATTTAGGCGAAAGCCCCACTGTAATATCTGTGTACCAGTTACCATCACTGATACTATGCCTGGCGGCAGATACAAATGCCATTCCGTTAAAACGATCACCTACGCCCTGCAACTCAACCAGGGTGCCGGGTCTGGCATCTGCAAATCCTAAAAACTTTACACGCCCCCTTATTTTTGACAACTTGCTTTTTAATAATTGTGACCCGGCCCAGCTCCTTAGTTCCTGGTCATTTACATTGCCTGAATGCAATAATTTATAGGTATCCAAACCCAATACATCCGACAACTCGCTGCTGGTAATATTGCCTTCTTCCTGTATCAGCGGTGAGGCACCATCCTGTTCAGATAATTCCTGGTTAGCATAGTTCCATCCAGCGGCAGACACCCCGGCATACTGGTAAGTGGAATCCATTACAGCTTCCAATTCAAGAATATTTCCACCGTATTGTAATAAAGCAACAGGCAATTGTGTAAAATCAGGTTTACCCACTTTTACTGTTCCATCATCTGGTATAACTAATTTTCCACCCACTTCTGCACGGGTTACTATAAAATCCCAGTCGCTCGAATAGTACTGCACTACTTCTTTATGGGTAACATCGCTTGCATCTGCCGTAATATCATTTTGAATACCATAGCTGTCTAAAATTTCACTTATTACATCTGTATCCTTGCTGTCGTAGAAGTATTTATTTTTTTTGCCGGCTGTTGTTTTAATGGCCACATCTTTACATTCTATCTCCAGTGTAGATTGTTGGTCACGCAATATTTTTATTCCATGTTTTATAATAATGCCTTTAAATATCGGGGCTTCATCTGCATGATAACCTGCCTGAATTTCAATTTCATTACCGGGTTTAAAAGTATCCTGGTTACTTACTTCAAAATCTTCTGAAGCCACATCACCATCCTGGATGACAATTTTGGCCCAGGGAATTTTATTAACTTCCTTATTTACATCTATTGATACAATATCAATTTCCCTACCTACCGGCGCACCGTTTACCAGCATGGTAAAAGTTACCAGGTCGGTATTTTGTTGATTGGGTAAAAGCCTGAGATTGGGCATAATGGTATTTAAAAATTATTTAGTTTTTTCAATGGGCGGAAATACAATTTTTTCCGCCACTGTTAGTTTTCTAAAATTATTTAGGTTGTTTACCCTGGCCAGTTCCATGTAATATTTCGAATCTTTATAAATATTATAACTCATCAAATCGAGCCGGTCATTTTCAGTAACAGTACGTACATGTGTTACATCAGGGGAGCTGAGAAAATTTTGTAGTTGCTCCAAAACCGGCGTGGTATATTCTGTAAAACTTGCTTTAAGTGTAGCCCTCAGTGGAGTACCATCCGGACGAAATAATGTATAGTCGATGGTTAATGATGTAAGTACACAGCGGGCAAGAAAAGTTCCCCATTGAATGATTAAATAAGTAGGCCGGTGCGTATCACCAATAAAACCACAGGTAGCCCTGAATAAAATAATATCGGCAAGCACTTCTCTTTTTTCGCCGGATGCACCGGTACCATCTACTAAAAAATCAAAATTAAATGTCTGGGGTTGCTGCCGGTTAAACCGTTGCTGGCTTCCGGTAGCGCCGGGCCTGCGATCATTATTAAACAGACTTTGTTTGGTGGTGCTATATTTTTCAGGATTAAACATCCCGATGTATATACTGAATGGAATACCTAAAGAAGATTCCGTAGCTTCCTTAAAACCAATGATCTTTATTTTATCCAAAAAACCACTCATAAAATTTGTTTTAACGTTCTGCTCTATGCCTTAAAATTTCTAATACCTGGTACACACATTCTTCTATCAGCTGTTGCCGTTGAATGCTATCGTGGTCGCTGCTGCCATTAGCTGCCGGTGCCTGACCGGGACCTTGTTCCTGTATATTTGCACGCACTGTTATTTCCAAAATTTCTACCGGCATACTTAACTATTTACTAAACCACTTTAAAATATTGATAAGCCAATTCCATAGTTTCTACTACTATTTTACTTTCCTGTGCATTAAAATCAGACACCGACCATTTCTTCGGCCATGCGTTAACGATATTATATGTTTGCAAAGGCGTATTTTTTTCGTTCAGTAGCGTAACTACCACTGTTATAGGATTAATATCCAGGTTCTCAATGGCATCTTTACACCATTTTACAATGGCAGAATCGATGATCAATCCGCGTTTTAATACCAGGTCGGTATATTTAGCCCTGGTTGGCAATGTTTGTGAAAAACGATTTTCGCCTCCCTGCCTTACATCTTCCGTAAGTAATTCGGCATTAAAGCCATTTACTTCCTGGAACATTGCGTCCGCAGTTCCTACACCGTTTAGCTGAAATTCAACCCGGAAAAAGAAACCTACTGGTGGATAATTATTTGCCATTTTTAGTCACCGTTTTGCATTACCAATCCTTCATGTGCCAACTCAATTGTTTCAATGGCTACACCATTGTCATCACTTTTTAAATCTGTTGATTGCACTTTGGATGGCCAGGCATTTTTTATTTTCCAAACCACTACCGGCTCATGGCCTTCATTCAATAAACTAATGGTTACATCACGCCGCTCAATGGTATTTAATGCAACGGTGTTCCACCATTTAAAGAAGTCGTTGTCGCCTTCAAAAATGCCCCGCTTCATGGTGATGTTTCCAAATTTTTGCATGCCCGGCATTTTTATTTTATGATACTCAGGACTGGAACCATCACGGTATTCCACCACGTCAGTTTCAACGGAAAGGCCGCTAACTTCAGAGAAGCCGATTTTTGCTCCACCCCACTCCACACGGAAGTGAAATTTTGGTAAGGGATAGTTTGCCATGTTATTGTTTATTTAAATTGTTTAAATGTTGTTTTACTTCGTACCTGGTTTTCGTCAAATAACTCAATCTTATTTATCAGGATTCCTGCATTTTGTGTGAGAATTTCAACACAATGAATTCAGCCGGACGAACCACCGCCATACCAATTTCCACGTTCATATATCCTTCCAGGATATCCTGTGCAGTCATGGTAATATTTAGTCCCACTTTTACATAAAATGCCTGTTCTGGTTTTGCGCCAGCCAGTGCACCTTGTCTCCATAAAACGGTGAGGTAATTTTCAATCATCGCTCTTACCTTCACCCATGTATTGGCATCGTTGTTCTCAAACACAAATTGATACGTTGCTTTTTTTATAGATTCTTCCACCATATTAAAGAACCGCCTTACGGATACATAGCGCCACTCATTATCATTACCAGCTAATGTGCGTGCGCCCCAAACAAGTGTTCCCTTACCGGTAAATGCACGTATCACATTGATTGATTTGCCCGCGGTAACATCCACGTTCAATCCGTCCTGATCGGCGTCAGTAACTTTTACATCGGGACCAACCACATTGGATACCGGTATATTTGCCGGGGCTTTCCATACACCTCTGTCCCTGTCAACAGATGCATAAATACCTGCTACACTTGATGCCGGAGGCAGCGTAATAAAGAAACTGTTGAGTTTAGATTTAATTTGATTGGATAAACTATTATCGATGGCCTTAATGCTATCCAGCGTAGGTGTTGCACCAAGATCAGTAACAATATTTGTTCTGCTATCTGTAATGTTTATATCCGTTTCAGCATACGCATAAGGGAAGGTTGATTTAATATATGGATAGTAACTTCCTCCGTATTTTAATTCATCGATGGTGCCGGCTACATTGCTTCTGAATGTGGTAGCATTTTCTGCAATGGTTTTTGTTTTATCAACTTTAACGTCGATGATGGTAAACCTGTCTTTTAACTCCTTGCATTGCTTCAACGCATCAGAAATAATTGCCCCATGATTGGCATCGTCCAAACCAAGAATTGCTTCAGGGAAAATGACCAATGTTGGTTCATCTTCCTTTTTGATTTCATCAAGCCCCAGCTTAAGTTTTGCTTTATCAATGGTGCCGGCAGCCACTGAAGTAGTACCGACAGATACTATGTAACAAGGGCCGCCACCATTGGCAAAAAACATTTGCATGGCGTAATACATAATGTGACTACTGGGACTGTTGCCTGTTGAAAAATTTACATCAATGGTTGTTTTAACGGTAGCATCTCCCGTTAGTGTTACCTCTATATTTTGCTCAAGTTCAGGCAACCCAAAGTATTGAACATACTCAACCAAAGATGTTATTCGGGTGGGTTTTAAATTTAAATCGTCATTATCTTTTTTTGCTTTTTCTGTATAACCAATAAAGGCAGGGATAGCAGTTTCTACCTGCGCTACCGATGGCGGAAACAAAGCGATTTCTTCTATATACACACCGGGTGTTTTGTAAGTTGGCATTGTTTTTTATATTTTGTTTGTGAAAAATTTTGTTTTATTAAGTATCGATTTTTACGTACATATTGGAGGCATAAAACCCGGTTGCACCATCCTGCTCAAATACCAGTTTTTCCACTTCCGGATTTTTTAGATTCCTTATTTCTTTACCTGTTGCCGTTTTTGTAGCAGTTAATGTTGCCAGCGGCGTTTCGGTAAGTGCAATTGCTTCGGTTGATTTTATTACGATGCCGCTGCCGGGCAAAAATATCCGGGGGCTTACTGCGTCGTCTGTTACACCTATATCTCCATTTTGAGAAATGTACTTCCAGGTAACCGCACGGTTTTTAAACCTGATGGTAAATACCGGTTCCGGAATTTTTATATGCCCGCCTGAAGTAAGCAGTTGAAAATCGGTTGGTACATTATCGAAATGATGTATTTCTATGATACCATATACATTTTGCTGCATGGCATTTGCATCTACATAAACCCAGGTATCTGCTTCGCCGTTTACCACTATTTTATATTTACAGGGATTCTTTTTAGACAGATCAATACTTATCATTTCCTGCTCCTGAGAAAATGCCTGGTCTACTGTTTCTATCAATTTATTAAAGGGTAGATTACTGTCTGCTTTATTAACACTAAATATTTTTATATTAATATTACTGGCAGGGGTTTGTAGCTTATATGTATAGCTGCTACCAGTTATAGTTACTTCATCCACATCACTTACATAGGGATTATTAATAGCTGCCATTTGCCAATAATCTTTGTTGGCAATGTTCTTAGATTCCGGTGTATCGTCACTGATTCTAATGGCTTCATAAAAATTACCATCAACGCCTTTCACAAGATTTCCGGGGGAATAAAATTTACCGGTTGCAAATGGCAAAATAGAATCAGCCAGTGAAAGCGTGCTCCCCACTTTATTATTTGAAAGATTTGAAAAGTATAATCGCTTTCTTGCACCCTGGTTTAATGCAATGGAAGTAAAGTTTGAAAAATATGGATTCTTTAAAATCATGTACCAGCGAAAAACCAATTCTTTACTAAAATTTAAAAATGGCGTAGGCCTGAAATCCGGTGGTGGCGTATCATTTACTTCTTTGTCAGCATTTATTACCGTTAATAATTTGTTGTTATAATTCTTATGAAGTACCTGCATATTCTTTGTAAGTAAGGCACAATCAGGCGCAGGCACTATATCAAAATCCGCACACTTATTATCATGTTTATTGTAGTAATCATGCAACACTTGTATTGTAAATAAAGATTGAAATTGAACACTCATAATTTTAATTTTCCGCTACACTAATATTTTTAATTAATTCGCCCACACCTGATTGTAAATTTTCGTCGATCATTACCAGGCGCATTTTGTATAATACAGAAGGCATATACTTTCCGCCAAGTACCGCCCATAATTGATTCAATTGTTCGAAGCCCAACGAGTGCAGCTCCATCAATAATTTTTCAATACCTGTATCCAATGACGGCGACGTAGCTGAAGTAAAAACATTACGATGTTGAAAAAAACGAACTACATAAGATATGTACAGCAAAGCCTCTTCGTAATGATTTGTAGAAGCAGAATCGTTATCTCCATGATTGTACGCAAACAAACAATACAGGTTTAGCAATACAGGAGGATTTTTATACACCACCTTATTGTCATCTGATTTATAAAAATTTTCGGGGTTCTTTGATATGCGATCTTCTTCAATGTTAACCAGCGAAAGTATAATCTTGTTGGCACTGCCACCTCCTGAACCATCTTGTAATCTTGCAATATTATCCAGTATAATTTTAGGGCTATCCGGAAAAGAAAGCTTGGTAAGCAGGTATGAGTTCAATTCATCTGAAATAAATTTTAATGCTTTATCAATCATGATAAGAAATATTTAATGTGGTTTACTCTAACACAATTATTTTTAAAAAGGCATAGCATTATACCCCGGCATTTAAGCCGACAATTATCCATGGTTTTAAACCATGTTTACTGAATATTATTCAGTAAACCAACACGAGGGAATACGGGAAACTACAAAGGCCAGTAACATGCAATAAATCTGCTTTTAGGCAATACAAGTGTCGCTAAAAATGTTATCGCTGTTTTCTTTATTTGTATTTAAGTCTGATAAAATCCTTTAATGATTAAAAAATAAAATACAACTGGGAAAGGAGGGGGGTTACTTCGAAGAGTTATTGGAAATACAAATGGAGTATAAAGGTCAAAAAAGTATTTTACAATGTCAATACCCGAAAGGAGGTATTTATAAAAAAAATAAAAGGAGGAATTGTGCCTGGTAAAAAAGGCGTTTAATAAAGTGAGGTCTTATTGATAAAAAGCGATCATTAAGGTGTACCGCCAACTACAATTACGATCTCGCCCTTTACCGGCTTTTCATTAAAATGATTGTGTACTTCCTGTAAGCTTCCACGGTAGTTTTCTTCGAATTTTTTTGTTAGTTCGCGGCTAACGCAGCAGGGCCTTTCTGCGCCAAAGTATTCAATAAAATCGCTGAGTGTTTTTATTAATCTCATCGGGCTTTCATAAAAAACCATTGTTCTTTCTTCCAGCGCCATTTTCTTCAAAAAAGTTTGCCTTCCTTTTTTTAATGGCAGAAAACCTTCAAAACAAAAACTGTTCATGGGTAATCCGCTGTTGACCAAAGCAGGCACAAAAGCAGTTGCTCCCGGCAGACATTCTACCCTTACCTCATTTTTAACGCATTCTCTAACCAACAAAAATGCGGGATCACTTATACCCGGCGTTCCTGCGTCGGTCAATAAGGCCATCACTTTACCACCCTGCATTTGTTCTACCAGGTGATGAATGATTTTATGTTCGTTGTGCTGATGATAAGGCGTAATAGGTTTTTGCACCTGGTAATGTTGCAGCAATACCGAAGACGTCCTGGTATCTTCTGCAAGAATCAGGTCAACCGATTTCAATATTTCAATGGCCCTGAAAGTAATATCCGCCAGGTTACCAATTGGAGTAGGAACAATAAATAGTGACATGAGTTGCTTATATGCTACTGATTAAAGCAATTGAAATTTGAAAAAACCAACGATCGATTATTTAGCTAATAGTAATTTCAAACATCTCCATTACCTGGTTTGCCAATAGTTTTTTGGTAGCTTCTTCTGCAATCTGTTTTGCATTTGTCTCGTTTTCAGCTTCAATCTGCAAGGTGATATTTTTACCGATCCTTACATCGCTGATTCCATTTAAGCCTAAATTTTGAAAGCCGCCTAATACAGCTTTTCCTTGTGGATCCAGTAATTCTTTCAAAGGCATTACTTTTACCTGTGCAGTGAAGGTCATGTTGTAGTTTTATTTTTGAGCAGCAAAGATAAAATAATGTAGGCAATGAAAATAATTGGAACTGCCAACCATTTTAAAAAGAGAATAGAAACAATGCCAATACCTATTAAAATGATTTTCGGCATATTATTTTTAAGTGTGTAGTCATTGAATTTAAAAGCCATAATGGGCAAATTGCTTACCATTAGCCAACTAAGTACAACGATAAGCCCATATAAAAACCATTTATTAATAATCCAGTCGTTTATATTAGCCAATGGACTGGGGTAATGTAATATTAATGGGAAAGATGCTACCAGTAGCCCAACAGCGGGGGTTGGTACTCCTTTAAAGCCAAATCTTTGGGTAGTATCTAAATTAAATTTTGCCAACCGGTATGCAGCAGCGCAACTTAGCATAAAGGCAGGTAGCAACCAACCTATTGACGCATCTATACCATCTTTTTCTAGCAACTGGCTCATGCGCAACAATTGAAATAATATGACACCCGGTGCAACGCCAAAACTTACCACGTCGGCAAGTGAATCCAATTGCTTGCCCATTTCAGTACATACCTTGAACGCCCTTGCTACAAATCCGTCTAAAAAATCTACCAGTGCAGAGATGTATAAAAAAAGGGCCGCTAATGCCAGCCTTTCCGGAATAATAAAGCTACTAGTAAACTCATAATTGGTATTGATGATAATACAGTTAGTTTGCAACGCATACACAATTGCAATACAACCGAAAAAGAGATTGAGCAGGGTGAATATATTTGGAATTTGTTTCATAATTGGATGGCCTGTAGTGGCCTGATTCATCTGATTTACCGGGAGAGCAATTTGAACTGCTCTTATTTATACAATGTTGATATTGGTTTTGATTGGCGAACTAAATTTTGCTATTGCAGGTAATTTTTAATTATTCAGGTGATAAATATAGCACATTGAAGCCTTTTATCAATTTGAAGAAAATATTACAACTGGCGGGATAATATAATCACTGCCTGAAATCTTACTTTTTCATCAGGAATTCTATCTCTTCTACAGTGATTGGAATATTTTTCATGAGGTCCATGTTTCCATTTTTTGTTATCCAAAAATTATTCTCAATCCTTACACCCATTTGCTCCTCTTCGATATAAATACCAGGTTCAATGGTAAATACCATACCTGCCTTAATAGGTTCGATTCTTGTACCTATATCGTGTACATCAATGCCTAAATGATGAGAAATGCCATGGTATAAATATTTGCGATAAGCCCGGTTTTCCGGATCTTCATTTTTAACATCAGATTTTTTAAGCAGTCCGATTTTTTGAAAAATGATGGTTGCTTCCTCTCCTATCTTTTCTGTATAATCTATGATGTTAATGCCCGGCTTTAAAATAGATGCAGCATAATGATGCAAATGCAGGCAAGCATTATAAACAGTTTTTTGCCTTTTTGTAAATTTGCCACTCACAGGAACTGTACGGGAAAGATCTGCACAATAATTTCCATACTCTGCGCCAAAATCCATTAAGATCAATTCACCTTCTTTACATTCCCTGCTATTTTCCACATAATGCAAAGTTCTTGCCCTATCGCCACTTGCTATAATAGAGCTATAAGCCGGACCAGTAGCACGTTGCATTAAAAATGAATACTGAATTTCAGCCTCAATTTCATATTCCATTATGCTTGGCTTTATAACCTGTAATAGCTTTCTAAAAGTGTTATCAGTAATATCTATGGCTTGTTGCATTACCTCTACTTCCAACGAAGTTTTAATGGCCCTGAGCTCCTTCATTATTTTTGCACTACGCTTATAGTTGTGCAACGGATATCTTTCTTTCATCATGGCTGCATACCTGTAATCTCTTACAGGAACAAGATTTGCCTTCCGGTCATTTTCATTGCTATTAAGGTAAATTGTATCTGCCCAATGTATCCATGGTTGTAGCGTGCCATCCAGAACATCCAGCCATACTATGGTTTCAATACCCGATATTGCAGTAGCTTCTTCCCTGCGAAGCCGATGCCCGTCCCATTTTTCTTTCAACTCATTTGGACGCACCAGTACAAGAACTTCCCGAAATTTTGGATCTGGATTATCGGGGTATAAAATGAGCATTGTATCCTCCTGTTCAATACCTGTAAGCCATATCAAATCGGAGTTTTGTTTGAACTTGAATAATTGGTCAGCGTTTGTTGGCAACTCATCATTGCTGTTAAAAATAGCAATGGAATTCTTTTCCATCTTCTGAATAAAACGTACACGATTTTGAGTAAATAGTGCTGAATTTAAAGGGAGGTATTTCATAAATATTTTTTACAGTTTGCAATATACATTTAAAATGAATCCTACAAATAAGCTATGCTGATTCTGCAGATCTTAACAAAAAAAATAAAATATTCAAGCCGTTCAATCAATTTGAAGGATCATTCAATCTTGTTCTAAAAATAACCGCAAGATTTGAAATTTTGCAAATTTTTGCACCTAAATGCTAAAATAAGTCATTATTAAGGTCCTCTTGCATAAAAAATTATAAAATTTCTAAAACATACCTTTGTTACTTCTACTGATTAATTTAATAAAACGATTGCCCAGCTATGTCAGTTCCCACCATGCTTGCCGTGCCTAAACCTGCATTTATTAACCCGGGTTTAAAGATCTCAAAAGATCTGCATTATCAGTTATCACCGGAAGAACTTGTACAACAAACCCTTCAACGAGGACAGGGCGTACTTAACAATACCGGCGCTTTAGTTATTAAAACCGGAGAATTTACCGGTAGAAGCCCAAAAGATAAATTCATAGTAGAGGATGACATTACCCGGTCTGTCGTGAACTGGAATGAGTTTAATATTGCTATACAACCCGAAATATTCGATCAGCTTTATGTACGGATAATGGAATACCTGGCAAAAAAAGAGATGTGGGTTCGTGATTGTTTTGCCTGTGCTGCGCCTGAATACCGGCTAAACATAAGGGTTATTAATGAACATCCATGGAGTAATTTATTCGCTCATAATATGTTTCTTAGGCCAGCGAAAGATGAACTGGAAGATTTTAAAGCTGATTGGCAGGTGATACATGCACCGGGGTTTAAAGCCAATCCTAAAAAAGATGTTACACGCCAGGAAAATTTTGCCATTATCAGTTTTACTAAAAAAACTATTCTTATTGGAGGAACCGGTTACACCGGTGAAATTAAAAAGGGCATTTTTAGTGTATTAAATTTTTTACTTCCTCACCAAAAAAATGTGTTAAGTATGCACTGCTCTGCCAACATGGGTAAAGCAGGAGATACTGCTATATTTTTTGGACTAAGTGGCACCGGAAAAACAACTTTAAGTGCAGATCCTAATCGTTTGTTAATTGGTGACGATGAGCACGGATGGGCAGATAACATGGTCTTTAATTTTGAAGGGGGATGTTATGCTAAAACAATTGATCTTAACCAGGAAAAAGAGCCGGAAATTTTTCAGGCT
This sequence comes from Ferruginibacter sp., assembly GCA_040002495.1. Classification (GTDB taxonomy): domain Bacteria; phylum Bacteroidota; class Bacteroidia; order Chitinophagales; family Chitinophagaceae; genus Ferruginibacter. Next base: position 45,370 of record JBDUEK010000033.1, read on the forward strand.
ATAAGGCCGGGCGCACTTGTTGAAAACACCACCTTTTTAGCAGGAACTAATCAAATAGATTTTGCCAGTAAAAAAATAACAGAGAACACAAGGGTAAGTTATCCTTTAAATTTTATCAGTAATGCGTTGGAACCTTGCATTGGTAACAACCCAAAAAATATTTTCTTTTTAACCTGCGATGCCTATGGCATTTTACCACCCTTGAGCAAACTTACTCCAGGGCAAGCCATGTATCAATTCATAAGCGGGTATACTGCGAAAGTGGCAGGTACGGAAGCTGGCGTAACTGAACCCAAAACTACCTTTAGTGCATGCTTTGGCGCACCATTTATTCCATTGCACCCAGGGCAATATGCCGCTATGTTGGGTAAGAAAATGATGGAAGAAGATGTAAATGTATGGTTGATTAATACTGGCTGGAGTGGTGGACCGTATGGAATTGGAAAAAGAATAAAGCTTAGCTATACCCGCGCTATGATTACTGCAGCTTTGGAAGGAAAACTAAACGACGTAACATTTGAAAAGCATCCGGTATTCGGAATACTGGTACCGACTGCCTGTGACGGTGTACCTGGAACAATGTTAAACCCAAAAAATACCTGGAAGGATAAAAGCAAATATGATTTAAAAGCAAAAGAACTTGCTCAACTATTCATCAATAATTTTGAAAAATACGCCGCTGGTGTAAGTGAGGAAATATTAGCTTCAGCACCAATAGTATAAAAAAGCAGCGATTGTTAGCCAATAGCATCTCCTTGGATAATGAATATAACTTCAAAGTTCGGGGGGATTTTTTTAAAGTACCATTTCAGGAATATCTCCTTTTACAGTTAATTTACCGGCGGTTTTTGAAACTATTTCTTCAACGCTTATACCGGGTGCCCTTTCTAATAAATTAAATCCTTCATTGGTAATTTCTAACACCGCCAATTCAGTTACAATTTTTTTTACACATGCAAGCCCAGTGAGTGGCAGCATACATTCAGGTAACAATTTGGAAGCTCCTTTTGGATTTGTATGCATCATAGCAACAAGAATATTTTTTGCACTGGCAACCAGGTCCATCGCCCCTCCCATCCCTTTTACCATTTTGCCCGGAATTTTCCAATTAGCAATATCCCCCTTTTCACTCACTTCCATTGCTCCTAAAATTGTAAGGTCTACTTTACCGGCTCTTATCATACCAAAACTCATCGCACTATCAAAGAATGCTGATCCCGGAATTGTAGTAATTGTTTGTTTACCCGCATTAATTAAATCTGCATCTTCGTCACCTTCAAAAGGAAATGGCCCCATTCCAAGTAACCCATTTTCGCTTTGCAAAACTACGTCGAGCCCTGCCGGAATATAATTGGCAACAAGTGTAGGAATGCCAATACCCAGGTTTACATAATAACCGTCCCTGAGTTCCTGAGCAAGCCGTTGTGCTATCTGATTTTTATTAAGCATACCCTTTTATTTATCTGCTGGTTTTTCTATGTTATGCTACTTAAAATTATATTTAAACCCACTACTTTTTCTTATTCGTTATTCGATTCGCTTTCTCACTGTACGTTGTTCAATTCGCTTTTCGTACCCAGTTCCCTGAAATATCCGATGCACATAAATTCCGGGAGTATGTACCTGTTCCGGATCAAGTTCACCTGCCGGTACCAATATCTCTACCTCAGCAATGGTTATTTTGCCGGCCATCGCCATTAAAGGATTGAAATTCCGTGCGGTTCCTCTGTAAATCAAATTGCCTGCTGTATCGCCTTTCCAGGCTTTTACCAATGCAAAATCTGCATCAAAAGCATATTCTAATAAATACGATTTATTGTTGAAAACTCTTACTTCCTTTCCTATACCAACCTCAGTACCTACACCCGCTGGTGTGTAAATAGCTGGCATTCCGTATCCTGCAGCCATGCATCTTGAAGCCAATGTACCTTGCGGAATCAATTCTACTTCCAGTTCTCCACTTAATAGTTGCCTTTCAAATTCAGCATTTTCACCTACATAGGAGGAAACCATTTTCTTAACCTGCTTATTATTAAGCATTAACCCAATGCCAAAATCATCTACCCCTGCATTATTTGAAATGCAAGTCAGATTTTTAATTCCCTTTTTTACTAATGCCTGGATACAATTTTCAGGAATACCACATAAACCAAATCCGCCCAACATCAGGACTGCATTATCTGTAATATCATCGGTGGCGATTGTACCGTTTTCAAAAACCTTTTTCATATACCCGTTATATGCTTTAAATGTAAAACAAATTACCCATTACAATTACACCCGAATTTGCCGCAAAGTGGGTAAAACTTAAATAAATATAGGTTTTAATAATTATCTTACAGGTTCATGAAAATAAACTAAACGCTTATTATCGTAGCTGTGACAGTAAGGGTTTCATGCTAATAATTCGGTCCTATAATTTCCTCTGCAATAATTGGTCGGGGAGTAAATTTTATCATACATTAGTTATATTTGCGCCTCCATATGTACAAAATACTTAGAATTCACAACCGGCTTATTGTAGGTGGCCCTTCTCTGAATGTTACATTGTTGTCTACTTATCTTACGCCCGAGTTTGAAACACTGCTATTAGTTGGGAAAAGAGATCCGTACGAAAAGGATGCAAGATACATTGCTGAACAGCTTGGTATTAATCCTATTGAGATACCGGAAATGCAAAGAAGTATTTTGCCAATTAACGATATCAGGGCTTATTTCAAAATAAGAAAAATCATTAAAGAATTTAAACCGGATATTGTACATACCCATGCTTCAAAATCGGGCGCAATAGGAAGAATGGCAGCAAGTTCCTGCAACGTTAAAATGATTGTGCATACTTTTCATGGCCACGTTTTTCATTCCTATTTTAATAAGTTTATTTCATCTTTTATAGTTAAGCTGGAAAGATATCTTGCTAAAAAAACTGACGTAATTATAGCAATCAGCGACATACAAAAGCATGAATTATCAGCTATCTATAAGATTGCTCCTGAAAGTAAAATATTTACAATCCCACTTGGTTTTAATCTTGAAAAATATTCTGTTGATCAGGATAACAAACGAATGATCTTTCGCCACAAATATGGATTTAATTCAGATGAAATTATTGTTGGAATTATTGGACGCATTGTTCCAATTAAGAACCATGAAATGTTTGTTGAAGTTGCCGCACTCATTAAAAAGCGGGTAGACCTTAATGTAAGATTTGCAATTATCGGCGACGGTGAATCTTTGCCGGTTATAGAAAGAAAGTGTCGGGATTTGAAATTGAGTTATTCCTATTTTGTTAAAAATCCCAAAGCCAAGGCTGATATTGTAGTGACCTCCTGGGAAACGGAGATAGACCAGGTGCTTGCCGGGTTAGATATAGTTGTGTTAACATCTTATAATGAGGGAACGCCTGTTTCTCTAATAGAAGCACAAGCAGCCTGCAAGCCTGTAGTATCAACCAATGTTGGCGGTGTGGAAGATGTAATTATTCATGGAGAAAATGGCTATTTGACGGAAGTAAATGACATTACATCATTTGCTGATTATGTTATTACTTTATTAGAAAACAAACCACTTAGGGAACGTATTGGGAAAGCAGGTTTTGAAATCATCATAAAAAAATATTCTAAAGAAAGACTCGTAAAAGATGTGAAACATCTTTACCTCAATTTCCTGGAAAAACACAAGGTTGAATCATTGGTAGAATAATTTTTTCCAATTTAGCCTATAAGTAGTATCTACTGTTTTCCCTCCACTATGTTGTTCAAGCATATTCATTCTTTTTCTTTCCCCCATGGCAATTATGGAATCTAAAATAGGCCGCATCAATTCAGGCTGCGATGAATAGAAATTATAGCTTTTGTAGAATTCTTCTTTAGTAACATGATGCAATAAAAATATTCGCTGCTGTAATTTCATGTTCTCAACGTAGGATTTTTTTAAGGTATCCTTCTTTATAAATTGCTCAGTAAAGGAACTTGCCTGAATAATATCCCTCATAACAACTTCCATCTTTTCTTTACTTATAATACCGGAAGACGATATATCGCTATTAGTATTGCAACCAGCAATTAAGTATATTAATAAGACAGCTATCAGTCGTTTCATTATTTTAATTCTCCTTTGTACCGGGCCGCATTGGTTATATCCATTTTCTGCAAAAGTTCCGATGCTCTTAATTTATCCTGCGTAGCAGCTTTTGAAAAAATTTTAATTAATTCGGTTGACTTCCCCTGGAAAAAAAATTGATTGATCATTGTATTTGGATTATCAGCATTAAAACTGCTAAGCAGGTTTACTACATTCATCATTTCTTGCCTGGCAACATTTTCGTCCTCATACATTTTGTCAAGCGATTTGCGATAGTATGCATAATAAATATCGTGAATGATGCCATAGCGGCTATTCAACATATTCTCTACCAGCCAGTAGCGGTTGCGTACACCATCAAATGCTTTCCACCCGGTAATACCTCGTGATTCCGGTGCATTATTTACAATATTCTGCGCTTTTAAAAAATAGGGGGCGCCTCCTCGTGGAGAAAATGAAGTATAGTCAAATGCGAGTATCAAATTGGCATAGTAAGCAAAAACAGCCGTAAGATTAGAAGTGAGCGGATCACTACCGGATACGCGGTTTTCATTAAACTCAAGTTGTTGAAATTCTACATACTTAAAAATAATATCCTCATCCTGAAAATTAATTATGGGAGAAAGATATGCTGAATTAAAAACCGGCCTTGCAGCTTGTATAGTCAGTGATGCTGTATACACATTAGCATCATTTGTAGGTTGTATATTCAGTAGGAAATTACAGTCAATTTTTTCATTAACAGCAAAATTTTCTTTAGTCCATTTCCTATTATTCAAAAATGTATTTAATGCAGTTTGAAGTGTTTGGAAAACGTTTTTATTAACGGCCGTTCCAACGCGGCTACTGTTAACCGTTACCCTGGCATTTAATTCCTGGGCGGTAACAATATTTGCCGCAGTCAAAAAAATGAAAATAAGTGTTAGCTTTTTATTCCTCATATTTTATATCCGATAATGGTATTTACAATATCTTTTGCAACATCCACTTTGGGCTTTGTTTCAAATGGATAAATATCTCCCCTTTTAGTAAATATGGTTACCTTATTTGTATCAAAACCAAATCCAGCTCCTTTATCATTCAACGAATTCAATACAATCATATCTGCATTTTTCTCAGCCAATTTTTTTAGCGCATACTTTTCTTCATTATTGGTTTCAAGTGCAAAACCAACTAGTAATTGCTTGTTTGTTTTTGCCTGTCCTAAACATTTAAGTATGTCTTTTGTTTTTGTTAATTCAATGGTTATACTATCATCGTTGACTTTCTTTATTTTTTCGCGTGCTGTAACTGCAGGCGTGTAATCTGCAACTGCTGCACTCATAATAACAATGTCCATATCAGAAAAAATGCTGATAGCAGCATCATACATGTCAGCAGCAGATTTAACGCTAATGGTATTTAATTCCTTAGGGATCATTTGACTGGTTGGACCAATTATCAACGTCACATCAGCCCCTGCATTCATAAGCTCAATTGCAATTGCTATTCCCATTTTACCAGATGAGTTATTCCCAATAAACCGCACAGGGTCAATTTGCTCATAAGTAGGCCCGGCAGTAACCATCGCTTTTTTACCTCTTAATGGTAAATCTGTCGAAAAATAATTTTTAAGCCAACTAACGATCGATTCTGGTTCTGCCATTCTTCCTTCACCAACAAGTCCACTGGCCAATTCCCCATTTTCTACAGGAATGATCAAATTTCCGAAAGATGAAATTCTTTGTAAGTTTGATTTCGTAGCAGGATGCAACCACATATCCTCATCCATTGCCGGTGCCACAACCACTTTGCATGTTGCAGATAGATAAACTGCCAGCAATAAATTATCACAAATACCAGTAGCCATTTTTGCAAGCGTATTACAACTCAATGGGGCAATTACCATAATATCTGCCCATCTTCCCAACATTACATGATTGGACCAGGAGTTATCGTTGGCAAGCTCAATTAAAACCGGGAATTTTGAAAGTGTAGATAAGGTTAAAGGGGAAACGAATTCATTTGCCGAAGGTGTCATTACAATTTTAACGGCTGCACCAGCCTTAATTAATAATCTTACAAGTATTGGAATCTTATAAGCAGCTATGCTACCGGTGATAGCTAATAGTATTTTTTTTCCTTTTAACATAAAAAACGACGGTTTGAGCCGTCGTTAAAAATATAACTTCTTATTTAAATTCAATGCTAATGCCAGGTGAAAACTTAACTAAATAAGTCTTCTTCATTTTTACGGAAATAAACTTTATCATCCATAAATTCCTGCGAAGCCAACAATGCCGGATTGGGCATACGCTCATAAGCTTTCGAAATTTCGATTTGCTCTTTATTCTCATGAATTTCTTCCAAACTATCAGTGTGGCTTGCAAACTCTTCTAATTTGTTATGTAGCTCTTCCTTAATCGTAATATTGATTTGGTTAGCTCTTTTTGCAATAATTGCAATAGATTCATACAAATTGCCTGTTTTTTGCTTAATATCAAACAAGTTTTTTGGCTCTACTACACTGCTCGTGCTAGAGCTTAGTTGTCGTCTTAATTTGCTCATATTGTATTTCTTTAATATTATTTTGACTTAAATTGTAGAATTCCTTTGCTTCAGTTATAAGTTTACTTTCAGGGAAACGGTCTTCAAAATTCTGATATTCAGTTACTACCTTTTCAAAACGTTCTATTTGTTTATCGATAATACTAAGCTTTGCAAACCTATAATAGGATTTTATTTCATTCAATTTATATACATCTGCAGATTTCGACTCGGGATAATTATTCAGTAAACCACCGTATGAAAGTGCAGCCGCTCTAAATTGACCTACTTTATAATACAGATCTGCTCCACGTAATTCTTTTATTTCAAGTCGCTCTCTACACTTATCTATAATTGATGTAGCCTCAGCAATTCTTGACGAACCCGGGTGAGTATTAATAAAAGTCTGCATTACCCCAATTGACTTAGAAGTATTGGTTTGATCCAGATCTACTTTTGGGATTTGCTTATAAAAACACATTGCATGCATAAAATCAACTTCCTCAGCTTTATTACTATTTGGGAAAACTTCTAGAAATCCCTTAAAGAAATTCTCCGCATCCCGATAGTTCTTCAAATAGTAAAAACAGTAAGCATCTTTATAGTATAACAATTCAAACTTATCAGTTCCTTTAAAAACAGGATAAAGCTCTTCATATAATACTTGTGCCTGGCGATAGTTTTTTTGCTCATACAACTTATCAGCCATGATCAATTTATAATCTACATCCTTACTTTTCAAGATCTTGCTAAATTTATTGCAAGAAGAAAATACCAGTGACGCTGTTAATACTATTAGTAATACTCGTGAAAATCGCATAGAAGATTGCAAAATTAGTGATTTTAGTCCAAATATCTCGGCAAAATATCAGACAACAAAAAAATGAGTCGTTAAGGTTTTCAGAATTCTTTTTTTTGGTATTTAATTATGCCGATTTTTTGTAAAAATGCCTTACCGATCAACAAAACGGAACTTAATAAAAAAAAGCTCTCCTAAAAATAGGAGAGCTCAAATTAAATCAGATTTATTTGATATTTAGTTCGCTTTTATATCAATGATATTAGCATCACCACCACCAATAGATTTATCAGTAGAGATTCTGTCCATGCTTACACCTAAAGTTTCAACCATATAGTTTTTAACGGCGTCTAATTTCTTATCTGCAAGTGACTGCTGGGCTTTAGAAGCTCCAGGATATGCAGTTAATGTAATTGTACAAGTTGGATTATCTTTTAATTTAGAAGCAACTCCTGACAACATAGCCTTTACATCTGCACTCAGACTGGTCCCTTTCATTAATAAACTAGGATAGTCTGTAGGACAGGTAACTTCTTTCATTTTAGCCATTTCTGCGCAACATGCGGGATCAGGGCATTTACCAACTCCATCAGCATCAACTGGTTGACATTCTGTTGGAGTAATTAATTGCTTATCCTTACAATCTGGTACACCATCACCGTCTGTATCTTTAGTTACACCATGTGTATCAACAGGGCAACCTGCAGGAGTATTTGGCTCTCTATCTAATTGATCAGTTACACCATCACCATCTGTGTCATCCAACACTGGTTTTGGTAATTTCATGTGCTTTGGATTATTTAACTCACTATAAGCATAATCCAACGGATTAACCCACCATAATGGCTCAACTGATTTTGCTCCAATATTGAAATTTAAACCAAGAGACAGATAGTTATAAGAATCAAAATCACGTGTTTGAACTGCATCACCTACAGCAGCTTCCTGCCATTGTTGACCATCAAGCAAATCATCCTTAACAAATGTATGACGATCTTCAAGTGCAAGATTTACTCTTTTGCCTAATTTAAATGCGATACCAGCCAACACAGTACCTGAAGGTTTTAATGTGTTTTTACCAAGTTTTGGACGACGGTCACCAGCATCTTCCGCTGGTGTTTCGTACGTTTTATCCATTCCTGCTTTTAAAGCTTTCAACACATCTTTCCTGTTTTTGTAAACACCAGCTGTGCCTATCTGACTTTGAAAAAGAGCTGCATAGTTAGTACCTGCAGCTTCATTATAAGCATTTATTTTAGCATTATACCAGGTAAAGCCTATACCTGCACCACCGTAAAGTGCTACACCATTTTTTTGCTTATGAAAACGTACATTGTTTAATGTTACGATTCCCTGAAGTGATAAATCCTGTAAATGGGTTTTATAATTATAGAAAACCGGGTTAATAGCACTACTGGTATTCAAATTACCATTAGCATCTCTTTGAATTGGAGTATAACCTTTGCCAGCTGGTAAATTACCTCCATATACATTACCCGAACCTACTGGACCTAACCAGGCGGGGTTCTTTTGGTAGTTCATTGATGAATTCCAGTTTAAACCTTTTGCAGTTCCATTTACATATTGCATTCTCAAAGAGAAAACATATCCCAGTGCTTTTCTTGCATGAAGTGAAAATCCTAAAGAAGGAATTTTTGCAGATACATCACCACTAATTGCTACATTCCCAATAGAAGCACCAATTTCCCACATATTGCGGGGCTTTGCAGGAAAATTATAGGTGTTATTCCAGAACTCATTTTGCTGAGGCATCGACTTGGCTGAAATTACTGAGGAGTCAAAGACGCTATATCCTTCACCAGTCTGCGCATAGGATGCAGTGGTAATAAGGAGTGTAAGCCCCAAAATTAGTTTGTACTTTTTGCTTGTCATAAATATTAGTTGTTAGATTATCTGAATTTAATTAGTTAATTATGCTACAAAATTATCATTTGAGAATTAAAAACCAAACTTTTTTAAAATAAATAGGGTATAGAATGTTGGAACTCAAATCATTTGTAGCAAACGGAGACCTATAATTGTTTCTAATAGCTGCATCTATTTAAAAATAATTGCTCCCTTTTCGTCTATTATCAGTATCAAATTAAAATATTTCTTTTGAAGCCGGCTTATACTGCACTATATTGCTTTTTTTTGTGCATGGATTTTATAAACAACATCATTGGCGAGGAACTAAAAACTTTCGAAAAGAAGTTTGCTGAATCAGTAAAAAGCCAAACTCCCATGCTTGACCGTATTATGAAGTATATCATAAAGCGGAAAGGTAAACAACTAAGGCCAATGTTTGTCTTTTTAAGTGCAAAACTTCATGCACCCATCAACGAAAGCACCTACAGAGCTGCAGCATTGGTTGAAATACTGCATACTGCCACGCTAGTTCACGATGATGTAGTGGATGAATCTATGGAAAGAAGAGGTTTTTTTTCGATAAATGCATTGTGGAAAAATAAAATAGCAGTTTTAGTAGGTGATTATTTATTATCTAAAGGCTTGTTATTATCCACGAGCAATGACGATTTTGAACATCTTCGAATTCTATCTGAAGCGGTAAAACAAATGAGCGAAGGTGAATTACTGCAAATGGAAAAAGCCCGCAACCTGAATTTAAAAGAAGATATTTATTTTGAAATTATTCGCAACAAGACTGCTTCCCTTCTATCTTCCGCCTGTGCAGTTGGAGCGTGGAGTTCGAGTAAGGACAGCGCCACGGCTGAAAAAATGAAGCTATTCGGAGAAAAAGTGGGCATTGCTTTTCAGATCAAAGACGACCTTTTTGACTATGGTACTGATGATATTGGTAAACCTACCGGTAATGATATTAAAGAGAAAAAACTAACACTCCCACTTATTTATACACTTAATAAAGTTGATAGTAGTACCAAAAGAAAAATTATTTACATTGTAAAAAATGAAAACAAAGACGCTGAAAAAGTAAAATGGGTAATTGATTCAGTGGTAAAAGCTGGAGGCATTGATTATGCAGCAGAAAAAATGAATCTTTACAGAGATGAGGCGTTGGCTATTCTTCATCAATTTGAAGAAGGTGAGGTAAGAAATGCTTTAGAAGAGTTAGTAAGATATACCACCGACAGAAAATACTAAAATAAACACCGCCCCCGGCTTTCCGTACACATAATCCCGAATTATTGTAACGCTCATTATTTAATGGATAAACGCTGGAATATATTAAAAGCAGATAACGCACATGTAGCTTCGTTACAAAGTGAGCTCAAAATTAATCCTACGATCTGTAAAATTTTAGTTCAGCGTGGTATCGATAATTTTGAAAAATCAAAATCGTTTTTTCGTCCCCAACTTTCCGATTTGCATGATCCATTTTTAATGAAGGACATGGATAAGGCAGTAGCTAGAATACTTCATGCCATTGATAGTGGTGAAAAAGTTTTGGTCTACGGCGACTATGACGTAGATGGCACAACATCTGTTGCATGCATGTACCAATTTCTATGTCAGGTTCATAATGCTGATTTGATGGATTATTATATTCCTCATCGATATAGAGAAGGCTATGGTGTAAGTAAGGCTGGTATTGATTATGCGGCTGTAAACAATTACTCATTGATTATTTCACTTGATTGCGGTATTAAATCTGTTGAGTTGGTTGCTTATGCAAAAACACTTGGTATCGATTTTATTATTTGCGATCACCATTTACCAGACATAGTTTTACCAGAAGCTGTCGCTATTTTAAATCCTAAACAAATTGACTGTAACTACCCATACAAGGAGTTGTGCGGCTGTGGTGTGGGATTTAAATTAATAACTGCACTTGCCCTTCATTTCAATATTGATGAAACTTTCTACTATAGTTACCTTGACCTGGTTGCTACAGCTATAGCTGCTGATATTGTGCCCATGACAGGAGAAAACCGGATTTTAGCTTACCATGGTTTACAACAAATCAATCACAATCCCCGTCCGGGAATAGCATCCCTGATAAAACTGGGTAACGTACAAGGCAAATTAACCATTACCAATGTTGTTTTTATAATTGCTCCCAGGGTAAACGCCGCCGGCAGAATGGATGACGCAAAAAAAGCAGTACAACTGTTTATAGAAAAAGATCCGGTTAAAGCTTTTGAGTTTGCGGAAATGTTACATTCAGACAACTCGGAGCGTAAAGAAGCAGACAGCAGTATCACGGAAGAAGCGCTGTCAGTAATAGAAAATGATGTGCTGCTGGTAAATAAAAAATCTACGGTTGTTTATAAGGAGTACTGGCACAAAGGTGTTGTAGGAATTGTTGCCAGCAGGTTGATTGAAAAATATTACAGGCCTACAGTTGTTTTAACGAAAAGCGGTGAATTTGTTACAGGTAGTGCACGAAGTGTAACAGGTTTTAATTTATATGAAGCAGTGCATGCATGCAGAGCGTTCCTCACAAGCTATGGTGGCCATTTTGCGGCTGCCGGTCTTTCTATGTTACCAGAAAATGTTGCCGCCTTTACTGCAAAGTTTGAAGAAGAGGTGGCAGCAACTATTCCCGATCATCTGTTGATACCTGAAATTGTAATTGACAGTGAGCTGACATTCCCTGAAATCATTGATTCGTTTTATAATATTGTTTGCCAGATGGAGCCTTTTGGTCCGGAAAATATGCGGCCTGTTTTTATTGCAACTAATGTAATGGATACGGGCTATTCAAAAATTGTAAAAGAATCGCATATTCGTTTTGTATTACAACAACATGATAGAACGATTACCGGAATTGGTTTTAACCTTGCCGGTAATTTTCATATTTTAGAACAAAAAAAGCCAATGGATATTTTATTTACGATTGATCAAAATGAATGGAACGGAGAAACATCGTTACAATTAAAAATGATAGATTTCCGATTATCGCCAACTGAAGAATAATGCACTAAATATTAGATTGAAAAAAACTTTTGCGTTTATACAGTACTTTTTTTACCTGGGGTTTAACTGGGGATGGCGGATAGCAGCATATGTTATCAGGCATGAAATTAAAGGCGAAAGTAAATACGGAATTGATACGACCGGAGCTGATGAATTAAGAAAAACGAAAGCCGGTGGTATCGATATTTCGCATGCAACTGTTTACATGCCCATCACATATTTTCAATTAGATGAAGTTTTTGAAACACTGCCCGCCCATTCCCGAGATCATTTTATGGATATTGGATGTGGTAAGGGCAGAGCCTTATGCATAGCTGCTTACAACGGTTTTAACAAAGTGACGGGAATAGATTTTTCAAAAGAATTTTGTGATAGAGCAAATAAAAATCTACGCATCACCGGTAAATTTTTTCCGCCATTAAAATATTCCGTTGTAAATGAAGATGCAGCAACTTCAATCATACCAGCAGATGTGGATTGTATATTTTTATTCAACCCCTTTGATATTATAATTATGAAAAAGGTGGTTAAAAACATAATGACAAGCATCCAAAATAAACCGAGAAATATAAATATAGTATATGCTAATCCGCTATACAAGCAATTGTTTTTGGAGCAAAATTTCATAGAAACACATTACAGCAAAAGATTAAATTATCTTGAGTTGTCAATACTAAACTACCGGCCCTAATAAGGTGCCGGTAGTTGCTAATTCTTCAAAATATATTGACGCCTATTCTGCTATTACAGCAGCACTTGCAGTTTCAACATTCATCAATTCCACACTCCTGTTTATAAAGTTTGTAAGGTCATTCCCTTTCAATAAATCCTGCGATAATAAAGCAAGGTCTGCTAAATTACGTACCTGCTTTTCCTGCCTGGCTGCATCTGCCTCAGCAAGAATGTGCTGGTATATTTTGTGATTACCGTTAATCGTTAGCGTTACTTCATCTGGCATATTAGCGTAGAAAGATGCCATCCCACCACCGGCTGCTCCCATATCCTTCATCCTCCTCATTAACTCGGGCCTTGTTGCTACCACAGGTGGTACATCATTGCTCAAGCCTTTTACTTCAACAGTAATATGCACGGTAGATTCCTGCTTTTCAAATAAGCCTTTTAACTTTTCTGCTTCATCTTTACTGAGTACACTTTCAACATTTTCACTTTTATCAATCAGGTTATCTACAATATCCGAATCTACCCTTGTAAAAGAAACACTTTGCCATTTCATTTCCATGTTATTGATGAATGCTGCATCCACCAATGTTTCCATTTTTACCACTTTGTATCCTTTTCCAATACAAGCCTGCACATAAGCATCTTGTTGAACCGGATTGGTTGTATATAAAATAACTTCTTTTCCTTCTTTATTTTTTTGAAGTGTTTCAGTTGCCATTTTATACTCATCCAGCGTATAAAATTTATTTTCTCCTACTACTTCAAACACATTGAATTTATTGGCTTTTTCCAGGAATTTATCATCCGTCATCATGCCGTATTTAACAAACAATCCCAGGCTCTCCCATTTTTCTTCAAAAGCAGTACGATCATTCTTAAAGATTTCCTCCAGCTTATCCGCCACTTTTTTGGTGATATGGGAATTGATTTTACGCACATTCGGATCGCCCTGCAGGTAGCTTCTACTAACATTCAATGGAATATCGGGAGAATCAATTACACCTTGTAACAACATAAGGAACTCAGGTACGATATCTTTTACCTCGTCGGTAACAAATACCTGGTTGCTATACAATTGAATTTTATCTTTTTGTATTTCGTAAGATTGTTTGATTTTAGGAAAATAGAGGATCCCGGTTAAATTAAACGGATAATCAACATTCAGATGAATCCAGAAAAGCGGCGCTTCATTGTATGGATACAACTCTTTATAAAAAGACTGGTAATCTTCAGTTGTTAATTCTGAAGGCTTTTTTGTCCAGGCCGGACTTGTATTATTTATTTGCTTTCCTTCAAAAGAAATTGGTACAGGTAAAAACCGGCAAAATTTTTCAAGGATGGTGTTGATTCTTGCAGGCTCCAGGAATTCAAGGCTTTCATCATTCAGGTGCATTACTATATCAGTTCCCCGCTCGGCTTTTTCAGTTTCTTCCAGGATAAACTCAGGGCTGCCATCACATTCCCATCTAACTGCTTTTGCATCTTCTTTAAAAGATTTTGAAATCACTTCTACTTTGGAGCTAACCATAAAAGAAGAATAAAATCCAAGGCCAAAATGACCAATGATATTATTTTCGTTTTGTCCTTTGTATTTGTCTAAAAATTCTTCTGCTCCACTAAACGCAACCTGGTTCAGGTATTTATCCACTTCCTCTTCTGTCATTCCAATTCCTTTGTCAGAAATCGTCAATGTCTTTTTTTCACTGTCAATTTTTATTTCTATACCTATCTCCCCTATTTCACCTTTTGCCTCGCCAAGAGACGAAAGTGTTTTCAATTTTTGTGTGGCATCCACTGCATTACTCACCAGTTCTCTTACAAAAATGTCATGCTCACTATATAAAAACTTCTTAATAATCGGAAAAATATTCTCCGTTTGTACTCTTATGTTTCCTTTTTGCATAATTGTTTTTTTGTGTAGTTAGCAAACCAAATACCAAATATCCTTTCGCTGTCAGCTTGGCACTTGTTTATTAATCTATTTTTCAATTTTGCATAAAAAAAGCCGCCTTCTTAAAAAGCGGCTTTTTAGAAAAAATGATAATAGTTAGTGCGTAGATCCCGCAAATTTCACATCATCAATACTAAAAGTACCACCGCTGGCTTCGGCATTGATTCCATAAAAACGGAATTTAACTGCTGTGGTCAAATTAGTAAATCCTGCTCCTAAAGTTACGGTACATCCATCTACACCCGTAGTAGTTGCGTCTGTTACCTGAAAAGCATTTGTGGGAACAACCGATAATGCAGCATTTGCAGGATTGATAGAAGCTGTCAGATTTGCCCCATAACTGTCCACGCTTGCTCTAACTGCAGATTGTCTTACACCGGTTCCTGAGCGTTGAAATTTAAAGGTGACACTGGAGATGTCTACCTGTGTACCTGCAACGGGTGTAATGGTAACTTCGTAATATTTTGTCGGATCAATGCTCCCCGTAAATACATCTGTAGCGGTAGTTGCGCCCAGGGGCCAGTCATTGAAAGAGAAACGTCCACTACCGCTGGAATTAGCCGCTGCTCCTCCAGATGTACCCACCCCTATTGCGGAAAATGATCCAAAACTAATACCAGTTACAACCGGTACGGGACTAGGATCGGTAACACCTGTTGTATTGGTGACTCCAGAAAAATCATAGGTAGCCGTAAATGTGCCTGAAGGTGGCGGTGGCGGTGGGGCAATGCCTGTTACATCGCTTGTGTTTCTTATCTGAAATTGCCGGGTTGTATTGAATGAACTGCCATACCCTGTCCAATCGGAAGC
>JBDUEK010000034.1:0-59643 GCA_040002495.1 Ferruginibacter sp.
GCTGTTTTCGTTCCCGACTGTCTTTTTTGTTTCTTTTTGGACAAGCAAAAAGAAAAATCAGTAAGCAATAAATTTAAAAAATGGCAAGCGAATATTAAAAGATTTTAAATATTAAACCAGCAACATTGAATGTATATGTTTATAAATACAATTAAACATACACCGCTGGGTGCCTTCTAAATATTAAATCGGTTATTAAAATTTACCAGTAAGCTTTTGAAATTTAATTTGTAACTCCTTGCACTATTCCATCAAAAAACTCTCACAATCCAACCATTCATATTTATCCATCCAATTTAATTTATCTTAGTTTCTATAACAGCATTGCTAAATCATTTCATCATATCAAAAAAATGAGCAACATCCCTTTCCAAACAATCAATTGGGCCAATATTGAAAAAGTAGCATACACCGGGGAAACCGGAACTGCCTGGTGGCAAACCATTCAATTGGGTGGTTTAAGAATAAGGCTGGTAGAATATTCAAATGGATACCTCGCCGATCATTGGTGTCAGAAAGGGCACATCGTTCATTGCCTTGAAGGTGAGTTTGTAAGCGAGCTAAAAGAGGGTGATGAATTTAAACTTACCAAAGGCATGACTTATGTAGTGTCAGATGAATTGAGTTCACATCGATCTGTTTCAGAAAACGGCGTTAAGTTGCTGATCATTGATGGTGATTTTTTAAAATATAATCCTGCTTAAAATATTTTCTTATATTGAACCAATATAAAACGGGTGCATCCCAAATTGTAGCTTTACTTGTAAGACCGTGGGCGGTGAGGACATCGCTCACAGCTGACTGCCCTGGCTGGTGTCTCCTCCAGCCAGCGACAATTTGGGATGCACCCTATAAAACTCCATCTAACCAGATTGACTTAACAAAGCATATATTTTGACAGAACAACATACGAAAAGGCTTGGAAAAAAAGATATTTATTAAAACATTTAAAACAGCATTTGCAGCCATGACAAGCTTATCAGCATTTAACAAGTTTACAGATGATTTACCGGAGCAGGAGCAATTGTCGCCGGTGCTTTTTATTGGCCATGGTTCACCCATGAACGGTATTGAAGACAATGAATTCACGGCCCGTTGGCAGGCAATGGCGAAAGAAATACCTGTGCCTGCAGCAGTACTGGTTGTGTCGGCACATTGGTTCACCAACGGTACCCGCATTACCGCCATGGACTTTCCAAAAACCATTCATGATTTTGGTGGGTTTCCCCAGGAGCTTTTTGATGTGCAATACAACGCACCCGGTAACCCGGCATTAGCAAAAGAAACAGCCGACTTATTACATAGTGCTCACATTACGTTGGATCACGACTGGGGGTTAGATCATGGCACATGGACTGTAATCCGACACATGTATCCGGATGCAACCATACCCATTTTGCAATTAAGTATCGACTACACAAAAGGGCCGCAATTTCATTACGAGCTGGCAAAAGAACTTTTGCAATTAAGAAAAAAGGGCGTGTTAATTATTGGCAGTGGCAACATGGTGCATAACCTTGGTATGATTGCCTGGGATAAAATAAATGAGCCGGGTTATGGCTTCGATTGGGCACTGCAAATGAATAATCAATTTAAACAATTAATAACTTCCGGCGATTATCAGCCATTGATACAATACCAAACTTTGGGTAGCGCAGCAAGGCTCGCAATTCCTACACCGGAGCATTACCTGCCATTGATGTATGTACTCGGGTTAAAGCAATCCAAAGACAATATTTCTTTCTTTAATGATAAAGCTATTGGCGGCTCACTCACTATGACATCCGTAAAATTTGGATAATAACAGTATTATGTTAAGAATAAAAGAAGTTGTCGATTTGTGAATTGTGAATGGTGCTAATGACCATTGTCCATTCACTATTGCCAATTCACACTTAACTTAACACTGGTTTAAAGAAAGCATTGATCTGTTTTAATTAGTATAGATGGGATTACTGTCTATGCAATCGTTTCCGCAGAATAATCGGCATAGTTTAATTAGCATTTGTAAATTCATGTAGTAGTAATCAGCACCCTTAGGGTTATTCGCTACTTTCACTTTACAATTTGCGCTATATGAAAAAACAATTGCTTTTGTTTATGCTGCTGGCATGCTACCAGTTGTTGCTGGCACAAAAAGACATTCTGCCAAAAATGTCTGCCGGCTTTCCGGTTAATTTTGATGAAGATTCAGTAGGTAACTATACATTGCCCGACCTGTTAACTTTAACCAATGGCCAAAAGGTAAGTTCTGCAAAAATCTGGAATGAAGAGCGGCGACCCGAACTGCTTAAATTGGTGGAGTCAATTCAATACGGAAAAATGGCTGCTGCTCCCAAAACGCTCCGGTATCATGTGTTTGAAGAAAGTAAAATAACGATGAATGGAAAAGCTGTACGGGAACAGGTAACTATTTATTTTACAAAAGATACCACCGGTCACAAAATGAATCTGCTGATTTATCTACCCATAAGTACAAAGCCGGTTCCGTTATTGTTAAACATCTCATTTGTTGCCAACAACCAGTCGGTGGATGATCCGGCGGTAAAAATGGGGAGGATGTGGACAAAGGAGGGCGAACATTTAAGGGCTGATAAACCCGGCCGCTTTGGTAAAATGAATGTGGAACAATTCATTGACGCAGGTATTGGTTTTGCCACTGTTTATTATGGAGATATTGAACCCGATTTTAAAGCCGGTGTAAAGTATGGCATTAGAAGCCAGTACTTAAAACCGGGACAAACAAAACCTGCAGACGATGAATGGGGCGCTATCAGCGCATGGGCATGGGGGCTTAGCCGTGCGATGGATTATTTTGAAAAAGACAAACAGATAGACAGCAAACGTATTGCGGTACAAGGTGCTTCCCGTTTAGGAAAAACTGTACTGTGGACAGGTATTAATGATACCCGTTTTAAAATGGTGATTGCAAGTATTTCCGGCGAAGGTGCCGCAGCAATTGCAAGGCGTGATTATGGCGAAAATATCAAACACATTACCGATACATCCCGCTACTATTACCAGTTTGCACCCAACTATCATTCCTATTCAACACATGTAAATGATATGCCAATAGACGCCAATGTGTTGGTAGCATTAATGGCTCCACGTCCTTTGTTATTACAGACCGGAAACACCGATTACTGGTCGGATCCCAAAGGCGAATTTTTAGCTGCTATTGCAGCCGAACCTGTTTATAATTTATTTGGAAAAAAAGGCCCGGGCACAACTACGTGGCCGGAAGCTGGTGATACATCCCTGTTGATGAATGACCTTGGTTATTACATGCACAATGGTGGTCATTCAGTATTGCCGGGTGACTGGACCTTGTTTATTCAGTACATGAAAAAATATTTGTAATAAACTGCAAATGCTATTTTAGAAATGTTTTGGTGTAAACCTTATTACACGAATTAGTACGAATTTCACTAATTCATCAGCGCCTCTTTTTATGAAATACAATTGGTAAGGCATTTTCGGCCTATGCATTATGTGGATGTATAGTTTTTAATAATTGTAAGAGGGGTGTGTGATTAGCCTGCTGCATTACACGTCGGGGTTTCGCAGCACAGCCATTTTAAATTTTGGAAATTATTCTGGCGAAAACCCCGCCGGGACATAAGGTAGTAATAGTAGCTTTCTTTAAGAATTATAGCAATACAAACCTAAAGGACACCGACCACGGAAGAAACAATCCAATGATTACGAAATTATTCGTGTAAAACGGTACGGTTTTCACACATTTCCGTGGCTGTTACTCTTTGAGCAGGAGTCATTCTAAAATTACTGGCCCAGCCGGAATATGACAATAAATAGTATAACATTTCATCGACAAAAGTCAGTTTTTTAATTTTATTGCCAGCAGCCTCCTGCACATAAAACCATTGAGTAGCATCACCCGCATTTTTGCTTAGTAATTCGAATGCTTTAGGTGTTTCTATTTTTAACATGGCCCCAAAGGCACTTCTTCTTACACAGGGATTGGGGTGATTGGTTAATTCATATAACTCATCTACCGTGGCACAATTAAATATTGTGTCGTATGCTTTGCGTAAATAGGTTGGGAGCTGCGTTTTGTTATAGGCAGGCAACAGTTGTTCCAGTGACAGAACCTGTTTTCTGATTTTTTCTGGTTGGAATGTCGCCTGTGCAAAAGAAGCACAGGTTAATAAGATCAATAACAGACTTAATGCTATTTTCATATACTGAAATAATTATTGGTTTTATTTTTTGTGGCAACAATAAAAAAAATCATAAAGACAAATGCATGCATTTTTGTGCAGGCAAAATCTTAGTGATCGCAGGTAATATTGGCAGTCCCCGTTATATCAGCCAGAGCGAAAGCAGTGAAGTATTCAAGTTGTTGTCCAACCCCACTGTAACTAAATCGAAATAAGCTTCAATATAAAAAGAGATAACTGTTCGCTACTTTAAAACATGTTCTTTCCAAAAGCCTTACTCTACTTTGTGCGTTCGTGGCACAAGATGCACAAAGTAGAGTAACCAAAATTATAAAAAAAATAAAACTGCGCTTTATTGATGGCACTTGATAGGTGCAGGATAACGCTTTTCTTTATCTTCTTTTATTGCGGCCATTAGTTAGTTTTCTTTTACGTTCTACCTGGAAAACTTTCCTTGCTTACCCGAATGCCTGTGGTTTTATTTCCACTTCCAAATTATGTCATCAATGAAATTTATTTTAAGTCTTTGACAAAGTTGTTTTAGTTCTTGTCGTAGTTGAGAAACGTCACTGATTTTTAATTTAGGGATTATTAAGTGCCCGCCGGTTTTTAGACCTGGATAGAAATAATCACCAGTTTCGGTTATACTTTCAAGTTCTGATAAATTGATTTTGGATTCTCCGGTAACATCATTTGTCTCAATTGCATTTTCACCGAAATGAATATTTGCGGTTTGTCCAAATCTATTTTTATAAGTGTCCGCAATAAACTTAGCGTAGTGATTTTTATATTGGTTACGCTGATAGAGTGGATAGAATAGTAACGTAACTATTCCAAATGCCAGGAAATAATAAAAAAGAAATGAATTGTCACTTTGCAAAAATAGAAAACCTAAAAGAAACATGGCACCAGAAACAATTAACCATGATTTTGTACGCTTCTTCTTTATTCTGTCAGTCTTTGATGCCAAAAATAATTGATGTTGTAAAAAATCGTTTTGGTCTAATTGATATGTCAATGTCATGTTATGAAAAGTAGGGTGTGGCAAAAATTAGAGGCAACGTGATTTTGTGAAAAAAAACATTGCTCACCTATCAAATATACACACAATGTTATCCAAAACCAGCATACAGTTTTTGCTATAAAACAGTATGCAGTTTACCCCAGCTATCCTTAATGTCCCGTAAAAAAAGTCAGTAACAAATAACAGTTGAACAAAGAAAAAATGTTGAGAGCTGTCCGTAGTTTACAACTACGGGCCTGTTCATTATAGCTATGTTTCGATATGGTTGGAATGGTTAGAAATTAAAATGTACAGCCATCTATCAGGCGTGTAGTGAAGCAACAAATTAAATGACCTGCGCCTAATGGAGTTTTGGCTGACCAGTTGGGTTGTGTCTGCCTTGAAATTAAGTGGTTGTTTATTGGTTTATGTATTCGTTTGCTTTGTCAAAGGCAAAGCTACTTTAGCCAGTATTTTATAAGCCGAAAACTTGTGCTAAATGTGTTGGATAATGTTCAAGGTCTTTAGAAATGTCACCATCCTTAAAAATGTCAAAGCAATTATAACCTGGTAAAATATCATAACCACAAAAGCGATAGTTGCTTGTAATGTGTAGAAAAATATCTGCCAACCCTTTTCCTTCAAATAGCTCGTTTTTTGGATTGTTAAAAGCTGCGGCTGGTGCGTTCCAGGTTGCACAAATCATAAACTTTTTTCCTTGTAAAAGTCCACCTGTTCCATATTGTTTTGTTAGGTCTTCTTTCGCTCTTCCATCACCAGTTAAAAATGATTTACTAAACAGCCCACTATTAAATACTTCATCCACATATTTTTTGTAAATCCAGGGTGCACCAAACCAATTTACTGGCATTTGTAAAATTACAATGTCGGCTTCTAAATGTTTTTTCTCTTCTTCGTCTGCCTGGTAGCCTTTCTCAACAGTTGTTTCTAAAACTTCAATTTTTTTTGCTTCAAAAAACGCCTTTGCTTTTTGAATAAATGAATCGTTTAATTTCCCCTCTGTCCAATTTGGATAGGTTAAATGTGTATTGATTAATAATACTTTTTCCATACTCTTTTATCCCTTTGTATTCTTGTTTTAATTAAATTTATTATTATTGGCAAAATGTCATTTGCATAGCGTTCATTCTGCCGCCATACACTTTTAGTTTTGCAAATTCAGTTTCTAAATCCTGCAAATCTTCAGCGGAAAGTTGAACATCTATTGCTCCTAAATTTTCATTTAAGTGTGGAATATTTCTTGTGCCGGCAATAGAAACGATGAATGGTTTTTGTGCCATTAACCATGCCAAAGCAATTTGCGAAGGAGTTGCATTTTTCTTTGATGCAAGGCGGTTGAGCAAATTTACAATCGGCATATTTGCAGCTAAGTTTTCAGGTGTAAAACGGTCAAATGCAGAACGTAAATCCAACTTGCTGTCAAATGGGGTTTGGGCATTTAATTTGCCTGTCAAATAACCCATTCCTACTGGTCCCCAAGGAACAAAACCAATTCCTAATTCTTCGCAGACTGCTAATACGCCGTTTTTCTCAACACTTCTTTCCATAAATGAGTATTCGGTTTGAACAGCTGTAACAGCTTGCACCGAATGTGCTTTGCGGATAGTTTTTTCACTTGCTTCACTCAAACCAAAATGTAAAACCTTTCCTGCTACAATCAAATCTTTTACCGCACCAGCAACATCTTCTATCGGCACATTTGGGTCAACCCGATGCTGATAGTAAAGGTCAATTCTATCGGTCCTCAATCTTTTCAATGATTCTTCAACTACTTTTTTGATGTGTTCGGGCTTGCTGTTTAAAGCGATATTCGGACCACCAATTTCAAAACCAAACTTTGTTGCAATGGATACTTTATCTCTAAATGGTACTAATGCTTCACCTACTAATTGTTCGCTTGTATAGGGTCCATACACTTCAGCAGTGTCAAAAAATGTAACACCTTTTTCATAAGCTTTACGGATTGTTTTTATGCCTTCATTTTTATCTGCCGCTGCACCATAATTAGCACTAATGCTCATACAACCTGCACCCAGGGCAGACACTTCTAATGTTCCCAATTTTCTTGTGTTCATACTGCTTACTTTTTTTCTAAATTCTTTATTACCTGCTTGATTATTTGCCGCCAACAGATTGGGTGCCAAGAGCAAACCCATTCCTGCAACGGCAGATTGTTGAATAAAATTTCGCCTTGAACTTGCTCCAACCTCTTGCGATTTATTATTTTCCATTTCCTGAATGTTTTAATGATACATCAAAATTAGAAATTCGTAAAACGAAGGCAGGAAACATACTACTACGAAAAGAGAAACAAATTACTGATAACGAAAAACGTCCCGAAATTTCGGGACGTTTTAAAGTTTAGTTTTTGATTGCCTGCAACCGATATTCTTTTGGTGTGAGGTTGACCTGCTTTTTGAAGAATTTGGAAAAGTAATTGGGGTATTCAAATCCCAATTCATAAGCCACTTCGGTACTGTTCATTTCCCTGTTTTTTTCCAATAGTTCTTTTGCTTTTTTAATCACAAACTCGTGGATGTTTTCGATGGCAGATTTTTGGGTAAAGTGCTTAATGATGTCGCCAAAATAGTTAGGCGTTAATCCTAATTTATCTGCAAAATATTGAACATTGGGTATTTGGGTTACAGGATGATTGTAATAATCTTTTAACCCCTGTTGAAATTCAGTTACGATGCGATTATATTGTTTTGTGTCGGCAGAAAATTGTCGCTTGTAAAATGCTTCTACCAATGAGATTACGACATTTACATAAGAAAGCAATACTCCGAAGTTTTGTTTGTCTTGTCTGTAATACTTTATCATTAACTCATACAGAGTGCTGATTTCTTTTAATTCGCTTTCGGTTAAAAACAGGGCTTCGTGTAATCCATAATCCAGGTAATTTTTAAACAAAAATCTATTTTCTTCAATTATTTTTTTTGAAAGTTGCAAATACATTCCTGTAAATGTGGGTTCAATATCCCAACCTGTAACCATTTCAGGACTATTGAAAAATACCGCTGTTATTGGTTTCGCCTTTGGATTAGTTTTATCACTGAAATTTATTTTAAAAGACACTCTGTAAAAATCAATCATTACAGGCTCAGACTTTAAAAGCATATTTGCAGGATTGTAATATCCAATGTCAATATCATTGTCCAATGGTTTTGCAACACCTAAATATTCATTATAAGTTGTAAAGTCTTTAAATAATTTCATTCTATAAAGTTACTTTTTTATACTGTCGAATTACTCAAAAGACAACGATGATGATAGCTCACGATAAGCATTTGCCTGTTCCTGCAATTCTTTTGCCTTTCTTTCTGCCTCGGCAATAGCATCTGCCCCTGCCATCCAGCGTTTTGGTGGCGTGTTTTCGTTGGCAATGGTAAGCAATGCTGCTGCTAACTTTGCAGGGTCGCCACCTTGTGTGCCACTCATACTTTGCCAAAAAGGTTTTAGTGCAGCAATGCGGTCTGCATAATCTTCAACCACAAGTTCTGACCAAATTGTTGAAGATGGTTCTAATAAGTTGGTTCTGAAAAAGCCAGGTTCTACAATGGTGGTATTTATGCCAAACGGTGCAACTTCCATTTGTAAAGATTCCATCCAGCCTTCTAATCCAAATTTAGAAGCAGCGTAAGCCGAACAAAGTTCATACCCAACCAATGCAGCAGTAGATGAAATGGTGATGATATGTCCAGACTTATTTTTTCTCATAGTTGGTAAAATAGCCCTTGTTACATTCATCGGTCCAAACAAATTGGTGGCCATTTGACGCTCTACCTGACTTTGACTTAACTCTTCAAAAAAGCCAGCATAGAAGTTACCTGCGTTGTTGACCAGCACATCAATTGTTCCGAATTTTTCTATGGCTGAATTTACTCCTGCTTCAATTTCTTTTGAATCAGTAACATCCATTTTTACCACCAGCAGATTATCGGTTGTGTCGTCAATTGCTTTTGATACTTTGTTGACATTTCTGCCAGTTGCTACAACTTTGTTACCTGCGGCTAGTACGGCTTTGGTAATTTGTAAACCAATTCCGCTGCTTGCACCTGTTATCAACCAAATTTTACTTTTGTTCATTGTTTTAATTTTTAATGATACAACAAAGGTAAAAACGGGTCAGGTAAGCAACAGAAACATTCCACTATAAAAAAGGAAACAAATTACTGATAGCAAGGAATTTTTTGTTTAACGGTATTTTCAGGATTTGATTTTTAGTTGGGTGGTGGGTAGGCTTTGTCGCGGTAGTTTTCACCTAATGTTCCTCCGCCTGCGTTCGTGGCACACGAACGCACAAAGTAGAGTAAGCAAGATTATAAAACAAATAAAACTGCGCCTTGATTTATGGCACTTGTTACAACAATAGGTGCAGGCTAACGCTTTTCTTTATCTTCTTTTATTACGGCCATCAGTTAGTTTTCTTTTACACATCTTCGGTACATAGCAACCCCAACTGCCACTCTCCGTTAACTTACTGCAAAGCATTACCGATGCAGAGTAAAATATGAGTAAAACCTGAGTGAAACAAAACCAAAACGAGAGTAAAAGAAAATCACTACCAACGATATTTCTGCATCGAAGTAATAGTTTCCGTACCAGCATCACCTTGCCATGTATTGACTGCTATATTTTACCTTCCAGTTGATACGAAGACGTACATATAAACTGCCGGAACATAATTGGACAAAATTGATTCATCACAGGTTCCGAACACTTATGGCCTGGGATCTGTGCCTGCCAGTAAACCGGTTGTGCTATAAATGTCTACCTGATATGCATCGTAAGCAGAAAAAAACTTTCACTTACTGCCGTAACATTGTGCGGAATGTTTGCATGTAACGCAATCATTTGTCCTTTTTCCAATGGCACATTTTGTTCATCGGTTGTAAAGTTGATAAAGCCTTCAATTACCTGTACTGTAATATTTCCTTTAGCCGTATGTTTCTTTAGTTCGGCACCGGGATGCATTCCAATCAGTACCATGGTGAGGTCCGTAGATTTATAGATGCTGATTGAGTTGTGTGTGCTGCTTGTCCAGGTGGTTTCCTGTTTCAATTGTATTATAAATTCGTGCAGGTCCATATGAACCAACGGAGCATCTAATATACGGTCGCCTTCCGGGCGGAGTGGGGTGGCTTCATTTGCTTTTAAGTCCATGGTTTAATTTTTAAAGATGAATAAATATCATGCCATTTAAAATGACTATTACCTTAAATGATTAGTTCTACTTTGACAAGTCAAACCTTTGTGTTTTTTTGTTGACCAGCAGAAGTTTTTTATGGCGGCATCGTTGTGTCACTCACTTGTACTGTATTTTTTCATGGCATCTTTTTCGTTCCATAATTAAACTATCGTAACCGTGAGCTACATTTTTTTAACATGTCAAAATAGAATTAGGAGTGTTTTTTATAAATAAACGTTCGCAATGTAGTCTTTATCGTCATATATTTATAACAGGTAAAGGTATTATTTGATGAGCGTAAAAGATACACTGTTATATTGAATTTGACGTCTGCCGCGTACTACAGCAATAGGATCATTTACCTGCAATTAACAGGCCATATCCGCCGCCTGCTACATTGTTTTTCATTCGTCATTTTTATTGATGATTAGTGTTATCTTTTCACTTATTAGTCAGCCATTCACATACCAAAATAACCGTAGGCGAAAATGTTTGTTGCTTTGGCTCCTGTTGCTATCGGTATACCCCAACGTAGTTTTTTCTCAAACAAGCGATTATCTTTTTAGCCATATTACCACGGCAAACGGGCTGGTAAATAACCAGGTATCTTTTACCTTACAAGATAGCAAAGGGTACATTTGGATTGGTACCCAAACAGGCTTACAACGTTATGATGGAAAGCGTTTTACTACCTACCTGGCAGATGTGCGTGACGCAGAAGCTTTGCAAAGCGATTGGATAAACACCATTTTTGAAGATAGCAAACAACGGCTATGGATAGGCTCCTCCGTAACGGGGCCCTGCATTTTAAACAGGGGTACAGGTAAGGTGTACAATTTTAATTTATATCTGCCTGATAGCATTAAAAAAATAAATGGCGTTTGGCAATTTTTGGAAGATAAAAAGGGTACGATATGGCTGGTAGCTTTTGATGGCATTTACCAGTTAGATGAAGCCAGCAAACAGTTTAAGCCTGCGGGTGATGTACTACAAATGGGTAAGAATTCATTCCCCAGTTCAATGGCCATGGATAAAGCTGGTAATCTTTGGTTTGCTACTACTTCCGGCGTAAAAATGCTGGAATACGCTACCCGAAAATTATTTGATAGAAATAATAATCCGAATCATTTAGCTATTTTGAACATGAAGGAAGCCGAAAGCTCAATCGTGTTTGATGATAAGTATATATGGATATCCTGCGGTTATGATAGTAAACTTTACCAGTACACCATAGCAACAGGCAAATTAAAAAAGTTGCATGTTTTTACCAGGATAAAAGACTTTCGGCAGCCAACAATATCGCTGCAAAATGAGTTTGTGGGCACTCCTTTTATTTGTAGCAATGGCAATTTGTTGGTTCCTTTATATTCAAGAGGTTTAGCTGTTTATGATTACAAACAAGACAGTTTTGCAATTATAAACCTGGCAAATAATTCATCGCACGGGTTACATCTTGTGCAAAATACTTACAGCTCCATAGCATTAAATGAAGATAAAGAAAAAAATATATGGGTATCATCCGATGCCGGTATCAATATTTTCAATCTTGAAAAACCTCGTTTTATTACCTATGGTTATCCTGAAAGCAACGCAGATAATATTTCGCCGGCATCGGAGGTATCTGATCTGATGCAAACGTCTGACGGGGATGTATTTGTAAGTTATTATTATGGTGATGGAGGTATTTCACGACTGGATAAAAATCTCAATTTTAAAAGACGATATGTATATCGTGATAAGCATGAAATTAATCCGATAGCTAACCAGTTGTGGAATTTGTTTCAGGATCCGGACGGCATTATATGGTCGCCTAACCAGGCAGGCGACATACTGCAGCTAAACCCACAAACCAACCAGCTTAGTGTTTTGAAAGATAGTTTATTGAACGGCCCTATCAACGAGATTCAGCAGGACGACGAAAAGAACATCTGGGTGGCGCACTATCGCAAAGGCTTGCTAAAAATTGATGCCAGTACTAAGCAGGTGACATCTTATAGAGATTTTTTAAAACCAGCTTTGAGCAAGGGAAAAAGGGTGATGTGTTTTTTATTTGATAAAGATAAAATATGGGTGGGAACCACCTTACACGGGTTGCAGTTGTTTGACAGAAAGTTGGGCATATTTACCGCTGCGTATGTGATGGATGAAAAAAATATTAATGCTATCAGCAATAATAATGTAATGGGTATTTTGCCATTAAACCCCGATACATTAATTATAGCAACACAGGGAGGAATTAATATTTTTGACAAAAATAAAAAAACCTTCACCGTTATTTCAAGTAAAGATGGTTTGCCCAATAATCTTGTACAGGCGATGGTTTTAGATGATTACAGAAACTTGTGGGTGGCTTTTGCAGGAGGGTTAAGTAAAGTTGATTTACGAAATTACAGTATTACCAACTATGATGAAAATGATGGTGTGATTGATAAAAGGTTTAACCATCATTTTTTGAAATTGAAAGATGGCCGTTTGGCAATTGGTGCATCAAAAAGTTTTTTGGTTTTTGATCCCGCAACAGTACTATCTGCGAAAATACCAGGTAATGTAGCTATCACTGGTTTCCAGGTTTATGGAAAACCTTTGTTAATTGACACCCTGGTTAACACTTCCAATCCCGTATTGCTTTCATATAATAACAACAGTTTTCACATAGAGTTTTCTGCATTACAATTTAATTCATCGTACAAACTAAAATATTTTTACCAGTTGGAAGGGATCGACAAAACCTTTATCCATTCCGGGGATGAGCTAAATGCACATTATAATCAATTACCGGCGGGCAATTATATTTTCAAAATAAAGTGTGCTAATCGTGAAGGTGTTTTTTGCAAAAATATTACCACCTTGGCCATTCATATTATACCACCATTTTGGAAAACATGGTGGTTTAGGGGAATCATTGCAATGCTGCTTATTTTGGGTATGTATGTAATGGTGAAATGGCGGGAGCGAAATATTCGCCTGCTGGAAGCCGGTAAAACAAAGCTGCAACAACTAACTGCCGAAAAGTATAAAACACAATTTGAGTCGGAACAGATCAGCAGTTTTTTTACTACTTCATTATTAAATAAAAATGATGTGGATGATGTACTGTGGGACGTTGCTAAAAATTTAATTGGCAAACTTGGCTTTGTTGATTGCATGATTTATTTATGGAACGAAGACAAAACCAAAATGGTACAAAAGGCTGGCTATGGTCCCAAGGGATCGCTGGAGCAACTGGAGAAACAGCTTTTTGATGTATTGCCGGGGCAGGGAGTAGTTGGTGCAGTGATGGTATCGGCACAACCTGTTTTGATAGCCGATACCACCACCGACGAACGGTATCGGGTAGATGATCTCAGCAGGTTAAGTGAAATTTGTGTGCCCATTAAATACAATGAACAATTAATTGGGGTAATAGATAGTGAACACCCCGAAAAGAATTTTTATACCCGGCAACATTTGCAGGCTTTAACAACAATTGCAACATTGGTGGCCAGTAAAATAAAATCCATTGAGGCAGAGCAGCATTTGCGCCACCAGAAAGCAGAGCTGGCAGATATCAACCAGCAACTGGCAGAAGTGCAACTGGCATCGCTCCGCAGCCAGATGAACCCGCATTTTATTTTTAATGCATTGAATTCAATTAAGAAATTTGTAATTGCCAATGAACCGGCCAATGCAGAAAAATACCTGGGTAAGTTTTCAAAACTGATCAGGTCCATTTTAGATAATAGCCAGAGCGGTATGGTAACCGTAGAAAAGGAATTGCAATTGTTAACCTTGTATCTCGACCTGGAGCAATTGAGGTTTGGAGCCCGCCTCACCTGGCAGATTAATGTAGACGAAAATATTCATGTAAGCGATGTTGAAATTCCTTCTATGATTGTGCAGCCCTTTGTTGAAAACGCTATGTTGCACGGTATTATGCATCGTGAAAATGGAGGCAATATAGCGGTGAGTTTTTTATTGCATACGGATTGGTTACAAATTGCAATTGAAGACAATGGGGTGGGCCGGGCCAAATCCATGGCATACAAAAGTGAGCATGCGGAGCCACATCATTCTATCGGTATTGAAGTGGCCACGAAAAGATTGCAGGCATTAAAAGTAAATGAGCAAACACCTGCGGGCATAACCATCATCGACTTATTGGATGATGATGGGGAGGGCAGGGGTACCAGGGTGGAAATTGCCATACCAGTTTAATAAAACAACTATCATGATACGAACTATTATTATTGAAGACGAACCCGTAAGCCGCGAAATGCTTACGCTGATGTTGCAACGCTACAACAATGATATTGAAATTGTAGATACCTGCAGCAATCCTACAGATGGAATTGAAAGTATTGCAGCTCATCAACCCGACCTGGTTTTCCTGGACATACAGATGCCTAAAATGAATGGCTTTGATATGCTGAAGAAAATTCCGGTTATTAATTTTGAGATAATATTTACTACCGCATTTGATCAGTATGCTATTAATGCCATTCGCATTAGTGCGTTGGATTATTTATTAAAACCTGTTGATGACGAAGACCTGCAGGCGGCCATAAAAAAATGTAAAGACAGGTTAAATCAACAAAAACCAGTGTTGCAACTGGAAAACTTATTTAAGAATTTATCCAATCAAAATCCGCTGGATAAAACACTTGCCCTGTCATCTTCCGATGGTATCAGCTTTGTAAAAATGTGCGATATACTAAGAGTAGAAGCAAATGGCCGTTATTCAAAATTTTATTTATTAAGTAAAGAAACGATGCTGGTAAGCAAAACGCTGGGCGACTTTGAAGAAATTTTAACTGCTAACCAGTTTTTCCGAATCCACGATTCTGCCATTATCAACCTCAACCATGTAAAAAAATATACCCGTGGCGATGGCGGAACCGTATTGCTATCCGACAATACAGAACTGGATGTAGCAAGGCGGCGTAAGGAAGAATTTATGAAATTGATTCCAAAAATATAGTTTTTCGTTCGCCGTTAAATCTGTCAATCCATCCGGTTAAAACCTTCCACTGCCCTGGTAATACTGCAATTAATATAGTGCCGTTACGAGTTGTAATTTTCCATTTTCTGGTAAATAAATTTGTATAGCGTATGTATGTTGGAATAATAATTATTACCGTAATTATTTTGCTGATTTTATATTTCCCGACAGAAAAGCAATTAACTAAAGATGAATCTCAACAAAATTTAGCAATCATTGCCCCAATTGCCGGTCCGGATGTAAACAGTGAAATAAAAGTAATTGCTATTGAAGAAGATTATCAATGGTGGCATAACCTGGATAATAACAGGCAATTACAACTGGCGTTAATGTTGGCGGAAAAAGTATTGCCGGTTTGGGAAACCTATGCTTCCACCAATGAACTTACCTACCAGGAAAGTATTGCAAAACCTGTTATTAAAATTGAGCCTTACCTGTTGCAAGCTGCAATAGAATCAATTAACATGGGTAGTCGGCAGGATTTGCCAGGCGCTGAAAACAGGGCTATTAAAAAATGTTATGCTGCATTTATTGGTCCCGTGGTGGCATTGCAGGATGGAACCTGGTTTCCCCCGTACCCTGCTAAGAAAGCTTTTTTGGCGGTGTACAATATTGTAAAATGTGTAGTAGAGCCAAATGAATCTACTGACGCATCACATTGCTTGGTTACCTCAATTACCTTATCACTCGATTGTATGGATATGAACAAACTTTATTCAAAGGAAGAAATTCGCCAACTCTTAAATGAGTATAGAAGTCTCCGCTAGTATTAAGCGTGAATTGTCAATAGTGAATGGCCAATGGCACCGTTCAATATTCGCAAATCTTTAATTTAAAACTCATAAAAAATAGTAAAATGATATTACTCATAACTGCAAACAGAATCTATTAAAAGCAGATACATTTTAATTATGCAAAACGAAATATTAAGATCAATATTAAGGGTACTACCTTTTTTAATAGTAGTGATTGTTATCATTGTGCTTATCAAAAGAAAAAAAATAAATCCGTTGGATATTGATTTGCAAAAACCAGTATCCTATGGTAGGTTTTTTACCTGCTTAATGGCATTTGCTGCTTACACATTGCTTACAGAATTGGTACTGTACAAAATGGATTTACTACAGGTAGATGCATGGACAAAATCGCTGTTGCCTTCAGTTATTCAAATTGTGGGAATAGTAATACTGGCACCTATAGCCGAAGAACTCTTATTCCGGGGACTGGTATTATCGAAACTAATAAAGGCTGGTGTTAATCAACACCTGGCTATTATAATTATATCAGCCCTGTTTGTTGCGGCCCATCAGTTCACTTATCAAAATACCATTACCAGTAATATTGGTATTGTACAAAGTTATGTGGACGCTGTATTATTTTCTTATGCTCGCTTTTATACCAAATCACTTTTCACTTCAATGGTCATGCATTCTTTTGGCAATGCAGTGGCAGTTGTTGAGAGATTTATTTTCTAAATACATATCACAATAAACCTTACTTATATGAATAAGAAAATGCTGAATCGAAATTGAATAGAAAAAACTAATAATAAATCTCAATGATAGAAACCAACCGACTTACTTTAAAACCGCTGAATTATGAGCAGTTGGTAAAATATATAAAATGTGATAATTCATTGGAGATTGAATAAAAAAAACGAACTGCCTGATACTTAAAAAGTTGACTGATTCTCTTGAGGGAAATTTCCACTTATTACAATAATTCCGCCGCCTGTTTTTTATCTTTCACCTTAGAGTACTTGCTATAATTGTTGAAGATTAATCAGGTTAGTTTTATTAATATTAAATCTGCACAATCTTCTCAAAATGATGAAAGCTTTTTTTTCAATTGTATTGGTATCCACAACTATCACATACTCGTTTGCTCAAAATGTGGGTATAGGTACTAATACGCCGATTTCTTTGTTACATGTAAATGACGGAACGGTACTGTTTTCAGGTTTAAATTATCTGAAAGGTAATCCTCCTAAACCACCCGTAAGCGGTAAAGGAACCCGTACTTTCTGGTACCTGGACAAAGCTGCTTTCAGAACGGGTGGAGTGTATAATTATGACGTATTTGGATTTCCGGATCAGGATACAAGCAATTTCCACAATTGGGACAGGGATAGCATTGGCGTATTTTCTTTTGCCTCCGGTTTCAACACAAAAGCAAAAGGAGATTTTTCTACAGCAATGGGCGAAGCAAGTTTTAGCATTGGCGCAATATCAACTGCAATGGGCTTAGGTAATAAAGCTTTGGGAGATTTTTCATTTGCTGCCGGCAATAAAAATATAGCGTCCGGCGAAAATTCAGCAGCACTGGGATATTATTCAACGGCCGATGGCTATGCGTCCTTTTCTGCCGGCGAGTTTGCAACCAGTACCGGAAGTACAGCTATATCAATGGGCAGCAATACACAGGCACTTGGTAAGCATTCTGTTGCCCTTGGCATGAGTACCAAAGCAAGTGGCGACTATTCCACCAGTATGGGTGACTACTCCATTGCAAGCGGAGATTTTTCTACTGCCATGGGAGAGTACACGATTGCCAGCGGTGATTATTCTACGGCATTAGGTACAAGCAGTAAAGCCAATGGATATGGTTCTCTGGCGGCGGGATCTGGTGTAATTGCAAGTGGCGCAAGTTCAACTGCCATGGGAGTAAATGCAAATACCAATAATCATACAAATTCTTTTTGTATTGCTGGCGCCACCAACAACCTGGCAGCAAACAACACTTCCGATAATCAAATGATGATGCGGTTTGATAATTATACGTTTTGGGTTTCATCGGCCAACTATGCATACCTCATTCCGGCAAGCAATGGATGGGCTTATACTTCTGATAAAAATAAAAAAGAAAATTTTCTTGAACTCAATGGCCAAACTGTTCTGTCAAAAATTGCAACAATCCCTTTTTACTCCTGGAATTTTAAAGCCAACGATACCAGGCAATACAGGCATTATGGTATAATGGCGCAGGATTTTTATAATGCATTTGGCAAAGATGATTTAGGGGTAATTGGAAATGATACAACGGTAAGCCCGCTTGATTTACTTGGGGTTGCATATAGTGCAATAAAGGAGTTGGAAAAAAGAACCGCTGACCTGCAAAAACAAAATGCACAATTGACCAACGAAATTGAATCTTTCAAAATGATAAAAGGTGAAATGGAAAAACTTAAGGCGACGATAGAATCAATTAAAATTAAAGTAAAATAGCTTGACGTTTTTTATCAGCTTAAAACAGTGTTGCCAATATATTATTATTCACTTTTTAAATTTTAATAAATGAAGAAAAAACCGGAGTCTACGGCGTTACGCTTTGCACGTTCCCTGTCAATGGGAGTCATTTTGAGTATGATACTTTTCTACAGCGCCCACGTTTTCGGCACATGGACAGTTGAAGAATACTTTCCACGTCCCGAAACAACCAGTACCATCCTGCTGCATAACAAATGTGCAATTATTGGCAGCACACATACACTCCGGCCTAATACTGACATATCGGGTTTAGGTGAAGGTATCAACGGAACTAAGCTAAGCGGAAGTTTTATGAATTTTTCTGATGGGCATATTATGGGTATGATTATTCTTGCGCTTGTATCAGGCATTGTTATTTTCTTTATTCGTAATAGTATCAAAAGTAAATCGAAACTGAACCAATAAATGCCTCATTGAAACCAACAAATGCAGTTGCAAAAGCCTGGACGAAAAGCGACATATGAACATTTGGCCGGCGGGAAAAATGTTCGTGATGTCAAATCCTTAACATCATTTCGCAAAAAGCTTTCCGGGTCATTCATTGGTTCCAATTATTCGCCTATTAACAGTGATGGCTTTTAAGCTGCTGGTTGTGGCCACCACCTATTTCGGCAATATCGCCGTAGAGTAATTAAAAACAACCGTTACCTTCTTCCCTAAAAACCGTTCTTATTTACATCATAATTTTATCATGTAAGAAATAGCAACAAAATAACTAACAGGGGTGTCAGTGTTTCATAGCGTGTAATATTTAGGTTTGCAAGATCCTGATCAGAGATGCAGCAATATTATTTCTGCTAACAATTGAAAGCTGAAGCCTGAAATATAGCATGCCATAATTTGGAGGATGAATGCTGATATTAATTTCAGGCCCCTATCGCAGTGGTGCCAACGATGATGCCGGTTTAATGAAACAAGACCTCGACAGGTTAGAGGCCGCAGCTTTACCTCTTTTTAGGATGGGATATATTCCCGTTATTGGCGAATGGCTGGCTTTACCACTGCTGCATTTGGCAGGATCCATAAAGCCTGGTGATGAAGCCTGCCAGGAAATATCGTATCCAATTGCTCACAGAATATTATTGAAGTGTGAAGCGGTGTAGAGGATTAAAGGTGCTTCAAATGGCGCAGATGAAGATGTAAGAATTGCAAAAGAAAATGGATGAAAATTTATTACAGCATCAACGATGTTCCGTTGGAAGGAGTGTAGAAAACAAACCTCGCAATCAATCATTTCGATAACCGTTTAAAACGGCTGCATCACCTCCTGACTATTAACAGTCAACGCTCACTACAAGGTTCGTTAACCGATCAGTTTCCACAGTAATTTAGCATATTTGAAATTTGACATCAAAAAATATTACAATGAAAATTAATAGCATTCAGCTTAAAATGGCAAAGCTCATTATAATATGCAGCCTGTTTGTGTGTTGTTGCTTTAGTGATGCAGTTGCGTCTAATCAGGAACAAATAGTAGTGGTAAAAAAAGACCCGGTTCCGGTACAGCAAGTGATCATTAAATTTCTGAAATGGTATAAGATTAATTTGAACAAAGCCAATAATTTCCCCATCCTGATAAAAGATAGTGCTGATAATTTTATGTTGAATAAAGCAGCCAGCACCAGCTATCTTAATTTTCTTAAAAGCAGTCAATGTATTTCGCAAAAGTATATTGAACTCTGGAAAGTTTTTTTTGATGATAAATCAAGTGAGCTACGCGATCACCCGAACCAATCAGATATTCCTGAAGGTTTTGATATGGACTTTGTATTGATTACCCAGGAGCCGGATATCATTTTAAATAAGATAGCCAACCTAAAGTTTAAAATTGTTTCGATGAATGAAAAAGTCGCTTTGATAGGAGTCAGGCTCCCATCTGACAAGTCGGTTCAATATGAATTTGAAATGTATAAAACAAAAGCAGGCTGGCAAATCGGATATATCTCAACGCCAAATTATGATTAAGTTATTTAACAGTATTGCCATGTAACCGAAATAGTTTTACAATACTGGGCTATCCATATTCAAAAGACGATGCCTGCAGATTTTAATTTGGGAGTAAGCTGGTTAAAAAACATCAGCAATAATTAGAAAGGGATCATTAATAAAAATGAATACAGATTTTTACACAACAAATTATTTACAATGAAAGGCACTGAACTATTTTTTTTATTATCGCTAAATATTAATGTAATGGCACAAAATGAACTCCGAGGCGTGTACCAGTTTAACAGGCAGGAAATGGTAGCTGCATTTAATTTTTCGACCAACAATAAGTTTGATTTTTTTTATTCCTATGGAGCTGTAGATCGAACTGCCACCGGAAGCTTTTCAATAGCAGGCGATACATTAAAGCTTAAAAGTGATAAAGAAGCTGGTAAAGATTTTACTATAAAAAGTGAATCAAAAGCCGGAACAGGCTACAGGCTTCAATTTGAAGATGCCAATAAATATTTATTAAGCAATATTCGCTGTAGCTTTTTTACTGGCGAAGAACGCCGGGATGAGTTTACGGATAACAATGGCGTTATTAATATTGACCTGGCTCTCTGCGATAAAATCTATGTGTTTCATCAATTATATCCCGATATGGTAACCCTGGTTAAAGATGTTGGGAATGATGACAACCATTTTGTACTTACTTTAAATCCATCTTTGGAACAGGTAAGTTTTAAGGATTTTATTTTTATAATTAAGGGAGATAAGATTTTTGCACCCGCCCGAAATTTTTTGTTTCCGGAAGACGCTGCTTTTACCAAACAAAAAAAAGCAACCGATTAAAATTGCTTCGATATTGAAATTGTAACAATAAAATCTATCTCCACTATGTGCCATAGGCGCAGGTCTCTGACCTGTTGCTGAAAGTTATTTAACTCGAATCCGTAAACTTTTCCTGGTTATAGACAACAGGTAAGAGACCTGCGCCTGATGGGGTTCGATAGAATTCATGAAACTGGCGTGTTGTTTTTTATCATTCGTAATGATGCCAATCGTTGCAAGCACCGAAGCTTTTATCATGACAAAGCTTGCGCCTGTAGCGGCAAACAAAAGCTTGGTCATAATAAAAGAAGGAAAAGCCGGCATTAGCAAAAAAAACAATCCAAAAAAAACCAATTCAATAAGCATAGCATTTTTTGTAATTAGTCCGGTTAACATAAGAGGCTATAAAAAGGAAACGATTGCGATAGATAAATCCTTAATAGCTTCCAAAATACTGGCTGCAGATTCGGTAAAGCTGTAATTGCTTTGCACCTGTAAAATAACGGTGCCCAACGCTGTTGAGCAATATAGCAAATACAAAATAGTTTAAAACAAAGAGACCTTTATCTTCCAATTTTTCATAATAGCAATTAGCAGGATGAGGTATTAAATATACAGAACCTTCGCCAACCACTTAATAAGTTTCTAAGCCATCTCAATTTTGTCAAACGCAAAGGGTGCACTACAAATAATCGATTTGCTAGCATGTATATGGGCAGTGTTTTCACTGCCCATATACATGCTATGCCCATTTATCGATAATAATTTTACTAACAACACTGCCCCTTTTACTTACCCCTTTTTTTTAAAACCGCTCGGTTAACCGGTTATTCAGCGCCATCTGTAATTGCCCGGTCAATAGCGTAATTACCCACGTTTTTTCCAACTACCAGACCCACTTCGCAATCGGCCCGGTAATGGATACCACCATACAATCTCGACAGGGCAGCCTCCAGAGCCATTGCTTCGTAAGCTGTTTTTCTCTCCGGTATGATGTGACCAAGTATGGTTGCCGCAGCGCCGCTAAACGTTGAATGCCCGGAAATATACGAAGGGAAATTAGGCATTCCTGTAAGCACCTTTATACGAGGGTCAAGTTGGGACGGACGTGGATTGAAATAATAAAATTTGGCTTCCCAGGTTACAATCACTGCATCCATTTCGGCCATGTTTAATAAAGCGAGGTTACGGGCCCAGCGTACTTCGCTAAAGTTTTTTGTTATAAAATCTGCGCAGGCAATTTCATTCCAGTGGCCAGGTGGCGTGGCCGTGGCTACGCCATCTGCCCAGTAATGCACTTTTTCAATATTAGCACGGGTGGGGTTGCTTGTAAAGGAATATACCTCCGCCACTTCTTTCTTCATCTGATCGCCTGACGTTGAAGGCGGTGCCTGCGGCCTCAATGAAATAGCGGTAAGTGAATCAAACAAAAAGCATTTTACCTTACCAAAAAAAGGCAACATCGGCGGACGTACCGGTGATTCAAGGCTTACCCATGGCTCTTCGCCACGGGCAGCACAGTCAATCGCTAACTTAGTCCATGCAGCCTGGTTACCAGCGGCAGCGCCTGCACGGTCGCCCCTGGCACGGGCCACAAATTTTTGGGCTATCAATTTTCCGAGGGCCTCGCCTGCTTCTATTTCGCTGCGTACATTGCCACCAGCAATGAGGCGTGCTTTTTTATGCCCGGCAGCTTTTTGCTGTATAAAATCCTGGTCGCCGGGAAAAAGCAGTTTCAGCATTTCAACGACAACCCCGTCAATTACACCATCTTCAGACGGATAAGATGGCAGATCTGTTTGTGGCAATAGGGTAGTAAGTGTGGCATCGATTTTATAAGGCGCTGCCCTGTTGTACATTTTTTTATAGTGCCAGGCAGCTACCAAAGCATCGTATTGCGAAGCGGCCACATAAGCGTAGGCACGTGCGGCATAGGGTGGGTTTGAAAACGGGAACTGCGGATAGGCGAGTGGGTTGTTGGCACTGGGAAAAGGATAAGTGCCGTCCGCATTTTGATAGGGTGGTATATTGTATTTGGCCACCAATTCCCTTAAAATTTCGTTCCAACGAAATACAGCCCCGGCACTCCAGTATTTTACCAGTTTTTTATCTTCATCTGTAATATGCGCCTGGTACGATTTTATTTCATTGACCTGCGCAATATAATCAGGCGAAGTGGTAGCTACCGGCGCTGCTACGGAAAATTCATCGGGGGCGCTCAACAATATCAGCTTCCAGGTTCCCGCATTTAAGTCGGTGTTTGCAGGTGCCAATGCAGGTGCGTT
The DNA here is from genome assembly GCA_040002495.1 of Ferruginibacter sp. Taxonomy (GTDB): domain Bacteria; phylum Bacteroidota; class Bacteroidia; order Chitinophagales; family Chitinophagaceae; genus Ferruginibacter. Next base: position 23,686 of record JBDUEK010000034.1, read on the forward strand.
TGCCGTAGCCTCTTCTATATCTTTTTTACAGCCTGTAAAAATAATAATGCTGCTGCATATCCATAAAATGGTGAAAAATATTTTTTTCATTTTAATTAGTTTTAACTGAATGATCAGTATTTTTTTTAGTAGTATGATTAAAATCAAGGATATAAAAAAAGCCGCCGTAAAAGCTGGTTGATTGCCCTACGTTCCTGCCGGCTATTGTTGTGCCGCCGCCAGCCAATAATGATAAATGGTCAATTTTTGGAAAGGCGATATATTTAAAATTTAGCCCCACGGTAGTTGCGTTCATTTTATTGCTTGGGAAAGGCGCATTGTTTTTTGTAATATCAAAACCGCCAAATGTTTTCCAACTGTTAAATACCGCTTCTGCAGTAAGCCGTTCGCTTCTTATGCCGGTACGAAAATTAAAGTTGCCGCCATTGGGCATATTTACTTCGTTGCTTAAATGCAGTTCTGTAGTGTAGTAAGAAGTCCGGTCGATTTTTATATTATCCCTGAATACATAGGTGCCGGATGCTGTTGCAAAAAAATCACCAGTGTCATAATCGAGTACCAGCCTGGCAGTGGCCGTTTTGCTTCGCAGGCCAATAGCCAATGGCAGATAATCCGCTACATAATTGGTGAGTGGGAACGAAACCCCGCCCACACCGATCAATGAAAAAGTACCGATATCCGTTTTCCTTTCGAAGGCTTTCCATTTTAGAAAAAGACTAAGGTCCTGCAACCCCTTCAAGCCATGAAAGGTGCCTGCGGAAGCTTTTGTTTGTACATAGGGCACATTGAACAGCAGGTTAAGCTTAGAGGTAACCCCATAACTGCCCATCAAACTGACCGTTTGGGTGGACACCGTGCCTAAGTTAAGGTTGTTCCTTTTTAGTGTCCCTTCCCAGTAATTTTTCCAACCACTGTAATTATAAACAGGGCCGGTGCAAAGCTGTTTTTTCCCCATCATGATGCCATCTAAATCGGTTTGGGCCGCCCCTTTATTTAGTAAAAAAAACAGGAAAATGGCCATAAGGCCTAATTTGCGATAGTTAAAATTGTTGCACATAAAAATTGTTTTATTTATCCGACCGGGTGTACAGGTAAACTATGGTTGACTGTAGAAGCCGAGGTTGAACTTTTTTAATAGATAAGAACTGAGAACGATTGATGGTAAGACCCGTGCCTTGCTTAAAGTTGATAGCTTTGGAAATATCTTTCATAAAGTTAAACAACAACCTTCGTATTTTTAGCTAAGCTGCCGCTAGTGCTTCACCGGCCGCGGCTGATACGGTAGTATGCCCACAGTTATATTCTGGGAAAGGTGGTGTTTACAGGCAGGGCCTCCATTCGGGGTCAAGGTATTTATTGATCACTGTTTCGGGCCGCCCCATTTCACACAAAGCAAAATTTACCTGTAAAAATTGACAGTAAATTAAAAGACAACTTGCGGAGGGTCAGGAAAGGTCGGGCGGCTGCTCCGCTGTTTGTAGAAAGCCTGTATTTATAAAAGGGCTATTGTTAATAGCGTAAGTTGATGAAGGCCGAGTGTAACTGTAAGGAATGCCTTGTTGTTCAAATGCCTCGTAATCTCCTAGTGCTTTTTGAAATGACTTAACTGGAGATTGGGGTTTTTTCTTTTCAGCGTTTTGTTGATATTCAGCTGCGAGCTTTGAGAAATCTGCTTTTGCGGCCTGTATCATCATTTTGCCGGTGTTGGGAATGCAAAGCAGTTCAAGCGAATCGTTGTAGATACGGCATTTTACAAACTTGTAATAAACACCGCCCATTTCAATATCACCATCTATACGCTGGTACGTTGGTGAGTTTGTATAATAAGGAAGGTTGTTGGCCTGCTTTATTGTAATCAACTGGTCATCTAGGTAATTATTATTATCGAAAGCAATTTCCATTCTTTGGTTTTCCTTGTTTTCAAGGTAAGAAGCAACGATCCTGTAACCAAAAAGGTTGAAGGAAAATATGCCAAGGAGTAATATAGCAGCTATTCGTTTCATTGAACGGTTTGCAAAATAATGTTTTTTTAAAGAAAGCCAATAAAAATATGAACGTGGCAGAAAATAAAAATAAAAAGCACTGTGCCATATTCCCAAAAGCTTTAAGAGTTAATTGATTAAAATAACGCGATAACCATTTTAAGTATCTTTCTTCAAAAAATCTACTTTCAGGTACTTTTTAAAACCCACATAGGCAATAGTTCAGAGACTTATGCCTATCAATAATGATCTCCATTATTTGTAATAATAATAACCGGCAGTTTCCTTTAAATAAAAATCCCAGGTGCCCAACACACCCAGTTGTGGGATTAAATCAGAGAAACTAAAGGCGCCACGACCAGCTAAATAATTGCACGGAAACGGTTCTGTAACAACGCCTGCTTTTTTAAATAACAAGCTGGCCCTTGGAATATGATGTGCTGATGATATCAACAGGTACGGAGGTTTTAACTGGTGTGCATCCAGTATTTTTTTTGCATTGATGGCATTTTCAGCCGTATTGTTTGATTGATCTTCTATAAAAATTACAGAGTCAGGCACACCCATTGTAACCAGTTCCTGCTTTACCCACTGGCCTTCTTTAAATTCTTTTTTCTCTTTTTTGCCGTTGCCGCCATTCACCAGTATATGGGTAATTTCCCCCACCTTGTACAATTTTAATACCTGTATAAATCTGTCTGATGTTGCATTAAATAATCCCTCTCCGTCTTTATCAGGGCTTGCAAATCCACCAGGTACAATACCGCAACTATAGGTTAGTGCAGGGTTGATTGTTACCGGTGCAGGTTGCCATTTATTGGCGTACCAATCCATTAAAGGTTGATTGCCAAAAACAATAAATATCACTACGGCCAAAATGCGACAAGTGAGTTTTAGGCTCCGTTTTTTAAAACCAAAACCAGCAATAACCAGGATAATAATCCAATTAAGCGGCGATAAAAAAAATGAAAGAACGGCGCTTGCCAAATGGTGCATATTAGTTGTTGGTTAAAATGAATAATTGAGATTTTTAAAAACACGGTTTGTGTTATGTTAAGAATAAAAGGACGTATCGATTTGTTAATGGGGAATTGTGCTAATACCATTGACCATTCACAATTCACCATTGACCATTTGCCAATTCACACTTAACTTAACACCAGCTAACTTATTTCACATCCGGGTATTTTGCATTGCCTTTGGCATAGAACCAAATGATGCGGTTCATGGCATCATCTTCGCCGCCATCTACTTCATTAAAAACTTCTTCCTGCGATTGCAATGCGTATTTTTTTGCTTTGCCTTTTAATGTATTTAATGCACCATTCATATCATCGAGTGGTATATTATTTGGCAAAGCAGTGTAGTTAAAATTGTTAGATGTTTTTTGAAAACAATCGCTCATTAATTTCGCAGTTGCATCCAGCACATTCATTGGTGGCAGTCCAAGTATTTGCTCAATGGTACGCAACATAGATGTTTGGTTGTAATTGGTAGATACCAGCTTGCCACCACTATATGGGCTAACGGTAAGGCCCACTGTTCTGTAGGCAGATATATGATCCCATCCGCTCTGGCTATCATCCTGTGTAATAAAAACTACGGTTGAATCCCAGTATTTACTTTTGCTGATGCGCTCAATAATTCTTCCCACGGCACGGTCGTTATCAGCTACCATGGAATTGGGGGTAGGAAAGCCGGGGGAAGTGCCTGCGGTATGATCGCAGGGTAATGAAAGCACCACCAGGTTGGGTAAACTGTCACCCTGTTCATACTTATCCCATGCTTGTAGAAATATATCTGCCCGCTGTTGATCGCTAAAATTAATATTATCGCAGTCGGGATAAGTTTCAGAAATGATGGGTCGTATCCTGGCAATGGTGCTGCCGTTTTTCCAATCGGGTTTTTTGCCCGAAGTGTATTGATTGTAAAGATCGGCCCATTTTAATTTGGTGTCATAGTAAGTGCGGCAGGCTTCTCCGAATATTCGTACACTCTTTCCATTGTCCAATGCCTGGTTCCAGATAAAACCACTTTTGTTATATACCAATGCATCTTCCTGCCGGTGCGGATAGCTCCTGAACCATGCCCGTACGCTTCTTTCAACATAGTCGGAAACCATACCTGCATCTGTCCATTGATGCCCTTCTGCAGATGATTTTCCGGATGCATAATAATCATCCATCCACCCAAATTTTTCCGCCAGGGCATGCATATTGGGTGTAATGTTTTTACCAAAAACACAAAGGCTGCTGTCGCCTTCACCGGTTGGTATATCACCAAAAACCTGGTCGTAGGTTTTATTTTCTTTAATGATATAAATAACATGTTTAAAAACTGAAGGCTCTCCTAAACGTTCGGGAACGGGTACGGGTAATGCATCTTTTCTTGCAGGTAATATAAGTTGCTCCATCCTGTTCAACAGGCTTAGCTGAGTTACTTCGGCTGTATATTTTACCAATGCCTGTTTATCCGGAACCGGGATGATGCTGACAGAAGAAAGTTGGTTGTGGATAGACCTTGCCTGTTTTTTTGCGTCAATTACATTGGCACCTTGTGCTTCCAGGTTGGTTACTACCAGTTGGTCGTTTACCAGTTTTATACCACCGGGGTAAGCTTCAGTTGGAATGTATCCAACAACAGTTGAATTTCCTTTTCCGGTTGATGAACTTTTTTTACCAAGTTGTACAACAGCAACCGCATTGTCGAATCCGTTGGTAACATGTAACCTGCTTTCATCTGCACTTAGCGCAAGTGCAATGGGTGTGCTACCCTGTAAACTGAATTTCGATTTTAGTAAACCAACATTGATTGTTTCTATTACTTTATTTTTTTTGGTTGATATTACCGTAATAGCATCGCTCGATCCGTTTGATACATATATGCATTTACCATTCGCATCAGCAATTATAGCATTTGGATGAAGCCCGGTAGCTATATCGGTTTTCCATTGGCCGGTTGATGCATTAAAAACACCCACGCTGCCTGTAGCTGTTGCACCTGTTCGAGGATCAGTATAAGCCAATCCCCATGGAACTCCCGCCCGTTCTTTGGTACTATCTGTTGCGGTACTGCCAGCCCAATTTGTTACATATAAATTGTTGCCTGCTTTTGCTAAACCATAAGGCGCAACGCCGGTTGCTGCTGTCCATACAATGCTTTTATCTTTCAGGCGAATTTTTAATAGTTCATTATTTCCATTTAATACGACATATAAAAATGACGCTCCGTTTTCTGTAGTAACAACCAATTCATTCGGAATTGCATTGGTAGCCGGTGCCTTTTTTTCAATGGGTATAAATGTTGGATTTCCAAAACCGCTGTTCCATTCCACCAGCATGATTGCAGCTTTACCGCCACGATCCGCAGCGCCCCAGGCAATCATCGTTTTACCATTATCACTAAATGTTTTTATGCCCGAATAAGTACTCATGTAATTTTCAAAACCCTTGGTCTCAGGAAATGTCCATTGCGTAATTACTTTTTTAGTAACCGGATCTATTGCAGTAATGCCATACCTGTCTTCTGTTACCACGATATTGCCCGGTAAAATGGCAGCATCCATTGCATGGTTTTCTAATTGAGGATCGCCAAAACGAATCACAGTACCGGCAGAGCGGATAAACCTGTTAAACGACATCAGGTGCATAGAATCATTTTTCCTGCGCATAAAATTTGCCAGTGCCTCTATATGATCCGTATTGATATAGTCTACATTTAATTTCGTCAGATCTTCCCATGCATTGGGATAATCCGGACTTGCCCAAAAACGAACCGGTTTATTTACTGCATGAGCGTTGTTGATCAGTTTTGATAATATTGTCTTATCATTTTCAGATAATACCGCCTTGTCTTTCCACTTACTGAAAACGGCAAGGTCTTCACTTAGCAATGCAATTTTTGATAAGGCGGCATCATTGTAAGTTTGTCCGAGTCTTCCATCAAACCATATATAACCGGGATAGTAGTTGTATAATTTTTCGGAGGGTCGGTTGCCGGTGATTACCACCTGCACTTTTGAATTGTGAATGATTGCCGGGTATTTATCCAACAACTTAATAAGTACATCCAGTGTGTTGATGCTATCTGTTTTTACATCAATCAGCAATTGTAGTTTTTGGGTGCTGTCGGGGTAGGGGTGACCGTTATTGTTGCTGATATGTTCCACCAGCGGATCCAGGTACATATTTTCCAGTGTACGGCTAATTGAAAGGTCTGCAGAATCGTGACCTACCAACAGTTTACCGTTCATCAAAAATATATCGGCCTCTATAGAACCGAATCCTGCATAGTAAGCCTGGCTGAATGGATTTGCCTGGTTATAATCATTGTGAGAATGCCCGTTTGCAGTGGTAAAACTAACCTGGCCATCAACCTTCGTATGGCTAAAAAATAGTATAAAAAATATAAAAATTTGAATTACTTTCATAACGCTATTTGAATATATGTTTCGACAATATTAAGGAACAATTTACGCCTATAAATTTTAACAGTCATCTTGCCAATTAATTTACCATTAAGTTTTGGCTAACAAAATATTATCAAAACTCAATTGATAATAAGACTAAAACTGATTGCTTTCTTTTGCGAATTAATTGCAGATCATTCACTCTTAACCAAACAACAATATGAGAAAGTTAACCCGCATGAAATGCCAATCATTGATGGTACTATTGTTTACCATCATCGCCATTACCGTTTCGGGCAAAGGTATTCCAAACAAACATTTAAAAACCCCGTATGACCTGGAGGTAAAAGGTAAAATTACGGACGCTGTCACCGGTAATGCACTTGAAGGCGCTACGGTAATGGTGAAGGGAACCAGAAGAAGTACAACCTCCGGACCTGGAGGTGATTTTTCAATTACCGTACCTAATGACAAAGCTGTACTGGTTATAAGTTTTGTAGGTTATACCACGCTGCAAGTTCCGGCCGGGTCTGGCGTCATGCTTGATATTAAGCTGGAAGCTGTGGCCTCCGACCTTGCACAGGTAGTAGTGATGGGCTATGGTACGCAAAATAAAAAGGATGTAACCGGCTCCGTAAAGTCTATAAAAAGTGAAGCCTTTAACAGGGGTATTGTGAATGCCCCGGAGCAATTACTACAGGGAAAAATAGCTGGTGTTAATGTTACCTCTGCCAGTGGTGAACCAGGCGGTGCACTGGGAATCACTATTAGGGGGCCAGGTAGTTTAAGAGCGCAAAGCACGCCCTTGTTTGTAATTGATGGTGTTGCCCTCGACAATAACAGTACCGGAGGCGGCAACCCGCTCAACTTTTTAAACCCCCAGGATATTGAATCAATTGATGTATTGAAAGACGCATCTGCAACAGCTATCTATGGTTCACGGGGTTCAAATGGTGTGGTTTTGGTAACTACAAAAAAAGGAAAAGCAGGTTTATCCGTACTCACTGCCACCGCCAGTGTTGGTGTATCCAGCCTTGCAAGAGCACTGAAGGTGTTTGATGCCGCAGAATATAAAAAACAAGTGGCCGCAGTTGGTGGTACTGTTGATGATAAAGGTGCAAATACAGACTGGCAGAAAGCCATTACAAGAACTGCTGTTACCCAAAATTATAATGTAGCGCTAAGTGGTGGTGCAAACAAACTGACTTACTACGCATCTTTTGGCATGCAAAAGCAGGAAGGTATTCTTAAAATGAATGACTTTAACAGGTATACGGGCCGCTTTAATGCAACTCAGAAATTTTTAGACGACAGGCTTACAATTGAGGCCAATCTTACCTCTACCGGCACTGTAAACAACCGTCCACCAAACGCATTGGGTGATGCTATTTCCAACAATCCTACTTATCCTCTTTATGGGCCTGATGGTAACCCTGCTCAATACCAGAATATAAACAACCCCCTTCAGTATCTGAATCTTGATAAGGATATAACTAAAATTAACCGCACACTGGGCAACATTTCAGCTTCTGTAAAGCTTATTAAAGGATTGGTTTATAAATTCAATTTTGGTATTGATAATTCTACCGGCCAAAGGGATTTTCAGTCGATGCCTACCCTGGTACCGGTAAGAGAAGGCAGGCTGGAAACTTTTTATACCAGCAACCGAAATACCCTGGTTGAAAATTATCTTACTTACAATTTTAATTCCGGCGATCATGGATTTTCTGCCCTGGCAGGCCATTCCTATCAAAAGATATTTTTACAGGGCCGCAACTACAGTATCAACAGGTTTGCCATTACAGGTATAGAACCGCAATACAACCCGGGCCTTGGCCAGGATCTTACATTGGCCAATAACAGGCCCGGCGGTTACGCAATTGTAAATGAACTGCAATCAATATTTGGAAGGATTAACTACCAGTACAAAAATAAATACCTGGCAACTGCCAACTTTCGGGCAGATGGTTCTACTAAGTTTGGCGGCAACAACAAATATGGATACTTCCCATCTTTCTCACTTGGCTGGAAAATTTCAGAAGAAGAATTTATGGCTAACTCAGCCTTCAACAATTTAAAATTAAGAGCAGGGTGGGGGCAAACAGGTAACCAGGAAATTCCTGCAAAAGTTACCCAGGCATCGTACACTTCAGCAGTGAGCGCTTCTACAAGTTATCCTTTATCGGCTGCAGGCCCTTACCCTGCCGGTATCACTTTTGTAAGGCTTGATAACCCAGATCTTCAATGGGAGGTTTCCAAGCAAACCAACATTGGTATCGACTTTGGGTTACTGAACGGTAAACTGAATGGTACCATTGATGTTTTTAGAAAAGTATCAAGCAACATACTGCTTTCATCAATTCCGGCCGATCCTATACAACCTGTATCAAGTTATTTTGATAATGTTGACAATATGAAAATCACCAACAAGGGTATTGAACTAGACCTTGAATACAGGAAAACTAATGACAGGGGATTTACTTACAGCATTGGTGGTAACCTCACACTTATAAACAACGAGGTAACAAATTCTCCCTATAAAGTAATTACATCTGGTTCGGCTTCTGGTTCAGGTCTTACATCTGCAACGCTTAATGGCTATGTCAACAATCAACCACTGGGTACTTTTTACCTGCTTGATTTTATTGGCTTCAATTCAAATGGAACAAGCAAATATCGTGATGTTGACAATGATGGTATCATCTCTGATAAGGATAGGATTGCTGCAGGAACTGCCCTTCCCAATGTTCTGTACAATCTTGCTGGTAGTATAGCCTGGAAAGGTTTTGATGCCCTGGTAAACTTTAACGGTGTATCTGGCAATAAAATTTATGATAATACCGCCAACAGTTTCTTTTATAAAGCACGTTTGGTAAAAGGGATTAATACAACAGCAGAAGGAATTGGAAGTCCTGAAGAATCGGGAAGCAATGCGGCAGGCATCAGTACCCGTTATTTAAAAGACGGGGCTTATTTCAGGCTAAACAATGCTGCATTAGGATATACTTTTAATACAGCTAAAATGGGCATTAAATGGGCCACTGCTTTAAGAGTTTCTGTTACCGGGCAAAATTTGTTTGTGATCACAAAATACAATGGGTATGATCCGGAAGTAAACATCGATAGAACCACTGGTGACGGAGTTATTTCATCTGGCATTGATTACCTGAGTTATCCAAAAGCAAGATCAGTGATCTTTGGTTTAAACCTGTCTTTTTAATAACTTATTTAAACTGATACGCCAACATTTAACGATAAAAAATATTAATACAATGAAAAAAATATATTTAAAGCCAATGCTCTTTGTTACAATGCTTGCGCTGGCTACAAGTTGTACAAAACTAAATGAAGAGGTACTGGATGAATCGCTCACAACAACGGGGCTTACGCCAAGGCAAATTGCCGATGGATTGATAGCTCCTATATATGCTCGTCTTCCAGACATTTACCGGCACACAACGTACTTTGCATTACAGGAAATTTCAACGGACGAGGCCATCCTGCCTTATCGTGGCGGAACAGACTGGGGCGATAATGGTATCTATGTTTCCCTGCACAAACACGAAACTGCTACAACCGATCCCAACGTAAGAGATACCTGGAATTTAATTGTACAGGAAATTTCAAGAACCGTTACAGCCATTAGTTCGCTTAAAACAAATACCGACCCGAATGTAAATGTGTACATCGCAGAGGCACGTGGTATGAGGGCATTTTACAACTGGATGAGTCTTGACTTGTTTGGTGTTGCATTTGTAAAAGACGATCCGGGAGCAACTTCCACCATCATTCGTGGTGTTGAAGCTGTTGAATATATTAAAACAGAATTACTGGCAGTAGAGCCTTTGCTTGATAATACCAGCGGTCCGGGAAGATTAACAAAAGCCGGTGTGTGGGGATTGTTGGCAAGGTTAAATTTAAATGCTGCAGTTTACAGGGATCGTTATGCAGCTGCATTTCAATTTAAGAATGAGGACCTGGATGCAGTAATCAGTTATTGCGATAAAATAATTGCAACGCCGCAATATGCTTTGTCTGCCGATTATTTTGCCATTTTTGGTAATGATAATCATGATAATAAGGAACTGGTTTTTGCAGTAGATCAACGGGCCGATTTGAATGGCCATAACAGGTTGGCTTATTTTTCTCTATCCGGCGATCAGTTCCCATTGCCTGCATATCCGGCTGCTAACGGTACCGACGGTCCGGCCATTACATCTGACTTTTACCAGTCATGGGTAGCCGCTAACGCACCGCTTGATCCGGCAAAAGGTGATCCTCGTTTTTATAAACAGAATGTATCAATTTATACCAACCCCGGAGATTCCTGCGTAACAGATTTTAATGTGGACCGTGGAATTTTGCGTGGACAACAATATGGGTTGATCCGCAAAAACGGGGTATTTGAAAAATGCCTGGACGGAAAATTTAAGGTAGGTAAACTTTTTAATGCCTCCCGCAGTAATCCAAACCTGCCGGTGAATTTTACAGAAATGGTTGATTTTACAACAGCAGGTAGTGATTACTCAACGGGTTTTCGTGTGGAAAAATATGAGTTTAGCAGGAAGTCTACAAGTGGCAGAAACTTTGGTGAAGCAGATATTTCAATTATCCGTTTGGCAGATGTTTATTTTATGCGTGCCGAAGCTAAATTACGCAAAGGTGATGCGGCCGGAGCCTTGGCAGATGTAAACATTGTACGGTTATCAAGAACAGCTTATGCGGTGCAACCTTCACCTATTAGTTCACTAACGATGGATCAGTTATTAAAAGAAAGAGGCTTTGAATTTTACTGGGAGATGTTGCGCAGAACTGATATGATCCGCTTTGGAAAATATGAAAGTGCATGGACCGAAAAATCCAGCACAGATAAAAACAAACGATTAATGCCGATACCTCAAACCGCTATTGACGGCGCATCCAACCTGCCCGATTACCTGGTGCAAAACCCGGGCTATTAAAATAGACAGCTATTAACTTATAAGCGATGGTACCTGTAAAGGGCCATCGCTTTTTTTTATTGGAAAAAGAAAGAAAATACAAATGCATGCATCCTGTGTTGTATTTAAAAATTGCTGGTTAAAGGTGACTGTTTTCATAAAATGATATGAGCAATGTCATGATTAAGGCTATTGGATTGTTGTCTATTTGTGAAAATAAAATAACTCAATAATATGGATCAGTTAATTGCAACACTACACAGCGATCACAGTGAATGGACCAGTAAATTAGATTTTTATAAAGATGATATAGGTGTATTTCAAAAAAGGCTTCAAGAAGTTGCCGGGAAAAATAATGCAAAAGACTTTTCTGCGGAACTTGAACATTTTCAAAATCAGTTAATTCTTGAACAGGAACAAATTGATCTGTTGAAGCATGCAATTAATAAGCATGAAAATGTTATTGAAAAATCAGTGATATCCAATCCGGTTGCCAGTGATCATCGCCGCTTACCTGGCCATGATGATCAGCATGAAGATATTAAGAGGTTTGAAGAATTGTTTGCCTCACTCCGTAAAGAGCTGTTGGCTTTCTTAGCGGTGTGGATGTAGGGCTTATAAATGTACCACACTGGCGCAGGTCTCCTGACCTGCTGCCTGTCGTCGCTCAGCTAACCATTATAAGTTTCACTGCAAAGTGTGTAAAGGGCATTGTCTCTTTCTAACCCAGGTTTGCTACATCACAGGGGTTTAAATGCGAAGATATAGAGTAACTTACTGAGCCAAAGCAACCAGCATGAGCACAAAATATAGTTTTACAGATAAGTCAGGTGTGTACTTTACTACTTCCCCAGCTATCCGTAGTGTTCCATAATAAAAACCAGTAACAAATAATAGTTGACCAAAGAAAAAATGTTGAGTGCTGTCCGTAGTTTGCAACTACGGGCTTGTTCATTATGGCTATGCTGCAATATGCCTGCTGCCGCATTTACATAATTAGAGATTACTTGCCTGTTACATATAAGATTAAAAATAATTCGGGGTGCTTTTTGTAATGTTGGGTTGCGTCCATTTAGCAACAAATCCAATTATCAATCCAAATTTCAAAATTTGTATTTAAGTCTTATGTATGAAAGTTACAGCATATTTGTAATGCCTGTGTATTTTCCTAAGAAAGTGTTCACTAATTATACTTCTAAGCTCTTTTGGATGTGCGGCATAAGCGCAGCTTGCGCCAATTAACCTCTTATATATGCGTGGACTAATGTGTAGATGAACTTTAAAAAAGGGACCATCCTCTGCTATACAGAGTTAACAACACGTTGGTTACTCATCTATAAATACATTGGAGGATTCTTGTGGATTTTTTTGCCACAAAACTAAAATCAATTTTTGATTGACGACTAACTAAATGACATCGAGCGTACGCTTGCGCTAATGAACCTGTATTATATCCGTGGACCAATACCAGGAAGCGATCAATGATAGTTAATTATTTTAGAAAAAGGAGAGTATTATGTATGTAAGTTACTTATGGAACTAAATAAGCCGAACGCTTTCAAAAGCCAAATAACTAAAACAATAACCACGACAATATTAAGGATACTTTTGATTTTGCGATCCATAGGCAGGTAAGTATTTACAAGCCAAAGTAAAACACCTACTACTAGTATAACAATAAGAATAGTTAATAATGGCATAATATCGGTTTTTATTTACTTTATAAAGATAAGATAGTTTGCGGCACATAGTGTTACACAACTATTTAAAAGAATTACATTATTCACACATTATTGAAAGTGAAAATTTAAGCTATAAAAAATATCGTTTAGTGCGTAGTGTAATCAAAAATTTTCACAGATGCAAGGTTTGTCTTTCACACTGGCGCAGGTCTCCTGACCTGCTGCCTGTCATCGCTCAGCTAACCATTATAAGTTTCACTGCAAAGTGTGTAAAGGGCATTGTATTCCTTCTCAGCAACGTCTCTCAACGAGCTTAAGCCGAGCCGAGGACCTTGCGTGTACAAGGATTACTCTTTATTTTTTTGAAATCCACTTCTTCCATTTCCATAAAGTTGGTAACAGGATAACTGCCTTTTACCAGCATGAAATAAAGATACTATGGTAAATTTGGTTTGAGCATCTATGCTTAGTTCTTTCGTGTCTCCAAAATAAAAGCATTTCGTTTACCTAATAAAATACAGCTCCGTAGTACGCAACGTCCCTGGCCAATACACAAGGCTCGGGAGGAGACGTTGCTTGGAAGGAATAAAATCGCATAGAGGCATTGATGAAATTATTTTTGGACAGCGACAATTCAAGGCGCAGTTTTATTTGTTTTATAATCTTGTTACTCTGTTACTTTGTGCGTTCGTGTGCCACGAACGCAGGCGTAGACAATTTCAAAGGAGATATAACTGTAGCTTATCGATTAAAAAATGCAGACCTTTCTTATACATCCAGGTTTGCCCATACCAATACTATTTACCAACGAACAAATCGCTTTAGACTCGATAATTATATTACTACCCAGCAAGCCTTATTGCTAAAAACCAACAGCATACAGGTAAGAGCTTACGTGAATACAGAGAATACGGGCAACTCTTATAATATCAGGTCGATGGCTGAAAATATAGACCGAAAGTTTAAAAATGATGATGCCTGGTATAAAGATTTTAGCAACCAGTTCAATACTTCGATCAGTGGCGGGGTAGCAGTACCGACAGCAATGTTAGCTGCAAGGAGCTTTGCTGATAAGGGCAGGACGCAACCGCATACTCCGGAAATGGAAAAATTGATCGCCGATTTAAGAACCATCAATGATTGGAACATAGGTGCCGCACTAAAGGTAAAAGCAACAATGTATCACGCAGAAATGCAACACGATCTGTCTAAAGATGTTTTGAAAATACTCGATAAAAAATACAGGCTTTCAATCATGTATGGGATGGATTATAGGACGTACGTTGTTGTGCCTGATGGCAATTACTTTATAAATCCTGTAAAAACCGGTGCTAATCTTATCTACTACAAGTTTGGAGGCTTTCTGCAAGGGACCAAATATTTTCTGCAACAGAAGATAAAGTTAAATACGGTGCTACGGTTAGACAAAAATGAATATTTCTCCGCTAAACTTAACCCAAGAATTGCTGTTGTTTACTCGCCTGTTAGCCGGCACAATTTCCGTTTATCTGTTCAGCAGGGTTATCGTTTTCCCAGTTTGTTCGAAGCCTTCTCAAACATTAATAGCGGCGGTGTAAAACGTGTTGGGGGCTTGCCGGTTATGTCGAACGGCATTTTCGAAAACAGTTATTTAAGAGCTTCTATCGATGCCTTCCAGTCAGCCAATACAAACGATGTAAACAGGAATGGGTTAACAATTGCGCAAGCAATTAATAAGAATAAGAATTTATTGAAACGTAACAGCTACACCTATCTTCAACCTGAGCAAGTGAGAGGATTGGAAGCAGGTTACCGGGGTACTTTTTTTGATGAGAAAATTTCGCTGGACGTAGATTTCTATTATAATATTTACCGCAATTTGATGGCGCAGGTAGAAGCAAACATTCCAAAAACAAGCAATATCGACAGCATTGCATCGTATTTGAACGATAAACAAAAGCAGGACAGGTACAGATTATGGACGAACTCGAAATCTGTTAGCTATAATTATGGCAGCACACTTGGAATATCTTGGGATATGCCGAAGAAGTTCAAATTAAGTGGAAATGTTACGCTTGCAACCTTGGATCGCACTGATCAGAAAGACGGGCTGGAAGATGGCTTTAATACCCCAGGATGGATATACAATTTAACCTTTGGAAATGCCTCTATATTTACTCACTTCGGTTTCCAGGTAAACTATCGCAGGCAAAGCGCTTACCTGTGGCAATCTTCTTTGGCAACTGGCATGGTACCCGCTTACTCAACAGTTGATGCCCAGGCTCAATATCATCATCAAAAAAATAAGCTAAGTATAAAATTGGGTGCAACAAATCTTTTAAACAGGTATTACTATTCTTTTATCGGAGGCCCTTCTATCGGTGGATTTTATTATTGTACAACAACTATCACCTTGTTATAAGTTTGAAGGTGCTATGTTCTGAAGCATGAGAATAATGCTTTAATCTTTTTCCCATCAAGGCGGCTGTTCAACACACAAGGCGCATGAGTAGCCGTAGCTGGAAAGGCGAAACGGTTTGAAGTAAATAAAACGTTTATCCTATTGTGTAATTAAAGTTGAAAAAAGGTTTGCCGTACAAGAGGGCGATGCAAGGATGTTGACACAGGGAACCAAGGCTTGTTTAAAAAATAATCTCTCAAGCGCCTTTAAAGTTCTTATAAAAAGGAAGAGTAGTAAAAATAATTACCCTCGTTGGCATAAAGAGATATCTATAATCCAATTGATTTGAATAAGAAAAATAGTGTGTGAATATGTTAACAGTTTTGTATTTCATTTATTAAATGAAAGCATAAGTTCTGCATGTATTAATTTTGAACATTCGGATCAAAAAATCTGACCTCATTGTATGCAGAAAATTATTACACTTTTTATTTTGTTTTTCTACCTAGTAAGTGGATATGCTCAAAACCATATGCGAAGTGCTGAAGAGCTGATTAACCGGGTTGATGCCGGCTGGCCGTTTGTGCAACAAATGATTGATTCTGCCACCAACAAAGTAGAAGTGCTTTCCTGCGATACCGCTAAAATAAACGATGCCATTTATAAAACACAGGTTACAACTCACTCTTTAATGGGAGCCGTTATTTATACTACCGGCGGTATTTTAATTGATAACGGATGGATACGAATTTTAGGCTCAGGTAACAAAAAACTGAACCGTAGTTTACCAGAATGGAATAAAGGAAAATCATTTAAAGAGTTTGGAGATAGATCAACCTATGTGTTGATTGCAGACGATGCGGTGGGTGGTTTTTTTGCAGTAAATGGTGGTGAGTTTGGAAAAGATGCTGGCAATGTTTATTATCTTTCGCCAGATAGGTTAATATGGGAACCATTGGCGTTATCTTATACAGAGTTTTTAAATTTTTGTTTTTCAGGCGATCTCTCAGGTTTTTATGAAAGCCTTCGCTGGAAAAATTGGGAGAAAGATATAGCTAAACTGGATGGCAATAAAGTGTATAGTTTTTATCCTTATTTATGGTCGAAGGAAGGCAAGGATATTAATAAGAATAAACGAAAAGCCATTCCTGTTGCGGAGCAATTTGAATTCAACCTCAATGCACGTTCTCAATTGGGGCTTGATAAAAAAGTTATTCAATAATGATTGCCTTTTAATTTGTTTTGCTTTCGATCATTTCCAGAAAACATGATTTAAAAAAAATCTACATTGCGTTTGTTACTTCAACATTTAAAATAGTATATCATGAAATTTACTTATTACGGTCATGCCTGCTTTTCAGTAATGATCGATGGCAAAAATATTTTGTTTGATCCTTTTATAACCCCCAATGAACTGGCAGCTAATATTAAGGTAGATGAAATTCCTGCCGATTTTATTTTTGTATCTCATGGTCACGGCGATCATATTTTTGACGCAGTAAGTATTGCAAAACGTACAGGGGCAAAAGTGGTGGCCAATGCCGAAATCATTGGCTGGTTCAACAAACAGGGTATTAAAAATGGGCATCCAATGAACACTGGCGGTGTTTGGGACTTTGATTCGTTCAAAGTTAAAATGGTGGTGGCACAACATTCAAGCAGCATGCCTGATGGGAGTTACGGAGGTTCGCCGATCGGTTTTGTATTTGTGTCGGACGAGGGTGATTTTTATTATGCTGGTGATACTTCGCTTACAATGGACATGCAATTGATTCCAAGGTTTGCAACTCTTGATTTTGCTGTTCTGCCAATTGGCGACAATTTTACAATGGGAGTAGATGATGCCGTTGAGGCAGCTAAGTTAGTGAATGCAACTAAGGTTGTTGGGGTACACTATGATACCTTCGGTTATATTAAAATTGATCATGAGAAAGCCATTAAAAAGTTTGGCGAATCTGGTATTCAGTTGCACCTGGTAGATATTGGCGGATCGATTGACGTGTAGTGATTTTATTACAAAATATTTGTGAAGGCATTAAGTTTTAGAGACAGCTCTTTGACTTGATGCCTTTTTATTTTAGCTTTTTTAAGCATAGTTATGATAGAAAGTTAATGATAAAGCTTGCTGCTCTTTCGTAATATTTATACTGAAACCTACTGTTGACAAGGCTAAGGGTTAATCTTTGTTTTTAAACATTTTCTTTTTATTTACAATTTTTATTTGCAATCAATAAATGAATCAGTTTTAAAATTTTTATAATACGCAATAATATTTCGCACAAGTAGTTATCTAGTTTATGTCAATATCCAACGACAGGTGAGTATAGTACTTACCTGACTTTTTTAAAGATATCTATGAAGCAACTCTTACTTGTACTTATTTTACTGTGTTCCCTACAAGCACAATGTCAAACTAATTCGGGTGCTATTGCACCTTTAACATTAAACGTTGGCGGCGGATCTGCTGCCATTACCAACGACTTTGTGGTTGACTGGAGTATTGGTGAATCCACCATTATTGAAACCTACTACGGAGAAAATACTTTTGCAAATTCAATCATCGGTATTCATTGGAACGTAACAAGTGGCATTCTTCAACCATTTGACAAAAAAATTCTTTTTGTTTTCTAAGCTTGTTTATCGTAAGCTTTCTATCCGGGCAAGCTTTAAACAGCAATGGCCAGGTAACAACCAATCAATCAGGCTTTGTGAATAAAAATGGTGCGAAGGGGATTTCAGGATTAAATATAAACGGAGCAGCAGTTTCGATTATAAACAATAGCTCAACAAACGCCCTCGATTTTGATGGTACAAACGATTATGTGTCTTTACCAGCAGGAGTTTATTTTAGCGGAGATTTTACAATTGAATGTTGGGTTTATTCAAAAAGTTTTGCAAACTGGGCAAGGATTATTGATTTTGGAAATGGCGCCGGCAGCAACAATGTATTATTAGCTTATACTTATGGAACAAGTGGTGCTCCGGGTTTTTATGTAGGAGGCAGCCAGTTCCAGGCCAGCCAGTCAATTCCGCTCAATCAATGGTCTCATATTGCTGCAACGCTAAGTGGCAATACTGCAACTATATATATTAATGGTATTACTACAGGAACAGCCACTTTTCCAACACCAGTAAATATTACAAGAAACTATTGCTATATAGGTAAAAGTAATTGGGGAGGAGATCCTAATGCAGATGCTGTTTTTGATGAATTACATATTTGGAATACAGCCAAAACACAAACTCAAATCCAGGCTTCCATGTATACAGAATTAGCAGGCAACGAATCTGGTTTGGTTGCCTATTATAATTTTAATCAGGGTATCGCAGATGGCAATAATTCAGGTGTTACTTCGCTAAATGATATAACGGGTAATGGTAACAATGGTACGCTTAATAATTTTGCGCTTTCGGGAACTACCAGCAACTGGGTAGCTGGTGCCACACCCTTAATATATGATGGTAGTTCTGCATTGAAGGCATCAGGCAGCGCTTATGCTATTAAACAAGCGTACCCTTCTTCCACCGATGGTTATTACTGGATAAAAAATGCTAACATCAATGGCGGTGCAGCCTTTCAGATTTATGCAGACATGACAACTGACGGTGGTGGCTGGACGCTGATAATGTGTAATAAGGCGCCTAATCCAGGTTGGTCAAATGCGCAGGCTATTTTAAGAAACGCAACCAGCCCATCCATTAGTTCAAATTACTCTATTATTGCCTGGGCAGATTATATCAAAAAAAGCAGCAGCGGTTTTCAATATATGATAGACGCCAACACAAGAAATAGTTATGGTGGTATCTGGACGGCGAATAGCAATTATAGTTTTGTAAGCACTACCAATACCAATATTACGCTCAATACCAAATTTGGATCATGGAATTATGCTGATAATGGCATTGAAGCACGTATGTCCTGGTACGCACCAGGAAGCCAGGGATTGATTACTACCAGCGGCGATGCAAATGGAAACTGGTGGGAACGCTCATTGCTGCCGGTGGCTGGACACCAGCTCCCTGGTTAGGTTGTTGCGGAATGGGAGATCCGGGGGTTATCTGGTATTGGGTAAGATAAATGTGAGCCACCCCTAACCCCTCCAATGGAGTGAGCCACCCCTAACCCCTCCATAGGAGGGGAATGAGAACCCACGAATACAAGAAAACATCTAACAACTCGTAGAGGCCAATTCCCCTCCTCCGGAGGGGTTAGGGGTGGTCGGGGTGGTTGGCTTGGTTAATGCCAAACTCTTTGATAATATAATTTTCCAACAATTCCATTACTTCTGTTATGTTGCATTTAACTGCTCCGTCAGTTGCCCTAAATACCTTCAACCCTAAATTTTCTAAAAACAATTGCCTTGCAGCATCGTACTCAATTTTATTTTCGTGACTATTGCCATCTATTTCTATTACCAATCCCAATGTTTTTACATAGAAATCTACAATGTAGTTTCCAATAATTCTTTGCCTGTCGAAATCAATTTGATAAAATTGGTTGTTTCTTACCTGTTGCCAAAATAGTACTTCGCTGTAAATACCTGCTTTTCGCTTTTCTCTTGCAAGTGGCTTTAGGTTTGGATTATAGGGTAGCGATTTTACAAAATTTCGTTTTATATGAATGCCGTGTATGGTTGTGAGTGTTTCCATATTTTGTTTGTTTGATGTTAACTTTCCTAACGCCGCTGGAGTAGTGGACCACCCCTAACCCCTCCAAGGGAGGGGAATTGGCCTCGGCTATTTGTTGGTGTTTTCATTTTTTTTCGAGGTGTTTTCATTCCCCTCCTTTGAAGGGAAGTGGATTTCATTCCCCTCCTTTGGAGGGGTTAGGGGTGGTTTTGTATTTGTTTCACACGCTTAAAAAGCCCAACTCATACACCATTGGTTGCTTTTTTTTGTAAGGGCTTTATACGCTTCTTCAAAAGGTTTATCTAAACGGCACTATCATTACAACAAATTAATTCTATTTGCCGATAGCCTCCATGGAAAGTTTTGTCACTAATGTACCAAATGAATATGTTATGGAATTTATTAGCTAATGTGCTAATAAAGCACAGTGCTATCAACGATTCATTCAATTAAACGTCATGCATACTTTTATACGGGAAGCAAGATATTAATTGGCAACTTCAATACATGTAAGCAAACAAATGCTAAGCAAACTGCAACGTTAAAACGGATAACCAATGGCAAGATTCAGCACAAGGTTTTCTTTTACCCAGGTACTGCTGCCGAAATTAATCTGGTCAAAAACCCATTTAGGCCCGCCGGGTAGATAAGGCTTACGGATAGGGATGGCCGCATCTACACGTAATACAAGAAAGCTAATATCAAAACGTAAACCTGCGCCGGCGCCAACTGCCAGTTGTTTTAAAAAATCTTTGCTGAATTTTGAACCCAGTCTGTCGGGATCATTCCGCATGGTAAATATATTGCCGGCGTCTACAAACAAAGCGCCTCTTACGATAGAAAATAATTTAATTCTTAGCTCTGTATTCAATTCAATTTTTATGTCGCCCGGCTGATCCGGCAGGTAGGTGTTTACGCTTGTAGTGGTTGCGGCATTACCACCATAGTAAGTTCCGGGCCCCAGGCTACGTGCCCTGTATGCTCTGATACTGTTGGTACCACCTATAAAAAATTGTTTGATAAAAGGCATGTTTGTACTGTTGCCATATCCATAACCGGCACCCAAAATTACCCTGCTCACCAATTGATTGATGGCCTGTCTTTTCGGTTTACCGAGCGTCATATAATGACGGAAATCTACCTCGCCACGAACGTATTGTGAAAAGGCTGTATTGAATATTTTTTTCTCTTTACCTGCACTGATATCGGCACCGGTAATTAAGCCCAACACATTTCCTGAAACATCTACATTGCCATTAAAATAAAAATTATGTCTTTTATTATTTGGCTTTGCCTGCGAGTTATAATTGTAATTGTAATTAGAGCCAATGATGAACTGCCTTTCGATGCTGCGGGCCAGAGTAATATTTGTATCTAACCCTTTTTGAAAGTTTGGCGTTATACCGGAAGGCAATACATAATTAACCGAAATTGGATTAAACTGGTGTTCTGTTGTGATGGATGATTTCCATACCCAGCCAAAACTTGTTTTAAGTGAATTGAGGGTGTATTGATCGGACCTGCGGAAATATTCATATCCCAGGTTGATCTTCGTGGTGGGGACAAATTCACTGTTTCTACCAAGTCCAATATGCGGAATAATCCTGGGAATCAAGAGGTCAATGTTTCCGCCAAAACGCCTGGTCGCAACATTTTGCTGACCTGCAATCTGTGTTTCCAACCCAACAAAACCACTTATAATTAATTGCTCTGCGCTATGAAAAGTATTACGGTTTTTAAAACTAACGGTAAGGTCGGTACCGGTTGAATTATTTGATTTTGTTAATGCAGATACCTGCGCCTTTAAAGAATATTTACTGGCAGGCGACAAATAATAATAAGCATTCAACCGGCGGTCGGGAAGAGTATCCACTTCTTCAAAACGTGCCTTTACAAACTTGTACACATCCAGGCTTACCAACCTGCTCAATGTAAGGTTATGATCATTGCGGTTGTACAAGTCTCCCGGATGAAAACGAAGGTTGCGACGGAACATACGCGGATTGAATTTTTTATAAGGATCCACCACATAAAAACTATCATAAAATGTGGCATCCTCTTTATAGAACAATGTGTCCGTTGCTATATTATAATCTGCATAAATAATTACATCGTTGATGCGGTAAGGATAGCGGGCCTGTAAAGGAGCAGTTGGCTTTACCGTCATATACATATTTACCTTGTTGTCGCCAACAGTGCTATCCGCCTTTAACAGTAAATCATTTTCATTAAAAAAGAAATATCCTTTTTGTTTGAGCCGGCTGTCAATCCGGGTTCTCTCTGCTTTTATTACATCCAGGTCGTAAGCGTTGCCAGGCTTAAGCCTCGATCTGCGGGTTACACTTCTTATTGCAGTGCTTAGTTCGCTGCTGCCAGTTGGAAAATTAACCGAGTCGATGATATACTGTAAGCCCGGCCTTGCTGTAAACACTGCTGATGTGCGTTTATCCTTAGTAGTTGTATCAAAAGAAACGGCTGCTTTAAAATAGCCCCTGTTTTCGAGCCGGTTAATTAATATGCTGTTGTTCTTTTCAAAATTTACCGAGCTGGTTAACACAGGCGGTTCGCCCAGTTTATTTCTGATTAAATAGCGCAACCCTTTTCCGGTTGGCTTGCCTGCAATGTTATAAAACCAAAGCTTTATACGTAATCCCAAAATAGAGCTGTTTGGTTTGGGTAATATCAATGCACTCAATTCATCTTTCAACACAGCTTTTTGAGATTTGGCGCTACTGTCTTTTGATTCGTATTTTATTTTTGAACCTACATACAATGTTGTTCCCTTTGCAAGGTATTTGGTATTACTGCAAGACGAAGCCAACAGGCAAACTATGCCCATACAAATTATAAAACCTCTTTTGTATGTTTTCAAACGATTATTGTTGCTATTTAAAAAATTCCAATTCATTATTATATCCGGATGGTTTGTGTATACAAATTTTCGCAAAGTTCAAACTGGTGCTGCGTCATTATCTATTTCCCTGCTTTGCTTTCTCTATTGTTGTTTTTTCTTTTGCTGCTTTATCAATTGCATCCTGTTTTTCTTTGGCTGCTTTTTGATCTGCATCTTTTTTTTTCTGCTCAGCTTTTTTTATAGCTTTTTGTTTTGCTGCTTCCGCCTGCTTTTTCTCCCTGGCTGCTTTATCAGTTGCATCCTTCTTCATTTGCGCTACTTTTTCATCTCCACTTTTATTATCCTGGTTAGCTTTTTCAATGCTTTGTTGTTTTTCAAGCTCAGCATCTTTTGTTTCTTTTTCTGCCTTGTCTATTGCTGCTTGCTTTTCTTTTGCCGCTTTTTCCTTGGCATCTTTTTTATCCTGTTCTGCTTTATCAAATGCTTTTTGTTTTTCTTTTTCAAGTTTTTCCAGCATTTTTTGCTCGTCAGTTTTACGATAGAAAATTTCTTTAAACTCGTTAAAATTGAGGGTGAAAATAAACCCTACACCAGATTCAACTACCTGCCCTTCAACAACACCTTCGTATTGGTTACGGCGGTAGGCTCTTAGTAAATAACGGCCGTCTTTACTCAACAGGTAATCTACTGCTACATCGCCGGCGATATTGCTGGCGTTCTGGTTATTGTTGGCCGGGCCTTCCAATTCAAAGTTGCTACCCACGCTAACGCGTAGCCGGTCGTTTAATAAATTTTTAGAAACACCTACTGTCAAATCTGTACGGCTGGTACGTGCCCCGCTGGAATAATCATCTTCTGAATTAACACCAAAGTTGAGGTCAACACCTTTTACCAGGCTACCTGCAAGGTTGTTTAACTGCTCGGTTAATAAACGGCTTACACTACTTTTTGCAGTAGATGCAAGAGAGGTACCATCGGCAGAATTCTGTAATGGATTTTCCTGCACAAATCGTCCCAGCAACAATAAAGCAAAAACCTGTTTGTTTAATTCTGCGTCATCCCTGCGAACCTGTTCCAGTTTTGTTTCTACATTTTGCCACTTTGATTTTTGATCTTCCGGTAATTCTATATCAAATGTGATAACAGGTTTTAATAATTCTCCATTCATTTTCAGCAAAACATTAAAAGGAATTTTTGCTTTATACTTATTAATATCTGAAGCCGAAAGATTTGAAATTTCGCTCTGCAATAAGTTAACCGGTTGGGTATTGGCTACATAAATAGCGGTAATATTAACGTTGGCACTTGTTGGGTCACCCGTCCAGGTAAGCGTACTTCCTTGCTGTATGATAAATTCTCTTTTTAGTAAACTCAGGCTTAACTGGTAAGAGCCACTTTGCAATTGATAATTACCGGTAAGGCTTATTTTACCACTTTTATCTATACCACCGGCAAGATCGGCCTTGCCCCTGATTTTTAATGCATCGCCACTGCGCTCATCTATTACAAGTGTAATTTGTGCAGCAGTGTCTGATTGCAATGTACCCGTAATATCCATACCTGCCAGCGCCGGGTAATTGGTTATTGTATCAAGCGCTGCATAAAATATGCTGTCAGTTCTGCCGGGGCCGTTTACATCTATAAATTCCACCACACCTTCACGGCTTTGTAATTCAGGGTTCACACTTGGTAATACGAAAGTGATATCGGTATTTTTATTTATTTTAAGATCTGCATTGATGCTCGGAGCCGTTAAAGTACCTTTTACACTCACATCCATGTCCATATTTAATGTGCCGTAATACAAAGCATTTTGCCTCGGCGGTGCAGTAAGCACCCGGAAATTATCAGCAAATAATCTTAACCCAAATGAATATGTTTTATAGTCATCCGTAAAAATTTTACCATCTACAACTGCCTTGTTACCGGCTGAGTCAAGCACTGTAAAACGATTAAAAGAAATGTCTTTGGAAGAGATGGTGATGGCCTCATCTGATAATAATAATTTTTCGCCGGTAGCCTGCGGTGTTATATGTGCCTTTTCAAAATGAAGGCTGCCATTCAGATCCGGTTTTTCTGTAGTTCCTTTAATGGCCATGTTACCTTTAAGGCTTCCATCAGCTTCGTTTAATGCACCAAAACTAAAGGTGCGGATGGTAGACATATTAAGGTTGTTAATATTGAGGTCCATATCCATACGGCCTTCGCCGGTGTAATATTTACCGTCCAATTTAATATCATTACCCTTACCCGTTATAGACAGTGCCGCGGTAAAAGCATTGGCAGTTTCATTGTCAACTTTTACTACTATGTTACCTACCGTATCTTTACCATAAGAAAGGTTTTCAATGGTTAGGTCACTGGTGAAAATAGGTGCTGTCATCGCATCTTTTACAGCTACGTTTCCGTTAATTAAACCATCCATTGCAAGGTCTTCCTGTTCAGCAAGATTGGTAAGTGTTTTAATTCTGAAATCTTTCAATATCACATCAATGGGTGCATGTACATTTTCTGATTTAGAATTAATGCTAAGCGACTGCCCGCCATGATCAATTGTGAAATTATGCACAATGATACCTGAACTATCGTACTGAATATAGTTGGTTTTGTCTACCGCCCATTTATCATAATCCAGCATCAGGCTGTCCGTTAAATTGGTAACAATGGCTGTATTTTTCTGCTCGATCCTTGCACCCAACTGGTATTTATCTTTGCCATCTATATCCTTAATATTTAATTTGGTATTAATGATATCATCTTTAATTGATCCATCCAGTTGGGTTTTTTGTAACCGGAAACTATTTGATCCTGCAGTATTTATTGTGGCTATATAATTAAACTGATCGGGTGTGTTGCCAGCAACAATGGTTAAACTGTCGAGCGTTTGAGTGCCCATTTGTATTTTAGGCGCATTCACCAACAGGTCAATTTTTTCTTCACTGCCATCAAAGTTGGCATTTACTTTTATAGTATCGGTACCTGCTATGGAAGGTACAAATGCAAACAATAAACTATCAGGAATAATGGTTGCTGATAAATTCCATTTGTCTTTTGTAATTGCAGAATCTTTTATGCCAAGGTTGTAATATTTATTGATCACCTGCATAGCGCCCGTGCCAATGGTAGCAAGATTATAATCTCCTTTTAAAGTGGCGGTAGCAATCTGCGAATTCAGTGTAATGATCTTTCCGGTATCTGTAGTTGCTGCAATTGCTGTGATCGTATCTGCATGATAAATTTTACCATCGTTAAAAACAACCAGGTCGTTTATTTCTATTTTTCCTTCCGGAGCATTCATGTCAATAGATGGCATATCTGCAATTACATTTCCATGTATACGTTGATCGGTAGTAGCAAACCCGAGTGGCTTTAATAAAATGCTATCCAGCATCAATCTCAGTTTTACATTAGTGGCAAATTTGTCATCAATCAATGCTTCACCATTCATGTGCAGTGCAAGGCTTTTGTCTGCAACAGTTGCATCCACCACGGTATAGCCTCTATGTACCGACGCAACCATTGCTATGTTTTTATAATCATATCCTTTTATAAAGGCAGATTTCACCCGGGCATTTGCATTGGTATTCATGGTGGTGGGTTTAAAGCCCTGTCCCTTAGCTGCAAAGTCCATGGTTACTTTTCCCACCAGGGTATCTTGTTTGGTGAGATAGCCAACATCTACATTATTTAATGAACCTTTCAGGTTATAAGTTTCGTTATTGCTATTTAAAAACCCGGTGAGTTTTGCATCGCCTTTGTTTGTTTGTAATAAAATATCTGTGGTAAAATTTGTTGCAAGCCCTTTAAAACTACCGCTTACTTTCATTGCATCGGGTATCCTGATATTAGGAGGTATGGTACCGGGCGGAAGGAAATTATCCAGGTCTTTTTTGGTTGTTTGAAAATTTGCAATATCAAAATCATAGCGGGTTTTATTTACATCTGGTAATCCCTTAATATTACCCGACATACTTAAACTGGTACTACCAATGCCGCTGACTTCAAAGCCGGGAATAGTTAAATCATTTAAATAACCTTTAACCCTTGCATCAATATGCACAACTGCATTTTCATTTCCTTTTAAATTGGTTTGTAATTGAGGCGCAAAAATCAGTATGTCTTTAGCAGCAAGATTCGTTTTTACAAAATTGGCGTCCAGGTATAATTGCCCCATGTCTTTTGTTATCGCATCCAACGAGGGATATTTAACTGTGATGTTATCACGAATCAGTGTTTTATCAGTTTCCACATATAACTTATTCAATGTTGCGCCTGTATCGCTATATGCAAATTCAGTTTTTAATTGCTTTAAATTAAACCCACTTTTTTCTGTAAAGTGCCCATCTGTAATGTTACCGGTATAGGCAGTTGGTGTAATTACAAGACTGTTGCCTTTCACGGTAAGGCTGTCTATTTTTAAATGGCCGTAATCCATCCCACTTGGAATGCGTGGTTTATTTTCGTCATTAAAGGAAAGGTTATTGTTTTCAAGATCTATATTGCTAATCATTACTTTCCATGGATTGTTGGCCTGTGCTGCAACATTTTTATTGATTTCTTCTTTTACAATTTTGGTTTGCTCCGATTTTCCCAGGTCAATTGCCGCAGTGGTATTGTGCAATTTTACATTATCAAGTTTTATATCCAGTGTGGCAAGGTCAATAGATTTTACCTTACCGGAAAGTTCACCTAAATCGAGTTTAGCAGCCATTACAGACACATCATTCTTATAGTCAAAATGGATGTTCTTTATGTCGATATTTTCAAGTGCAAGATCAAATTTAAATGGCTCATCACTTTTAGCTTCTATTTCTGCAGCAGGCTTTGGCGTTAGCAAGGGTTTGTTTTGGTACATGTGCCCAACCACATTTTCCAGGTCAATATCTGGTAACGAAAAATTCATCTTTTCAAGATTGAACTTTTTAAAGGCTGTTTGAAATTTGCCCAGCCTCACCAAAAAATCAATTCCTGTTTGGTTATCTATGAAACTTCCACCTACATTGTTCAACAATATTTTATCAACGCTAATGACCATTCCGGCGGAAGTATCTACTGGCTTGTTGGGGTCTTTGGGCGTAACAAATGCATCAATGATATATTGATAATTAAATGTAGTGTCTTTGCCCGTTCGTGAAATGTTGGCAGTCAGGTCCTTTAATTCCACTGAGCTAATTTCCACTTTACTGCTTATTAATTTAAACAGTGCAATATCAACAGCGATTTTACCGCCGGAAAAAAGCGTGTCTTTATGCTGATCTTCAAAATACACACCTTCTAATACTATCTTTTTGGGGAAATCAAGCGACAGTTTTGCTATTTGAACCCTTGTGTGTAGCTTGTTTTCGAGGTAGCTAACCACTTTTTTACGGGCAAAATTTTGCACACCAGGTACCTGGATGAGGATATAAATCAACAGTATTAAAAACAGCAGGCTCGCTATAATCCAGGCTAAAACCTTGAAAGTCTTTTTTATTATTTTATTCGCAGTCAGGGGGATGATTTTTAAGCGTGATAATTAATTATTAATGTTGAATGGCTATTTCAAAGTAATAAATTCAAAAAATATTCCACAATTTAATTAAATGGAATATACCCTTCTGATTAGTTCAAACTGATGTATAATTAACAATTTTTATATTTTAAAATTGTTGTTACAAAAATTGATGGTGCAATATTTCCTGAATAAAATTCGCCTTGTATTGGAAGATAAGAAATTTCAAATGCCTGGATCGCTGATTATTTTATTACAATATTCTTTGTTCAATTTCAATGATTGTTTTTCTGTAATAAATAGTTTTATTCATGAAGATTCGTCCTGCTACCTGCAAATAATATTATCAGCAATTTTATCATTAGCTTACATTGTAATAATTGTGTTATGAAAAAAGCAAAATAATTAATAGATTTAGTACTGGATTTTCATACCGGACAATCACAATAGGTTTAGGGGAAAATTGAATAAACGCAATGCTAAATAGGAGCCTTTACTTGCTTTCACCGGAAATAGTCGCCTTGATTTTATATAATCGTTAAAAAATGAAAATGAATATTTTTATCAGCCATGCTCATGAAGACAAGCCACTGGCAAAGGCATGGCAGGAATTATTAAAGTGGATTTCAAACGGCGAAATTGATCCCTGGTATTCGAGTGACGATCGGGTAGAAGGTGGAGTAGGTACCGGCGACTGGCGAAATAAGATCCAGGAAAAAATAGAAAATGCGGAAATTTTATTAATCATTTTTACGCCTGGTTCAAATGAAAGGCCATGGTTATTATGGGAAAGCGGATTTGCTGCGGGTAAATCAAAAGTTATCATTCCTGTCAGGTTTTTTCTCAGTGATGACGCCGTGCATTCCGTTTTTGAATCACTGGAAAAATACGATGGTGAAACTGAAGATAATGTGCTCAATTTATGTGAGCGAATTTTATGCATGGCAACAGGCAAAAATATTCCCAATGAAACAAAAGAACTTTGGAGGTTCCTGTCAGAAAAATATATGAAACTTGTGCAAAATGAAAAGACCGTAAGTTTTTCAAAACGTTTGTTTCATAAACATTTTCACCAGGTGAATACTGCGGAAGAATTAACGGGTGAGTGGTATGCAAAATGGACCAAATTAAATGATGACAATTCTGAAGATATTTGGGAAACTGATAAAATACATATTTGGTCTGCAGAAAATCGGATAAGAATGGTTGGTTTCAGTTCTAAAAAGGGTAGTAAAGAAATTGAAAATGCAGAATTTTATCCCATGGAAGGTGTTGTTTCAAAAAGTGGGTGGATTGCCATGTCGTATTGGAGTGGCGGAACCATTCCAATATGCGGTACATGTCTTTTAAAACCCCAGGGTGTAACAGGCGATGTATTAATTGGCAACTGGCAGGGCTATACTGTCCGGGATTTGTCTGAAGAAGCCAGCTATACAAAGGGGCGGGTTATCATGTCAAGACGTTTAGAAGTTATAGAAAAATTTCTTTCAGTTAAATCTTCATAAAAGTTGGAAACATACCTGGGCTATATAGAACCAGGTTGCCATTCAAAAATTACTGCGATATAAAATGTATTAGTTTTCAAAACTAGTGCTATGTTAAGAATAAAATGACGTGTTGATTTGTGAATGCTGAATGGTGTTAATGAAGCATTCACCATTTACCATTGTCAATTCACATTTAACTTAACACTAGTAATTCCTATAAAAAATAAACCAGCCGCAAATCAGCTGGTTTATTTTTTTTACGTTTAGATAGAAAGTGTTCCGGCTTCTATCACTCAATGATTTCTACGCTTACCAATTACGGTATCGAGCGAAGATTTTAACTTTCCAAGTGCGCCGGTTACGGCTTCATCACGTGTAGCAGCATGGTTGGTAACTGCTATGGGTTGCATGCCTTCAAGGCGTGCTTCCAGTACACAACGTTTATCATTAGGGCCTTCCTTGTGGCCGTTTTCATCCGTCAGGTGTACTTCCACCCTTGTTATATATTCACTAAAACGTTTTAGATCATTTGCAATTACCTCACTTAAAGGATCACTTACTGCGGTACTGCCATTAACATTATGGCCGGTATTAAATTGAATCGTCATATAGTTTTTGTTTATTTATAAGTTACGATTTTATTGAAAATACCATGCCATTTTCATCCTGAAATTTATGACACTTTACAAGCCGATCTGTTAGATTGTTTTATGAAATTTTGATTTTTTTTGTGTAGATATTAAGATACGCAATGTTTTATTGTTTTCGAATTACATTAGCTCGCAGGTTAGCGTATCTGAAATTACTTATAAGCTCAGTTCTATTCCGGTACTTAAATTATAAGTTGATTGTTGTACCTGGTCTGCAGGGCTGCTATCAAACTGGTAGCTCCAGTTAATAGTAATCGCTATTTTTTTATTCGCCTTAATTTTAAAAGAGCTTTCATTTAGTATCCTGTAATCTTTAAACCGCACAAATACGGGCTGGTAATAGGTAGTGGTAATAAATACCGTTTGTTCATTTGGGAAGTAGGTAAATGAACAATAACTGCTGTTGCGCCAGTCGGTAATTTTACCCATTTTTCCTTGTTCTTTTTCAGTTTCATACATGGCCAGCGAAGCTGCATATAAGCGCACTTTTTTGGTAGATATAATTTTAAACCTAAGTCCGGCACCTGTTAAAAATCTTGATTCAATTTTGTTGATTTTGTTTTCCTGCAATTGCGTAAAAGCTTCCAGCCTTACAACATCACCTAGTTTGTGGTTATACCGAAAATGAATAAATGCATTGTCAATAAACGACTTCGATTCACTTTTTAAGAAGCCATAACTGCCCAGCAATAAATACAGATTTTTTTTTGCCTGGTATTGCGCATGTGCATTTACGTTGGCAGCAAAAATATTTTGCCCCGAATTGGTTAAAGAAAGATTGCCGCTCAATGTACCACTCCAGCCCGTAGTGTCCGTATGATACCGCTGCGATTCCATATTTACAATTTGTGCATTGGCCAATTGAAAATATATAGTGCCCAATAAACAGCAGGTAAGTATTTTGGTAATATAATATTTGTACAAAATTTTTAATTTCATCGTAACAATTTATGTTCAAATTTATTGGTGCTTGCAACAGCAACTGCTTCATCAGCTTTAGTTCCGGCTATCCATTGCAAATCCGGCACTAGCCAACGCTTCAGGTCTTCACCGTGTTTTCCATTCCTATCCGGCAGCTCGTCAACAGATGTCCATTACCCATCATTTCCCAAAAAAGTGAATTGCAAAATTAAAGAATAACAAACTATACTTCCCGCTGCATCAAAATGTGTTATGAATATTGTTGATTAATGCAGCATTCAATCTGATGGTTCTCCTTTTTGCATTGCCCCGTCCTTTAGGGCGGGGATTAAATTCTAATTTCAGAAATCCTTACCCATATCAATAAACAAGTATTAGAATGTGATGGCATTCGCAAATTAAAACTACAAGCAAAGCCCGAAGGGGTTGAATTTTAGTAGCCGTGGGTGAAACCCATGGTTACTGGAATATTTCAATAACCCCAACGGGGTTGAATATATGTCAGGTTTAATGATTCAACCCCGTTGGGGTTGCTGAAAACAAAACGTTTTATTCCCCGGGTTTTACCCGGGGCTATTCAAATTAACCCTTTGCAGGGTTTTAATCAACCATTTTAATTTGCGAAGGATCAGGAGAGTCAAAGATGATCTTTCAAGGTTTTCATTTTAGAAAAATTAATTTATACACTCTTTTTAGTAAATTTAAAGCACACAACTTTTTTGTCAATTTTCTTTGCCAGTTCAAGAGGTTACAATATGATTTATTATTTATAAAAGATTAAGAAAAGCAACCTCGTTATTGCGGTGATCATGACAACAGTTTATTTTTTAAATGTAATGTTTACAACATTTAAAGATGACGATGTTGCTGCTATTAAAAATAGGGAAGATAAGAAGTTTGCAGGTTCAGCTACTTGTGTAACTTGTCATAAAGAAATTTATGAAAGCCATATAAAGACTGCTCATTATTTAGACTCAAGGCCTGCATCCAAAGAATTTATTAAAGGAAGTTTTAAAAAGGGTGAAAATAAATTCATTTACAATAAAGGGATGGAAGTTGTATTACAGGAAAAAGAAAATAGATATTTTCAGACAGCATATATCAGCGGTGCCGAATATCAAAGTGAGGCTTTTGATATTGTGATCGGCTCCGGCAGAAAGGGCCAGACTTATTTATACTGGAATAACAATTCTTTATTTCAATTACCTGTATCGTATTATACTCCATTAAATAACTGGTGCAACAGCCCCGGCTATTCAACCAGTTTTATCAATTTTAACCGAACAATTCCGGCGCAATGCGTGGAATGCCACACCACATTCGCCAAGGTAACTGAAGAAGATAACACCTTGCCGGTTTATGATAAAAACAATATTATCTATGGCATTGATTGTGAAAGATGCCATGGGCCTGCAGCAGATCATGTAGCTTTTCAATCAGCACATCCTGAGGAAAAAACAGCCAAATATATTATCAGCACAAAGCTATTAAACAGGCAACAACGTTTAGACGCATGTGCGCTTTGCCACTCAGGCTCCAGGGAACCACTAAAACCTGCTTTTTCTTTTAATGTTGGTGAAACGCTTAACGACTATTCGAATGCAAAATACAGTTCGGACAGCATTTCAACGCTGGATGTTCATGGTAATCAATATGGCCTGCTTGCATCAAGTAAGTGTTTTCAAATGTCTCAGATGGATTGTTCTTCCTGCCACAATGTGCATGTTAATGAAGCAAATAACGCTGCCTTATTTTCTCAGCGTTGCACTACCTGTCATACCCAGGTAAATCATACAAGTTTTAGTTTTACTGAAGATAAAAAAGAAGTAGTTCAAAATAATTGTATCGATTGCCACATGCCAATGTTACCTTCTAAAAAAATAGTTTTAGATGTTGCGAATTCAGATAAGGTTGTGCCGGATGTTGTTCGTACGCATCGGATTTCCATCTATCCCGAATACACAAAACAAGTGCTGGAAAAATTTAATGCTAAAAACTAAAGGCACTTCCAAAGAGGCGACACCTTTTTAGAGAAAGGTGTCACCTCTTTGGACAATATAGATGATGAAATTTAAAATCCCAGGTAAGCTGGCTTTGGATTTTTCGCTTAAATCATTTTAATTTTATTACAGAAATTATAACATTTAACTCTGCGTTATCCCGCTATTTTTGCAACAAAATTATTTGCAA
Source organism: Ferruginibacter sp. (assembly GCA_040002495.1). GTDB lineage: Bacteria > Bacteroidota > Bacteroidia > Chitinophagales > Chitinophagaceae > Ferruginibacter. The sequence continues at coordinate 57,300 of JBDUEK010000034.1, forward strand.
TTATAAATGTCACCGAACAAACATATCCCCGGAATTAATATAAAATTCGTACAGTTTGTTAGATAGTAAACGCAAATTAAGGTGTTAGCGGCGATGATAAATAAAGCAAGTTGGTTGCATGCCACGTATTGGATACCGCAACAATAATCATTCAAATATAAAACTCAAAAACATGAATATTAAAATTAAAACATTAGGTTTTACGCCAAGGCAGATGCTGGTCAATTTTGTATATAAAAAGGTCGGCAAACTTTATCAGTTTATGATAAGATAATTACTGGCGAAGTGTTATTATCTACCGAAAAGTCTGATAGGAATGAAAACAAATTATGTGATGTACGGTTGATTATTCCGGGAAACGATCTGCTGGCCCGTGCCCAATGTAAAACATTTGAAGAGTCGATTGCCCAAACTGTTAGTGTGTTGATAAAGCAAATAGAAAAAAGAAAGAATAGAAATATTGCGTATTAAAAAGAGAGAATTTTTTGTAGTGGCATGAAGGTTTTTCCACATTCCAAATATGCTATATTATTATAGATATTTTTCTGTTCGTTCAAGACTTTCGGATGTTTTCCGAAAGTCTTTCAGTTAGTATAATGGTGAGCAGGTGATAATGGATACAAAGTTTTCGGTGTTGGCTTTGTAGTTGAAGTATCGGTTTAGTGCAAACCGGACACGGGAAAGTAAGCAGCAAGTTTAACCTATCTCAATGAAAGTCTTTTATACAAGAAAATGACTTTCCACCTTCGTTTAAAGCACAAGACAAAAAGATGCATGAGCCAAATCTTTTCATCATAACTTATAAATTACTTTTTAACAACTTCGCAAAAAGAAAGTCGCAGACAAGCAAAGGTGAAATTTATTTTTTTGAGAGCAATTATTCATAAATGACTATGCTTATTTGAAAATCATTTAAATAAGCTGGCTGGTATCCATTGCCTGAAAATATTTTCTTATGGTAATGGTTCATTTGCCAGGAGCCAAGGCAAAGGGCATAGCCTGCAAGTACCGGTTGTTCTAATAACAATACAAAATGTATAACACTAAGTCACTGACTATATGGGATTTTTTTTTCGATAGTATATATTGGTATCATATATATTTGCGTTGTATGCCATTTAAAGACACCTCAAATTTGAAAACTCTTTTTACTATAGTACTTTTTTTTCTAAGCATTATTTCTTTTGGACAAAGTCTTGGTTATCCAAAAATTATTCGGTTGACAAAGAAAAAGACATTTAAAATAAATACAGCTCATCAAATTGCTTGGGAAAGACAGGTTCGTTATTTGGGAGTTTATAAAGACACCATAAAAATTGACTCAGCAAACTTTAGATATTCGCCGACAAATCCATTTATAACTAAAAGCGATTTATATAAATTTTACGGCAAAGGAAATTTTCTTACAACACCATTAACTTTATCACTTGACACGACCCAGATAATTTCGACTTCCGAATTTTGCTATCCAAATGGTGACTTGAAAACAAAATATTTTGAATCATTTCCTGTCTTTATTAAAAATATGACTGATTCTTTAGCTTCAATCGGATTTGGTAGTAAAGTAAATATTATAGTCGAAGCGTTAGACACTGACAAAGTTTGGAAGCCAATTGAAAAAAGGTATGTTTATAAATGTGGAAACGGACTTCATTATATTTATTTAAAACCAGGCGAAATCTGCTGTGCTTTAATACCTAAATATAAAGGCGATTTTTTGACACAGTTGAGATTAAACATAAATAACAGTTATTCAGAACCATATTTTGGACACGTTTCCAAAAGCCAATTTGTGGACTAAACAGCATACAACATTAAGAACAATAGCCGAAAGTCCCCAATAAAAAAGCCCCGCATTAAAAACTATTAATGGGGGGCTTTTCGTTATTGTTTGTTGACCGACGCCAGGCAGTTTGCTATAGGTGGTAAAGTAGTGTTGGTACAGGATTTTTATTTCTGTCTTTGTTGGGTTTCGTTTCAAAAAAAAATTAGTTTACCAATCTGAGTTAACCGCTACTGTATATTTTCACCAACAGCCAAAGCTCCGCTTGGTATAATGGTGATCCGGTTATGATGGATAGAAAGTTTTCGATCCTGGCTTTATGGTTGAAGTATCGGTTTAGTGCAAATCGCATGCGGTAGGGTAAGCAGCATGATTGGAGGTATGAGCGTGTAACTATCTTATTTGGCTTTATAATTGGGAGACTGAAATTTATGTAGAATGGCGAATAGTGAATCAATATAGTTCACTTAGTGATGACTGGCGGATACTTAGTAGGTTTTTATTAGCTAGTGTAGTGACAATTTAATTTAGAAACATATAGTATATTTGTATTGATAAAAT
>JBDUEK010000035.1:0-59392 GCA_040002495.1 Ferruginibacter sp.
CTATTTTTACTACTGCTAACATATAACCAAAATTTAGGACGGCAAAGGTAAGGGAATTCAGATTAATTTGGAGAATTTAAAACAGGGATTTTTACTAAAGACTCCTATTGAGTGCTGTTTTTTCGATTTTAAGCGCAAATTTAGTTCAGCGATGGGGAAAACTCACCATTAGTTGGTTAAAACATAAACACATTATATTCGCTTTTCAATATGAAATACTTACATTTTTTACTAAAGCTGATCTTTTCAATATACGGATTTACGTTGTTTATACTGGTAATGCTGTTGCTTTTCCCGTTTGTTTTCATCGCTTCGTTCTTCGGAAAGATCCGGGGCGGCAACTATATATATTATATATGTCAGCGGTGGACTGATATAATGCTGCTGCTTTGGGGCATTCATCATAATAATATATATGAAGTGCCGCATGATGTTAACAGGCAATATGTATTTGTTTTTAATCACATTTCTTATATGGATATTCCAATGCTAATGAAGGCCATTCGAAAACAGCATTTCAGAATATTGGGAAAAGCTGAAATGGCCAAAGTTCCAGTGTTTGGCTTTTTTTACCGAAATGCGGTAGTAATGGTTGACAGAAGCAGTGCCGAAAAAAGAGCAGCAAGTGTTAAAAAAATGAACGCAGTAATTCGCAAAGGTATTTCTGTTGTTATAGCACCCGAAGGAACCTTTAATATGACGCACCATCCGCTCAAAGAATTTTATGATGGAGCATTTAAAATTGCAATTGAAACGCAAACACCCATCAAGCCCATGTTGTTTTTAGATACCTTCGATCGGTTAAATTACAACAGTGTGTTTTCATTAACACCGGGTAAGTCAAGAGTGATTTACCTGGATGAAATAAGTGTGAAGGGGCTTGGCTCAAATGACGTAAAAATGCTAAAGGAAAAAGTTTATAAAGTGATGGAAGAAAAATTAATCCATTACAATGCAAGTTGGATTAAAACTTCAAAGTAGTTGATTAATTAATTTTCTTTGTTGACCAGCATCATTTTTATAGCAACTTAATTGGAAACATACTACCGGGTATCAAATTTGTTAGAAAGATAATGGGAAAAGACGCCATGAAAATACAAAAGTATAAGAGTGCGACGCAACAATGTCGCCATAAAAAACATCGGCTGGTCAACAAAAAAGCAAGATAAATCGAACAGGATAAAGTAGCAGTAAAAGTCATTGGCGTATCCCTTGAGAAGTTTAATATTTTCTAATAAAGTATACCAGTGTATTTTTATGACTATGACAATGTTGATTAAGGGATTTATAAATAGAAAGTTGCACACAAGGTTAAATAGTTGAATGAACGATCAAAATGAAATACTGTTTTCCAGCGAAGCTTTAAATACAGAACATAAAGCAGGCGCTTATGCAGAAGTAATTCTTCCGCTTGCTTTGCCTACAACCTATACTTATGCCATCCCTGCCTTATTGATTGATAAAATTAAAAAAGGGTGCAGGGTAGAAGTGGTGTTAGGCAAAAACAAACGATATGCAGGTATTGTAAAATCAATCACCAGCCAGGTACCCTTACATCCAACAAAAGATATATTAAATGTACTGGATGATGAACCCGTACTATACCCGGAACAACTGCTGCTGTGGAAATGGGTAAGTGAATATTATATGTGCAGCGAGGGTGAAGTGATGGCTGCTGCATTGCCTGCTCATTTTAAATTAAGCAGCGAAACAATTTTATTATACAATGAAGAATATGGTGATGATTTTACAGACCTGAGCAACGATGAGTATGTGGTAGCCGAAGCATTGTTGATTAAGAAGCAACTTAATTTGAGCGAAGTACAACAAGTGTTAGATGTTACACATGTGTACCCGGTAGTAAAAAAGCTGATTGATAAAAAGGTCTGCATTGTTTGGGAATCATTGAGCGAACGGTATAAAAGTAAAATGGAAAACTTCGTTCAGCTAAATCCTATTTATGATAATGAAGAAGCCCTGGGGGAGCTATTAAATAATTGGACAAAGGCTCCCCGTCAAATGGAATTGTTGTTGAGTTATTTGCATTTAATGAAGAGCGTTGGAGAAGTTAGTCAAACTGAGCTTTTAAAAAAATCAGGCGCTTCAGTTGCACAATTAAAAGGGCTTGCAGATAAAGGAATTTTGTTGATCGAAAAACGCAGCATTGATCGCATTAAGTCGATGCCAAAATCGATGGAGGTAAATTTTGAATTAAGTGCTGCACAGCAAATTGCCTACAACCAGGTAACAGCAAGTTTTAAAGAAAAAAATGTTTGCTTATTACATGGCGTAACCAGCAGTGGTAAAACACAGGTATATATTAAACTCATAGAATCTTATTATAACCAGGGCAAACAGGTTTTATATTTATTGCCGGAAATAGCATTGACTGCACAAATGATCCGCAGGTTGCAACTTCATTTCGGAGGTAATATAGCCATCTATCATTCTAAATTCAACAACAATGAAAGGGTAGAGTTGTGGAATAAAATTAAAAAGGGCGAAACAAGGATTGTATTGGGTGCAAGAAGCGCACTCTTCCTGCCATTTAAAGACCTTGGGCTCATCGTGGTAGATGAAGAGCACGACAGTTCCTATAAACAGCAGGATCCGGCTCCCAGGTACAATGCAAGAGATACAGCAGTGTTCTATGCTTCGCTGTTTAAAGCAAAAGTATTATTGGGTAGTGCAACGCCATCTGTTGAAACATATTTTAATGCGCAGAAAGGTAAGTATGGCCTGGTTGAAATCAATGAACGTTTTGGTGGCATTCATCTCCCTGTAATTGAAATCATCGACACCAGGCAGGTGGTACAAAAAGGTAAAGTAATGTTATCGCCCCAATTAAAAGAGGCGGTTACCAAAACTGTTGAAAATGGAAAGCAGGTAATTTTATTTCAAAACCGCAGGGGCTATTCGCCTTACCTTATTTGCGGCACCTGTGGTTACCTGCCTCAATGTAAAAATTGCGATGTAACACTCACCTTACATAAGTATTCCAACAAACTGCATTGCCATTATTGCGGCACTACTTATCCAAAGTTGATTGATTGCCCGGCATGCGGCAGTGTAAACTGGTTAGAGAAAAATTTTGGCACAGAAAAAATTGAGGAGATGCTGGAAGATGAATTTCCCAATTTAAAAGTGGCTCGCATGGATGTAGATTCGGTGAGAGGGAAAACCGCACACGATAACCTGATAAAGCAATTTGAACAACAACGCATCGATGTATTGGTGGGTACACAAATGGTAGTGAAAGGACTTGATTTTGAGAAGGTAAGCCTGGTAGGGATTTTAGATGCAGATGGCTTAATGAGTTTTGCAGACTTCAGGGTAAATGAAAGAGCGTTTCAATTAATGGAGCAGGTAAGTGGCCGTGCAGGCAGAAAAGATGAACAAGGAAAGGTATTAATACAAGCCACGCAGGTAAATCATCCTGTGCTGAAATTTGTACAGGAACATGATTATAAAAAAATGTACGATTTTGAAATCATCAACAGGCAACAGTTTTTTTATCCGCCTTATAGCAGAACAATACAGGTAACTTTAAAGCATAAGATTAAAGAAGTGGTAGATGAAGCAGCGGAACGATTGGGTACTGCGTTGAAACATGATATGCCCGGTTTTGTAATGGGACCGGCGGCACCGGTAGTAAGCCGGGTGCGCAATCAATACCGGATGGAATTGCTGATTAAGCTGCCGCTTGACATGAAACAAATTCAGCGATACAAACAATTAATTCGAAATCAGTTTAATTTACTGCTTACGCAAAAACAGTTTAAAGGTGTGGTGATGATTGCAGATGTGGATGCGTATTAAATTAAATTGCATCAATTTTATCAGCATTAATTATGACGATTGAAGAAAATTTTTCGCTTAAAAAGTTCAACAGTTTTGGCATCAATGCCACAGCCGCTTACTTTGGTGCATTTGCCAGCACAGATGAATTATCTGAATTGCTTGAGTTTAAAAGTAATCGGTCCAACATCAGCGAACTGTCGAAACTCGTATTGGGTGGAGGGAGTAATATTTTATTCACCAAAAATTTTGAAGGGTTAGTTTTACAGAACAATGTGCTTGGTATAGAAAAGATAAAAGAAGATGATGCACATGTTTATTTAAAAGCAGGCGCCGGGGTAAACTGGCATAGCCTTGTACTACATTCCATTGAAAATAATTGGCAAGGGCTAGAAAACCTTTCGCTCATTCCAGGTAATACCGGCGCATCTCCCATGCAAAATATAGGTGCTTATGGCGTAGAAATAAAAGATGTGTTTTATGAACTGGAAGCCTTTCATATTGCAGATAAAAAAGTAGTTAGGTTTAATTTAAGCGAATGTGAATTTGGATATAGAGAAAGTGTTTTTAAAAGAAAATATAAAGATGAGTTTGTGATTTTGAATGTAAGCTACCGGTTAAATAAACGACACAACTTTAATACAACATACGGAGCAATTACCCAGGAGTTAGAAGCAATGGGAGTTAACGAACTAAGCATACAAGCCATTTCCCGGGCTGTCATCAATATCCGCAGCAGTAAGTTGCCAGATCCCAAAGTAATCGGTAATGCTGGAAGCTTTTTTAAAAACCCTGAAGTACCCGAAACATTATATGCTTCATTAAAAGTGCAAGATCCAGAAATAGTCGGGTATCATTTACCCAATGGCAATGTAAAACTTGCAGCAGGCTGGATGATAGAACAAGCAGGGTGGAAAGGCTACCGGAAAGGAGATGCAGGTTGCCATGCAAAACAGGCATTGGTGTTGGTAAATTATGGCAATGCGAGTGGTGATGAAATTTATAATTTAAGTACAGAAATTCTTGAAAGTGTACATGCAAAATTTGGTGTGACGCTGGAAAGAGAAGTAAACATTGTGTAACACATGTTACTGCTTACCTGGTAGTATTTAACAATTAGCCGATGCAGCATTATTGTCTAAATTCTAATCATAATCAAAAAAAACAGATGAAGATCTTAACCCTTGGAGCAATGTTGCTTTTCATTTTTTCTCTTTCAGCCAATGCGCAAAAACCGGCCAAATCAGTTTATTTCGAATTGGGAGGTGCCGGACTGGCATCTGTAAACTATGATATGCGGTTTCAGAAAAAAGAGGATGGGCTTGGCTTTAAAGTAGGAGTGGGCGGATTCAACATCGATGGCACGGCAGCTGTTTTTATTCCGGTTGGCCTTAACTATTTGCTTTCAAAAGATCAAAAAAATTACTTTGAACTTGGCCTTGGTGTTACCATCGTATCTATTACCGACAATTATGGATACGGTGGAGAAGATAGGTTTTCTACTACTTTCGGTCATGCTTTTTTTGGATACCGTTACCAGCCCAAAACTGGTGGTTTTTTATTCAGGGCAGGCATAACACCTATATTTAATAAGGATGGTTTTGTGCCTTACTGGGCAGGTGTTTCGTTTGGTTATAAATTTTAGTAATACTCTTCCAACAACAAGTAATTCTAATCTGCATACAAATGAAAAAAGCCCCCGATTTATCGGGGGGCTTTTTTGGTGACTATATTATGCCTTAGTTAAAATCACTGTCATTCAAATCTTCTTCACTGAACGATTGGGCACCCATATTCAACATGCTACCCATCAGATCCTTAAACTCTATTTTTCCATCCAATACTTTTTTGCTGATTAATGAGTATGAAGCCAGGCCATGCAACACAAATTCCATTAGCAATGCATTTTCTTTATCATTGGCAGATTTAAAATATTTTTTTACCAATGCATGCAGGCCATCCACCTTATATAATAGTTGAACTTTGTCAGCATCTTTAGTTTCAAAGAAAACATCCAGGTGGTTGCCACTATCAAACCAACGTGTAATTGATTTGTAGGGGTTGTCTTCGGCAGTAGCTTCTTTACTTCTTTTCTTTTTAAGTGTATCCGGATTTGGAAAGTACTGGTTAAATAAAGTTCGGGTTGCTTTCTCCAATAAATTAAATGCTACCTGGTAAGGGCCTTCCTGCTCACCTTCATACACCAATTCTATTTTACCGGTAATAGATGGTATGATACCCACCAGGTCACTGATCCAAACCTGCGTTTCTTTTTCGTCATTAATAATAGCCCTACGCTCTGCAGCACTTACAGCATTTTCATAAGCCGCAATGGTAAGCCTTGCACTCACACCACTTTTTTTATCTACAAATTCGCTGGCTCTTGCTTCAAAGCTAACCTGCTCTATCAAGCGTTTAACAAGGTCGCTGATCTTTACTTTATCAGTTTGCTCTTCATATATATTTGCTTCCTGTTCGGTAATTGCCAACGAAGTTTCAACTGATTTAGGATAGTGTGTTAGTATCTGGCTTTCTATCCTGTCTTTCAACGGTGTTACAATACTTCCCCTGTTGGTATAATCTTCAGGGTTGGCAGTAAATACAAACATAACATCCAGCGGCAAACGCAGTTTAAAACCACGTATCTGCAAATCACCTTCTTCCAGAATATTAAATAAAGAAACCTGTATTCTGGCCTGTAAGTCGGGTAGTTCATTTATTACAAATATGCTTCGATTGCTTCGGGGAATAATACCATAATGAAGCACTCGCTCATCCGCAAAACTCAGTTTTAAGTTGGCTGCTTTAATTGGGTCAATGTCACCAATAAGGTCGGCTACACTTACATCGGGTGTTGCAAGTTTTTCACCGTAGCGCTGACTGCGATGTAGCCATGCAATAGGCGTGTCATCTCCATGTGCTTCAATCAGGTCCAGCGCATAACGTGAAATGGGTTGTAACGGATCGTCATTAATTTCACTACCCGCAATCACCGGAATATATTCATCCAGCAGCATCGTCATTTGCCTGGCCATCCTTGTTTTTGCCTGTCCACGTAAACCGAGAAACAAAATATTATGTCTTGATAACAATGCCCTTTCCGTATCCGGAATTACTGAATCTTCATAACCCAATATTCCGGGGAAAGTGTTTTCTTTAGCTTTAATTTTTACGATAAGATTGGTACGGATTTCGTCTTTAATGCTTCTTGAAACATAGCCACTCTTTTTTAATTCACCCAGCGTTTTAATTTTCTGATTATCCATTTTTTAGTTTTACTCTCTTGAGGTAATTAGTTATAATTGATAAGTTTTATAATAGTTCTTAGTCAGATCAATATTTTTTTAATTGATGCTATTAAAATGTGTTGTAAAACAGCCTCGTTATTAATAGACTGTTTTTCGTTTTCCGCTTTCAAAATCTTTAAATAAAAATGCACCCAGTCTGTCAAGCGATGCAAAGAAGGCTTTCCCATTATTTGTTTCGGTAAACTCTGTAACAAACTTTTGTAAATAAGGATCGCTCGCTATCATAAAAGTTGTAATCGGAATCTTTAGTTTTTTACACTGCGTTGCAAGACTCATGCAACGATTCAAAATTTTCCTGTCAACCCCAAAACTATTTTTATAATAACGCTTGCCTACTTTAAGACAGGTTGGCTTGCCATCCGTTATCATAAAAATTTGTTTATTAGGATTTCTTCTTTTACGAAGCAGGTCCATCGCCAGCTCAAGCCCAGCTACGGTGTTGGTATGATAAGGTCCCACTTGTAAATAGGGCAGGTCCTTCACTTCAATTGTCCAGGCATCATTACCAAATACCACTATGTCCAGCGTGTCTTTCGGATACTTGGTTTGTATCAGTTCGCTCAACGCCATGGCTACTTTTTTAGCTGGCGTTATCCTGTCTTCACCATACAAAATCATCGAATGACTGATATCGATCATCAACACAGTAGATGTTTGCGATTTAAAATCCGTTTCCCGTATTTCCAGGTCATCTTCGTGCAGGCTAAAACTTTCTACACCATGATTGATTTGTGCATTGCGGATAGATGAAGTAAAGTCAATTTGTTCCAATGTATCGCCAAATTGGAACGGCCTGGTTTCAGGGTTGATCTCATCACCGCCGCCTGGTTTAAAAGTATCATGGTTGCCTTGTTTGGTTTTCTTAAGCTTACCAAATATTTCTTCCAGGCTTTTCTGACGAATGCCTTGTTCGGTTTTCGGTGTTATTTTTATTTCACCTGTCTCTTTTTTCTCGTCAATGTATCCCTTGTCTTTCAGATCCTCGTAAAAATCCCCTATGCCGTATTTATCATTGGTAAGATTATATTCTTTATCCAACTCATTCATCCATTGCATTGCTTCACCAACGTCGCCATTCGTGTAGGTAAGCATTTGCATGAAAATGTCCAACAATTGTTCAAAACGGGATTTACTGTTCTGAGAGGGGTCGTACCTGGAGAAGTTATATCCTTTCATATTATGTCCTGGCCTTTCTTACATACTAACTGCCGGTTCTGTCGATATTGATGACCGGTGTTAATATTGTTTCCACCTGTTGCAATTTAATAAACATTTTACGGTCAGGTTATGTTCGCCTTTGTTAAATAAAAAATCCTCCTGCTTTTGGCAGAAGGATTTACTCATTTCGTAATTGCTTACTTTATTTTATTGGTGTCGGCTATTTTATTAGTGTCGGCCGCCTTTGCAGCGGGGGCAGTTGGTACATTATTAATTTGTCCCGGAATTTCGCCAGGTTTTGCAAGTGAATTGTTATAAACACCTTCTATTTGCTGAATACCACGAAGGAAGTTTGCACATTGCTCATTATCGCTTTTAAAGAAATCCTGTTTGTTGCCTTCCAGGTTAGCATAATAATTCATCTGTTGCTCCAGGTCTTTTTTAACGCTGCGGCTTACTTTTGCTGCTAGCGTTGTATCTCCGGCTTTGTAACAAGCTTCTAAAAACTGCAATGAAATATAGTTGTGCTGCTGGTAACGGGAAACCATGCCATAAGGGAAGTTTTCGTCCAGCATTCCTTTATCAACTTTTTCCAGCATCTTTATCGCCTTGTCTTTTTTATCATGCTCGGCAAGGTTGCCAGCAGCTTCTGCATAAGCCAGCCTGATGGTATTCAAATGACGCCTGTTTTCTTCATCAAAATATACGCCGGGCACATTTGCATTTCCAAAAACAAATTTGTTCATCATCTTATCAAATACCCAATCCTGGTTTACTTCACTGTTTGCAACCGGCACTAACCTGTTGGTAAGTCCATCCTGGCGCAGGTATTGTGCAAATCCAAGCTCCCTGTAAGATGAAGTGAAATATATAGGACGCTTCCATTTGTTACTTGCAATAATTGCAAGAATAGCTGCGTCGTTTTTAAATAAAGCACTTTTAGGAATTTCAAATTTCATCTCACTCAATACGCTATCACCAGGATTTACGGTTCCATTACTACGCACCAGTTTTTCATCAACCGGGATAAACACTTTTTTAGTCGGGAAAATATTTAGTGTATCACCATTGCGCAATTCTATTTTGCTTGCGTCATCACTACCTGCATAATCTTTAAGCATCGTGTATAAATCCATATATTGATTTGGATCTACTCCCGGCCTTGGTGCGTAATAAACGATGTCTCTTTTAGCTCCTTCAATCTGATCAGCTGTCCAGATCGGATCCATCGGATCACTTTGATTTATTTTGTAACGCAACTGGTTTACGTACCAATCCGTGCCTAATAAGCTGGAGTTAATTACACGTACATCTCTGCGAATGCCTTCAACTTCCTGTGCGTACCACAATGGGTAGGTATCATTATCACCAAAAGAAATGACGATCGCATTGGGTGCGCAACTTTCCAGGTAATCAATTGCAAGATCTCTTGCCAATACTTTTTTACCACGGTCATGGTCATCCCACTCCTGGTTGGCCATTATAACCGGTACAGCCAATATACACAAACCAGCAGCAGCATAATTTGCCATACCGCCTTTCATGAATTTGCCCAACAGCTCGTTAACATATAGCACACCTAATCCAATCCAAATTGCAAAGGCATAAAATGATCCCACAAAAGCATAATCACGTTCACGTGGCTGAGGGCCCGCCATATTCAGGTACAGCACAATGGCAATACCTGTAAAGAAAAAGAGGAGGCCCACTACAAGAAATTCTCTTTTGTTTTTTTGATAATGAAAAACAAGGCCGAGTATTCCTAATAATAGCGGCAATGCAAACAAGCTGTTATTTGCTTTGTTATGCTTCATACTATCAGGCATATATTTTTGATCGCCCAGGCGCATGTTATCCCAGAATGAGATACCGGTTTTCCAGTTGCCATCTCTTACATTGCCCATATCAATTCCCTGGATATCGTTTTGCTTACCGGCAAAATTCCACATGAAATAACGCATATACATCCAGCCCACCTGGTATTGCATAAAGAAGCTGATATTATCGCCCATTGTAGGTTTTCCTTGCCATTCCCCGGTTTTAGGATCTTTCCCAATACCTGCAAAACGTGCATAATAATCCGCATGTCCCTGGTCATTGCTCTGATCCCACATACGAGGAAATATATGCATGTCGGCATCATCGTAAGTTGTTTCCATTTTACGGCCATTCTTCACATAAGCACCTTTACCTTTTATGTAGGTATCAACCATTGTTTGATCAGCGGGTTGGTCTGTCCAATCCTGTCCTTTCAATATCGGCCAGTCACCATATTGCTCCCTGCCTAAATAGCCAACCAGGTTTACCGGGTTATCTACATTAAACATGTCAACCGCAGGATCTGCATTTGAACGAATAAGTGTGGTAAAATAGGTTGAGTAGCCTAACAGCATAAATGCAAAACTCCACAAACCAAGACGAAGGAAATTCCAGTTTTTCTTAACTGCAATGCGCAATCCAAAAAATATTAAAACACCCATCAAAATAAAGAAGAAAGTAAAGCCACTAAAGAAGGGCAAACCGAAATCATTTACAAACATGATATCGAAATTACCGGCGCCTTTAATGGTCCATTGTATAACAGCTTTTTGAATAAAGCCGGTAATGGCACAACCTATAAAGAAGGCGATGACCATTCCCCAATTACTAAATTTATAACGCTTAAAATAGTAGATCATTACCATTGCCGGTATGGTAAGCAGGTTTAGCAAATGCACACCTACCGAAAGTCCCATCAGGTAAAATATAAGAATCAGCCACCTGTCTGCATTGGTAAAATGCCCGTAGATACCTTTCTTTTGTTCTTCGGTAACCGCATCTTCCCATTTAAGCATGGCCCAAAATACAATCGCTGTAAAGAAAGATGATAAGGCATACACCTCACCTTCAACCGCACTATACCAAAACGAATCTGAAAATGTATAAGCCAGCGCACCAACTGCACCTGCCGCCATTACCGAAAACAGTTGTTGACTGTTCAATTCATCATTGCCATTGCGAACCAGTTTTTTGGCAAAATGGGTAATGCTCCAGAATAAAAATAAAATGGTGAAACCACTAGACAGTGCACTCATGAGGTTAACTCCGGTAGCTGCGTGCTGCGGATCAAAAGGTGCCATGAACAAACGGCCGATCAGTACAAAAAGTGGAGCACCCGGTGGATGAGGAATTTGTAGTTTGTATGCACTCGATGCAAACTCACCACAATCCCAGAAACTACCTGTAGCTTCCATAGTCATGATATACACGGAGCATGCAATAAGGCATATTATCCATCCGGTAATGTTGTTGATACGCTTAAAAGTCATATAGTAGTTTGGTTATAAGGGGGCAAATATAATTAGTTTGTAGGTTGCAGGGGTTAGTTTATAGTTATTTATGATTTTTTTTGGAGCAAGCATGGTTTCCCTGATTTGGCATCGTTGTGTTACCATAAATTCCGATTCATCGGAACTCGCTTGTACTGAAATGCACGTGTGAACTTTTTTGTGAATAATCAAAAAGTTATTTGTCATTTTATCAACCGTGATAACCTTACTAATCTATATAATATTTATGACCGATACCTAATGCAGTAAAGAGCTTCCTATCTTTGCCGGCGAAATGAAAAAGGCCTTTCTTCAATTACATATCGCTGTTTTTTTGGCCGGGTTCACCGCCATCCTGGGTAAACTGATCAACCTGAATGAAGGTTTATTGGTTTGGTACCGGTTATTATTGACGGTAGTTATCCTGGGAGCGATATTGGTTTTTAAGAAACAACTGGAACTTCTTTCAATGAAAGAGGTACTGAAAATATTTGGTGTAGGATTAATTGTTGCCATTCATTGGGTTAGTTTTTATGGAAGCGTTAAGTATGGAAATGTATCCATTGCGGTGGTTTGTTTATCAGCCTCCGGCTTTTTTACTGCATTTTTTGAACCATGGATCAATAAAACCCAGGTATTATTATTGGAAGTGATGTTGGGATTTATCTCAATCTGTGGTATATATATAATATTCGACTTTCATCCTCAATTTAAAACAGGTGTAATTTTCGGGATTATTTCGGCCATTGGCAGTTCGCTTTTTCCAATATTTAATAAGCAGTTGTTGCTGCATCATAAACCTGCCACACTTACATTATACGAATTGGGTGGTGGGTTATTGGCATTAACTATAATTGTTCCTTTTTATCTGATGCAGTTTCCGGCGGCATATTATTTACCCACCACCATCGATTGGATGTGGTTATTAATCCTTGCCGCATTGTGTACCGTACTTTGTTTTGATTTGCAACTGCATGCCCTTAAAAAGATTTCGCCCTTTACCGCCAACCTCACGTATAATCTTGAACCGGTTTACGGGATTGTGTTGGCCTTCCTTATTTTCAAGGAAAACAATGCATTGAATTTTCATTTTTACCTGGGTGTGCTATTAATTATTGCAGCATTATTGCTTCAAACAGGTAGGGTGTGGTATGGCAAAAGACAGAACCTGGCATTTAATCCCTAGTAAAAGCATTATTTTAAAAGAATTGGGTAAACATTTTATTGAAAGAGGTAAAAGTGGTTTTTTAAAATTTTAATGTCTGAAGATGCCTAAACAACGGGCATTTCCGATAGAATGATCAGTAATAGGTCCAATGTTTTTTTATTAATTTACCAGTAGAAAAAGGCTGTGCAGAAATAATTCAGAAAAATTGAATAAAGAGACTGGAAATTAATTTTCTTTCGTTACCTTTGCCGTCCAAAAAATAAGTCTATGGCTAGAGTATGTCAGGTTACAGGTAAAAGGCCAATTACGGGTAACAAAGTATCGCATTCAAATATCAAAACAAAGCGCAGGTTTTTGCCAAATTTGCAAACCAAGCGTTATTTTCTTGCAGAAGAAGATAAGTGGGTTACGTTGAAAGTGTCGTCTGAAGCAATCCGTACAATTAATAAAAACGGCCTGTTTTCAGTTGTAAAACAATTAAGGGCAGCTGGCGAAAAAATTTAATTGCTGCACATAACCATTCAATCAATTGCATTTTTTGCCTGGGCGAATCCTGGTACAGAATGCTGAAAATAAAAATACAATACAATGGCAAAGAAAGGAAACAGGGTTCAGGTGATTTTGGAATGCACAGAGCATAAAGCAAGTGGCAAACCGGGAACCAGCCGCTATATCACCAAAAAGAACAAGAAAAATACGCCTGAAAGATTAGAGTTGAAAAAATTCAATCCAATCTTAAAGAAAGTTACTGTTCATAAAGAAATCAAATAAATACAGGAATTTGCAAACCGCAGGTTAAGTATATTGTACTTATTTGTCGTTTGCAATTGTTTTTCCGGTTTTAAAATTTTATAATTTTTCAAATTAATTAGTCATGGCAAAAGCAGCTAAAACAGCGATTAAAACCAAGGACCAGAAAGCAGCTTCAGAGGCTAAAAACTGGACAAAAGTTATTCGTGCCTTACGTAGTCCTAAAACAGGTGCATATACTTTTAAAGAATCTATTGTCCACAAAGACAAGATTAAAGATCATTTAGCACAATAATCTGTTTAAACAGGTTGATTTAAAATATAAAAGCTGTTCTGATTCACATCGGAACGGCTTTCTTTATTTAAGTATGTTGTCAATCAAATATCTTTGCACCGCTAGATATTTAGAAAAATATTTCAATGTCGTTTAGTTAACAGACTTCAAGTGGCGGGTGGAGACACCCGCCACGGCTAACCACCGGGGTTGGTGTCTCCACCAAACCCTTTAATTAAACGGCATTGAAATATAATTACTTAAAGATTCATATAATATTTTCAAGATGGGACTTTTCGATAAACTCTTCGGGAAAAAGCAACAACAGGAAACGCTGGACCAGGGATTGCAAAAAACCAGGGAAGGATTTTTTAATAAAATTACCAAAGCCATTGCTGGAAAAAGTACGGTAGATGAAGAGGTGCTGGACGATGTGGAAGATGCGCTGGTAAGTGCAGATGTGGGCATTGAAACTACCGTTGCAATTATAGAACGAATTGAAAAGCGGGTAGCCCGTGATAAATATGTAGGTACCGGCGAATTGAATGCCATACTAAAAAGTGAAATTGAAGCTGTGCTGGTAAGTGCGCCGCAGGATTTGAGTTACGAAAATTATGAATTACCAGCGGGCCATAAGCCGCATGTAATATTGGTGGTGGGTGTAAACGGCGTTGGCAAAACCACCACGATCGGTAAATTGGCACATAACTTTTCAAAAGCAGGCAAGTCTGTTTTGTTGGGAGCAGCAGATACCTTCAGGGCTGCTGCTGTGGATCAGCTAACTATCTGGAGTGAACGCGTTGGAGTACCAATAGTAAAAAAGGAAATGGGTAGCGATCCGGCTTCAGTAGCTTATGATACGATTATCAGTGGTGTTGCCAAAGATGTAGATGTAATAATAATTGATACAGCAGGCCGCCTGCACAATAAAGCGCATTTAATGGATGAGCTCACTAAAATAAAAAGAGTGATTCAAAAAGTAATACCCGAAGCACCGCATGAAGTAATGCTGGTACTGGATGGTAGCACCGGCCAGAATGCATTAGAACAAGCCAAGCATTTTACTGCTGCAACAGATGTAACGGCACTAACCATTACTAAACTGGATGGTACGGCCAAAGGTGGCGTGGTACTGGCGATTGCACACCATTTTAGCATACCGGTTAAATTTATAGGCGTAGGAGAAAAAGCGGAAGATTTGCTGGTTTTCGACAAACATCAATTCGTAAATGGATTGTTTAACTTAGGAGATAAAGTTTAAGTATTCGCTGTATAATCAGCAATAATTTTTTTATAAAATCAATTACAAAAACGTATTATGGCAAGTGTAGGTGAATATAATTTGATGAAAGTGATACGTAGCGTTGACTTTGGGGTATATATGGATGATGGCGCTGAAGGTATATTATTACCAAAGCGTTTTGTTCCCACAGGTACAGTAATTGGTGATGAACTGAAAGTTTTTCTATATCACGATGGCGAAGACAGAATTATAGCCACTACACAGGAGCCAAAAGGTGTGCTGGGCGATATTGTAAAAATGCGTGCAGTGACGGTTACTCCCCAAGGCGCTTTCCTTGATATGGGATTGATGAAAGATATTTTTGTGCCAAAATCCAAGCAGGTGATGGGTATGCGTCCCAATGGTGATTACCTGGTAAAAATATACCTGGATGAACAAACCGGCCGAATAGCGGCAACAGAAAAACTGGAACCTTATTTAAGCAATGAAGAAATCACTGTTAAAGAATTGGATGTAGTTGACCTGATCGTTTATCGCCGGTCCGACATTGGGTACGTTTGTATCATTAATAATGTACACACCGGTGTGTTGCACTTCAATGAAATTTATCGTAATATTCAGGTAGGAGATAAATTTAAAGGTTTTATCAAAAAAATATATCCTGAAAGTAATGAGAAGGACGACCGGTTTAGAATAGATGTTGCTGCCGGAAAGCCAGGATATGGAAGGGTAGAAGATGAGGCCGAAAAAGTACTTAGATTGCTGAAAGAGAATAACGGCTACCTGCCTTATTATGACAAAAGCAGCCCGGATGATATTTATGATTTTTTCGGAATGAGTAAAAAAACCTTTAAGATGACAACGGGTAATCTTTACCGTCAACGCAAAATATCATTAGAAAAAACCGGTATTAAATTATTAGATGGCGAATGATTTATAGTAAACAAGGGATAAAATAGAGAACAATTTTTTTATGAACCAGGCAGAAGTTTTTCAATTAAGCTTCGGTGGCGTCGCACTCTTCTACATTTTATCAATGAGGAGCAAAATACCAACTCCCTAATTATCCCTTGCGAAATATAACATAACTAGTCGCTCTTGATGTTGCACATTTCTTAACCATAATTTTATTTGTTATGGATATCGATAATCAACAAGCCTACTGGGATAAAGTAGCAGATCATAAAACTTTCAGCCACCCGGTTGATGTTGAACTGCTTAAAAAATATGTTGCCACCAATGCTACTGTGATTGATTTTGGATGTGGTTATGGACGAGTGGTAGATATATTATTGCATGGTGGAGGTTTTGCAAATATAACAGGTTACGATACTTCGTCTTTACTGGTAAAACGTGGAGTAGATCAGCAGCTTCCTTTACAATTTATCAATGAACCAACAGATTTACCCGTTAAAGAAAATTCTGTAGACTGCATTATTTTATTTGCTGTGCTCACCTGTATTCCTTCTAATAAGGGCCAACAATCATTAATCAATTTACTTCACTCTAAATTAAAGCCCGGCGCCATTCTGTACATAAGTGATTATTATTTGCAGGACAGCGAAATCTCAAAAAGCAGGTACACAAATTTTAATGACAATCCTGCAAATTTTGGCGTGTTTACTTTGCCGGAAGGTGCAACGTTTCGCCATCACACAAAAGAATGGGTGGCAACTTTGGTGAAAGATTTCAAAATTTTAGAAGAACATATCATTGAAGTAAAAACAATGAATGGCAACAAGGCAGAGGCCTTTCAATTGATTTTGCAGAAGTAGAAATTACAGTTTCTTTTGCCGGGTTATTGATAACGCTGCCTGCAGTTACGCATCGCCGATATTAGTTCTCATGGGGATTTTAATCCACCCAAAAAATCCCTCCACCAGTAACCTGAATTTTTTATTGTTCTAAGTTGGGTTTTAAAATCAACATAAACCAAACCGAATCTGGCATTATAACCTTCGCTCCATTCAAAATTATCCATCAGTGTCCATGCGAAATAACCTTTGATATTTACACCTTCTTTTTTAGCTTTTAACACCGCTTGTAAATGTTGATGGAAATAGTCAATTCTTGCTTTGTCGTCTATTACACCATGTTTTAATTCATCTTTAAAAGATGCGCCGTTTTCTGTAATAAAAATTTCTTTTACCCCACCATGCAACCATACTCTTTTGATGGTACGGTAAAAACTTTCCGCATTTATTTCCCAACCCATGGCTGTTGATGGAACTTTTCTACTTTTAGCATTTACCTCTGATGCCTGTATGTAAGGGATCAGTTTATTATATTTTATAACAACCGGGAAATAATATTGAATTCCAATAAAGTCAAAATCAAATCGCAGGCGGTCCGTGTACTTCCAGGTTTTTTGCTGCATGCGCAATGTTTCCAAAAATTTAAAGGAGTCATCTATGGGATAACCTTTGCCCAGTACAGGTTCCAGGAAAAGCCGGTTCATAAGTATATCAACCCGGTTGGCTGCTGCAACATCCTCTTTTTTGTCTGAATATGGGATAACCTGCGAAAAGGAAAATGTTGTACCAATATGTGCATCAGGCACTAACTGGCGAATGATTCTGCCGCCTTCTGCCTGGGCCAATGCTGTATGATGTATTGCGGGTAAAAAATTATCAAGCCCCTTTTTACCAGGGGCATGGCGGCCAATCATATACCCCAGTGAAGTAAATCCAAAAGGTTCATTAATGATGATCCAGTTTTTAACTGTATCGCCATAAGCTTCTGCACAAACGGTTACAAAGCGGTTAAACCATTTGTTGATGAAATAATTAGTCCAACCACCTTTTTTCTGAAGTTCATAAGGCAGGTCCCAATGGTATAAAGTAATATAAGGAGTAAGCCCAAGTTTAATACATTCTTCAATCACCCGGTGATAAAAATTAATACCTTCCTTATTAACTTTTCCGGTGCCATCCGGTAAAATACGGGCCCAGGAAATAGAGAAGCGAAAAACAGTAAAGCCAAGAGCTTTTACTAATAAAAGATCGTCTTTATAACGATGATAAAAATCGCAACCAACAGAAGGTTTACCTGCACCCTTAATTTTCCCGGTGCCTTTGGCATATACATCCCATATTGATGGGCCCTTTCCATACATATCTGCCGCACCTTCATTTTGTGCAGCAGCAATAGCTACACCCCATTGGAAATTTTTACCAAAATCTTTAGAAGATAAAATATGATTACTCAAACTCATGGCTACAGGTATAGGCTACAAAATTGAGTGCTTTAAATCGGTTACATATTACCGTTATGTTATGTTTTCAGCCACCAAGGCTCAGTTGTAAAACTTAATTGAATTAATTGCAGATAAATTATTTTGTTTCGCAGCGCATCAAACGTTAAGCAAGCAGTAAATTAAACATTCAGCAATTTATATTTCTACCAGCCCGTGTTTTACAGCAAACAGGGCCATGCCAACCCTGCTCCTTACATTCAGTTTTTCGAACAAGGAGTTTCTGTAACCATCGATGGTTTTAGGGCTAAGGTACATTTGCGCTGCTATTTCACTATAAGTAAGTTCGCTGCAGGAAAGTTGTAGAAAATACCTTTCCCGTTCGTTCATGGCCTTTATTGCTTCAGCTTTAATTTTTTCAATCGGAGCATCTTTTTGCATGGAATGAACGAGTTTCCCTGTAATGAAATCGGTATAGTAAAACCCCTTATCCATCACTGCCTGCAATGCCTCACCCAATTCCTTTGGCTCTACATCTTTACTCAGGTATCCCTTTACGCCTAGTTTTAGCATACGTACAATACTTTCTTCTTTCTCAATCATGCTGATTACAAGAATCTTTATAAGGGGAAAATTTTCATTGAGCCATTGTACGGAAGCAAAGCCGTCCATTTGCGGCATGTTTACATCCATTAAGATGATGTCGGGCTCGTTGTCTTTAGTTAGTTTTTTTTGAAGATCTATTCCGTTGTCAGCTTCAAATACAATCGTGCAATCTTCGCAAACCATTTCAATAAGGTTAATAAGCCCTTTTCTAAAAAGCTTATGATCGTCTACTAATGCTATGCGCATTGTTTTTTTACCTGGCATAATGGGTTCTTTTATAAAGGCAGTGCGATCGTGATCCTTGTTCCTGCTCCGGGGGTGCTTTGTATATTTAATTGCGCATTTATTAGTGAGGCTCGTGAAATTAGATTTTGAAGTCCGGCTCCTGTGCCCTTCATTTTTTCTTCCACATTAAAACCCATGCCATTGTCATGCATAGCTAAATTAAATAAATTTTCAGAAACGCTAATTAAAATATCAATATTGGTAGCCTGGCTATGTTTCACCATGTTGTTGAATACTTCCTGAACAATGCGATACAGAATAATCTCTTTGTCACCATTAATGAGGGGCATGGTGCCCGATAAATTATAGCTGGCAACGAATTCACCGGTTTTGTTCAATTGTTCCACTTCTGTTTCAATTGCTTTTGCAAGGCCAATTTTTGAAATTCTATCACTACCCAAACTAACAGATAAAGATTTGATGTCACCAATGAGTTGGCGTGTCAGGTCTTTTGTATTTTCTATTTTCTCAGCGGTTTTGTCTATATCCGAGAGGCGAATGGTGTTTAGATTTATTTTAATAAGGCTGGCTATCTGACCGAGGTTGTCGTGTAGTTCCCTGCTGATATGCTTCAGGGTTTGTTCCTGTATCTCAAACCGGGATTGGCGAAGGGTTTCTGCAAAACGTACCTCTAATTCAAGGGTTTCTTTTCTATGTTGCCGATATCTTTTTTGATAAAAGAAAACAAAAAATATCACAAAAGTTGTGATAAGCAATAACAACAAAGTTATGGCCAGTACAACTCTTATTTCACCCGTGATCGTTTGCATAATATCCCGATAAAAAAGTAAATACACATTATTAAGAAGATGAAGTTATGCAACTTCCACACTATCCTTAGCAGGGGAGCTTTTTCTTCCGTTAATTTATGGTAAGTTAAAAAGATAAAAAAGCTAATTGTATAATAACTGAAGATGCCGGTATTAAACCAAAAGTTACTTGACTTCGCAAGGTTTACCGGCTGCGGATTTTTGTAAAGTTGTAAATAATAATACAATGCATAAGCACACAAAATAAAGCTTGCAACGCCAAATGTGTTGCTGTTAAAAACCATCACACTTTCCCATTTATAAATATTGAAAAAAAATATGGCGGTAAAAATAACAGCTACAGCAGCAATTAACCTGCTAAGTTGTTTGGTATTAAAAAGCTGGAAGTAAAACAAAGACAATGCGTAAAATGAAAATAGGCAGTTTAAGTGGTACAGGTAAAGATTTTTCCAGCCTAATTCGTTTAAGATATTTGCGCTTAAATTAAAAAATAGCTGGATGATGATGTAGTACAAGATAAAAGACCCCCTCAATGCTTTATTGTTTTTTGCAACTAACAATAATATAAGGAGGGGGATGGTATCTAAATAATTAAGCAGCTTGATTAATATAATTTCTATCATGCTTTTATAATATATTCATTGCTTTCTAATTAGGGTATTGGATGTTTTTAAGCACAGCCGGGAGGGTTAGGGCAGCCAAAAATTGTGCCTGGTGGGTCTCCTTCTGTTGCAGCATCACCTTTCTTTTGAGCACTGGCAGTGATGGTGGCTTTAAAATCATTTTTACTTTGACCGAACTGGAAGGTACACCTGATGGCAATTACATCCTTATCAGGGCTTTCATCAATCAATTTTTGTAAGTCAGCTTTTTGAAACAGGTAATCCATGTTTTTTGGTTTTATGGTTATTAATAAATTTCGATAAAGCTATTTTTCTTTTTTGAAGAATCAAAGGCAAATTGTGTAATCCATGTTTTTCCTAAACAAGAAACAGGAAAAAGCCTGTACATAGATACCCGCAATTAAACGATATAGATGAATTGGTTAAGATTTTTATTTTTTCGGGTAGGCGTTCAATTTATGATCTTGCTATTTTTGCGAATGTAAAAAATGAAGGCCCGGGTTGTTGCATTTGTGGTAATTTGATAGTAAGTTAGCATGTAAATTCATCCTTCGAATTACTCCCCCAAACTTCCCACCCCTGTCTACTGGTCTATTTTGTAAAAATGACTTTTTGTTTTTTTTACTTGTATGGCAATTAACTATTTTTTGCCAGCTTCAATCAAAATCATTGCTGATAAAATAAAACTGTAAAATCATGTTAGATAATGTTGCACTTAACTTAGTAATTGGATTGGTATTTGTTTACCTGCTGTACAGTTTATTTGCCACTGTACTTTCTGAAATTATTGCTACCAAACTTGGGTTGCGGGCACGCAATCTTAAAGAAGGCATCGACAGAATGCTGAACGATGTGTCAACAGAAGCTGAAGGGTTTTGGCCAAGAATGTGGGACTCACTAAAGCTGATGAAAAATCCCAAAAATCCAAGGGTCACCAATTTTTACAATCATCCCGAAATTAAATACCTGGGTAGCACGGGAATTTTTAAAGTTCCTTCTCAATTTAAAGCGGTCAGTTTTTCGAAAACATTATTAAATCTGCTGAATGAAATAGGGTATAAAAAATTGAATATAGATGGAAATACTAAAATGGAAGATCCTGCGGAAGGTGACATAAAAGAAATACCCGTTACTGAAATTAGTAAAGAACGAATTATTGCTGCATTGACGGGAATTGTTGCCGATCATAAAATAGCTACCGGTGTAGAAAAAGCCAAAATTGTACTGGATGAGGAAACTGCTAAATATGTTCAAAGCATGTGGTACGAGTCGTACGGCGACCTGGTGAAATTTAAGCTTCAGTTAGAAGCCTGGTTCGATAGAACCATGGAACAATGTACGGAGTGGTATAAAAGAAAAATCCAGATCGTACTGCTTGTACTGGGATTTATGCTTGCATGGTTTTTTAATGCGGATACATTTACAATTATTAGTAAGCTTTCTACGGATAAGGATGCAAGAGATAAAATTGTAACATTAGCTGCCGCATACAGTCAAAACAATATGCCACCAGACACAAGTAAACTTTCCTTTACGGCTGAGAAACTCGATTCATTGAATAATGTTAAGAAAAGGCTTGAACAGGATATTGCAGATGCCAATACAATTTTGGGTGTTGGCGGTTGGGCACCCGATTCCGTTAAAGTTGTGATAGATAGTATTAGCAAACAGAAAGTATATAGTCCGCAGGTTGATTATGTTTCGTTGTCAAAAACCGATCAGGAAGAAACTGAATTGATCAGGTTCACCCATTGTGAAAAATGGCAGTACTTCTTCAGGTTATTGGCACATCATTTTTTTGGGTTCCTGATAACTGCCATCGCAATAAGTTTGGGTGCTCCCTTCTGGTTTGATATGCTTAATAAAATGATGAAGCTCCGCACTTCATTAAAACAAGGCACCGACAGTACAAACACAACTGCGACCGGAGTGGTTTCACCAATAAACAGGGAGGCCTGATGCAAGCAAGGGTAACAAGATTTCTCAATGTACGGTCAGGCTCGCCTGAAGTATTGCCAGACAATAATATTGGTAACAGGTTTTTTAGTCCTGGTGATGTTATTGATATTGCCGAGGCAGTTGTAGGAGAAGTTTATAAAGGAAACAGTACCTGGTATAAATTGGTTGACGGGGCGTTCGTTTGGAGTGGTGCTGTGGCCGTTTCAGGGGAAGCAGGTACACTGCTCAATGCATCGCCGTACCCTACCTGGATGAACGATCTGAAGATTCCCGAAATATGGGAATTTACAAAAGGCAAAGGAGTAGGAGTTGGAGTTGTTGACACCGGAATTAATTTGAACAATGATGATTTAGCATTTAATAAAACAGATTTTTATTTATTCGACAAAGCTCAATCATTACAAGATAGTTTTGGTCATGGAACCCATTGTGCTGCATTAATTGGCGCTAGAAATTTGAATCGAAAGTTTATTGGAGTTGCGCCAGAATGTAATTTGTATATCTGCAAATTTTCTGAATCGGGTAGTTTGTCAGATAGTGAAGCAATCAGGTATGCGGAAGCAATTGATTGGTGTAATGCCAATAAAAATATTCATATCATTTCAATAAGTTGGGGTGGGCGAATGAAAGATCCGCTGATAAAAGATAAAGTAGAAGCAGCAGTAAATGCAGCAGTTGCCAATAATAAAATTGTACTGTGCGCAATGGGTGACGCATTTCAGGATGACGACAACAGTAAAAGATACCCTGCATGTTTTGATAATTCAATCGGCATCGGATCTATACCTGTAGCAGGAAAATTATTTTCTTTTATAAACGAACACCTGGTTACAATTGTAGATGGGCTCGATATTGCTTCTTACAGACATGACAATAATAGCTTAATAGCCATGAGCGGCACCAGCCAGTCAACTGCAATAGTGGCCGGGGTGGTAGCCTTAATTATCAACAAACTCAATTTTATTTATACTCCCGTTCAGATAAAAAAGCTGCTTCGGGACCTTTCAGATATCAGACCAATTTCAGGTAAATCTTTGCCGTGCCTGAGTGGAGAAAAGCTCTTAAATTTTTTCAAAAGTTAAAGCCAATCAAATGAAATATTATACTTCTATTCTAACCTTTTTTTTCAGCAGCATTGTATTTATTTCTTTCGGACAGCGTTCCGCTTATTACGATGCGCTTTATTTAAAATCGCAGCTTGAAAGTATTAAGACTATTAAGTTAGAGCCGGCAAACAAAGAATTGTTCGACTATTATTTTGGAAAAACTTCATCGACCGATGAAATGGAAGATAGTATATTAAAAAACCCATTTCTTAAAGAATTTTATCATAGTGAAACTGCACAGGGATTATTTTCTGGAGCCATTCAAAAAGGCCTGTCATCTGCAGGTTCATTGAACGTTACCAATATTGCAGACGGCGTTGCCCAATTTTTAATTAAAAGAGGAAAGGAAGAATTGAATGTTGCCTTTTTTACCCGTATGAAAAAATTTCTCGACGACCCCAATAATCCGGAATGTAAAACGCTGTTTCCGGTCACAATAGAATTTCTCAGTACGATAGAAACTTACCGGTACGCAGAATTAATTCAAAGTTTAAGGGAGGCTTTTCATAAAGATCTGTCAAACCTTGTTATCAGTTTAAACCAGTTGATTGATCTGCCCAGGTATAAAGAGATATTTAAAGATTTACCTGAAGTAAGGGCAGCGGTACGAACATCTAAAATAGTAAGTGAATTATCGCAGGGTGAGGGAGGTATATGGCCCGACAGTATTATCCACAGCCTGGCACTGATGCCAGAACTGCAGGACATAAATTCGAAACTTGGCAATGCCTTAAAACTGGTTGACATTTTTTCTCAAAGTGTAAGGGAAGTAAATGCAGTTGATGGAAACAGGTGGATTAAACTGAGTGATTTAAATGCTTTGGTAAATGATAAAGTGACACTTAAAATATTTATTGGTTTAATTTATCAAAGGGTTAAGCTTACACAAATTCAATTCGGAAATGTAAGGGTAGATCAGTTTATGGCAAGCAATGTAACCACCCTGTTTGTGCTTTCGGGCTGGGTAGAAAACTTTGCAATGTTGGCCAACGATGTTGACCGAACCATTAAAGATTTTAAAGAAAAATTAAGCGTAGGAAAACCAACTGCGGATGACTATTACACTTATATCAGTAAAGCAATTAATATTACCGAGTACGGCTTTAAAGTTGCTAATATAATAAAAGAAAACAGTACGGACGATCCTTACATAACCATCGCAAGAAATGCCAATGAATTGTCTAAAAATATATACACCAAAAATTATAACAATGCGGTGATGAACGCCTATTTAATTTTAAGAAAGGCATTTAATAAATCAGGCGATAATCCAAATGTTACATCATCGCTTCAGGAATTATTGAAAAAACTTGGACCGGCGGCAGAAACAATTGAAAAGATATTGAAGTACGGAAATTTCATGGCCTCGGTTGTTAAATCTGCATCAGCGGAGGAAGTGCAACAGGCATTGGAAGCTGCCGCATTACCTGCCGGAAGTTATTCTATTAAACAAAAATCGGCATTCAATATTGCAGCCAATGGTTATATTGGATACGGTTTCGATTTTAATGGCGGCCTTTACGCCAGGGGAATTTATGCGCCTGTTGGTATAAGTTTGAGTGCAGGTAGCCA
Source organism: Ferruginibacter sp. (assembly GCA_040002495.1). Lineage (GTDB taxonomy): Bacteria > Bacteroidota > Bacteroidia > Chitinophagales > Chitinophagaceae > Ferruginibacter. Next base: position 25,122 of record JBDUEK010000035.1, read on the forward strand.
ACGGGATTTTTGCCCTGTATTTTCTGCCTTTGTTTCTTTAATTGATGTTGGATCAATTGCAACTTACAGACTGCAGAACGGTGCAACAGAAACACTTAAACAGGAAGTAAGGCTTGAAAGTATTTTTTCTCCATCAGCTCAATTATTGGTTGAGCCTATACGTGGATTTCCGCTGGCGGTTGCGGCCGGTTGGCGAAGAACACCCAAACTTTTTTATTCGGACAATACATCATTTACAGCGGTGCCATCAACAGATGTTTTTAATCTTTCTATTTTGATTGATATACCATTATTCAACATCGTTAATAAATCTTTTACTAAAAAGTAGGCAAATATTTATCAACGGATAACGAATTGGCCTTTGATTTTTTCGCCATAAAACATTTTAACATAGCCTGTAATTGTTAGCCCAGGATATTCTTTTTATCAACGGAGTGGCATAAAAAAATCAACAGTCAATCTACAAATCCTTTAATAACTTTTCTGCCGCAGCTTTTACCTGCATCAAATCTTTTTTACGATCGGATTCACTCAAAAAATAAAACGGCGTAAATATTTCCCGGGTAATTCTTGATAGGCCAATGAAGGGTTGCCCGGCTTTCCAGGTGGCATTGGCAAACCTGGAAAGTAGTTGCTCGTTTTCCGCACTTAATTCACCATCTATGATAGCCTGTAGAATTTCAGAAGGGAGCTTGCCGGTGATAGTAACCAGGTAATTGAGGCCACATTCCAGCCCGTAGAAGCCGGCAATACTAGTTGCAATTTTAATAGATTTAACTTTTTTTGTTAGGGTAGCTGTGTCATCTTCTTTAATAAGAAATGGTGGAGCCTGCTCATTCATTCCGGCATAATAACTGGCATCCATCCATGCAGCCATATCCTTTGCATAGCTGGTATCCTGCATCAGTATTTTTAGATACTTCATTTGTTCTTCAGTCGGAGCCTCAAGCACATCCTGCATAGAAAAGAGCAGTTTAACGGCCGCATTTTTTATCTGCACCTCATCTTTGGCAACTTCTTCATCACTCAAATGGCTGGCACCAATAAAACTTGATCGTTTAATTCTTTCTATTGCCCTGAAAGGCTGCCCGGCTTTCCAGGTGGCATTGGCAAAGCGGTTTAGCAATAAGTTAGATGTGGAGTCCAGAGACTGCGCCGCAATACGTTGCAACCAAATTATTGGTGTTTCTTTTGACTCATCGCTCAATAATTCTACTCCACATTCCAACGCATAAAAACCAGCCAGATTTGTAGCTATCCTATCCTCTTTTTTTGATACTTTAATGGTGTCCGTTTCTTCAGTAGCTGAAATAAATTGTGGAACTGCTTCCCCTATTCCTTTGTAATATGCGGCGTTTAATGTAGATGCCATTGATTCAGCATAGGCCGCATCCTGTAGTAAGGAATCTATTTTATGTAGTTGTTGCTCCTTTGTTTCGCTGGTATCTTTCGTTTGTTTTTTCATGTTACAGGCAAATAAAGTTGCAAATATAGTTCCAACAAAAATTGTAGAAAATTGGTTGATGAGCGGACTACGCATAAAATGTTATTTGGTTAAAAGCAAAGCGAAATTACTTTTTAAATATTGATTTAATAAATAGCTGGCTATTAAAACAAACTTCCATCCGTGGTCAATTAAAAAAACTAAAAACATTGCATTTTAATATTGCTGAAAGCTTGCTAAAAAATTATGAGTTTAAAATAATTTTTCCTGTAAAAATACTATGCCAATAACTTTCGTACATATCCAATTTATCTGATATCTTTATAAAGTCTATTTGCCAAATCTTATTCCAATCGAAACGCCATCTCCCTTTCACTGAATTAAATTTCTTTTTTGATGTCAACCAACAGCATTCCTACATCCGATTCTAAATTGGATGTAATTACGAGAGCCCGTAATGTGTTAAGAGGTGAGCGAAACCTCAGCAGCAACCAACTTCGTGACCTGTATAAGGAACTTGAAAAGTCGGACCAGTTTGCTTATGCAACAGAAGTTTTGCTTGCTAAAATGAAACTGGACGAAGATAAGGGCGACATGATTCCTTTAAAGGATTTTCAAAAGTTAGCCACTTATATTTATAAGGATCAGTCATTGCCATCGTCTTTCAAATTTGAAAAGGCCATGCAGGAATTGAAAACAAACGACGATCTTTTTAAAACAGAAAAATGTGAAACCCTGGGACTTGCCGCTGCTATCTACAAAAGGAAATGGCAGTTTGATCACCAGTTCAAAAATTTAACCTTGGCCCGGTTTTATTATAAAAAGGGTTTTCAAATCTGGAAATCTTTTTTAAATAAAGAAGCCCGGTTTTTAAACCAGGCAGCAAATGATGATGGGTACACGGCTATTAACTATGCATACATAAGTGAGTTGATGGCGGTAGATCAGATGGAGGAATATGGACGACAAACCGGCTTGAGTGAAAGTATGCAGGAGTTATTTTCAGATGCTGCATCCACACGAAGTTTTATACTGGATCAATACATAGAAAATCCGTCTGCACAAGATCCCGTTGTAAAGGAAAAAGCAATTAGCTCCTGGGTATATGCCACCATTGCCGAGGCATATTTTGGCTTGCGTAATTATAAGGCTGCACTCAGCTTTATTCAACAATACATACAGCGGGAAGGTTTAAATGCCTGGGAAATCAGGAGTTTTAGCCAACAGATATTTTCCATCGCTTATTTGCAGTTGTACCAGAAGAAATTTGTTGGTGGAGAATTTGCTGAACAGCCGGCAATAGGTGAGCAATTTCAAAGAATGTTGAGCCAGGTTGATGAAGAAAAAATTAACACCTGTCTTGCTGCATTTAGGATGGACGGTGAAGGAGCTGTTGCGATGGGTAAAAAAAATCCGGTAATAAAAAAAGATGGTAAAATGGGGCTTGCCTTATCCGGCGGCGGTTTCAGAGCATCGCTGTTTCATATTGGTGTGTTGGCATCATTAGCCGATAAAGATGAACTAAGAAATATAGAAGTTATTTCCTGTGTTTCGGGAGGCTCTATTCTTGGCGCTTATTATTATTTAAAGTTAAAAGTTTTGCTGGAGTCTAAAACAGACGAATCCATTACCAGGGAAGATTATATAGCGTTGGTAAAAGATGTAGAAGCTGGTTTCCTAAAAGGCATTCAGAAAAATTTACGGGTACGTATATTCAGTAATATTGTCAGCAATTTTAAGATGATTTTTAATAAACATTATTCCCGTACGCATCGTTTGGGCGAATTGTATGAAAGGCATCTATACCAGCAAATATGGGAACGAAATCCAAATTCTGATTTGGCAGATACCGTTCGTAAAAATGGTGGACATATTTACATGAATGATCTTTTCATCAATCCAAAATTGAATGAAAAAGAAACCTTTTCTTTTGTTACTGACAACTGGAAGCGGAGCAATAAAATTCCACAACTTGTGTTAAATGCAACCAGTGTTAATACAGGACATAACTGGCAATTTACAGCATCCTGGATGGGAGAGCCACCGGGCAATATATTGGCAGATATTGATGTAAAACCAAGGCTTCGCAGAATGTATTATTCAGAAGCGCCTGACAGGTACAAAAAGTTTAAATTGGGATTTGCAGTAGGTGCTTCTGCCTGTGTACCGGTTATGTTTTACCCCATGCCAATGCACGATCTATATCCGGAAATAGACTTGCAACTGATAGATGGCGGCTTACACGATAACCAGGGTATAGCTGCATTGATAGAACAGGAGTGTAGAAACATGATCATCAGCGATGCAAGTGGTCAAATGCCAACCAATACAGATATAACATCCGGCAGCGCAGGCATTTTTTACAGGGCAGATAGTATTTTGCAGGAGCGCTTACGTGAGCTACAATTTCTCGATATAAAAGAAAGAAATTACACCACCCAATTAAATACGCTTATTGCGGTTCATCTTAAGAATGATCTACAGAAAAATCCCGTGAGCTGGAAGTATTGTACAGATCCGCCGAGGTCTATTATGTATGCAAACATTGCGGGTAATAATTCAGATCTTACAAGATATGGCGTGTTAAGAAATGTGCAATCGCTGTTATCTGAAATTCGTACAGACCTCGATTCGTTTCACGACATCGAAGCGTATGCGTTGATGTATAGCGGTTATCAACAAATAAATTACGAGTCCTGCAAATTGAAAAATGAGGATAGTTTAACCACAGATACCGACTGGAGTTTTCTTCGTATTGCAGATTACGTAACCCGGCCAGATAAAGCGATAAAAATTGAAAAGCAATTAGCTGCGGGTAAAAAGATAGCCTTTAAATTAATGGATGTCAGTACCAAAATAAGGGTAGCGGGAATTATGCTGGGTATTGTTGCAATCATTGCATTAACATATTGCATCATCAAATTTTGGCAGGCATCTATTTTTGATATTACGGTTGCATGGGTGGCAGGTTTTTTAATTATATACCTGTTGGGATTTGTTTCAAAGCACCTGGCGATGCTGGTAAATATCAGGTCTAATTTTAGAAAATATGTTGGTTTGCTGGCTCTTGGTGTTATAGGTTTTTTGATTAGTAACCTTTATTTGTGGATACTAAATCCAATTTATAATAAAGCAGGTGAGTTGGAAGAAGACGAAGCTGAAACGGAAAAATAAGTAATAAAGCTGAAGTATTTGAGGAGCATGAAATTTGTATGATCAATGAGGCTACACGTTTAGTTGAAAGGGAACTTTACGTAAATTGGTAGCTTCATTAAAACTTTTGTTATGCGTTGGTTAAAGGGATTGCTTCTGGTAGTTATTTTGCTTGGCGTTATTTATTTAATGGGGCCGCATCCTGAAAAGCCGGTTTACAATACAAAGTTGCCATCAGTTCCACCCATCGGTGCATTGGAAAGTTTTATTGCCAACAATGAAGCAGCACATAAACTCCGGCCTGACAACGAGGCAAGAATTGTTTGGTCGGATGATTCTGTTAAGCAAAAAACTCCCTATGCCATCGTGTACCTGCATGGGTTTTCTGCGTCGCAGGAAGAGGGAGAACCAGTGCATCGGAATATTGCCAAACAGTTTGGATGCAATTTGTATCTGTCACGATTGGCAGAACATGGCATTGACACATCTGAGCAACTGATAAATCTTACGGCTGATAATTATTGGGAGAGTGCAAAGCAGGCACTAGCCATTGGAAAGCAACTGGGAGATAAAGTGATTTTGATGGGTACAAGCACTGGCGGTACACAAGCTTTGCAACTGGCAGCGTCCTTTCCCAACGATGTTTCGGCGCTTGTATTATATTCTCCCAATATCGCTATCAATGATCCCAATGCCTGGTTATTAAACAACCCCTGGGGATTGCAGTTAGCAAGGTTGGTAAAAGGAGGGAATTATATTGTTGCCGAAGATGACCGGCCTATTTATAAACAATACTGGAACAAGCCTTATCGCCTGGAAGCTACGGTAGTGCTGGAAGAAATGCTCGAAACAACGATGAACAAAAATACCTTCAACAAAATAAAGCAACCCACTTTATTGCTGTATTATTATAAAGATGAACAGCACCAGGATCCGGTGGTTAAAGTAAGTGCAATGAAAGAAATGTTTGCCGAACTGGGTACTGCGGATTCTCTTAAAAGCCAACAGGCATTGCCCAATACTGGGAATCATGTTATAGGATCATTTATTAAATCAAATGACCTTGCTGGAGTTGAAAAAGCCACGAAACAATTTTTGCAGGAAGTAATTCACCTTCCGTTAAAGTAAAAAGTTTAAAGAGATCATTTTTTTTATAGCATTTATAATGTGTAGTTGAAAAGGTAAATAAGTTGGTTGGAAATGGAAAAATGAATAGAGAAATTCTATTTCGTTTCTTTTAAAAAAAAGATACTTATTCTTTTTTTGATCCATCATTTGCATTTGCGGAATTTGTGTATTAGGTTAGTATTTTAAATCCTTTTCTTCTGAAGAATAATTGTTTGTATCCTGCTTGCTACAGTTCTGATTTTTGAGTATTTATAACATCCAAATAAATTAAACTCCATAAAATTTTAAGTATTATGCCACGCCCCATTTACAATGCACAATTGCAAGCCGAGTATCAAAGATTATTTGATACTTGCCACATCACTCCCAACTTGTATCCCGCAGTGGATAAATACGTTGATATGATATTGAAGGGAAGAAGTAGCTACGAAGGTGTTGGAGCTAAGTTGAATATTCCCTGGTATTTTATCGGCCTTACCCATTGCATGGAAGGCAACTGTAATTTTACAAAACACCTGCACAATGGAGATCCCTTGACTGCACGTACCGTACAAGTGCCTAAAAACAGGCCTGCTCAGGGTAATCCACCATTTGCCTGGGAATTTAGTGCCGAAGATGCTTTGCGATACCAGGGATTGGATAAATGGACCGACTGGGGTATTCCGGGTATGTTGTACCAGTTGGAAGCATATAATGGGTATGGTTATCGTTATCTAAAAGCGCCTAATGTGCCCATCAACTCCCCTTATTTGTGGAGTTTTAGTAATCATTACACAAAAGGAAAATATACCAGTGATGGAAAATTTAGTGCTGCTGCAGTTTCAAAACAATGCGGTGTAGCGGTTATGCTGCGGCGTATTTTTGAAAAGCAACTGGCAACAACAGATACAAATACCGATCCTTTGGCAATGCTTAAGCAATTGGGTAAGGAAGTTAATTATGCACCTTCCAGGTATGTAGCCAAGGCCGAAGAATTGCAACGCCAGTTAAACTTAAATGGAGCTATCTTAAAAGTAGATGGTAAAGTTGGCAAAATAAGTAGTGATGCGTATAAGAAGTTGGTGGGAGAGTACTTGCATGGCGATCCAAGAGAAGGAACATAGTAACTCTGGCTAAATGAATAATATTATAACCCCTGTTTACCTCAAAAGTAAACAGGGGTTTCTTTTGGCATTTACTTTCAGTTGTTAATTATACGTACTGTAACGACAGCAATCTTGTTTACCTAAATTCTTCAAAACCCATATTGTTATATTGCTGCAATAATGTTAGCAATCCTTCTTCTTTTTGCTTCTTCCTATGTGCATTTGTTTTGAGTTAAAAAACTAGCATATTCAGTTGTTTTTCCCTTCTTTTAATCAGTTTTTTTGCAGATTTTGTTTAACCATCCGACTCGTTATTTATTGTACCCAATCTTATAACACCAGTATGAAAATCATCCTTTACATTTTACTATTACTAATTCCTGGTATGCTTCCTGCACAGACAGAAAAACCTTATCTGTCTTTAAATACAGAAGATAGTAACCTGTGTATCAGCACGGGTTATTTCCTGGAGTTTGTTCCGGTTGATAATAATTTTCACCAGGTGAAGAAGAAATTGATTCAAAACCTTGATTCGGCAATGAAAGCCTGTGGTTATAATTACAGATTTGATTTAGTTATTAAAGACTTTGCATCCTGCTTCCTACTGCCGGTTCTCATTAATCAGTATGCAATCTGTGTTGGCAACAATCACTTCTATATAAGCTTTGAAGAAGAAAATGATTCATCTGTAAACAGCATCGTTCTTTTCTATGACATTTTAAATGAGCATAAAAATTTGTTGCTAAAAGAATTTTCAGCGGGCACTCTTCCTTATGAGATAGAAATAGTAAATGGAACTTCAATGTATTTATACAAGGATAAAAGAGGGGACTGTGTAGGAGAAATTTTCCTTAAAAATAATATGACGATTGCTTATTACACAAAGCAATCCGATCTGGAGCCGCAACTAAGGTATTGTATCAGAAGTTTTAAATTTGAATGAATGGTCGCATCGGCCTTATTTTTTAAGCACATCTTTTTCCCAATAGCATCTTTCTTTTGACTCCAATCAGATACAATTGGCCTAGGTATACGTACAAGTATATTGAAAACGAATGTTTTAGATTCTGCATTTTAATTTGAATCGAACCTCCCTTGTTTTTTTAACATTGTTACAGGCACTTTTTCATTCCCCAATCTAAGTGCCAACTGCAAACTCATTACCTTTGCGCAAATTTTTATGAAAACAAAAACTATACATAGGGACAAAGTAAACATCATAACCCTTGGATGCAGTAAGAATATGGTGGATAGTGAGGTGTTAAGCGGTCAGTTGCAAGCCAATGAGATTGATGTTGTACACGAAAGCGGAAAGAAAGATCACAATATTGTGATTGTAAATACCTGTGGCTTTATTGAAAAAGCCAAGGAAGAAAGTGTAAACACTATTTTGCAACAGGTAGAATTGAAACGCAGAGGCAAACTTGATAAAGTGTACGTGACAGGATGCTTAAGTGAACGATACAAAAATAACCTGGAGCAGGAAATTCCTGAAGTGGATGCCTACTTTGGAACCATGGAATTGCCGCTGATTTTAAAACAGTTTGAAGCAGACTATAAAGCTGAATTAATAGGAGAGCGTTTGCTGAGTACACCGCAACATTATGCGTATATGAAAATTAGCGAAGGTTGTAATCGTACTTGCTCATTTTGCGCCATACCATTAATGCGTGGCAAGCATGTTAGCAGAACAATTGAATCGCTGGTTGATGAGGCGAAAAAACTGGTAGACCGCGGTGTAAAAGAAGTAATGTTGATAGCCCAGGAACTTACCTATTACGGACTTGATATTTATAAGAAGAGGGAATTGCCAAAATTACTACATGCTCTCGCCGATGTAAAAGGTCTTGAGTGGATACGTTTGCATTATGCTTATCCTTCAAAATTTCCGCTTGATATTATTGATGCTATTAAAGAACGGGACAATATTTGCAATTATCTGGATATGCCATTGCAACATGCAGCTAACAATATGTTGAAATTAATGAAGCGCCAGATTACCCGTGAAGAAATGGAAGATCTTATACATGAGATCAGGTATAAAATTCCAGGTATTTGTTTACGTACTACACTCATTGCTGGTTTCCCCGGTGAGACGAGAGATGATGTAGAAGAGTTGAAAACGTTTTTAGAGAAAATGCGTTTCGATAGGGTTGGAACTTTTACTTACAGTCACGAAGAGGGAACGACCGCTTATGATTTGGCCGACACTATTTCTGCCGAAGAAAAAGAAGAACGGGCGCAGGAAATAATGGAAGTGCAGCAGGAAATTTCGCTTGAAAAAAACCAGGAAAAAGTTGGTAAAACTTTTAAAGTGATGATTGATAAAAAAGAGGCGGGCAGATACCTTGGCCGTACAGAATTTGACAGTGTAGAAGTGGATAATGAAGTAATCATTCAAAGCAAGAAAAAATTAATCATTGGCGATTTTGTAAATGTAAAAATGACTAAAGCCTTCGACTACGATATTGAAGGCGAAGTAGTAGATTAAAAAAATGCCCGATTCATTTTAAATCGGGCATTTTTTTCTTTGGTGTGAAGCTACTTTTAAAAAGTAACCACGCAATTTTTGATGCCATACAAAACCAGTCCAACGCGGCTTCTTACATTTAGTTTATCAAAAAGTGCATCTCTATAGTTGTCAATTACCCTGGGCGACAACTCCATTTTTAATGCTATTTCCTTGTACGTCATTTCTGTACAGGCATATCTTAGAAAGTCCATTTCAATTTCACTCAATAAAGATTTTCCAAGCGGTTTGCTACTATCTGTATTTTTTTGAAATAATGTCCCAAGTTTCCCGGTTGTGTCGTTTGAGTAATAATATCCGCCCCTGGCTACTGAAATCAGTGCATTATTTAGATCTGTAGCGTGAATATCTTTTTTAAGAAATCCTTTTACACCAATCTGCAATAACCTGATAAAGGCAATTTCTGAATCGTACATGGTAAGTATCAAAATTTGTATATCGGGATAATGTTGGTTTAGCCAGCTTGCAGTCTCAAAGCCATTCATCTTCGGCATGTTGAGATCTAGTATTACTATATCCGGTACATGGCCCGCCTCTATTTCCCTGATAACTTCCGTGCCATCTCCAGCTACTTTTAATACACTAAAGTCTTTAAACTTATTCAAGAGATTTACGAGTGCATCTCTTAATAATATGTGATCATCTGCCAGTAGGATTGTCTTGTGCATATGCGTTGTTTTTTAAGGGTACGTGAACGGTTAATTGAGTTCCATTCTGATTGCTGTTAATCGAACAACAACCAAGTAATGTTGCAGTTCTGTTACGGATATTATTTATACCAGTGCCTTGTGTGCATTTCTCTTTTGGCATGCCCTGGCCATTGTCGTCTATTGTTAACGTACAAGATGACGCTTCATAGCGCAACCGGATGGAAACGGAGGACGCGTTGGCATGTTTATTTATATTTTGTAATGCTTCCTGTGCAATTCTAAAAAGAGCCATTTCCGCATGTTTATCAAGTAAAACCGGATCACCTGTAATTTTTAACTCAACGGCAGAAAGCCCTGATCTTTGTAATTGCTCAACCTCAGACTCTAATGATTTGATTAAACCATCATCATTATTATTTATGGCCATTTTCATACTATGTGAAATATCTGCCAATGTGTCGATTGATTGTGAAATCAATAAAATGGAATTGTTTATTTTGCTCTCATCAATATCATCCTCCATTTGAGCATATAATAACAGTTTTGCCAATGATAATTTCTGACCAATATTATCATGAATTTCCCTTGATATATTTTGAAAAGTATATTCCCGCATGTCCAAATCGGCTTGCAGGAAAGTAATGTCGTGCGCTGCTCTTAAATCTGCTATCTCATGTTCAAGAAGGTCTTTTTTGAAATTATACCGGAGGACTATTTTATGGACAGAGCTGAAAAATAATACCAGTAAAATACCTACACAGCAATAGCATAGTATTGTATATATGAACATGTGTGGGTACATATGTAAACTTTCGAAAGGTGTACGAATTGATTAATTATTAATTAAGATACTCCATTAACGTGTTGCAAAAACTACGGCTGTTTTTGGCAAAAACATTTATTAACTGGTAGCTTAACTGGCGTTCATTTGGAAAAGGAAATTCATGGGGAATTTATATATCCCGGAAGTCTTCATATTGCTACAGCAATATTATAAAAAATAAAATGCAATCCGCAAATAATTACAAACAAATCTCATGATGTCGTTAAATAGCAACTCATATATTCCATTTCAAACTTGCAATAATAACATCGTGGCCCTGTTAAGGCTGCTTTTCATCATAATCTATAATTGTTTTTAAAAGCAATACCTTTACTGTACAATGCTCCCTGATTATCCTCATAAAATTTTTTCTGACAAACGCTGTAGTTACAACCTACTTCTGTTGGCGCTGGCGATGGATACGGCCTGCTAAATATTTTCATTCACCATATTTAGCAATTCTTAATTTACATTTTATGTTTACAGTCAATAGCACAGATGAAAAATCTGCTGTAATTAATGCCGATTTTCTTCCATTACAAGGAACCGATTATGTTGAATTTTATGTGGGCAATGCAAAGCAGGCAGCCCACTTTTACAAAACTGCTTTTGGTTTTCAATCCCTGGCTTATGCAGGGCCTGAAACAGGTATGAAGGATAAAGTGAGTTATGTAATTCGTCAAAACAAACTCACTTTTGTATTAACAACCCCTTTAAGATCGGGTAATACAATGGCTGACCATATCTATCGGCATGGAGATGGCGTAAAACATCTTGCATTAAAAGTAGCCGATGCCACATCGGCCTGGAATGAAACGGTAGCCCGGGGTGCCAAAAGTTATATGGAACCAACAACGCTCAAAGATGAATTTGGAGAACTGGTTATGAGTGGTATTCACACTTATGGAGATACCATACACCTGTTTGTTGAAAGGCAACATTATAATGGGGTTTTTATGCCTGGGTTTAGCAAGTGGGAAACAGTTTACAACCCCACTGATACAGGTTTATTATACGTTGATCACTGTGTAGGAAATGTGGGATGGAACCAGATGGACCCGTGGGTAAAGTTTTATGAGGAGGTGATGGGATTTCAAAATATTCTAACCTTTGATGATAATGATATCTCTACCGAATATTCGGCGTTAATGAGCAAAGTGATGAGCAACGGTAATGGATTTGTGAAATTCCCCATCAACGAACCTGCAAAGGGAAAACGAAAAAGCCAGGTAGAAGAGTACCTTGAATTTTACGATGGTGAAGGTGTTCAACATGTTGCTATTGCTACAGCCAATATTGTAAAAACGGTCACAGAACTACAGCAACGAGGTATTGAATTTTTATCTATTCCGGATAGTTACTACGAAAATATTTTAGAAAGAATTGGTGAGATTGATGAAGATCTTGCACCACTTCATCGACTGGGTATTTTAATTGACCGGGATGAAGAAGGGTATTTATTGCAGATATTCAGCAAGCCATTGCAAGACAGGCCTACGTTGTTTTTTGAAATCATACAACGAAAGGGAGCCCGCAGTTTTGGAAAGGGCAATTTCAAGGCATTATTTGAGGCACTTGAAAAAGAGCAGGAAAGCAGGGGCAACTTATAATTAAAACGGAATGTTATATGTATCAAATATATATTAACATTCCGTTGTTTTTTGTTGATAATGTCTCAATTGTAATGACTTGGTCTAATTTGGCCGGGTGTTTAACAAATGCAATGTCAATAAAATTCATATTTTTACGTTAATCGCCTGATAAACCTTTTATTCTTTTTTATTGATGAGGAACCTACATAAATATTTAATAGCAGCACTGTTGGTATGCTGCACTTCTGGAAAATTATTTTCACAAACTTCTATAATCAGTTTTCCTCACACATCATCCAAAAATTCGGATCTTTTTTCAAGAGTAGAAGATTCACTTAAAAAGCAATTTGAAGAAAAAAAATTGCAATGGCCTCCACAGCAATTGTACCTGCGCAGTTTTAAATTCGATCGCCAGTTAGAAGTGTGGGTAAAAGAAGAAGCAAAAGGCCCGTTTAAGTTTTTTAAATCATATAGAGTTTGCATGCAGAGTGGTACAATGGGGCCTAAAAGAATGGAAGGCGACTACCAGGTGCCCGAAGGATTTTATTATATCAATGAGTTTAATCCCAATAGCAATTACCATCTTGCGCTGGGGCTAAATTATCCAAATGCTTCCGACAAATTACTAAGCGATTCACTGCGTCCGGGAAATGCTATTTATATACATGGCAGTTGTGTTTCTACGGGTTGTATTGCCATCAGTGATGCGCCTATTGAAGAACTGTATGTCATTGCATCGCAAGTAAAGGAACAGGGACAGGATTTTATTCCTGTGCATGTTTTTCCAATTAAATACAACGTAAAAAAATCTTTTGAATACTTTGCCGAGGCAAGCAAAGAAAATCCATTACTTCAAAGTTTTGCTGTTACCTTAAAAGGGGCATTTGATTATTTTGAGGCAAAAAAACAATTGCCGGTTATATTGATCAATAAAAAAGGCCAGTATATCATCAATTAAAATTTAACTGGTCTCACGTTTGTACCCTGCAAATCATTTTCATCAAATTCCTTCTTCATTTTCTTTGATCAATATTTGAATAATCTCTCTTGTCTTTTGGCTAAGCACTTGTTCCTTACCTTTCGTTAATTGATCAATAGCTGCTTCTGTATAGTGTCTTATTGTTAATAACTGGCAATTTTTTTCTACCTGTACTTCAAAATATTCACTGGCACTCAATGCAAGTTTTTCAATTTTTTCGGGCCTGTCATCAAAACAACATAGCAAGGTAATAGCACCATTTTGAGAAAGGTTGGGCCTTATTTTAGCGTCCAACATTAGCTCGTGTAATTTGGCTACCAATGAATCTTCAACAAATGAAAAATCTTTCGATCTCAATTGCATCAACACCTGCTTATCTTTTAATACAATGATTGGAGGAAGATCTTTAACAGGTATACTGCTAATGATTGTACCAGCTAATTCCGGTTTTAAAAAACACCTTACATGCAGTGGTATTTTTTTGTTTTGTAAAGGCTTAATAGTTTTAGGATGTATTACCTGGGCACCATAATAAGCCATTTCAATAACCTCTCTATAGCTCAATGCACTTATAAATTCTGCATCCGGAAATTTCTTTGGATCAGCATTCATCACACCTTCCACATCTTTCCAGATTGTTTGATTTTCAGCGTCAAGCAAATTGGCAAAAATTGCAGCAGAAAAATCACTGCCTTCTCTGCCCAAAGTAGTACTTTCATTTTCGTCTGTAGCACCAATAAATCCCTGTGTTATTACAAGATTTGTATTGTTGAAAAGCGGTAAAACGGTGTCATTTACTCTTTGCTTGGTATACTCCCAATCAATACTGGCCTCCCTGAAATTATCATCTGTTCTAAAAATATCTCTTACATCAATCCATTCGTTACTTAAACCTGTCATGTTTAAATATTTACTAACAATGGCGGTACTCAATAATTCACCACAACAAACTATCTGATCGTAGTAATAATCGTAATCTCTTACTGGCTTATCGTGAAGCAGCCATTCAACTTCTGTAAACAAATCATTCAGGCCAATTTCGCGGTAGCTTTCTTTTGGTAAACCGGTTAAGTTTGTAAATACTTCAATATGTTCATCCTTTATTTTTTCAAACAGCATTAGTGCTTCTTCCTTATTGCCGGCATAAAATGAATCCACCACATTTTCAAGTGCATTGGTAATCTTTCCCATTGCGGAAATAATAATCAATATCTTTTCACCGTTAAAAGATTGTATAATACTTGCTACATTTTTAATTCTTTCTATGCTATTGATACTTGCTCCACCAAACTTAAAAACCTTCATTTTACTTATTTATTGATTATAAAAAAAGCTACGTCACTTTGCAATTCATACATGGTTTTCATATGCAAGGGATTGCCATATTTGGTAATCTGGTTACATTTGAAGCGCAAATCTAAAATCTAAATTCTGCAATCAAAAAATAAACTATGATTATTAACAGGCGGGTGCAAACCCTTGACGAATTTACCATTCAGCAATTAAGAAATTTCCCTCATGCAACGGGAGAACTTTCCGGTCTATTAAGAGATATTGGCCTTGCTTCCAAAAGAGTAAATGTGGAAGTAAACAAGGCCGGTTTGGTTGATATTTTTGGAGATGAAGGAAGCATTAACATACAAGGCGAAACAGTTAAGAAAATGGATGCATTTGCCAATAATCATTTTGTTGGCGTATTAAGGCACGGCATCAGTTGTGCAGGTATTGGCAGCGAGGAGTTGGATGACATACTTGTGTTTAATGATGAAATAAGTAATAAAAGCAAATATGTGTGTTTGTTTGATCCTTTGGATGGCAGCGCCAATATAGATGTTAATGTGTCAATCGGAACCATTTTTAGCATATTCAGAAGGGTAACTCCGGTTGGCACACCTGCAACCCTCGAAGATTTTTTACAACCGGGAATTAAGCAGGTGGCAGCGGGCTATGTTATTTACGGCTCGTCCACCATTTTTGTTTATGCAACTCGTCGCGGAGTAAACGGGTTTACATTAGACCCATCTATCGGTGAATGGACATTGAGCCATCCGGATATTAAATGTCCACCCTCGGGAAATATATATTCAGTGAATCATGGAAATTATTACCAGTATGAGGAAGGTGTAAAGAAATATATAACTGCATGCCAGCAAAAGCACAAGGCAAACGGTGGCCCATATACCGAAAGATATATCGGAAGCATGGTAAGCGATGTGCATCGAAACCTCATTAAAGGCGGCATATTTATGTATCCGGCATTAAAAGATAAACCAGGTGGCAAATTAAGATTGATGTACGAATGCAATCCATTTGCGTTTATTGTAGAAGTAGCAGGTGGCACAGCAACTGATGGCACCAGGCGAATATTGGATATAATACCAGAGCATGTTCACCAACGTACACCTTTTTATGTAGGAAGTAAATTAATGATGGAAGAACTGGAATCATTTATACATGGGAAATAATCTTTAGAACTTTTTAGCTGCAGTTTATTAATTTACGCCCATGGTATCAATAGTCAATTTTGAAAAACAATATGCGGAAGATTTTAAACAACTAAATCTGGAGTGGCTCGATAAATTTGGATTAACGGAGGCACCGGATCTTGAGATGCTGAATGATCCGCAACAGGTTATTATTGATCCGGGTGGGTTTATTTTTCTTGCAAAATCCAACGAGGAAATAATTGGGTCAGCAGCTTTGATAAAAGAAAAGCCTGGTGAATATGAATTGGCAAAAATGGTGGTTTCGCCTGCTTTCAGAGGAAAGGGCATTAGTAAATTATTAATTGAACAATGCCTCGGTAAGGCAAAGCAATTGGGAGCACACAGGGTGTTTTTGGTTTCCAACAGCCAGTTAGCAACGGCTATTTCATTATACGAACACTATGGCTTCCGGCATATTCCGGTAACAAATTCGCACTATGTTACTGCTGATGTTATGATGGAATTATTAATGTGAAATAGATCAACATAACTGCAATAAGGAAAAATGTAGAGCTTTGGTTAAATTATATAGAAATATGGGCGTTTCTTTTGAAAGCTGTGAAACCAATCCATACTTTTAACGCTTAAATTTGCAGGTAAGGAATAAAAAGAATTATGACGCAAAAAATAATCATCTCCGTAAAGGATTTGAAAAAAAATTACGGAAGTTTTGAGGCAGTAAAAGGTATTTCTTTTGATGTATATGAAGGAGAGATATTTGGTTTGCTTGGCCCGAATGGAGCCGGCAAATCTACCACGCTTGAAATCATCGAAACTCTTCGGGATAAAACCAGCGGCGAAGTAATTGTGGATGGGCTAAACCTGGATAAAGATCCTGGTGACATTAAAAAAATAATTGGCGTTCAACTACAAACATCCGGTTTTTACCCCGGCTTAAATTTGCTGGAGCTGATAGACTTATTTGCCGGTTTATATAACGAGCAGGTAGATGCAATGGAATTGTTACAAACTGTAAATCTCGTTGACAAAGCAAAAAATAAATACAAAAATATGAGTGGTGGGCAGAAGCAACGCTTTTCGATCGCCACCACACTCATCAATAAACCAAAAATTGTTTTTTTGGATGAACCTACTACTGGCCTTGATCCGCAGGCCCGCAGAAACCTTTGGGAATTAATAAAAAATATCCGCAATCAAGGAACAACCGTTATCATTACTACACATTATATGGATGAAGCAGAGCAGCTCTGCGACAGGATTGCCATTATGGATGAAGGTAAAATCATCGCATTGGCTTCGCCAGATAAAATGATCGATGACCTGGTTGCAACCGGTTTTGAAAGGCCCAAACAGGTAAAGGCTGCCAACCTCGAAGATGTATTCATCAACCTTACCGGTAAAGAAATGCGGGAAGCATAAACTTTTCAATTATTATAAATCAAACAATAAAAATGAAGCAATTTTTTTTAGCAGTTAGTATTTCATTGATTGCAGGCACTGCGGTAAATGCCCAGGCAAAACCCAAGAAACCCATTGCCAAGCCAGCACCGAAAACAGCCGTGGCTCAAAAGCCTGTTGTAAATATGTTGAAGAATTCAACGGACTCTTTTAGCTACGCACTGGGTATGAATGTAGCCGGAAATTTAAGGCAACAGGGCATAGAAAACATCAGCTATGCCGTGATGCAAAAAGCAATGAGTGATGTATTCAATAAAAAAATGCCCGTTTTAAATGATCAGCAGGCGAACCAGTGCATTCAGCAAAAGTTGCAGGAAAATGTAACCAAGAAAAATGGAAAAGTACGGGACGAAGGGATTGCATTTTTAGCAGCAAATAAAAAACGACCTGGTGTAATTACTTTGCCTGATGGTATGCAATACGAGGTAATTATGAAGGGAGATGCCAATTCACCCACACCTAAAATTCAGGATACCGTAGTAGCGCATTACAAAGGAACTTTGATAAACGGAAAGCAGTTTGATAATTCCTATGAGCGTGGTGAACCACTAACCATTCCCGTTGCAGGAGTAATCAGGGGCTGGACTGAAATTTTACAATTGATGCACATCGGCGATAAGTGGAAAGTATTTATTCCAAGCGAACTTGCTTACGGCGAAAGAGATGCAGGCGCAGATATTCCCGGCGGTTCTACATTGGTATTTGAAATGGAACTGATAAATATAAAACCCGCCGCAACGGAAGAACAACCGAAAAATTAATCCGTTTTTCTTTAAGTCAAACATGTTCAAATTATATTGTTATGGAAGATTTGCGTTACCCGATTGGAGTATATGAGCCTCAGCCATTTTCTGAAAAAACTTTGCAGGAATGGATAATTGATATTACTTATTTGCCGCAGCATTTAGAAAATTCAGTGCTCAATCTTGATGAAGCACAAATTAACACGCCTTATCGTCCCGATGGTTGGACGGTGAAGCAAGTGATTCATCATGTAGCTGATAGTCACATGAACGCTTACATCCGTTTCAAACTCGGTTTAACGGAAGACAATCCTTCCATTAAACCATATGATGAAGCTGCATGGGCCAATTTAAGTGATACTGCAAATCTTCCCTTTAATTTATCACTTACTATTTTGCATGCAATGCATGCTCGCTGGGTAGAGGTTTTAAAAAATATTAAAACGGAGGAATGGAACAGAACCGTTTTTCATCCCGAACATAAAAAGGAAATGACCTTGTGGCATTTACTAGGTATGTACGCATGGCATGGCCGTCACCATACAGCACACGTTACTGCATTAAGGGAACGAATGAACTGGTAAAAATATAAAGCATTAAAAGCTGGTTTAATAACTGGCTTTTTTAATTATTTAATTTGTCAAAATAACAAGATGAACTGGAAAACACTGTCTTCTGAATATCTTTCTGAGCATCCATATTTTACTGCACGCAGGGATAAATGTAAAATGCCGGATGGCACAATTGTAGATGCGTATTATGTGGTGGAATTACCTGATTCTGTATGTGCGCTGGCAATTACCGAAGAGGGAAATGTGGTGATGGCAAAACAATATCGTCACCCTATTGAAAGCACCATTTTGGAATTGCCGGGTGGTTTTATTGATGCAGGAGAAGATCCTTCCATTGCAGTTGGCCGGGAATTACTGGAAGAAACCGGTTATAAATTTTCATCGATTGAATATGTTGGAAAGGTAGCAGGAAATCCAGGTGTACTATCTGGATATACCCATTTGTTCCTGGCGAAGGGGGGTAAAAAAGTTGCAGCACAAAGCCTGGATGCACATGAAGAAATAGAAGTATTGCATGTGCCGTTGGAAGAAGTACGAACTATGTTTGTAGAAAATAAAATTGTTCAGGCACTGCATGTGAGCTGTTTATTTTATGCTTTTCAAAAATTGGATAAGGGGTAGGGTTGATAATTATCTTGATGGAAATGCAAGAACAAATTGACGTTGAAACTTTGTTCTTATTAAACAGCAGATAGAAGCCGAAATGAAAGTTACTGGGGGATGATACTGATGCTATGAAAGACTTCTATAAAGCCTAAACCGATAATAAAAACTTAAATTGGCGGCTTAATGTAATGAATGCGAATTAATTTGAAAACAGGATGCCCGAATCACAAAACATAGAATATAAAAGCACTTGGCGGGACGAATACCTAAAATGGATATGTGGATTTGCCAATGCCAATGGCGGTAGCATTTTTATAGGTAAAGACGATGCAGGAAATGTTGTTGGCTTAAAAGATACCAAAAAACTATTGGAAGAAATACCCAACAAGGTGAGAGACACGCTGGGCATTATGGTAGATGTTAATTTGCATTCAACACAACATGGCGATTTTATTGAAATAATAGTTGAAGGGTATCCTTACCCTGTTAATTACAAAGGGCAGTATCATTATAGAAGTGGCAGTACCAAACAAGAACTTAAGGGAACGGCATTGGATAAATTTCTTTTACAGAAAAAAGGCAAACGTTGGGATGGAGTTCCCGTTCCTAAAATTGCTGTAGCAGATTTAAAGCAAGAAACTTTTGAGTTTTTTCGTAAGCGGGCAATTAAAAGCCAACGCATTGAAGAAGATATTTTAACCGATACCAATGAACACCTGATAGAGAACTTACAACTGAAAGAAAGTGATTTCTTAAAACGGGCAGCTATTCTTTTGTTCCATACTAACCCCGAAAAATTTGTAACAGGTGCATATATTAAAATTGGATATTTTGAAACAGATGATGACTTGAAATTTCAAGATGAAATACATGGCAACCTGTTTGAACAGATTGAGAAAACGATGGACTTATTATTCACCAAGTACATAAAAGCAGCAATAAGCTACGAAGGTATCAACAGAATAGAAAAATATGAATATCCAAAAGATGCAGTTAGAGAAGCATTGCTGAATGCCATTGCCCATAAAGATTATTCTGGTGGCATTCCTATTCAAATAAGTGTTTACAGCGACAAAATTATTTTTTGGAATGAGGGGCAATTGCCTGAGAACTGGACAATTGAAAACCTGTTGACCAAACATCCATCAAAGGCATACAATCCTGATATTGCCAATGCCCTTTTCAGAAGTGGCTATATTGAATCGTGGGGGCGGGGAACTTTAAAAATGATACAGGAATGTGAATTAGCAGGGCTGCCAAAACCAATTTACTTTTATGATATGTCGGGCTTTTTTGTAGAGTTTAAAAAGGATATTTATAATGAAGAATATTTAGGCCAACTGGAATTGAATGAACGGCAATTTGATGCTCTTATATTTTTTAAATTGAAAAGAGAAATTGTTACTTCGGCATATAAGAATCGGTATAATATTACCGACCGGACCGCAAGGAGGGATTTAACAGAATTAGCAGAGAAGAATATCCTGAGACGGGAGGGCGAAAACAAAGTATCAAGATATGTTTACCGATAAATGTCCGATAAACCTGATAAATGTCCGGTAAATGTCCGATAAGTTTATCTAAATGACCGTCAAGTTAAGGCTGTAATTTTTGCGAAAAAAAATGGCAACTTATCTAATAAAGACTACCAGGGATTAAATGCTGTTTCAAAAAGAACTGCAACAGTTGAGTTAACTGAATTGGCTGGAAAATTTAATGTTTTAACTAAAACCGGCACTCACGGTGCAGGCATTTCTTATAAGATAATAGGGCAATAATAGGGCAATTAGGGCAGTAATAGGGCAATGATAGGGAAATGATAGGGAAATTAGGGCACTAACTAGCAAATAGAAAAAGCGATTATCAAACAATAAATGCTATTTTTAAAACAATATCACAGAGCTTATCGAATTTATGATGATGCGCCTATCAATGTAAAAAACTCACAACAAATCAACATCCACTTCCCCCACCAGGAATACACTACCACAAACTATAACCAGGTCATCATCGTCACTCGCTTTTTTTGCTGCATCAATTGCCTCCATTACATTGTTATAAATTGCACCTGTTAAATTGTAGGCAGCCGCTTTTTCCTGTAATTCAGTTGCCAATAATGCCCGGGGAATATTGGCATTTGTAAAATAGTAATTAGCATCAGCAGGTAACATAGATAGCACTTTTGCTACCTCTTTATCTTTTACCATTCCTACTACAAAATGAATTTGGGCAGTATTTGAAACAGTCGTCTTATGCAAATCAACTTGTTTTAATATTTGTTTCATTCCATCTTCATTGTGCGCTACATCCAATACTATTAACGGATGTTCGCCAACTACTTCCCATCTGCCATGCAGCCCGGTTAAATTTTTGATATTGGACAATGCCTCTTTTTGATCTGCCGGTTGAATGTTAAATCCTTTTTCCTGTAGTAATGTTAATGCACATAATACCGTCCTTAAATTTTTTGCCTGGTACAATCCGGGCAGATCCAGCGTGTATGTTTTAGCTAAATCAGTATTGTTATTTTTAATGGAGCAGATCAACTGGCCGGTTGTTGATTGAATGTCAAGTATCGTAAATTCATCTTCACTAAAATAAACCGGTGCATTACTTTCAACAGCTTTCTGCAAAAAAACAGGCTTTGTTACTTCAAGATATTCACCTACAACAACAGGCACGTTTGGTTTAATAATACCCGCCTTTTCAAAAGAAATTTTTTCAAGTGTATCACCTAAAATGTTCATGTGATCGTAGCCAATATTTGTAATAACAGATAGGAGTGGGGTAATGATATTGGTACTGTCTAGCCTGCCACCAAGTCCTGTTTCAATAACGGCAATATCTACTGCTTCATTGGCAAAATATTCAAATGCCATTGCAACTGTTAACTCAAAAAACGATGGTTGTACAGCATCAGCAATTGCTAAAGTATCTTTTACAAAATCCACGACAAATGCTTCACTCACCATTTCTCCATCAATCTTAATACGTTCCCTGAAATCTTTTAAATGGGGCGAAGTGTACAAGCCGGTTTTGTAACCTGCCTGTTGTAAAATAGCTGCAAGCATATGGCTGGTGCTGCCTTTGCCGTTAGTGCCTGCAATATGAATACTCCTGAATTTATTCTGTGGGTTGCCAATTGCATTGCACAAAGCAATGGTGTTATGAAGGTCTTCCTTGTATGCGACGGCGCCTATCCTGCTAAACATTGGCAGGTGCTCATACAGGTGTTCAATGGTTTGCTGGTAGGTCATTTCAGCAAATATATTTCTTTGCTCTTAAAAGTGATTCACCTTAAAGCTGTCTTTGTTTCATCAAGCCGGGGCATTAAATGCCGCCTTTCTTTTTGAAGCATCTTTTGGATGCAGACAACACCCGCAGTATTTCACTAAACAACTGAATTGGACAACTGTAAACAGAATTAAATGGTAGGTGTAATCAATGCTCCAGGCTAAATTTTAGAAGATTTTATTTTTTTTATCCGACAATATTATATTAAACTTAACTTTATTCATACCAAAATGGATAACCAACTTTATATAAAACAATTAACGGGTCGCATTGCTGCAAATGATGATAAAGAAGCATATGAAAAATTGTTTTATCATTTTTACGACAATTTATATCGCTTTGCTTCTTCGATACTGAATTATGAAGTTGTTGCTGATGAAATTGTTTCGGATGTGTTCGTTAATATCTGGCGCAACAGGAACCAGTTAAATGAAATAGAAAATTTACAGACCTACCTGTATGTTGCCGTTCGTAATCTTTGCAAACGTTATCAAAGCCGCAACAAAAAAACAAATCATTTAAGTCTGCATACCATAAATGATGATCATTTATTATCACCATATCAAACGCCGGAAGAAAGAATTGTGTCTGCCGAAATGATTTCAACAATAGAAGCAGCTATCCAAAAATTGCCGCCACAATGTAAGCTCATCTTTACGCTTATAAAAGAAAACGGACTAAAGTATAAAGAAACGGCCCAGGTATTAAACCTATCTCAAAAAACCGTTGAAGCCCAAATGGCAATTGCAACAAAGCGTATCCTTGCTTCGCTGGATATGGCTTTTGTGCATATAAGAAAATAGAACACTCCCGGACATATTTTCCATCAATCGGATCTTCTCATTCTTCTGTAAAGGACTTTCTTCAAATTTATTTTTTTTCGCCTTAGGGGTATTCTTAAAAACAGGGCTCTTTATATAACATCAAGCAATTATTTATGCAATCAGATCGGCTGCTTCAGTTATTAACTAATAAATGGTTCGGAGAAATTACAGAAGACGAACTGGAGGAATTGGAACAATTATTAAAATCGTACCCACACGAATTTGAAAAAGAACAATTATTAACGTCTTTTTTTCAACAACAGGAGGCAAAAAACCTTGATACTTCCAAAGCAAAAGTAAAATGGCAACAGCATTTGGAACACATGAAAAAAGAATTTCCGGATGATTTTTCAAACAGTATGCAAGCAGCAAATATGGTGGTAGAAAAGCCGCACCGGCATATTTTTTCTTCCTGGAAAAAATTGGCCATTGCTGCCTCAATCATAGGCGTTATTAGTATAGTGGCAATTAAATATACCGGTAAAAATCAGCAGCAGAATAGATCTTCATTGGTGGCGCAAACGGCATCTACCACTGTTTCTGCAGCCAAAGGCAACCGTATTATAGATACATTACCAGATGGAACAATTGTTTGGCTGAATGGCAATAGCCATATTGAATACAATGAAAATTTTGGTAAGGAAAAGCGGGAAATTACCCTGTCAGGGGAGGCTTTTTTTGATGTAGCTCATAATGCCGAAGTTCCTTTAATTGTACACGCAAAAACTGTAAATATAACTGTGAAGGGAACGGCTTTTAATGTAAAAGCTTATCCTGAAGATTCAAAAGTAGAAGCGTCTCTTATCAGGGGATCAATTGAATTAACGATAAAAAAAGCGCAAGGTAAAAAAATATTGCTTCATCCAAGCGAAAAAATTACAATAGTAACCAATGAAATAGCCGGCATCGAAAATAATAAAAAAGAGAAAGAGACCAGGAGTAATGAACCCTACCATATAGCGGAACTCAAAGTCGAATCACAGAGCAATCTTATCCCCGAAATATCATGGATGCAAAACAAACTGGTGTTTGATAGTGAAAGATTTGAAGATGCGATACCTAAAATGGAAAAATGGTATGATATCACCATCAACTCAGATGACAAAGAATTGCTGGAGCAAAAGTTTTCAGCCGTATTTGAGAAAGAAACTATTACCGAAGCATTAACGGCTTTACAATACACTTATAGTTTTCATTTTGAAATAAAGGATAAACATGTATTCATCTATAAAAAATAAAACCATGACATAGCAAAAAAAGACTTCAAAAAAAAGAGGAGATGTTTGAGCATCCCCTCACTAAAGGCTAATGGAGTTAGCAGGCTTCGTAATCTAATAACTCCCAATTTTTAACCAAAATGTATTGCAAATTATGAAAAAAAACACAGTACACAAGCTGCTATTTCCGCTTGCGTGGGTGCTTCAACAAAAAAAACTGCTGGTGATTATGAAATTGAGCGCTATCCTCCTCTTTGTCACGTGTATGCAGGTTTCTGCCAAAGGATATTCCCAAAAAACGATCAGCCTTTCTGTGCAGAATATTGAACTAAAAAAGCTCTTTAATATCATTCAAAGAAAAACAGACTGGCATTTTGTTTACAGGGATGCGATGCTTCCTAAAAATGTAAAAGTGGATGTAACGGTTGACAATGTACCGGTAGAAGAAGTATTGAAAATAGCATTTAATAACACTTCTATTCAGTATAAAATTCTTCCCAATAATCTTATAGTGCTGAATGAATACTCCGCTGAAATAACCGTAACAGGTACTGTAGTGGATTCTACAGGTAAGTCTTTGCAAGGAGCAAATATTACCGTTAAAGGCAATGAAAAAATTGGTACCACCACAGATGCTAATGGAAGATTTATTTTAGATGTGCCTGACAATTCGATACTGATAATTTCAATGGTAGGTTATGATGTACAGGAACTGCCCGCTAAAACTTCTGTTACTGTAATCCTACAGTTATCGAAAATCAAAATGGATGATGTGGTTGTTACAGCGTTTGGAAAAAAGCAAAGAAAAGAGGCTGTTGTGGGGTCGGTTACTTCCATCAGTGGCAAGGACCTTAAAATTCCATCAAGCAATTTAACCACCGCTTTTGCCGGCCGCCTTGCCGGTGTCATCGCATACCAGCGTACCGGTGAGCCGGGTGCAGATAATGCATCCTTCTTTATACGCGGTGTAACCACATTTGGCAATGGCAGCGGCAACCCGTTGATATTAATAGACAATATTGAATTAACTACTACCGACCTGGCTCGTTTACAACCTGATGATATTGAAAGCTTTTCTATTTTAAAAGATGCAAGCGCAACGGCGCTGTACGGAGCAAGAGGAGCTAACGGGGTTATTTTTGTAACTACCAAGCAGGGAAGAGAAGGGCAGGCTAAATTAAATATACGTGTTGAAAATTCCATTTCTGCACCCACAAAAAAAATTGAACTTGCTGATCCTGTCACGCACATGCAATTATATTCAGAAGCGCAATTAACAAGGGATCCGTTAGCACATCTCAACTATTCTCAAAATAAAATTGGTCATACCATTGCCGGTGGCAACCCTTTTGTATATCCTACTACAGATTGGTTTAAGCTGATGTTTAAGGACAGAACTTCCAATCAAAGGGCGAACCTTAGTGTTACCGGTGGCGGAAAGGTTGCGCAGTATTACGTTGCGGGAAGTTACAACGTTGATCACGGTATTTTGAACGTTGACTCCAGGAATAATTTTAACAGCAATGTAAAATTGAACAGTTACCAGTTGCGTTCCAATGTAAATATTCAGCTTACTCCACAAACCGAGCTGGTAGTTAGATTGTATGGCATCTTTGATGATTATAAGGGTCCAGTTGACGGAGGAACCGGAATGTATCAAAAAGCGTTGAGAGCAAGTCCGGCTTTATTTGCTCCTTCTTATCTTCCTGATTCAACCAATATTGCTTCGCAACACATTTTATTCGGCAACTACAGATCAGGCAATAATTTTTATATCAACCCCTATGCTGAGATGCTGAAAGGCTATAAAGAGTATTCTCAAAGCAGGATGTTAGCGCAATTAGAATTAAACCAAAAGCTTGGTTCTATTACAAAAGGATTAAACTTCAGAGGGCTTGTAAGTACCAACCGCTATGCCTACTTTGATGTTTCCAGGGCCTATGGTCCATACTTTTATAATATCTCCACCTACGATAAACTCTCTGATAAATATTCTTTATCGTGGTTGAACGAAACCCAGGGACCTGACCATTATGAAGATATAAGATCATTAGGCACGCTGGGTCAAAACCGTCCTTCAGATCCACAGAGAAACCTCAACACAAACTTGTATGCACAGGCAACACTGGATTACAGCAGGCTGTTTGCAGATAAACACAATGTAGGAGCTACCTTAATTTATACCATGCAGCAGAGCCTGTTTACAACAAACAATCTTGATGTGCAGTCATCGCTTCCACATAGAAATTTAGGTTTATCGGGAAGGGCTTCCTACTCCTACGACAACCGGTATTTTACTGAATTTAATTTTGGGTATAATGGTTCTGAAAGGTTTTATAAAAGCAAGCAATTTGGTTTTTTCCCAACTGCAGGTGTGGCATGGGTAGTATCGAACGAAAATTTCTGGAAAAGCCGTTTTATCAATAAATTAAAGTTGAGGGCATCCTATGGGCTTGTAGGCAATGATGCTATCGGTAATTCAACCGACCGTTTCTTTTATTTATCCAGCGTAAACCTCGATGACCCTAACCGCAGCGCTTATTTTGGTTATGATAATGCTTACACAAGGAATGGTGTTTCTATCAGCAGGTATCCCAATATTGATATAACCTGGGAGAAATCATATCAATCTAATGTGGCTGTAGAGTTAAGCCTTTTGAACCGGCTTAATATCGTAGCAGAATTATACAGTCAGCAGCGGAAAAACATTTTAATGGAAAGAAGTTCTATTCCTACTACCGTGGGGCTGTCGGCCATCACCCAGGCGAATGTTGGTGAAGCCAAATCTAATGGCGTTGACCTTGCTATTGATTACACTCAAAATTTCAATAAAAATTTATGGCTGATAGCCAGGGGCAGCTTTACTTATGCAAGGGGCGAATATGTTAAATATGAAGAACCGGTATATGCCGAGCCATACAAATCACACGTAGGGCAATCTATCAGTCAAACATGGGGTTATATAGCGGAACGTTTGTTCGTAGATGAAAAAGACGTTCAAAATTCTCCCCACCAAAATTTTGGATTATACCAGGCAGGTGATATAAAATTTCGTGACGTAAACGGAGATGGACAGATAACCGCCCTGGATATGGTGCCCCTTGGCAACCCAACCACACCAGAAATTACCTACGGATTCGGTTTTTCTGCCGGGTATAAAGGCTTTGATTTTTCTGTATTTCTACAGGGTTTGGCGAGAGAATCTTTTTGGATAAACCCTTATAGCACTGCACCTTTCGTTAATTACGATGATCCTAACCGTCCAATAAACAATGGATTTGTAGGGGAAAATGCGCTTTTACAGGCTTATGCAGACAGCCATTGGTCAGAAGATAACCAGAATGTTTATGCGGTTTGGCCCAGGCTATCCGTTACTCCTATCAATAATAATAATCAAACCAGTACCTGGTTTATGCGTGATGGCAGTTTTTTAAGAGTGAAATCTTTAGAACTTGGTTACTCATTCAATAAAAAAATGCTTACCAGGTATAAGATGGCCAATCTCCGTATTTATTTCAGCGGTACTAACCTGTTTACGTTTAGCAAGTTTAAACTATGGGATCCCGAAATGGGTGGAAATGGATTGGCCTACCCGATACAAAAAGTGTTCAACCTTGGGATCAATCTCAATTTTTAGAATTTTGATTGCAGCTTAGGTGAGTTGAACAATGATAGTTGTTGTAAGGGATGGGATGATTATTTACGATAAAAATTAACACATGAAAAATTTAATGAAAATATTTGCAATACTGTTTATGCCCTTGTGGCTGGGAACTGGTTGCAAAAAATATCTTGATGTTGCTCCTGATAATATAGGTACGATAGATTACGCTTTCAGGATGCGTTCTGAGGCTGAAAAATATTTGTTTACCTGTTACAATGATTTGCCGGCTTTTGGAAACACTGACCAGGATCCTGGGTTTTTTTCCGGTGACGAGTTTGCGGCCCCCTACCCAGGTTCAATATATTTTGGAATAGGGCTTTATACTATTGCAAGAGGTGAGCAAAACGTGGTAAGCCCCATTGCCAATTATTGGGATGGAGGTAATGGCGGGAAACCCTATTTCCAGGCACTTCGGGAGTGTAATATTTTTTTAGAAAATGTAGATAAGGTGCCGGATTTATCCGGGTTGGAAAAAAGAAGATGGGTGGCAGAAGTTAAAATTCTGAAAGCCTATTATCATTTTTTCCTGTTGCGTATGTATGGGCCTATCCCGATCATGCGCAAAAATCTACCTGTTTCTGCCACAATAGAAGAAGTGAGGGTTTCCCGTGAACCTGTGGATAGCATTGTAAACTATATCACTAATTTGATTGATGAAGCTGCTCCTTCATTGCCTGATAAAATACTGAACCAGGCATCAGAATTAGGACGCTTTACAAAGCCGATTGCACTTTGTATAAAAGCGGAAGTGCTGGCAACAGCAGCCAGCCCTTTGTTTAACGGTAACCCGGATTATGCCAATCTTAAAAACAAGGATGGAGTTCAGTTGGTGAATGCAACTTATGAAGTTGCAAAATGGCAAAAGGCGGCAGATGCCTGCAAAGAGGCGATCGATGCCTGTCATGCAGTTGGTTCGAAGTTGTACTTTTTTACGCCTGAATCAGGGCAAACCGTTTCAGATTCCACGAAAGTAATTATGAACGTACGGGCGGCAATTACAGAAAAATGGAATCCTGAAATTATATGGGGCAGCACAAATTCCATGGCAAGAGGGGTGCAGGCATTATGCCAGGCAAGGCTTACCTCTGGCGACCCCGGCAACATACCCAATCCGCCAACTACCAATGAGTCTATCCGTTCTATGCTGGCACCGCCGCTTCATATTGCTGAAATGTTTTATAGTAGCAACGGAGTTCCCATTGAGGAAGACAAAAATTACGATTACCTGAATAGGTTTACCAAAATAAGAACCGGTACCGATGATTACAGATTTTACATTAAAAAGGATTATGAAACAGCTCAATTAAATTTTGACCGGGAACCAAGGTACTATGCTGATATGGGTTTTGATGGTGGTATATGGTTTGGGCAAGGGTTGTTTGATGATTCAAAAACCTGGTACCTGCAGGGCAAAGCGGGGCAATTAGGTGCAAGGCTTGGAGCGTCTTTATATTCAATTACCGGCTATTGGCCCAAAAAACTGGTAAACTATAAAAATGATTTTGGCGGTAATTCAAATGGCTATAATACCATCTCCTACCCCTGGCCGGTTATACGGCTTTCTGAAATGTACCTGTTATATTCAGAAGCTTTGAATGAGGTAAGTGGGCCAGGCACTGAAACCTATAAATGGATCGACCTGGTGCGTGCAAGGGCTGGATTAAGAGGGGTTGTTCAAAGCTGGGCAGACTTTTCAAAAACCCCTTCGAAGGCCCTTTCAAAAGATGGGTTGCGGGATATCATCCAAAAAGAGCGAATGATAGAACTGGTGTTTGAGGGCAAAAGATTATGGGATCTGAGGCGATGGAAGAAGGCAGATACCTATTTAAGTATGCCCATTAAAAGCTGGGATATTGAACAGGAAGATGCTATAAATTATTACCGCGTGAGACAGATTTTCGCCCCGGTATTTACCAGCAAAAATTACCTATGGCCCATAGCAGAAAATTCAATTATTGTAAACCCTAACCTGGTGCAAAACCCGGGTTGGTAATTTTCATTATCTTAAAAATAAGACTTTTATGAGACGAATCTATTATAGTATACTGTTGATCGTAACAGCATGCACTTTCTTTTCTTCATGCGCAAAAAGCGATCTGGATATTCATAAAGCAATTGAAAATGACGGTGTAAAACCCGGCCCTGTTTCCAATGTGCAGGTAACCAACATGGCTGGAGCGGCTACACTTACTTATACATTACCTAAAGACCCGGATTTACAATATGTGCTTGCTGAATATAGTATTAACAGCAGCACATTAAGACAAGCAAAAACCTCCCGCTACAGTGATACCATCAACGTGGATGGTTTTGATAAAGCAGCAGAATATACGGTGACTTTATACGCCGTGGACAGAGGTGAGAATAAATCAGATCCCGTAACTGTAAAGGTAAATCCAACTACTCCGCCATTTAGAATTATTGCCGCTACATTAAAACTTACTGATGATTTTGGAGGTTTGAATATTTCGTTTAATAACCCTCAGGAAGATAAAATTGCATTAGTGGTGCTAACGAAAGACAATAACGGGGAGTTTACACCAATCGAAACTTTTTATACCCAAATAAAAGACGGATCTTTTGCTGTAAGAGGATTCGACACTACCGCAAGAATATTTGGGGCTTATATCAAAGACAGGTGGAATAACAATTCGGATACCTTGTTTAAAATGATCCATCCGATTCCCGAAAAATTACTGGACAAAACAAAATTCAGTCAATATAAACTTCCAGGTGATCAGTCTTCCGCATGGGGTTGGGAAATGCCTTATTTATGGGACAATAAAATAGATGGTGGCGGACCGGGATTTCATACGCTTCAGGGAGCGGATCCCCATCCCCATAAATTTACTTTTGACTTAGGTGTTGTCGCCAAATTGAGTCGTTTTAAGATGCTGCAAAGATTTGACGGATATCTATATAGTCACGGAAACCCCCGCTATTACACCATGTGGGGCACTGCTTCAACGCCAGATGCATCGGGGAGTTGGAACGGATGGACAAAACTGATGGACTGTGAATCGATCAAACCATCAGGCCTTCCATTAGGGCAAACTACCGATGAAGACCTGAGTTACGCAAAGGGCACGGATGGATTGGGAGAAGAATTTACTTTCCCGGCATCAACTCCTGCTGTAAGGTATATCAGGCTCGAACTCCAAAAGAACTGGAGCGGTACTGATTTTTTTCACGCAATCGAAATTACTTTTTGGGGTAATCCACAATAAAACAATCAATAGCCATGTTAAGAAAATTTTATAATTATATAACAGTAATACTTCTCATTGCAGTAATATTTATATCCTGCAAAAAATGGGATGCGTATAAAAAATACACGGCCGAAGGCGAAAAAGTTTACCCCGGTGCAGCATCCGGTGTTAAAGCGCTCCCCGGCAAGGAAAGGGTATTGCTTACCTGGATACATGGAATAGATTCCAGGGTAACGAAGTACAAAGTAACCTGGGCCAACGGAACCGATTCAATATTATTTGATGCAGCTTCTTTTAAGCCGGGTGATACCGTAAAATGCTATGTAGACAAACTGCCTGAATCAACTTATACTTTCGCCATCTATTCCATGGATGATAAAGGAAACCAATCTGTTTCAACAGAAGTCCCTTTCATTACTGTGTATGGCCCCAGGTATGAGAGCACGCTGTTAAACCGTACGGTTAAAACCGTTGGTTATGCAGCCAATACAAAAATGCTTACGGTGGTTTGGGGCACGCCCGATACGGTTAATCTTGCAACTCAAATATCATATACTGATACGATGGGTGTAGCAAAGAATATTATATTGTCTGCAACTGAAGACACTTCGGTTTTTGCATGGAACCTGGGCTCTACGATTTTCTATAAGTCGACTTACAAACCCGTTTCTGTTGCAATTGATTCTTTTGCAGTAACACATTTAGATTCTATAAAAGTTTCCAATCTGCCCGTTCCAAAAAATTCATGGAAAATAGTAACCCTGCCAAACGATGCAGTTACAAACGCATACGGTACCAGTTTAAGTACAATATGGGACGGACAGCCGGGTGGCTACCCTGGTATTTATCATACTGATGGCGCAGCATTACCTCATCACTTTACTTTTGATCTGGGGAAAATATATAACCAGCTAACTAAATTTGCAGAGTGGGGGCGACAGGATGGAGCTTATCATAACCCGAACGATTTTGAAGTATGGGGAATTGCAGATATTACAGGCGCAGCTACCACACTTCCAGGAAACGATCCGGGGTGGAAGGCCGAATCCATTGCTAAAGGTTGGACGCTGCTTACCGAAGTTAAGAGAACAGATGATGGTATCGCACAGGTCACAACCAACCTTATTAACAATCCGCCACCGGTACGCTTTATCCGTATAAGAGTTTTACATACTATTGATAATGATAATGCCAGCCACATGAGTGAAGTTTCTTTTTGGTATAATCCGTAACAGGAAATTATCCGGGCAACGGAGTAGCCTGGTAAAGTAACTCACATAAAATCAACCAAACCAACTTAATTTACTTTTATAACACACCAGAAAAATGAACGGTACTGTAAGCGCAAAGATTTTTTTTATTTATGTATTCAACAGTCTTATTTTACTAATGCCAGGGTTGGTAAAAGGGCAAAATGATCTTAAAGCCACTAAGGAACTTGCTCAACTGCAACAGGCTTTTGTTGATCTTCATTTTGGAATGTTTATCCATTACAATATTCCAACTTATATGGATCAGGACTGGGCTGATCCGGAAGCGTCACCCGCCATTTTTGATCCTAAAAAACTCAATTGCGACCAATGGGCCAAAGCTGCTAAATCTGCTAATATGACCTATGGATGTCTTACAACCAAGCATCACAGTGGTTTTGCAATCTGGGATACTAAAACAACCGACTATAATGTAATGAACAGCCCTTTAAAGAGGGATGTGGTAAAAGAGTTTGTAACTGCATTCAGGGCCAATAACCTAAAAGTGATGCTTTATTTTTCCATTCTTGATACACACCATAAGCTCCGTCCGGGCCAGATTACTCAAAAGCATATTGAAATGGTAAAAGCCCAGTTGACAGAGCTGCTTACCAACTATGGTGAGATCAATGCTATAATTATTGATGGATGGGATGCTCCATGGTCAAGAATATCTTATGACGATATTCCATTTGAAGAGATCTATAATTTGATAAAATCGATTCAGCCCAACTGCCTTGTAATGGATTTAAATGCAGCGAAGTATCCTGCGGAAGCGCTTTACTACACAGATATCAAATCTTATGAACAAGGTGCCGGGCAACACATTTCAAAGAATAGCAATACACTGCCGGCTCTTTCTTGTCTGCCCATTAACAGCGCCTGGTTTTGGAAAACTTCTTTTCCTACCGATGCTGTTAAGAGTGCGGCTACATTAGTGAACGATAATATCAAGCCACTAAACAATGCCTTTTGTAATTTCATTTTGAATGTTGCTCCCAACAGGGATGGATTGATAGATGATAATGCATTAACCACTTTGAAAGAGATCGGGGCTTTATGGTCTAATAAAGAAGCCATTCCAAAACTGCCCTTGCATGAGGCCCCTGTTATATCTCACAACCTCGCAAAAAAGCAACCGGCAAATTCAAGTTGGAGTGATGATATGTGGATCATGGACTTTGCCAATGATGATAATTTTGGTACTTCATGGCGCTCAAATGCTACCGTCAAGAATCCATGGTATGAAATTGATTTTACCCGTGATGAAGGATTTAATACAATAGTGGTTGCAGAGCAACAACCTAATATCAGTAGTTACAAACTTGAATATTGCCAGAATGGTGTTTGGAAGCCTTTGTTTCAAGGCGAAAACAATCATAAAATTAAGATTCATCGCTTTGATCGTGTTTGGGGAAATAAGGTTAGGATATCAGTAGATAAAGCCGGCCACCAGGTATCGATAGCCGAATTCCAGGTTTATAATGAGAGACGGTAGTATGCCGCAACTTATTTAAATTCGTGAATGATAAGGCCTCATTGTTGAGGCCTTATTTTAGTGTGTCAGGCATGTATATCAGCTATAGGGTGCAAGTCCCGAATA
>JBDUEK010000036.1:0-58204 GCA_040002495.1 Ferruginibacter sp.
ATCAATGCCTGGATATTGGTGCGTGGGCAGCTTAGAAAATTACCGAACTATTGATATTTGAATAAAACACAATGATAGTATTACATGCAGCAATCACTTCAACTAAATATCATTCCATTTACAGCCCCTATACAGGAGGCTGAATTTGCTTTTTACAAAACAAGGCAAGACGGATATTTCCCAATATTCAAAAATGATTTAGAAGGTTTGCTGGATGATAAATTCACATCATTAGAATTGTTGGAATTAGAAAAACTCTATACAGATTTTCAACCACCCAAAGAAGGAGCATTAGTAATAAAAATAAATTTATCAGATACACCACGTTTTGCCAACCATTACTACAGGTTTAAAATTCGGCAATACTTTGAAAGCGTTGCAGACATTATCAGTCAAAACTTTACCAGTGAAACAGAAGTGTGGTTTCACACTCCCAAAATCAGCAACCCTAAATTTAAAGTGTACAATCAGTTCACTTTAAAAGTGCAACACAACAGAGTTACCACCGGTCCCGAATTGGTTTTATCTTACGATGGTACTACAAAGGTTTACAGTAAAAGCATTGCTGAATTACACAATTTCCCAACTGAAAATTACAACTGGATAAATTGCAACGGAGTATTGAACAAATGGAAATACTTAACAGACGAACAAAAGTTAAACCATGAAAAAAATTACCCGGTAGTAAGCAACAAATTAAAACCTCATTTAGAAATTGCTTTTGATGTTCCCGACTTCAAAAACCGCTACCCTAAATATTTTGGTTTCTTAAACGAGTTTTATGAAAAGCATTTGAATACTGAAGCATTCAAAGCAATCATACCGCTTGCAGCGGAAGGCTTTTACAAACCTAACGGTTTGTCAGTGCAGCGTATCAATGGCACATCAAACGAATTGCAATTTGGCAATGGTGTTGGCATAGAACCAAAGAAAGATTTAAGAAGATTAAAGCCATATAAACCAGTTCCACCACCGAATAATGTAAAGTTCTTTTTTATCTTTCATAAGCCCGACAGGGAACATGCCGTAGCAGAAATTTACAAAATATTTAAAGATGGCTACAATGGGCAATACCCATTTCCAAGAATGGAAGAATTTATTAGCCAGCCCTTTGAAATTGAAAAAGACACAAGCATTTGTTTTGATAATATTGATGATGCAGTTTCAGTAGTTCAAAAGGCAATAAAAAATAAAGATAAATTACCCGATACAAAATACTTTGCCATTTACATAAGCCCGGTTGCAAAGTGGGATAAAAACCCAAAGCGTTTAAGTATCTACCACCGCATCAAAGAAATATTATTGTACGAGGGCATTTCATCTCAGGTTATTTACAAAGACAATATTTCTAAACCAGCTTTCAATTTATTTCTACCCAATATTGAAACAGCAATCTTAGCAAAGTTGGGCGGTGTTCCGTGGAGGCTGAAAAGAGATACCACAAATGAATTGATTGTAGGCGTAGGTGCATTTACTTCTGCTACCACAAAAACAAGGTATGTAGGTTCTGCTTTCTGTTTCAATAACGAAGGCATTTTTAAAGGATTTGATTGTTTTGGAGCAAACGATACGGGCAGCCTTGCAGGTTCTATAAGAGAAGCAGTAGGTAAGTTTATTGCATCCAATTACAAAGCAACAAGGCTTATTATCCACTTCTATAAAGACCTTAGTAAAAAAGAATTAAAGCCAATCATTGATACACTCCATGCTTTAGGTTTACCGATACCAGTAATAGTTGTTACCATCAATAAAACAGAAAGCAAAGAGTTATTGGCGTTTGATACAGCCAACGAAAAACTAATGCCTTACAGTGGCACTATTGTAAAAATTGCAGCTAAAGAATATTTGCTATTCAATAACACCCGGTACGAAACAACATCAGCCCCAACCGACAGAGAACACCATTTTCCAGTAAAGATTTCTTTCTTTAGTTCACAAGCTGAGTTAGTAGAAAACCCTGAAACCATAAACCAACTAATAGACCAGGTGTATCAGTTCAGCCGTATGTATTGGAAAAGTGTAAGCCAGCAGAACCTACCAGTTACAATCAAATACCCCGAAATGGTGGCAGAGATATTCCCTTATTTCTCACAAAATAAACTGCCTGATTTCGGAAAGGAAAGTCTTTGGTTTTTGTAGTAAGGAATTATTTATTTGTTGACTGTCAAACCTTAAATATTATTTTTTATTTTAGCTTGACATATGACAGGCAAGTAGTAATAGTTAACGATACAAAAGTTGAAGATGCAAAATATATCAGTCCGTTACTTGAAGTCATTTCAATAATGCCTGTGCTTGATTTCATGCATGATATGAGAATTGCTATTACAAGTACATCAACCATAGCCCATTTAGCCATAACACTCAGGAATATGTTTTTTGATGTTCCATTTTTGGCAAAAAAAATTTCGTATGCTAAAGCCATCTTCTTAAATAAAGGCACGACAAAAGTGAAAATCAACATTATCCAATAAAGTAACATTTCATTTTTATCTTTCAGGTTAGTAAGCACATCAATCAATGAATAATTTTCTTTGAAAAAGTAAAACTTGGTTGTCTTTATCAATGGTAGATTTATTCCTAAAATAAACAATACCAGGGCAGCAATTAGCAACAAAGCAAATACAGTCCTGCCTAAACTATAATACTTGCCTGTAAAGGCACTCAATAGGTGAATAACGGCTATTGTATAAACAGCTATACTGAGATGAAGAAAAAGAGATTGATTAAAAACCTGTTCTTTGCTAAAGCTAATTCCGAAATATTTTTGAGCATCTACAGTTTGGGTAAAAATAGTTGAAGAAATATGATAAAATACTCCGACAAGTAGAAGGTAAAAAGGAAGAAAATACAGCCAACCCTTAATGGGTTGTAGGGGTGATGAATTTGTAATTGTTGTATTCGCCATATAGTGTAATAATTATTTTGTAACATTTTCAATAAAGCCTTCGGCTTGATTGTAAATTCTTTTGAGCTTATTCTGCAATTGTGCCGCTTTAAATTTTGCCACATATGAATAGTAACGACCAATTAGTTTGTCAATTTTCAATTGTTCCTCAGTTGTGATTTCTTTCTCAAAACGACTATATTCTGTTTCGCTTAATTCCTTAAAATCTGAATTAGCTTTCTTCCAGCCATCATCATCAAAATTCATATAGCTACTTTCGGTTATAACAATGAAGCTTTCAAACTTTGTGATGTATTGCTTCTTAGTAAAAGCAGGTGTGTTATTGCAAGCGGTTAGGCATAATAACACAAATGTTATTGAAATAAATGAGGTATAAATATTTGTCATAATAGAGTGGTTTTATTATCATTTTAGATATTGTTTCTATCTGAAAGGGCTTATGCCTAAGCCCTTTCAGTCGAAGTAGATAATGTTAAGTATGCCTTTTCTATAACTGGTTTTCCGTATCTGTCGTAAAGTGCAGGATATTTTTCTTTCCAACGCTTTTCAGTGCTTTCAATATCATCCATAAAACCTTCGGTTTGCATCATCACTTTTTTAGAATGGTTTATATCTTCACTCATTATTGTCATTCTATGCTCACTTAATTGCATTGCAAGGTCTTGTGCATTTTCATGCATTAATTTTGTTGCTTCTTGACTAATGTAGTTTTGCTTCTTAATATTGGAGTTAGCAGTACAGGCCTCTTTTTTATCTTTAGTAATTTCAAAATACTCACTAATATCGTAAAAACCCTTTGTGAAAAGTGGAATCAATTCCATCAACATGCTTACAATCAAAATCAAAATACTCATCATGATATTAGTGAACTTACCCTCTACCCAAATTACCTGATGCAACAGCTCTAAACTTTTATTTATTCCTTGTGAAACAGTCCCGGGAACTTCGGCTTTTTTTCCGTCCCGTTCAGTTGTAAGTGTTACAATATCTCCATCTAATTGGTTTACCTCTGTCCTTTTGTTTGCGATAGCTTCGCTAAAGCGAAGGCTATCGGCACGATAACTTTGATATTTTGCTTGCCAAACAGTTGCAACCCCTCTTTTCCCAGTTCCCCCATTTCCGGTTGCTTCTGCATCAAGTGAATCTAAGTCAGCCGCCAATAATGATTCCATCCTGTCAATATCACCAAGCACAACTGTTTTTCTATCATTCTTTGTTTTTACTTGTGAAGCATAATCACCATCAATTGACTTTTGGCTTACTGTTATTTCGGTTTCCCTTGCAGCAGCTATATCTGCTTTGAAAAAGTAATAATCTATTAGCAGAGAATTAAATAAACCCAATACCAAGGCAATAAACACTCTCAATTTTTTATACAAGGCATAATTCTTATTGCTATCACCCATTATTATCGCCTGGTCAAGTATATAATAAAACAGTCCTGTGCCAATAAACACAAGTGGCATCCAAACATAATTTCTACCGAGCCAGAACTCACAGAAAGATGCAGCGAATATGCTACCGCAAATTATTACTGTAAAAGCAAGGGCTTTACCCAGTTTTACAAAATTCTTTTGTGTGCCTTCGCTGCACTCAAAATAATATCCCTTAACTACATTCAGCAGTTTTGCGAAGAGTGGCAATTGTTTTGGTTGAGTATTCATTTTTCTCATGTTTTATGTTTTGTTTATAATATCTTTCTGTTGGTTTGGTAAATATGCCCCACCCATTTTAAGGGTGGGGCAGTGAGCATCAAACCTGCTCCCTTAATATGTTGCTAAATTCATCCTGTAATAACTTATAATCTTCTTCCCATTTTTGTAAGTCAATATCCACTTCTCTCAATTTCATATCCTGCAATTTTTGCGTCCTTCTTTCCGCATCTGCCAACTTCACTTCTATCAAGTTGTAAAAATCATTTGCCAGTTTTTCCATCTTCACGGCCCTTTGGTTTCTGTATTCAGTAAAAATTACATCGGCTCCTGCCTTCAATCCAGCCCTTCCAGTTTTTAATAAAGTGTTTACCACCTCCTTTACAAAAGTTACTTGTCCTCCGCAAATCGCTGCAAGCGATTTGTTCTGATTACTCAGTATAATTCCTACTGCTTCTTGCTGTTTCTCAGCATAAACTTTCAACATCATCTTATCTTCCTTTGGAAGCATCAGGCGGTCAAGCCATGTTTTGTTAGTAGTCGCCAAATCTTCAATGTGGCGTGCAAGGATTGTTTCTTTCTTTTGAATAAACCCGGCTTTACCGTTTAGTTCTGAGCCTAAGTTTTGCAATTCGTTTGTGGTTTCCTGAATGTTTTCGGTATTCACATTTACTCTGGTAATGTTTTGATTTTCCATTTTGTTATTTTGTTTTTAGTTAATAAATGATTTGATTGAACAAAATTGATTATAAAAAAGTTATCTGGTTTTATCGGTTTGTATATTTTAAGATGATGCTGTTTAAATGTTGTTCAAAAATAATAACAGAAGAATTATCCAATATTATCTGTAATAATACTTGAATTGTTATTTGATTTTGTGTCATTTGATTTTGCTAACGACACAAAGTTTCACAATAAAAAGTTATCTGATTATAGCAATCAGAAATAAGCTTTGAAAATGAAATAAGAAAAGCCCTGTTTAGGCAGTGGGGGAGAAGGAAACCTTAAAAGTGTTTTTCAAACAAAGCCATCACTTTTGGACTTTGCAGGTTTTCCAGTTTTTTTGAAAGTCCTTTACGAAAATCAGTAAAGGCATCTCTATCTTTTGCAATCTTTACAACAGCTTTTAATGCTTTGTCAATTTCAGAAATAGTAATCAGTTTATCAGCAAAGTATTTATCAAAGAAGATTTCAATTTCTTTCGGGATAGCAATTTTTAAAAGTTCAATCTTTGCTCTGAAGGCATCAATGATTTCATAAACTAAATCTAAATCATTCATGTTCAGTTTCAACTCCCTTATTTCAGGATTTAGCTTGTAGTTTTCAATAAGAAAATCTATTTCCTCTTCAAGTAAATTGCAGCCCATCAGATTACCCTCGGTAATATCCTTTTCATCTGGCACATCATTTTTAAATGATACTGCCATTGTGGAAGTGAAAAGCAAATCACGATTCTCTTTACTATACTCTCCTTTGGGTCTAAGGGCATAAAAAATACTTTTTTCATCCATAGTATTAAGCCACAAAGCATATATTATTCTTCTACCTAATAGTATTTGAAAACGGAATTTTTCAATCATTTTATCACTAACAGTTTCATCTTTTAGTGTAGGTAAAAATTCTATTTCGATATTTTTTTTATTACTTAAAACATTCTCAATAAAATGTTTTGCTTTTGTATCAATCTTTTCTTTTTCAGAAAAATGGTCTGATAATTCAACATGCTTTCTATAATACCTTGACAATGGAAATGCAAATCGGTGAGATTCTTTTGTCCAGGCACTTAGCTTTGGTTGGCTCTTTCTCCAAAACCAATTATCACCTCCTAATTCTTTCACCCTTTGAGTAAAAATATTAAAGCCTTGTTCGGATGTTGTAACATCCGATTTTGAAAACCATTGAATAGGAAACTTTGCCTTCCGTTTTACACTATCTACAATAGTGCCTCTCTTGCTTGTCAAAACAAAATATGCAACAGGACTGCTATGCACTTCGTGAATTTCATTCAGCAAATCATAGCCCTGCAAATCCTGCCAGTCACCATCAGATTCATAAAGTCGTATATCACTAATTACAACAGCAATTTTTCCTTTTATATCTTGCTTTAGAACTTTCATTGCATCAGTGCTATTTTCAACTGTAGTGCAATGAATCCCCCTTTTGTCAAATTTAACTCTTACATCAGCCCGGCAAAATTCAGTGTCGTCAATGTAAAGCACCTGCCAAGGCGTTTGAATAAATCCATTGGTATCATTGTCTCTCAATTCTTTTGGCAGCAAGCCATAGATAATATCGGAGTATTTATCAATAACAGTTGAAGCATTTTGATAATGAGATTCAACACTATCTTTTTCTTGTTTTAAGTACGCTGAAACATCACTTTCTAAATCATCAAACATTTCATTCCTCACAGAATGATATTTTAGACGGCTTTCAGGCAATACATCAGTTTCAAGTAACTTGAAATCTGATTCAATTACATCTTTAAGATTTGAAAACAAATTTTTTGCAGTTGATTGCTTCGCAATCTCACCAAATTTATTTTTCAGATTATGAATGATTTCGCTTGCGTTCCCTTTAG
The DNA here is from genome assembly GCA_040002495.1 of Ferruginibacter sp. GTDB lineage: Bacteria > Bacteroidota > Bacteroidia > Chitinophagales > Chitinophagaceae > Ferruginibacter. The sequence goes on from JBDUEK010000036.1 coordinate 7,142, forward strand.
GATTGTAGAAAGCATAGTTTACATCATCCAAAGCATTTTCAGAAATGCTTCGCATTTCCGGCAGGTTATTAATTCCCCATGGATATTCTATAATATAAATACCAGGTGAAGCAAGAATTTTTGATTTTTCATAACCTTTGAAATCGCTTTTCATTAGCAAATCCTTTGGCAGAACTGAACAAATGAATACTGGACATTTTAGTTTCAAATCATGTCTAACTACCTTAATACAATCCAATCCTGCAAAATCACTCCATTTCATTTTGTCATTGGTAAAACAAAGTGGTAATAGTATTGACGTTATTTTGTTTATTCGTAAACATTCAAGAAAGTTTTCCAAAACTCCATAACCTTCCCACTCACTTTTAAGAAGTGCCTTGCTACTTATACCAAGTAAATCTGGAAATAAAACTACTTTCATGTATTCTCTTGTATTGTTATTTTTTAGGTGCTGTTATTTTTTCAAATGCAACATCACAAATTTGAATTGTTGTCAACAGTGCCCATTCAGCATCCGCAACTTGTATTGTTTTTTTCTTAACAAGCCTTCCTGTTTTTCGTTCTAAAACCTCCTGATGAATGCCATCATTTCTCAGCATTCTAATATCCTGTGCATCGCTTCTTTGGCTGCTGGTGAATATCTTTGTCATGTCAATTTTATCTCTTAGGCTCAACCCTCTTTCATCTGTTATTGCACCCTTCTCAAAAAGATAAACATTACAGAAAGTTTCTAACGCTTGACCAGCAAGATTGGTAATTTGTTCTGCTTTATTTATCTGCAAAAAGTCCGGGGCAAATCGGTTGACCTCATCTATAATTAAATACTTATAGGCAATCTTTAATTTATCCGTAATGGATTGTTGCAATTTAATATCATAATATTTCCTGCTAATCAGTTTGTTTTCCAGTGCCGTTATTGGTTTCCAGTATTGACAAGTATATTTTGAATCATAATCAAGCAATCTGTTAATCAGCTTGCAAAAATTTTGATAGTAAAGCACTGGTTCTTTAAATTCATCTTCATTAGGGTCCTTAATAAAGTAATCCCAAATCCCACTTTCAAACGCTTGCTTAATAAAAGAAACTGACTTTGTTCCTGAAAACCCAATGACAGGCACATGAGAATATTTTTTACTTATAAATCGCATTAAAGCCAGTCCTGTTTTTTCGCTAACGGGTAATTTCAAATCAACAAACACTCCAATTACATTATCAAATAATTGCGGATTAGTTTTTATCTCGTTCTGAAAATCAAATGTGTTTCTGTAAATTTTACATTCCTTTCCCAATATCAATTTTAGGATTTCAGCCCACCCATTAGTTATTACTTCATCATCAACAATTATCAATTCCTTAGTGCCTAAACTTAACTTGCCAGTAGCTTTTTTACCGGTTCTTTCTATTCTTTTGTCTTTCACCTCTTCATAGAGTTTTTCCAAAAAAATCCTTTTATCAGCAATCAAATCATCACTATTTATTTTGTCATTTACCAATTCTATTACTTTGTTTTTTCCAACATGGCATTCAATAGCAGCCCCTTCCAATAACCTGAAAGCTGCTTTCCATGCCTTTAAAGAATGCAAAGCCCTTTCAATAATTTTCTGCTTCTTCAATTCGTTAAGTGTAGCCATAGTTTAATTGTTTAGTAATTCATTGTAAGAAATCAGCTTAATGTTAGAGGCATTGAAAATATATCCGAACTCTTTTTCTTTTAATGCTTTTCCTTCCTCAAAGGAAATGACAAAAAAGATTTGTTCATTAGGGTAATGCTCACTTATTTCTAATAACAATTTAATCCCTTCATAAGAACTTCGTTTTGTATTTTCATTATACTTAATTGTTGCACCTATAACAGGTAAATAATCTTTGTTTTTTTTCACAATTGCATTCACTACTTCAGTTTTAGTTTTGCCAAACGGATTGATAAATTTAATTTTGTCAACCGGCATCATTTTTAATTCTGATATGCAATCATCAATCACCAAAAACTTCTTATGTTCCTGAATAAGTGTTTCAAAATATTTGAGTGTTTGATTTAGCATGGCAATCAACTATTTCAAGTCAAACAATGATTTTGAAAGAGCATTAAGATTTTTGTTTTTCAAATAATTTTCCCAAGTGTTAGCATATTTTTCAAGGGTTGCAACCTCATTTGCTTTTTCCCAAATTACATTTGCATTATTTCCATTCTCCTTTGCCAGTAAACACAGCAATTCAAGTTTTGCTTCCAATAAATCGTCCCCAGCTTTATACTTCCAAACAGCATCAACACCATTTTTAAATGATTCATTTTTTAAACCATTTTTTACCCCTTCACACAGTTTATTCAATGGTCTTGCAAAATCATTTTCTTTGCCTTCTTCATCAAAAAAACTATTTTCTGTGCTACTGTAAGTTTTAATAAAACTGATGGAAATGTCTTTTAGAATTTCTTTTAGCTGAGTTTCAAAAGCAGTTTTTTTAGTATTGTGATACAAAACTCCTATTTCAATATTTTGTGGCAAAAATTTTAAAACAACTTCCTTAATTGCATCTACTTTGTAAGTGGCTTTGTTTACAGCATAATCCTTACCGTTGAGCAGCAAAACATGGTATCCACCATTTGTGAAATATTTTGGTTCGGATTTCTTGAACAACCAGAAATCAGTAAATTCTTTGATATCCGTAGTTCGTGTTATGATAAGTAAATATTTATCCATAGTTAAAATTTATTTGCAGTTAAGTTCATTAGTGTCTGTGTTAAACTATACTTTGCAATTCTGTTGCTACTTAGAATGAAATCTTGTAAAGCACCAAAAGGTATAACCTTTATTTTTTTATTTACATCATGCACAACACCACCTCCGGTGGTGATGAAAATAAAGGGTATTACTTCTTCTATTTTTTGAAGAAATGAAGAACCTAATTTGGCTATCAAATCTTTTAAAATGGTTCTATGAATAATAACTGCGTCAACACCTAACTGCTGCAAACTCAAGGTGTATTTACCTTCACCAATCTCTGTATATCCGGCAAAAGCATCTGGCAATTGAGTGAAATTTACATCAAATTTTAAGTTAAAGTTTCCATCATTGTCTTTTTCAAACCGCATTTTTAGGAAATGATTTTGTGTTTCATCAATTTCTGATTTCAGGGATTTTTCAGTTTCATCAGCTATTTGTAAATGGGTAACAGTAAATATTTTTGAAGCCCATAAAGCATCAAACAAATTAAAATCACCGCCTTTATCAAACCCTAATGTTTTTAGCTGCCATTGTGAATCAAGTTCAGTAGCTGACCTTTCTTGTGCTCGTTCATCTATAAGCAAGATGCGGAGCAAGCCTGATTCAAATAACTCAAATGGTAACATGCTGTTCCCATCCTTTAAATCGGCAGTAAATATTTTATCAAAATCCTTTGAGTTTTTATCAATTAAATTGTAAGTATTTTTATTCAAGAAATTTATTACACCAAGGTTTTCATCACCGAGTAAATAGCCATGCCTATCAAACAATATTTGATTAGATGCTTCTTTAAATTCTTTAGTCAATATTTCATTTGAAGCCTGCTTATACCAAGTTGAGAATTTCCCTATTCCAACAAGCCGATTATTTATTTTCCCCTCCATGGCAATCCATGTTTGTGTTGGCAAATCATTTTTGCTTTGGTCTAAGTATAAGTTAAGTCCAAAGATTTCCTTTTCTTTAGACCACCTTGTTAGCCAAATTTTCCAACACCTTTCTAAAAGTTCATCAGCATCGTCAATATCAAACAAAGTTTTATCAGTGAATTTTACGGTTTTACCATTCTTGAAATTTTGAGTTGAATTATTGCCAGAACTATAAATCAAAATTCGGCTTGGCAGGTAGCAGAAAAATTCTTCCAGTTTATTTTCAGCAGTTAAAATGCTTTCATCAATTACAGCAAACTGAAAAGATTGATTGCTTTGAATTTTACTGAATCCAGTCAAGCTCTTGAAAGAAAAAATTCCATTCTTTTTTAGATTTTCTTTTGAAAAGGTTGAATGAATAATTGCAATTTTCTTTGCCTTGATAATATCAAACTCATACGACAGCAATTTTGTCTTTTCATCTCTGTAAACATGCAGTGATTCAACGCAATTTTCTTCTGTTATTTCTTTGCCTGCCAGCAGGCAAGCATTTATTTTCATATCTTGTATTCCGAGTTTTTCTTTCTTTCGTATCTCTAATTTTATTCCCTTTTCTAAACTCTCAAGTGCATCATCTTCAATACAAGAAACATTATCTGTCAATTTTACTTTGTAGTAATCATCATCTTTATTTTCAATAATTAGCTGAATAATAACAGCACTTCCTTTGAGTTTTTCTTTTGGGCTATGCTTCGCTGTATTCCTGATATAGTTTTCAAGAATACTATATAAAGCATGTTTACCTAAAGCACCAGGAACGCCAATTTCAATATCATCAATTGAATATTTTTTTTGAGTGTAAAAGTTTGAATTAAAATCTGAAACGATTTTAAAATAGGGTAGCTCTTTTGATGTGATTGTAGTGCAATCATCTAAAAGGTAATTTGCATAAATTTCACCTTTAGGATAAATGCATTCTATTTTAAGCCGATTTTGTTTTAAGCCAGTTTCATAATTTATATTTTCATTAGCAGCAATATTATCCATCAACAAACTATTCTCAATAAACGGAAGAAGAACATCCCCATAAAGTTTTGCTGCCTGAATGCCAACTCCGGCTGCTATAGCAGAGATAAATTCATTTCTCTCATCTTTATATCGGTTTAATTTATTTTCCATTTGAATTATAGTATGGAAAATATTTTCATCATCTGCTACTTTTGAAATGGTTAGACCTAATCTTTCTACTATTTTATCAAAGGTTGCTCTGTGTGATACATGCGAACCAATGTGATGGCTGTAGTTCCTATTTACGATTTCGGCTACTGCCGATTTAGTTGCTTCTTTTTCAGTTTCTTTCAAAAGATAATCTGATAAGTCTGTTAAATCCTTATCACGATAAATTTCATTGGTAATCCAAATTTTGTTTTTTGATAAAAGTTCTAATGCAGGTCTAACATGAGGGTGGTCTTTGACATCTACTTGATTAGTAACAACATCAATTACTTTTTGTGATTTATCTTTGTAATCCCTCAGTGTGTAAACCGAGTTTTCAAAATACTTATAAATATCAAAAACCTTTAAGAAAGTTCTTTCGACAAGCAGCTTAATTATTTCAAGTTTTTCCTGATTTTTTAATTCCTCTTTCTTTACAATTAGACAAGTCCACCCGTAAGGCATTATGGGAAATGGAATATCATGCACATCAACATTTGGATAAGCATCTTTCTTCCAGGGGTTCCAAGTTACAGCGTATTCAGCAGAGCCATTTTCTAAGAGTTGGAACTCTTCATCGTTAAATACATCAATTCCAAATTCAGTTGATAAACGAAAATTTCCTTCAGCAGCAGTAAACATTTTATTTAGCAAATGCTGGAAAGAGTTACCAGGTCGGTAATTAACCCATACACCAGTTCGGTTCTTTTTGCTTTGAAGAATAGATAAAGGTCTCTGCCAAATTAATTTTGTAATACTAATATACTCTTCATCAAATGGAGAAACATACAGCCTATCTTGACCTAATAATAAAATGTGTATTTCATTATCAGAGCATGTGTAATTTCCATTTATAAAGTCAATATTATCATTCTGAGTTGGATTTCTAAATTCAATATCAGGCAATTCCTTATCTCCAATTAGCAAATAAAGCGGAGCATAATGAATGAAACTGTAACCATGAAATATTATTTTCATCTTTATTTTTCTTCACTGGTGAATAAGTATTTTAAACCAATGATTGATAAAGAAACTATTAAACTGGCACATGGTGAAAATAAAACTACATTTCCATCATTCATGTTTTTACCAACTACTGCCATAGTCCAACTTGCGACCATTCCTAAAATAACAGCCCAAGGAGTTACGCTACCTACTTTTTTAAGTTTTTCCTTATCAAATAGAATTGAAAATAAAACGGGAGCAAAGAGGCTCAATTGGCCACCGTAAACAATAAATGCAAGTTGCGTAATGCTATATTCTGCACTTGATAACAATGCAATAATTCCCATTGATAAAACAGCACTTCCTACTAATACAATTCGTGAAAATTTTAATTCATCTTTTTCCTTTAACTGCTCAGCAAAAGAAACCTTCCTAAATACATTGATAATATCATTATAAATACTTTGTGAAACAGCAACAAGGTTTGTGCTTGCTGTAGAAAGCAATGCACCGAATAATCCTAAAACTGACGCAAAGAGAAATATTTTACCTCCAATACCGTATGAGGTTCCAACATAATTGAGGAAAGCCATCAAAGAATTTGTTCCGGCTGCCGGTGTTACAACTAAATATACAAGTATAGCAGCAATGACAAAGATTGACCATGAGAATCCAACATTCAACATACTTGAGTTTAGTCCTTTTTTTACCAAGGATAAATTATTCCTATTGCAAGCCGCAATCCTCTGAAACAACGACATTGAAACAAGAAACATACATAAGTTAATAACAAAAATTCCTGACATGAAAGCGGGCAAACCCTCTCTATACTTAAAAGATGTTGCCATTTCTGGTATTTTTGAAAAATCAACTTGCCCTCCATGAATAAATATTAGCCATCCAAAAAAACCTAACATTAAAAAGCCGAAAAGATAAATGCTCCACATTTGGATTACATCAGTAAGAACAACAGTTCTAAACCCACTCAGTGTATAAATAAATCCAACAGCAGTAAGCACTAAAACAAAAACCCACTGTGGCACAGAAGGTACTAATGCAGAAAGGAAAATTGACCCAACATATGTTTCAACGGCATAAGTTGCAAGGTATGAAACACTGGTGCATACTGCACCAGCAAGTGTTAGATTTTTACTATTGAATTGATAACCGATAAACTCATGCAATGAAGGCCTATTTTCATAGACAGAAATTTTTTTCCACATTCTTTTAACTAAGAACCGGACTAAAATAATTCCGAGTATTGTTGTAAGAACACACCAAAACAAATATGGCCCCATTCCGGGTGCTGCTTCAAAAAAGAACATTATAACAGTAACCAAACTGATTGAGGTTGCTGTGGTGCTTGCTCCAAATTCAGATACTGATTTTACTTCAGCTGTATATCCATCTGCAATCGGTAGCATATCGGCTACGGATTTAGTTTTTTTGTTTACGACAAAGCCAACGCCTAAGTAAACAATGAATGAAACTATTATTGCTATGATGACTGTAATTTCCATGAGGGTTATTTTTATTTGGTTACGATTTTAATTTGAATTAGTGCTTGCTTTAAAAGCTCAGATGGAATGTTTTCAAAAGCACCCTCAGAAATATCCATTAACACTTGCATAAAAGTAGAAGGATAAATATGTCCTTCATAACCCAATTCACCCATATAAGAAAATACAGCCAGTTCTTCAATGATTACATCATTAGCAAATAGGCGGGCTTTATTATAATCAATTTTTATTTTGTCAAGATTTCTTTCAATAAAAATATTGGCAGACTGAATTATTGCTTCTCTTAGTTCTTTGTTCTCATTAAACAGTTTCTTAAACCTTTCGTGTAATATTTTAAAGTCAAGTTCATTGGTAATATCACTCCATTTAAGGAAATCAAAATCCGATTGTTTTAATTCTAATTCACTGATTTTATTTCTACAGTTTTCAATAAATTTTTTTCCATCAGCCAATCCTTTATTCAATGCTTCCAATTCATTAAAGCCATAAAGCATTTGATTATAATACCTGTAAAGTGAATCAGAAACGAGAAAATCCACTTTCCCGAAAGAATTAGTTATCCAATCAAGAATAATTTCAGTTCGCCACAGGTTCGGATTTTGGTTATTTTCAGAAAATTCATTACCACTTAAACTGACAGCCATAAAAGATTTTTTTGAGTATAATTGCTGTAGTCTTTTGTCAATTTCTAAACGACTTAATTCAGTTATTCCTTCTATCTTTTCTGCTTCTGTAATCAACAAAGGGTAAATTCTCTTTACCTTGTGGTTCACTTTCTCACTCATGATTTTAATTAAAGTATCCATTGTGTATAATTATATGTTGTAAGCCATCTTGAGTTTCCTCAAAATTTATGACCACAAAGTAAAGCTTAAAAAAGTTATCTAAAGTTATCTAAAGCCAAAAATGGGCGGTACGAGGAAACTTCCTGAAAATTTAGTGTTGTGCTCCTCAAAATCAAATACTGTAAATGAAATTTTGGTGTCACCAGTATAAGTAAATGCAATTATTTGGGCATTCCCCTACGGGTCGGGCTTTCCGCTACAATCTTTTTTGAAACAAAAAAGGATTTCCGCTGCAATCCCTAATGCAATAAGCGGTGTGGCGATGCCACGAATTTATTTGCACCCACCCAGCCTGCACACAAGAACGGCTTGTGCAGTGTCCTTCCCACAAAGCCAACGCTGCCACTGCACCTGTGGTATAGCCGCCATTTTTAACTGCCATACTTTTTATTTGGTGTGAGCCAACGCATACAGCACATTGCTATCCTCATTCCGCTATCGCTGCATTGCGGTAGCAAAGAGCTGTGCCAAAACACCACACCCAAAAAAAGACGCTACACTCCAACCACCACCACCGTTTCGCTTATGGCAGTATAAAAATTGGCGGAAGCTAAATAACATAATGCAGTATTATGTGTTCGCTACGCACAGCCACCCAACGCTTATGCAAGCATCCCACCGCAGTGGCTGTCACATAATTTGCCATTATGTTAAATAGCCTATACCACAGCATCCCAATAAAAACAATCTGTTGTTGATTTTTTAATGGTATTTTTTTTATTGGTATGAAGCCGTTCTTTTCCCACAGCACCCACCCTAAGAACCACACACCCCTCCACCCTTTCAATGGTGCAGAAAAAAAATAAAGCATGAGTTTAATTATGCCAATGTGCTTGCGGTAGGTTCATTCTCTACTCTCATTCGTTCCGCTACTTTCCGTTTCACTCCATTCCGCTACACTACTTCGTTTCGTTCATTTCACCAACCTCAGCACCGCACAGCAAAAGCAATCCCTTCTTTACATTCCACAAAGCCAACTCACAGGCTTTCCGGGTCATGGCATACCGATAGCCCAAGCACAATGCCTACACACATCGGTATTGCACAAGCCCCTGCAATCCACCCAACGCATTTGTTCCATTCCATTCAGTAATTGCATTTGCTAAAAACCAACCGCACAATAGAAAACGGTATGCTTTATTTTTTTCTGCGAAGTGTTTACCCCAGCCAACCCACAAAAGACAGTACCGTTCCAATTGAAATTTTAGTGTGATTGATAAGCATTGAGGAAATACAAATAGGATTTCTTTTTTCTAAAAATGAATACAGGAAAAGAAGATGATAAGAGAAAAAATAAAAATAAAAAGTGCAGCAAAGGTAGGTGGCTGGCACAGCCCAACGCTTGAAAAAAACAAAAAGACTACGGCATAATAAAAAGAGAAAAAAGGGCTACGCCTCTTTATTTTTTTCTCTTTTTACCCTTCGGGACTTATTCCGTTTCCTTTTGGTTTTTTAGCCCCGCCACCTCTAAGAATGCTTTCTTTTTTTTTCTGTTTTTTTTCTTTGTCAAATTATATATGTGTTGCGTAGCGTAAGCGAAGCAAGCGGTAGGCAAGGGCAAAAGCAGATACAAACTTAAAAGCAAGTATTATGCACAGTCCAAAAATTCACTCATTCAATCCAAAAAATCAAAGCACAAGTTTTGAATTTTACATTCTCTCAAAAGGTTTAAATAGTGGTAAGCCACTTACTGCACCTTGTCCAAATTCCTTTGTTTGCGTTTGCAAAAATGAAGAGCAAAAGGATTTTTATTTCTGGTTGCTTTTCGGCTTGTGGAAGGCAAAATATTTTCATCCGTTCCTTACTGGTTCCGTTATTCCATTCCTTCGTATTTCAGATTTAAAGAATGAAGTTTGCACACAAGCCGAAATAGTAAGTAAGCAATCAGGCGAGTATAAAAGCACAATTCATAAAGTCAAAATACTGGAGGCAAAAGAAAAGTCCATCCGTCAACATTTGGCGTTAATCAATGATTTAAAAAGAGCAATGATATACCGGCACTTAAAAAGCAAAATGTAAGGCAGCCCTTTACATGATGCTACTTGTACCGTAGTTAAATTTTAATGTGCAAAGATAGCATGGCGGGCAACCGCACAAAGCCAACAAAAAAAACAAAAAGACTACGGCATAAACACAGCCCCGACCCACAGAAGCCATCTTTTATTCCGTTTCCTTTTGGTTTTTTTATCCGCCATGCTGAGAGATGCACATAAAATTTATCTACTATGCACAAGCATCCACGTATCAGTTCGGGCAGTCATCCAGGCATTTGCCCTTTTACTCCGCAGGTTCTTCATCAGTTCTTGCAGCTTTCACCTCATGCTTATAGCCGCTATGTTCGCAGGTCGGCAGTCATTGCCCAGCATCCCACAGGCGTTAGGGTTTATCGCCTTCCTTGTGGTTGTTGCCTTTGGCGTTATCCATCAGGTGTTCGTCAGTTATCAGCATTGCCCTTTTAGGGGCTTGCTTTTAACTAAAAAGCCCCACCAAATTGGCAGGGCTTTTAACAACTGAAAGTAAGAAAGGCTTTTAGGCAGCTTCAACAATGTTCAACACATTGTAAGCACCATTTTTTAAAGGGTATTGCACACCGTTTACTTCTTGAAAAAATTCAAGCAACAGTAAGTAAAACTTTGTACCAGCACCGGCAGGAACGCCAGCAGGAACAAGTGATACAGGTGTGTTTGTGCCATCAATCGGTAAGTTTGTTACCGGGCTGTACTCAATGGCACTTATCTCATTTGTGAAATCCACATTTGCAAAAGCGGCCTTCATGTTTACATGAGTTGCTCCACCAGGGTAAGCAATATCATTAAGCGGAACAAATGCAGGGATGGCTATTTCACCAGTTGCAGGTGTTACAATAAACGGAGCAAACAACACACCGCTAAGAATTGCTTTATCATTGAAATCAAAGTCTTTCAATAAAGCCAGTGCAGCAGGGTCAGCAATGCCGACAGCAACAGTACGTTCGCCTCTTGCAGAGGTTGTATCGTAGTTTTTAATCACTGTCATAACTTGAGTTAAACGGCTTGTAACTCGATTGTCAGCAGCGTTCATCATCAAATTACGAACTGCATTGCGTAGCACTTTGCCAGCAGTTGCGGAGCTTCCAAACTCACTACCGTTTTCACGGGTACGTTGAAAGTTTGGGTCATTTGCAATACGGTCAGCGGATACACCGCCTTTGGTTTTTACCAAATGTCCGTCTTGTGTTTTGTAGAAGGTCAATTCATCCAAAGTGCCTTCAATTTTTAGGATACCTTTTAATTTTGCCATTGTCTAAAATTTTTATGAGTTAGTAAATCAATTTCTTTTATTGCTGTTTTATCAGCATTTGAAAACAAAAGTAGATGCACAATAAAGGCTTTGCAAATGTGCCGTGCCATCCGTTCCGATTGTGCCGCATTATTCCAACAAACACACTTTTACCGCTTACAAAAAACATTTATCTTTGCAATACGAAATTCATATCAGGTGTATGGCATCGGTATGGATAGAGTATTAAAAGGTATAATTGAAATAATGAATAGACTGTGTATTTATCCTAAAGACATTCAGGTAATCACAGGCAGAAGCGACAGGTATGGCAGAAATCTTATCAAGAAGATTAAAGACCACTTCAGTAAACAACATCACCAGGTTGTTACAGTTGATGAGTTTTGCCAGTACATGGGCTTGCAACAAGAAGTTGTTGTAAAGCAATTGAGATAAGCTGAAATGCTAATCTTCGCTAACGCTGTGGTAGGGAAACACACACTCTAAAGACAACAATATATTTTCTCTTGTTTATTGTGCGGTTGCACTTCTTTTACTCATTACTGTTGCCTATTTGTTGCCCAATCTTCGTAACCCCTTGACAGTAAAGGGAACTATACTTTTTGTATCGGAAAGTAAGCACAGTCCATTGTTTCAAGAAAAACCCATATCTATAACGGTAAACTCATCCGTTATTACTTTACCGGAGGTAAGTACATTCTATATTGTTCAGGAAATCAGTTTATCTGACTTTTGGTTATTGTATGTTTTACAACCATTATCATTTATGTTGTTTGGCAAGTGCATTTCATTTTTAAGAACTTTATTTTTTTAGTTGCACGTTAATCGTGATAATAAAAATACCTTACATCTACCGCATCTTTCAATAGGTCATAAATTGAGTGAACACCAGGTTTTAAGCTTCAATTTATGAAAATGATTTTTGCTTGCTTCATCATCATTATTAAATCAGTTCAGGTAAATGGCCTTTCAAATAGTTCATCAATCATATTTTAGGAACTTAGATAATTTGTTGTGGATAGCCACCTGGGATGGACTCAACATATATAATTGCAGTAATAGGGTTTAATTAAATTTAAAGAAAATCACTGATGAATAATATTTTAAAGATCCCATTCACTTTTCTGTTTTTTACTTTTTTTGCGGCCGTAGCCTCCGCACAGGTAAAGCAACAAAAAATTCCACGTGTAGAGCAAATGCCTGATCTGCCCCAGCCATTGCAGATTATCGATTATAAAAAGCTGGCACTTCGCTTCGACAGCACCGTGTATGATTTTAATGCTAAGGGAAAATTCTGGCCCATGGTATGGATCGACAGCAGTAAAAAGAATTTCCCACAGAATGTGGTGGGATTATATACCGCAGTTGCTGATGTAAGACAAGGCACCAATAACAAAGGAATGTTTCATGAAGCGCTTGCTACTATGGGTGCCACATTGGGCGCAAGTTTGGTAGGTATCAATAAAGCAAACAGTCAACACCTTGATTATGTTGGGATGCTGAAAAATTATTTCAACAAGGAAACCGGTTGGGATATCATGATGAATAATACCTGTCCTGAAGTGGCCTTGCTGGGGGGCGGATATGGCCGTGACTGGTGGTATGATGTATATCCGAATTTGTTATTCTATGCTGTGTACGATCTTTATCCAAATGAGCCGGGCTTTACAGAAATTGCCAGAAGCATTGCTGATAAATTTTATGAAGCTGATTCACTATTAAGTGGAAATTATGACTGGTCGTATTTTGATTACGGCAAAATGCAACCCATGAAAAACAATATTTGCGCCCAGCCGGATGTTGCAGCAGGACATGCATGGGTTTTATATGCTGCTTATAAAAAATTCAAGGATCCCCGCTATTTAAAAGGTGCTATCAGTGCATTGAATGCGTTGCAGTCGCAAACCATCAACCCTACTTACGAATTACTGATGCCGTTCGGTGCTTATTTGTCTGCAAGAATAAACGCGGAACAAGGAAGACAATACAACGTAAATAAAATGTTGGATTGGAGCTTTGATGGTACCGCCATTTGCCGGGAAGGCTGGGGTGTATTGACTGGCAAATGGAATGGTATCGATATTTCAGGTATTGTGGGTAGTACGGTTGATCATGGTGGATATGGTTTTTTGATGAATACCTATGATGCTGCATGGCCCTTGGTTCCAATGGTAAGATACGATCAGTCTTATGCAATTGCTATTGGAAAATGGATGTTGAATGCTGCTAATGCATCAAGGTTTTTCTATCCGCAATACATGCCCGATGATCATGAAACTATACCGGAACTTGCATCAGTTACTAAAGATGTTATTGGGTACGAAGGCATGATTAAGCAATCATCTTACAAAGAACATGAAAATTTAAAGGGGCCGGTTGCGCAAGGTGATGGCCCGCTGTGGGTGCCCGGTAAAAATCCACCAGAATCACAATTCAGCGTGTATGGTAGTGGGCATGTAGGAATTTTTGGAAGCATCATCCGTAACACAAATATTAAAGGGATACTGCAGCTAAATTTATTGGCTACAGATTTTTATCACGATAAAGCATATTCAACATTCTTATATTACAATCCACACCCTCAAAATAAAACAGTTTTAATGCAGGTTAAAAAAGGGAACAAAGTAGACTTGTATAATACTGTTTCAGGGAAGTTTGTAGCACGCAATATTTCTCAATACGTATCCATAAATATTCCATCTCATAGTGCTGCTGTTATTGTTTGTGTGCCTGCAAACGCTCACATCACTTATGAGGATAATAGGATGCTGGCAAATGGGATTGTTGTTGATTTTATGTATTCCTCAAAGTAATCACTAATTGTAAATTTTACTCAAAAGGATGCGATACTGAATTTCCGTGTGATAGAATTTTCAAAACACACTATACATCTGCTATTTCATGCCAGGCAGAAAAAGGGCTTAACCTTTAAAGCCAACCTTAAAGGCCAGGCTAAAATAATTATAATAATTTCCTATTTGATCCTTGTTGGTAGATTTCCACTCTTGTCCATTTTGATAAGGTGGTTGGCTGGAAATACCTGCAGCTTCACCTAATCCAAAATATGCATTTGAGCTTTCAAGTTTAAATCCATAAGATTTTCCTTTTGTTAAATGCATACCCGGTATAAAAAAAGGAACCCATTTATTCATAAATGATTTGTTCAGTTCCACAGTTGCGGATCCTATCGCCGGTCCCCATGATTTTTGTTGATGATCAAAATTGTGAAGGGTCATTACTACTTTGCCCGGTTTAGCAATAACGCTGGAAAAAACTTCTATTGCTCCTAAATCACCTTCAGCAGGCGCAATAAATGTTTGGCCACATAAAACATCGCTATCATCGGTATTATGGCCTATCCAACTGGTTGTATTATTAGTAACCTGCTCTATCACGGCCAGGTTGGTGGAATTATGATTGATACTCATCTTTTTTAAATTTAGTTAGGTAGCTATCGAATCATAAAGGAGGAGTTTAGTCTAAAATAGTATACGACAAAGGTTACGCTGTTGGTTGCTTTTTGGCAACTTTTTACTGTTAAGGTTAATTGAAAAATTTCATTTGATGCATTGGAATTATAAATCAAGCCAATTCATCCGCCAATTAGTCATATCTTTAAGTTGTTTACTTGATCGGGATAGCTATTTTCTTTAAAATATACCTCGATATTATTACTAAAAAATTAGGTTATGTACACATATATTTGGAATAAATATCTTCCCGTAATTCGCATTTTATTAAAAAAATCAGCTTCCGGAGATCAATTGTTGACATTAAACAGGGAAGATTTTGAAAGGGCCGGATCGGGCAGAAAAGCAGGCTATAAATTTGTGATCGAATTTTTTCAGGGCAAAGTAAATAATGTAATCAGCGGTTCAGATTTGGCCAGTCAGTTAGCCAGCGTAATGGTTGAAGATTCAGCAACAGCTGCGGTTTTAAAAACAGGCAATTTCGAATTAATTTTAAATACCAAATTTCAGATTACCATTAAGAATGTTACTCCCCAGCCGGTTTCATCGGAAGTTGAACAATAACAACGTACAATTATTGAGTAAACAATAATTAAATTTTAATCAAAAATCACCAGCAAATATTTTGAAGTTTACAGATTTCGGATTCGACGATCGACTACTCGAAGGAATTGAAGCATCCGCATACGACGAAGCCACACCGGTACAGGAACAAGTAATTCCTTTAGTTTTAGCCGGAAAAGATGTGATAGCATCTGCACAAACAGGCACAGGTAAAACTGCCGCTTTTTTGCTGCCACTAATCAATAATATCATTTCAGCTCCACTCAATCATCATAGCATTACCGCATTGGTTATTGTTCCTACCAGGGAATTGGCTGTACAGATCGCCCAGCACATGGAAGGCCTCTCGTACTTTACGTCCGTTAGTTCCATTGCAGTTTATGGCGGCGGTGATGGTAATGCTTTTGTTCAGGAGAAAAAGGCGTTAAGTGTAGGAGCGGATGTAGTTATATGTACGCCAGGCAAAATGTTGGCACATATTAATATGGGTTACGTGAAGTTTCAAGGATTAAAATACCTGGTTTTAGATGAAGCGGACCGTATGCTTGATATGGGCTTTTATGACGATATCATGCGGATCATACATGCATTGCCAACCAAAAGACAAAACCTGTTATTTTCTGCCACCATGCCTCAAAAAATAAGGGAACTGGCAAGAAAAATATTACATAACCCGGAAGAGATCAGTATTTCTATCAGTAAGCCAAATGAAAAAATTACACAGTTGGCGTATGTGGTGTACGACACCCAGAAAATTCCGCTGGTAAAACATATTCTGCATCAAAAGAATTTTTCCTCAGTTTTAATATTCTGTAGTAGTAAGATTAGCGTGAAACAATTAACCCGTGATTTAAAGAGAACAAATTTACCGGTTGATGAAATTCACAGTGACCTTGAACAGGATAAGCGAGAAGAAGTTTTAATGCATTTTAAAAGTGGAAAAATTCGTGTGCTCGTTGCCACAGATATACTTAGCCGCGGTATTGATATTGATAATATTGGATTAGTGATCAATTACGATGTGCCGCACGACGGAGAAGATTATGTTCACCGGATTGGTCGTACCGCAAGAGCAGCGGCTGAAGGAACGGCCATAACCTTTATTAGTGAAAAGGAACAACGTAAATTTCTTGCTATTGAAAAATTATTAGGGAAGCCTGTACCCAAAGCTGTACTACCAGAAGAGTTTGGCCCTGCACCTGATTACAACCCATCAACCAATAGAATGAGCCATGGTGGTGGAGGCTTCCAAAAGAAAAATACCAAACGTCCTGCTGGTAACGCTAAAAGAATTACCAGGTAGTATTCAACCAACATAAACATTTTTAATTTTTTTGTTAAAAGCAATAAAGCTTCACTTGAAAAAGTATT
Source organism: Ferruginibacter sp. (assembly GCA_040002495.1). Classification (GTDB taxonomy): domain Bacteria; phylum Bacteroidota; class Bacteroidia; order Chitinophagales; family Chitinophagaceae; genus Ferruginibacter. The sequence goes on from JBDUEK010000036.1 coordinate 23,940, forward strand.
GAATTATTGCCATTACTGAATTGTGTACCTGCTATCGCGGCTTGTTTTTAATAAAGTTGCTGATATATTTGTACAAATAGATCTCCTATCACTTCAGTCAGTACGATATTATTGAATCCCATCGAATATTTAAAAGGCGTTGGTCCTTTAAAGGCTGATTTATTGAAGAAAGAATTATCAATATTCACTTTTAAAGACCTGCTGGAATTTTATCCCTTTCGACATCTTGACAAAACAAAAATTGACAAAATAGGATCGCTTAATCCCAACATGGAATACGTGCAGGTCGCCGGCAAGCTAACCAGTTTTGAAATCATAGGAGAAAAAAGAGCAAGGCGGCTGGTAGCCTATATCAGAGACAATACCGGCGAAATGGAACTCACCTGGTTCCAGGGAATTAATTGGGTGGAAAAAATATTGGAGACTGGCCAGTCGTACCTGGTATTTGGTAAAGTTGGTTTTTTTATGAATAAGGTTCAGATGGGACATCCGGAACTGGAAGTTTATACGCCTGAAAAAGCCGGAGGTAAAAAATTCCTCGAACCCATTTATTCATCTACTGAAAAATTAAAAGCAAGAGGCTTAAGCGGACGAGCAATTGGAAAGTTAACTTTTGCATTATTGCAACTACTCTCACAAAAAGATCTGCCGGAAAATCTACCGGAAAGCGTTTTACTACAATATCGTTTTATTGCCCGTTGGGATGCATTTTGCAATATTCACTTTCCTGCATCAGAAGAGTTATACATGCATGCAGTAAGAAGGCTAAAATTTGAAGAGTTGTTTTATGGCCAGCTTAGGTTAGGCTTATTACGCAGTGCCAGGCATCGTTTTAGCAAGGGCTGGGTGTTTGATAAAGTCGGAGACTTATTTAATACCTTTTATAATAACTATCTGCCTTTCCAATTAACCAATGCTCAAAAAAGAGTGCTGAAAGAAATAAGAAAAGATGCCGGTAGTGGTAAGCAAATGAACCGTTTGTTACAGGGCGATGTGGGAAGTGGAAAAACAATTGTGGCTTTACTGAGCGCACTTATTGCAGCCGACAATGGTTTTCAAACGGTGATAATGGCTCCCACAGAAATTTTGGCTCAACAACATTTTTTGGGAATATCAGCATTGCTAAAAGACATGCCAGTTGTGGTTAAATTATTGACCGGATCAACGACCGTAAAAAAGCGAAGAGAAATTGCGCAGGAATGTGAAGATGGTACTTTAACCATTTTGGTAGGTACGCATGCTGTTATAGAAGACAAAGTTCAATTTAAAAACCTGGGTTTTGCAGTAATTGATGAGCAACATAAGTTTGGAGTGGCTCAGCGTGCAAAGCTTTGGAAAAAAAATACATTGCCTCCACACATGCTTGTTATGACGGCAACTCCTATCCCAAGAACGTTGGCACTCACAGCCTACGGTGACCTGGATTATAGCCTGATAGATGAACTGCCGCCGGGCAGGCAACCAATAACAACGGTTCATCGGTTTGAAAATAAGCGTGCACAGGTGATGGACTTTATCCGGGAAGAAATTGGTAAAGGCAGGCAGGTTTATATTGTGTACCCGTTGATAGAAGAATCGTCCAAAATGGATTATGAAAACCTGATGAAAGGCTTTGAAGAAGTAAAGTCTTTTTTCCCTGAGCCAAAGTATTGGATTAGCATGGTGCATGGACGACAAAAGACAGATCAGAAACAAACGAATATGAATCGGTTTGTGACAGGCGATACTCAGATAATGGTAAGTACCACGGTTATTGAAGTAGGGGTAAATGTTCCCAATGCGTCTGTGATGGTAATTGAAAGTGCTGAGAAGTTTGGTCTTTCACAATTACATCAGCTACGCGGCAGGGTTGGTAGGGGAAGCGAACAAAGTTTCTGTATTTTACTAACAGGTAATAAAGTTTCGCAGGAAGGAAAAGAAAGACTTGGAATATTGTGCGCCACGAATGATGGCTTTAAAGTTGCCGAAAAAGATTTGGAGATCCGCGGCCCTGGTGATATTGAGGGAACAAAACAAAGTGGATTATTAAATTTTAAGTTGGCAAATATTGTACAGGATAGGGTTATGCTGGAAGTTTCAAAAGATATTACCGCTGCAATTATTGAGCAGGATCCTGAGTTGGAGAAGCAGGAAAATTTAGCAATAAAAAGCTACCTTCAATCACTGAAAGGAAAAACAGCCTGGAGCAAAATTTCTTAAGTAAATTAATTTCTTTCTAATAAAAAAAGCCTTCTTGAAAGTATCAAAAATTCTTGCGTACTCTTTCTGTAATATTATCCTTATTCTGGGCATATCAAGATCCTATGCCCAACTTCAATTTATTGAGAATAAAGATCAGTGGGATGCCAGGATTAAGTATAAAGCTGATCTGTCTTCGGGAGCTTTTTTAATGGAACAAAATGGCTTTACTGTCGTACAACATAATATAAATGATCTTGAAAAATTAGGTGAATTAATGCATGGCCATGGTGCTGATGCACCTTCAAATACTGCGGCAAAGGCGGTTGCTCCCAGTGATAATTTTACACTTCATTCACACGCATATAGCGTAAACTTTATGAATGGTAATAAGGGCGCATATACAGTTCCTGACAAGGCTTTGCCCACCTATAATAATTATTTTATTGGAAACGATAAAAGTAAATGGCAAGGTGCCTGTAAAATTTTTGAAGCCATTACTTACAAGGATATGTACCCCAATATTGATGTGAGGTATTATACAGATGCAGGCACTTTAAAATACGATATCATCGTGCGGCCCGGCGGCAATGTAAATGATATTGCCTTAAAGTATGACGGCGTAGACAAGCTTGAAATAAAGAACAAAGAATTACTTATAAATACTTCTGTTGGCCAGGTAAAAGAATTATCACCTTACACTTATCAAATTCAGGAAGGAGCCAGGAAAACGCTTGAATGTAAATATGTTCTGAAGGATAATATTGTTCGTTTTAAATTGGGGGATCACGAGCCAAATGAAACCATTGTAATTGATCCTACATTAATATTCGCAACGTTTACCGGAAGCACTGCTGATAATTGGGGCTATACAGCAACGCCTGGTGCTGACGGAAGTTTTTTTGCTGGTGGCATTGCATTTGGTGGCAACGGTTCGTATCCAGTCAGTAAAGGCGCATATAGTCAAACATTTAACGGAGGTGTGAGTGAAGGTGGTAATGGCGGATATGATATTGCAATCATCAAATTTTCTGCCGATGGTGTAAATAGGTTATTTGCAACCTATCTCGGAGGTAGCAGTAACGAACAACCACATAGTATGATAGCAGATGCAGCCGGGAATTTGGTGGTTGCAGGCAGATCCAATTCTACCGACTTCCCCACAACAATTGGCGAAATTGGCCCAGGTGGCAGCTACGATATAATCGTTACTAAGTTTAATGCTTCGGGCACTGCAATAATTGGTTCAATAAAAATCGGTGGAACCCTGGACGACGGTGTTAATGTGAGGAGTAAATCCAATGTTGGTGTTGCCCAGGCTACTGATAGAAATTATGGGGATGACGCCAGGAGCGAAGTGATTTTTGACAACGGCGGTAATATAATGCTGGTATCCTGTACAAAATCTGCAGATTTTCCTGTTCGTAATTCAGCAATACAACCAACTTTTGGGGGAATACAGGACGGGCTTATCCTAAAGTTCAATAACAATTTATCCGGTCTTATTTACGGAACTTTTTTCGGGGGCAAGGAGGTTGATGCATGCTTTGTGCTTTCAATAAATCCGCTAACTGGCAACGCGTATATAGCAGGAAGTACGGCCAGTGATAATATACCCGGCAATAAGACAGGCGCAGTTTACGGTACTTACCAAGGAGGAGAAGTAGATGGTTTTGTAACACAGATAAAGCCCGATGGCTCAGGAATTATTAACACTACCTACATGGGTACTAAGGGTAACGATATGGTGTACGGTATCCAGTTTGATAAGTTCGGATTTCCATATATTTCCGGCACCACTACGGGAGCATGGAAAGTGGTAAATGCGCCATTTAGTAACAATGGAGGTAAGCAATTTATCAGTAAACTAAAACCGGATTTGTCGGATTTTGTGTATTCAACCATATTCGGCACAAATTCCATCGTTCCCAATATTTCAATTACGGCTATGCTTGTAGACCGATGTCAGAACGTATATGTTTCCGGCTGGGGTGGGGATTTTAATAATGTAGAGGGTTTTCCAAATGCAGGTACTAAAGGAATGCCGGTTACCAGCGATGCCATTCAATCTACAACTGATGGAAATGATTTCTATTTTTTTGTACTGGAAAAAAATGCAGTCAGCCAGCTTTTTGGAAGTTTTTACGGTCAAAATGGAGGCTTTAGTGAACACGCAGATGGTGGAACAAGCCGCTTTGATGCAAACGGAATTATTTACCAGGCTATCTGTGCAAATTGTGGTGGCAGATCCATGCCAAGTGTAATTTTCCCTACAACACCTGGCGTATGGGCGACAAGAAATCTTTCTTCTGGCTGTAATGAAGCGGCGGTAAAAATTGAAATGAACTTTGGTGGAGTAGGCGCCAGTATAAAAACTACTATCAATGGAGTGATTGATACCATTGGTTGCGTTCCGCTTGATGTAAGATTTACGGATACCCTTAACATGGGTAAGAAATATATCTGGAGTTTTGGCGATAATACGCCTACTATTACTCAATTAGGTAATACAATTACTCACACCTTTACCAATGTAGGCAGTTATAGGGTGAGACTGGTATCAATAGATTCTGCTACCTGTAATATTTCAGATACAGCCTATGCCACTATAAGGGTGGGTAACAATGTGGTAACACCTGATTTTATAGCTACTAAAACCGGCGGTTGTCAAAGTTTTACATTCCAGTTTCAAAACACTACTACAGCAGTTTTACCGGTTTATACGTCCACTTCTTTTTTGTGGGACTTTGGAGATAATTCAACACCACAGCGGGCCGGTTTTACAGCAGTTACACATACCTATGCATCACCCGGTACCTACATAGTAAAGTTACTGGTGGAGGATACTGTTTTTTGTAACGCACCTGATAGTGTAAAAAAGCCTGTGCGATTAGCTGTAAATGTAAAGGCCGCATTTACTACACCTGTTAATGGGTGTATTCCTTATACCGCCCGGTTTACAAATGACTCACAGGGAGGTATTGATTTTGTTTGGGATTTCGGTGACGGCAGTCCCGCTTCTACGCTTGTAAATCCAACACATCTATATACCAATATAGGAACCTATACAATTAAATTAACTGCGATAGATACCTCTACCTGTAATAAAACAGACACCTATAGTTTTCCAATTACAATATTTGATCTGCCAAAAGCCGGCTTTAGTTTTTCGCCAAATCCTGCCCAGCAAAATAAACCGGCAAACTTTACTAATTTCTCTTCGGGTGCAGTTTCTTACGAATGGGATTTTGGTGACGGAAGCAGTTCAACTTTGTCGAACCCAACTCACCAGTTTAATGAAACCGGAATTTATAATGTTTGCTTGTTTGCCACCAATTCTGCCGGATGTACAGATACGTTTTGTTTAGATGTGCCTGCAATAATAGTACCGTTGCTGGATGTTCCAAAAGCCTTCACACCGGGTAAGTTTGGAGTAAATGCTGTCATCAAGGTGCAAGGTTTTGGAATTGGAAAAATGAATTGGAAAATTTATAACAGGTGGGGACAAATGCTTTTTAACAGCACTTCCCCAAATAACGGTTGGGATGGAACTTACAAAGGGGCTTTGCAGCCAATAGATGTTTACACTTATACATTGGAGGTAGAATTTACCAACGGAAAAACATTAAAGAAAACAGGTGATATTTCCCTATTAAGATAGTTCGGTTTATTGGATGAAATTGGTTTGTATTGCATTTAGTTGCTTATGCGGAAAGAGACTGTGAAAAGCAACCAGGTTAACATCGTGTATCCTGTCATAGAAGATTCGGTTTTTTAAAAACCTTAAATTTTTTTAGAAGTGAGGAATCCTTTTTTACTGAATCAACGTATTAGAAGTAAGGGTGAATAGTCCGAATGCTTCTTTAATGGTAATTGAACGTTAAGCAACCAGGCGATAGGTCAGAAAGTTAGTGAGACTGGAAAATATTAACAGAAATAAAAGTAATGGCTTTTGAAAAAGCTCGTACATACTACTAAATTCAAGGGTCGCAAAATGAGGAGTGCATAAGAGGGTATAGTGTTAGTTAAAGAGCCAGGCAAACCTAAATCCTTAACTTTAAATTAGCAAATACCGGACGAGTCAATTTAGTATAAGACGTAACAAAAATTGTAACTTCGAAAATAATTAAGCAAGATCCGAATTTGAATTTGACCGAAAATTTGCGCCTCAAAACTATCTTCAACCCTTGAACGGTAAAACAACCCGGAGCAAAATCTCGTAGGTTATACTAACTGCATTATGGCGAAACAATATCATTGGTTTAATGGTTATGTTTTAGTAAATTGTATAAAATCGCTTCCTTGAAAGTTATTAATTTTTTTGTTTCCTGCCTTTGTATCCTTGTATGCGTTTTTTGCGTGTTACCTGCTGCTGCCCAGTTGCAGTTTATCGAAAATAAAGGTCAATGGGATAGCAGGGTAAATTTCAAATCGGAAATTTCTTCCGGTGCTTTTTTCATGGAGCGAAATGGTTTTATGGTTGTTCAACACAATTTACAGGATCTTAAGGCACTCGCCGATATTACACATGGACATAATAAAATTGTAGAAACCGCTTCCAATATTGCAAGCAAAACTGTTCTTCCAAATAATGATTTCACGATGCGTTCTCATGCTTACAGGGTAAGTTTTATGAATGCAGCAAAAAGTGCATATGCAGTTCCGGATAAAGCATTGCCAACCTATAATAATTATTTTATTGGAGATGACAAGAGTAAGTGGCAGGGAGCCTGTAAAATATACCAGGCAGTTACTTATAAAGAAATGTATCCCAATATCGATGTTCGCTACTATACAGATGCCGGAACATTGAAGTATGACATTATTGTAAGACCGGGCGGTAACATAAATGATATCGCATTAAAATATGATGGTGTTGATAAGCTGGAATTAAAGAATAAAGAATTAGTTGTTGGAACCTCGGTAGGAGAAGTGAAAGAATTATCGCCATACACTTTCCAGGTTCAACAAGGCGTAAGAAAAACATTGGAATGTAAATACGTTGTAAAAGACAATGTGGTAAGATTTAAGTTGGGAGAATATCTTCCCAACGAAACCATCGTAATTGACCCCACACTAATATTTGCAACCTTTACCGGTAGTTCTACAGACAATTGGGGCTATACTGCAACTCCAGGGCCGGATGGAAGTCTTTTTGCCGGAGGAATTTCGTTTGGCACGGGCTATCCTGTTAGTGTGGGAGCTTTTAGTCAAACTTTTAATGGGGGGGTTGATGAAGATTCAAATGGTGCTTATGATATTGCCCTTATCAAATTTTCACCTGATGGCACAAGCCGTATTTATGGCACCTACCTGGGTGGTAGTGGAAATGAACAGCCTCACAGTATGATTTCAGATGGTGCAGGAAATCTTATTGTTGCAGGCCGTTCTAATTCGGCCAATTTTCCTAAAACAATGGCCGAAATTGGCACTGGCGGTGGATATGATATTATCATTACAAAATTTAACGCAACCGGAACAGCATTATTGGGATCTATAGAAATGGGCGGCAATAAAGATGATGGTGTTAATATCCGTAAGAAATTTGATGCACCTGATGGTGCCGAAACTACCCGGCGAAATTATGGCGATGATGCCAGGAGTGAAGTGTTGCTTGATGGTTCCGGTAATATTCTCTTGGCATCCTGTACCCAGTCAAGCAATTTCCCTATTGCAGGTTCTCCGCTACAAGGCAGCTTTGGCGGTGGAAAGCAAGATGGGGTTATTTTAAAATTTAATTCCGGTTTATCGGGTTTAATTTTTAGTACTTATTTCGGAGGAGATGCTACGGATGCATGTTTTGTTTTATCCGTTAGTCCATTAACAGGCAATATTTATGTAGCAGGAGGCACCAGCAGTACAAATCTTCCCGGCGATAAAACCGGGGTTTTGTATCCGGCTTATCAAACCGGACAGGTGGATGGTTTTGTAACACAAATTAATCCAGGTGGGTCAGCAATAATTAAGACTACCTATATGGGAACTACAGGGAATGATCTTGTTTATGGAATTCAATTTGACAAGTTTGGTTTTCCGTATGTAACGGGAACTACATCTGGCACATGGCCCATTGTTAACGCTGCCTATAGCAATGCCGGAGGCAAACAGTTCATTGCTAAATTAAAACCCGATCTTTCAGCATTTGTTTATTCAACAGCATTTGGTACCGGTGCTGCTGCTCCAAATATTTCAATCACAGCTTTTTTAGTAGATCGTTGCCAGAATGTATATGTGTCTGGTTGGGGAGGCAAATTTAATAATGACAGAGGTTATCCTAATGCAGGAACCAGGGGCCTTCCTGTTACAAGTGATGCTATTCAATCAACAACAGATGGAAACGATTTTTATTTCTTTGTGTTGGAGAAAAATGCAACGAGCCAGTTGTTTGGAAGTTTCTATGGTCAAAACGGGGGGTTCGATGATCATGTGGATGGAGGAACCAGTCGCTTTGATGCTAATGGAATTATTTATCAAGCCATTTGCGCCAATTGCGGTGGCAGAAGTACGCCATCAGTTGTTTTCCCTACAACGCCGGGTGTTTGGTCACCCAGAAATGGCTCAGGAAATTGCAATGAGGCTGCGGTTAAAATTGAGATGAACTTTGGGGGCGTAGGTGCCAGTGTAAAAGCTACCATCAATGGGGTTATTGATACAATTGGTTGTGTTCCGCTTGATGTAAGATTTACCGATACCCTTAACCTGGGTAAAAAATATATCTGGAGTTTTGGCGATGGTACTCCCACCGTTACTCAATTAGGTAATACGCTTACCCACACTTTTACCAATGTTGGTAGTTACAGGGTAAGGCTGGTATCAATAGACTCAGCTACCTGTAATATTTCAGATACAGCCTATGTTACTATAAGGGTGGGTAATAATGTGGTTACTCCTGATTTTATTGCTACTAAAACCGGTGGTTGCCAAAGCCTTACATTCCAGTTTCAAAATACTACCACTGCAGTTTTGCCGGTTTATACATCCACTTCGTTTTTGTGGGACTTTGGCGATAATTCAACGCCACAGCGGGCAGGTTTTACAACTGTAACACATACCTATGCGTCACCAGGCACTTATGTAGTAAAGTTATTGGTGGATGATTCAGTTTTTTGTAATGCACCAGACAGTGTAAAAAAAACGGTACGATTAGCAGTAAATGTAAAAGCTGCGTTTACTACACCTGATAAGGGCTGTGTACCTTATACAGCACAGTTTACAAATACGTCACTGGGAGGTATTGATTTTGTTTGGGATTTTGGTGATGGCAGTCCAACTTCTACACAGGTAAATCCAACACACCTTTATACAAATATCGGCAACTATACAATCACCTTAACCGCCATAGATACCACTACCTGTAACAAAACAGATATCTATAGTTTTCCAATTATAGTGTTTGCGTTGCCAAAAGCAGGATTTAGTTTTTCACCGATACCTGCGCAGCAAAATAAGCCGGCCAACTTTAGTAATTTTTCATCAGGAGCAGTATCTTATGAATGGGATTTTGGTGACGGACATAGTTCAACCCTGGCAAATCCTTCTCATCAGTTTAACTTAACCGGAATCTATAATGTATGCTTGTTTGCCACCAATTCTGCCGGATGTACTGATACTTTTTGCCTGGATGTACCGGCTATAATTCTGCCTCTGCTGGATGTGCCAAAAGCTTTTACACCGGGTAGGTTTGGAGTGAATGGCGTGATAAGGGTGTTGGGATTTGGTATTGGAAAAATGAATTGGAAAATTTATAACAGGTGGGGACAAATGATTTTTAGCAGTACTTCCCAGGATAACGGTTGGGATGGAACATTTAAAGGAACTTTGCAACCAATGGATGTTTACACCTATACATTGGAAGTAGAATTTACCAATGGGAAAAAATTAACGAAGACGGGAGATATTTCCTTATTAAGATAGCCTGGTTTATTGAATAAATAATTTTGAATTACTTGTAATTCATATAAGATGAATAAAAACAGAAAAATATTATTACTGAGCTTTGTAGCGCTAAATATGATTGGTCTTGCAAAAGGACAGGATCTGCATTTTTCTCAATTCTTCAATTCTCCGTTGACAACGAATCCTGCCAATACTGGTTTTATTCCAGATGCAGATTATAGAATTGGGGCGCATTATCGCAACCAGTATTCCAGTATACTGGCTTCTCCTTATAAAACGGTAAGTGTATATGGCGACGCACAGTTATTAAGAAATCAAATAGAGAATGGATGGCTCGGTTTGGGAGGCCTTATATTAAGTGACGTTGCAGGAAGTGGAGGGTTAAGGTCAACCAAAATTTATGGTTCGTTAGCTTATCATCAGCAATTGGGGGTGGCAAGTTTACTTACTGCGGGCTTTAATGTGGGGTGGGCCAATAAACGCATCGATCAATCCAAGCTAAGTTTTCCAGATCAGTTTGATGGTAAATTCTTTGACAATACATTGCCTTCATCTGTGGTGCTCAATTCCAACAGTGTAAGTTATATGGATGTACAAGTTGGTTTAAATTATGCTTATTTTCCTACAGAAGATATTTATATCAATGGTGGTTATTCAATACATCATGTTAACCGGCCACAAGAAACTTTCTTTTCCGGTTCACCAGATAGTAGCAGAATTCCTATGCGGCATATTGCGTTCCTGAATGCATTGTTGAAAGTAAATGACCGTGTAATTATTAATCCAAACATGTACTATACCAACCAGGCAAAATCAAGTGAGTTTGTTTTGGGCCTGAATGCAAATTATGATTTGTCCGGCGAGGGTGGAGATAAACAATTAATTGCTGGATTATATTATCGTTCAGGCGATGCAGTTATTCCGATGCTTGGATTCGAAATAAAAAATATCCGTTTTACATTTAGTTATGATGCCACTACTTCGGCTCTAAAAAATTATAATAATTTACAAGGAGCTACCGAATTTAATATCATGAAAAAAGGATTTTATAATGAAAACGGTGGTGATGTAAGGCAGGTTTTTTGTCCCAGATTTTAGCGTTTAGCAAACACCTTTTCTATCTATAGATTTATATTTCTATTCTTTGCCGATATTGATCTTGAAAGAATCTCCTTTAATATATTTTTTATACTTATCGTAAGTTAAATTGTTTTGTTTTTTACCATTTATAAACAACGATTTATTGCTGAATTCCACTTTAAAACCATTCTTTTGATTAATAAGGCCTTCCTGCTCCATTTCATTGAACATCGCTTTTGTTAACCTTAGCTCATCTTTTGCTTTCAATATTTCCTTATTGGCATTTTTTACAACCGCATCAAAGTTTATCTTTTCAATTTCGGTTTTACTTTTTTCTATCTCCAGCTTTGCTTTTTCCATAGCAACTTTTACTTCAGTCATATTTATTTTCTCTATTTCTTTTTTAGCATCCTCTAATGAATTTTTTACATCAACATTGACTTTCTTCCAATCTACTTCTCTCAATGCAGCCTTAACGCCTGCTTCTATTTTGGCAAAATCTACTGATTTCATTGCTTTGTCCATATCCAACCTGATCTTATCGAAGTCAACCTTATCCAGCGAGGCCGAAATATTCTCATGGATTTTTGCCAGATCAACTTTAGCTATTTCTGCCTGCATTTTCATTATTTCCTTATCCATTTTCAGCATTATTTCATCATAATCTTTAATGCTCATTTTTTCATCAGGAAGATTGACTTTTTCGGGAATGGTATCTTGTAATTCTGTGAGCGTATCCCATTTTTGCATAGGCCCAAATGGAGCCTGAAACGACATAGTTACGCCACCAATTAGTAAACAGGCACCCAGGCCAACCAGCCATTTTTTGTTGTTGATAGTTAATTGTTTCATTATGGAATAGTTTTGATGAGAAGTTTTACGAAGAATTTCGTATCAAATATAATGAGCCGCTTTTACATTTTTTAATACATTTAAAAATTTTAACATTTTTTACTATTTGTTGTAATTAATGCATTTTATTTCCTGCTTTTTTTGTACGAGTTTTACATAGTAATCAATCATTTAAAGTTCTTTTAATATTGGTAAAAGTGGCGATACAAAATGTTATCAACAGGGGGAGCTGGTTTCCATTAAAATGAAAAGTATTTATTAAAATAAAGACAGCAATAAGATGAAGAAAGTAATAATAGCAGCAATGCTTTTCGGCTTTTCACTAAGTGTAACAGCCCAGGATTCTGAGGAAGAAGCAAAGACAGGTGGATTTAAAAAAGAAAATTTATTTACGGGTGGTAACCTGAATGTATCCTTTTTTAATGGTACAACGGCATTGGGAATAAGCCCTTATTTTGGTTACAGTCTCACCAGTTGGCTGGATGCTGCTGTAAGTGTTAATCTGAATTATATTTCGCAACGTGATGTAGCGGTGTATGGCGACAAGGTGAGGCAAACTATATTGGGGCCAGGTGCATTTGTTAGAGTTTTCCCTATTAACTTTCTATTTGCACAAGCGCAGTTTGAACATAGTTTTATTACGCAAAAATATATACCTGCCTCCAACAGCGGTTATACAAAAGATAAATACAAAACAGATGTAAATAGTTTACTGTTAGGTGTTGGTTATGCATCGGGGAGAGAGCGTGGAAGTAAATCGTACTATTTTATTTCTCTTTCTTTTGATGTATTGAAGCTTGCCAATTCGCCTTATGTTGATAATATGCAACGTACCATTCCAATCATCAATGCTGGTTTTAATATTGCATTGTTCCAGGGTGGTGGCCGTAGATATTAATAATTATAAGGTTAAAAAAATTTCGTGTGGTTCATTTACAATTGTGAATGATTGTCCCAGGGTACCATATAGAAAATCTTCTTCCACCATTTTTTTCATGTGATCCAATAAATGATCGTAGAAGCCATTTGTATTTAAAATATAAATGGCTTTGTCATGTATGCTCAATTGGTTCCAGGTAAGTATTTCAAAAAGTTCATCCAGTGTTCCAAAGCCGCCCGGCAGTATAATAGCAGCATCGCACTTTTCATACATGATGCGTTTGCGGGTATGCATATTTTCAACTACTATTAATTCTGAAATGCCCTCATGTTGCTGTTCCCATCCAAGCAATACTTCGGGTATAATACCAATCACCTGGCCTTTGTTTTCCAATACCGCATTGGCTACAGCTCCCATAATACCCTTATTGCCTCCGCCATAAATCAGTAGTATATTTTTTTCAGCTAGTAGCTTTCCAAGTGTGCAGGCATGTGAAACATATTGTGGGTCGTTGCCGGACTTACTTCCGCAAAAAACAGCGATTGATTTTGTTTGCATAAAGGTTTAATAATTATTTATGAGCAAAGACACAAAGATTTTCTATATTTTCAAGTTTATTTTTTCAATTAATAACTGTTGCATGTCGCCATTTATTTTATTTTCTTTTGTTATCGGATATTTTTTGTTGTTATTAACGGTGGCATATTTTACAAGCCGCAACTCAAACAGTGATTCTTTTTTTATTGGCAACCGCAATAGTAACTGGATGTTGGTGGCTTTTGGTATGATCGGCACATCATTAAGTGGTGTTACGTTTGTGAGTGTTCCGGGCACTGTAGGTTCTGCAGGCTTTCAGTATTTCCAGGTTGTTATCGGCTATTTCCTGGGTTATCTTGTTATAGCTTTTATCTTATTACCCATTTATTACAAACTTAATCTTACCTCTATTTATCATTACCTCGATAAAAGGTTTGGGCCGGTATCTTACAAAACAGGTGCTATATTTTTTATTGTGTCCAGGGCATTAGGAGCTACCGCAAGAATGTACCTGGTGGTGAATATTCTTCAGTTATTTATTTTAAATAAAATGCACATACCCTTTTGGGTTACGGCACTTGTAATATTGGTACTTATATTATTATACACGTTCGAGGGTGGTGTAAAAACAATCGTTTACACAGATACCCTGCAAACAAGCTTTATGTTACTGGGGTTAATAATTTGTATTGTTTCTATAATGACTAAACTTGATATTGGATTTTCTTCAGCCATTGCTGCATTGCAGGAAAATAAACTATCAACATTATTTAATACAGATGTAAATTCTTCAGGTTTTTTTGTCAAGCAAATATTGGGTGGAGCTTTTATTACCATTGCAATGACAGGGCTTGACCAGGAAATGATGCAAAAAAATATTAGTGTACGTACGCTAAAAGATTCTCAAAAAAATATCCTTTCATTAAGTGTAATACTCTTGTTCGTTAATTTCCTCTTCCTCTTTATGGGCGGTCTGTTATATTTGTATGCAGGTCAATTGGGGATTGACACCAAAGGGGATGATCTGTTTCCCACAATTGCATTAAACGGCTCATTGTCTGTAGCCATCTCTATCATTTTTATTATAGGTTTAATATCTGCATTATTTCCAAGTGCAGATGGAGCGCTTACTGCATTAACCTCTTCTTTTTGCATAGATATATTAGGATTGAAGAAAAAAGAAGGGCTAACAGAAAAGCAGAAAAAGGTTACCCGCCTTACGGTTCATCTTAGTTTTGCAATTATCTTTTTTTTACTGGTAATGATATTTAAATGGATAGACGATAAATCTATCATCGATGTAATTTTAAAAGTAGCGGGATATACTTATGGTCCGTTGCTGGGTTTATTTGCTTTTGGTATTTTAACTCATCGTAAAATTAAAGACAAATATGCGTTGACAGTTTGCCTGTTATCTCCACTCTTTGTTTTTGCGTTGGATTTTATTAATAATCCTGATTGGTTTGTACACAGGTTCAATATAAGTGCAGAAACGGGTACTTCACTTAAGCATCTTTCCACAAACATATTTGGGGGATTTAATATTGGCATTGAAATATTAATCATCAATGGAATTTTTACTTTCATAGGTTTATTCATCATTTCCAGTAAAGATATTAAGCGTGAATTGGCACAGGAGCTATAATATTTATTGATACAAAATCATGTTAAAAAAATGATTCCATTCATTTAAGCTTGTAACATTTGCCTTTTTTTACACTCACTGATACATAAAGTCAATAAAGAAATTTATATGAGTGATATTATCCCATTATTGGCGGAACAATATGCCGCTAAATTTTCTACCCCCGAAGATGAATTGTTACAGGAAATAGCAGCATATACTTATAAAAATCATCCGCAGGCACACATGCTTAGTGGGCATGTGCAAGGTAATTTACTAACACTTATAAGTAATATGGTACAGCCGCTTCGCATATTGGAGGTAGGTACTTTTACAGGTTATAGTGCGCTGTGTATGGCCAAAGGTTTGCAAAGTGATGGCCAATTGCATACCATCGAAATAAGAGCTGAAGATGCTGCCATTGCAAGGGGATATTTTGCGGATTCTGAAAATGCTAGTAAGATTTTTTTACACGAAGGAAATGCTAAAACAATCATTCCAACTTTAAAAGAAGCGTGGGATCTTGTATTTATTGATGCAGATAAAACCGGGTATATTGATTATTACGAATTAATTTTGCCAACCTTAAAGCAAAACGGGCTGATCATTGCGGATAATGTATTGTTTCATGGGCAGGTTTTGGAAGAAACAATAACAGGCAAAAATGCAATTGCTATTCATGAATTTAACAAGCATGTAAATGCAGATAAAAGGGTAGAACAGGTTTTATTAACAGTAAGGGATGGATTGTTGATAATAAGAAAACTGTAAAATATGCTGAACGTTTATATTGTAATTTAAAGTTTGAACGTTTACAATAAAAATATGATCATTTCCATTTATACATTGGAAAAAACTTATTAAAGCGGGTATGTTAAAAAAAATAATTTCATTGTTGGTTATTTCAATAGTTTGTTTGTTGAAAGTGCAGGCGCAATATTTAACTCCTGAACAGTACATTGAAATGTACAAAGACTATGCAATAAGGGAAATGAAAAGAATGGGTGTGCCCGCTGCAATAACACTGGCACAGGGATTACTGGAAACCGAAAATGGAAACAGTACTCTTGTTAAGAAATCCAACAATCATTTTGGTATTAAATGCAAAAGCAACTGGACAGCCGAAAGCGTTACGCATGATGATGATGCACCGGGTGAATGTTTCAGAAGTTATAAAGATGCAGAAGATTCTTACAGGGATCACAGCAATTTCCTGCGTGGTAATGACCGATACGCATTCCTGTTTCAGTTAAATCCTACCGACTATAAAGGTTGGGCCAGGGGATTAAAAAAAGCTGGCTATGCTACTAACCCAAAGTATCCAAACATATTAATCAAAAGTATTGAACAGTATAACCTTCAGCAATATGATTTAGCTGCAGCAGACGAGGTGCCGGTTTTTGATTCAAAGAAATTTCAGGACGATCCCGTTGTATTTGATGCCAATCAAAAAATTGAAGGGAATTATGACAACGGTCAAAAAAGCGAACCGCAGATAACAGTTGACAATGAGAATAGTACGCCCGCTTTAGAATTTAATACCCCAGGAAAAGTAACTGCAATAAACGGGAGTAAATGTATATGGGCTACTGCCGGCACTTCGTTGCTTGCCATAGCAACCCAGCACAAGGTTAATTTAAGCAAATTATTAGATTATAATGATCTTGAAGAAGATGGAATTCTGGAAGCAGATCAACTGATTTTTTTACAAAGGAAATCTACCAGGGGCGAAAAGCCTTTTTATGTAGTTACAAAAAGGGAAAGCTATTATGACATTTCTCAAAGAAATGGTATTCAGTTTCAAAACATATTAGCGTATAACCAGGTTAATGACGATAAAGACTTGCAGCCTGGTACAAAAGTATATTTACAGCCAGTTGCTGAAAGTGGCCAGGCCAATGTTGTAGCGAACAATGCAGGCAAAGTTCAGATGTACGCTGTTCAACCAAAGGAGGGTCTATATGCGGTTGCAAAAAAGCATAGTGTAACAGTGCAACAATTGCGGGAATGGAACAATTTAACTTCGGATGATCTTAAAATTGGACAGCAATTGATTGTAGGTAAATAAAAAAAGCTATTAGCCGAAACACTGCTTCTATCTTTGCAGTTTAAAAATACCGGTAAGCATTTAACGATTAATAAAACTCAAAAAATATGTCAGTTATTGAGGTTAATGAGAAGAAATTTGAACCCTACATTGGAGCTGCAGACCTTCATAAACGAATAGCTGAATTAGCGGCTCAGATTAATATTGATTATGCCGGAAAACGCCCATTGTTTATTGCCATATTGAATGGCTCATTTATGTTTGCTTCCGATTTATTTAAGGAAATAACTATTGATGCAGAAATCTGTTTTATTAAATTGGCTTCTTATAAAGGCACCCGCTCTACCGGTAATGTAATAACATCAATCGGATTAGACGAACCTTTAAAAGACCGCCATGTAGTGATCATAGAAGATATTGTAGATACAGGAAATACCCTTCATAAATTTTTACCCCAATTATATAACCAACAGCCGGCTTCGTTAAAAATTGCAGTGTTGCTTCATAAGCCTGATGCAATGGAATACCCAATAGTAATGGACTACCTGGGATTTAAAGTTCCCAATAAATTTCTACTTGGATTTGGTCTCGACTTTGACGGTCTTGGGCGTAACCTTGCTGAAATTTACCAGTTAGTAGAAGATTAGGTGCCAGTTTAAGGGGAATATAGGAGTGGTTGCATACTTGTTTAATTGCATTAATTTTAACCTGTTGAAAAAGCTGTTTGCCTATATTTTATCCAGTTTATCCTTCCTTACAATTGACGCACAGTACTATTTACGCGGTGAAGTAAAGGATGATAAAAATGAACCTCTTCAAAATGTGAAGATACTCATGCATTCAAACCGCATGTTGTATTATTCGGGTAATTCGGGAGGTTTTGGTATCAGTACTCTTATTTTAAATGATTCCCTCACTTTTAGTTTAAACGGTTATGAATCAAAAACGATTGCCATCAAGGCAGATGTTTTTCAGTTGATAAGCCTTAAAACCCTTTCATCCAATTCGAGCAAAAACAGGCAAAAATTAATTTCAATTACAAAGGATCAAACCCAGTCTTATAAATTTAACTGGGCTGTTAGTGATGAGTCTTATTTTTCACTGGTAGAAAATGAAGCGGTGAATGCTATGAAGTTTCCAAATACAGCATTTTCACTCAACGTAAACAAAGCTTCCTACAGTAATATCCGGCGCTTTCTGCACATGCAAAGTACCGTACCTCCCGATGCGGTACGTATTGAAGAGCTCTTGAATTATTTCAATTTGAAATACATAGAACCTCTCGGTGACGAAGTTTTTCACGTTCAGTCACAATATGCAGGCTGTCCATGGAACGACCAGAGCCGTTTGTTGTTTTTAAATATCAGTGCCAAAAAATTAAACCTTGAAAAAGTTCCGCCAAGCAACCTTGTTTTTTTAATAGATGCATCGGGTAGTATGGATATGCCTAATCGTCTGCCATTGGTTAAAGCTGCCTTTCAGATGTTGGTTAAAAATTTGCGGCCTATCGATACTGTGTCGATCGTTATTTACGGAGGTAGTGTAGCCGTTTGGATGCAACCTACCAGCGGCAATGAAAAGCAAAAAATTATTAAGTCTATTGAAGAGTTAACGGCCTCCGGCGACACACCAGGTGAAACCGCCATAAGGACAGCCTATAAGGTTGCTGAAAGTACTTTTATTAAGGGAGGGAACAACAGGGTGATTTTGGCCACAGATGGTGATTTTAATGTTGGAGAAACTACCGAAAGAGAGTTAGAAGACTTGATTACAAAGGAACGGCATACCGGTGTTTATCTTACCTGCTTGGGTGTAGGGATGGGTAATTTTAAAGATTCAAAACTGGAAACGCTGGCTAAAAGAGGTAATGGAAATTATGCTTACCTGGATGATATTAATGAAGCTGAAAAAGTACTGGTGAAGGAAATGACACAAACATTTTTTTCGGTAGCTGATGATGTATTATTAAATGTTCATTTTAACAATGAGGTGATTAAACAATATAGATTGATTGGTTTCGATAATAAGAAAGATGCTATTGCAGATAGTATCGGCGAACTGGAAGGTGGTGAAATAGGAAGTGGAAACAGCGTAATGGCCATTTTTGAAGTAGTACCTCAATCAACTGAAATTGGTAATACTTTTTTAGCAAATAAAACCCAGGTAGCAGATATATCAGTGACGTACAACCAGAATAATGAAAAGATACGCCGTACAGTAAAATATGTATGCCCTCACAACTATGTTGATTTTCCAGGTATTGACAAAGAGTACAGGCTTGGAGCTGCAATAGCTATGTTTGGTATGAAGCTAAGGCAATCCAAAAATCTTCCCGATACTGAATGGGACGATATTGAAACAATTGCATTAGCCGCATACGACCCCACAGACTATCTGCAAAAGCAATTTATTGATCTGATTACTACTGCAGAATCCATTTATCCTTCAAAAAATAAGAAAAAGAAAAAAAGGAAAAATTAAGTAAACATCTCCCTTACTTTATCAAAAAAGGATTTGTCTCCTTTTTCAGGCTTAGGTTGAAAATTCTCACTATCCGACATTTTCTCCAGCATTGTTTTTTCGTCGCTATTAATAGTTTGTGGCGTCCAGATATTTACGTGAATCAACTGGTCACCTTTTTCATAACTATTTACCGCAGGGAAACCTTTTCCTTTTAACCGGAAAATTTTACCACTCTGGGTCCCTGGCGGAATTTTTATTTTAGCCTTTCCATCAATTGTTGGTACTTCTACACTTGTTCCAAATACAGCGTCCGGAAAAGAAATATGAAGATCAAAAGCAACATTTAATCCGTCACGTTGCAACTCTGCGTGTGCTTCCTCTTCTATCAAAACAATCAGGTCACCGTTCGATCCACCACGTTCACCAGCATTACCTTTTCCGCTCATGCTCAATTGCATACCTTCCTGTACACCTGCCGGTATTTCAATGGTTACAGTTTCTTCACCATAAACCCTTCCTTCACCTTTACAAGTGGTACATTTATTTGCAATAGTACTTCCTTCACCACCACAGGTAGGGCAAGTAGTTACCGTTTGCATTTGCCCTAAAAAGGTATTCTGAACTCTTTTTACCTGGCCATTACCACCACAGGTTCCACAGGTTTGCACACTGTTTTTATCTTTAGCGCCGCTACCCGAACAGGTATTGCAACTAACATATTTTTTTACTTTAACTGTTTTAGAGGCGCCTTTTGCCATCTCCTCATAATTCAGTTTTATTTTTATTCTCAGGTTACTACCTCTAACACCACGGGTGCGGCCACCAGAGCGTCTGCCTCCACCACCACCGCCACCAAAGAAACTACCAAAAGGACTCTCATCTCCGAAAATATCTCCAAACTGGCTGAAAATATCATCCATATTACTGCTATGGCCACCACCGCCACGTCCCTGGCTAAATGCATTGTGACCAAAACGATCATATTGTGCTCTCTTGTCAGCGTCACTCAATATTTCGTACGCTTCAGCAGCTTCTTTAAATTTTTCTTCAGAAGCTTTGTCACCGGGGTTGCGGTCCGGATGAAACTTCATAGCCACCTTGCGGTAAGCTTTTTTTATCTCATCCTGGGATGCAGACTTCGTTACTTCTAAAATCTCATAAAAATCTCTCTTCATAAAAACTGGTGTACTTATAAGCTAATATGCTAATGATTCGGCTTAGTAAAGCCGCTTTTCATTAGCACATGTAATTTTTTTTTTGATTATTTACCTACTACAACTTTTGCAAAACGAATAATCTTATCGTTGAGATAATATCCTTTTTGTACTTCGTCTAACACTTTTCCTACTAATTCAGGAGTTGGTGCAGGTATTTCCGTTATTGCCTCGTGCTTTTCAACATCAAATTCAGTATGGATGCTTTCCATTGCCTTAACGCCTCTTGACTGCAAAGTATTTCGAAGCTTATTGAAAACTAGTTGAATGCCTTCTTTTATTTGCTCAATATCATCACTTTTTTGCAGCTGCTTTTCAGCACGGTCGCTATCATCCAATGTATCCAATAATGAAATAATTACTTCTTTACCAGCAGTTTGAATTAACTCCATCCTTTCTTTGGCATTGCGTCTTTTATAGTTATCAAATTCAGCAAAAAGGCGAACATATTTATCTTTCTGTTCATCCAGCTCAGCCTGAATTTTTTCAACCGCATTTTCCGGTTCCGGGTTGCTTAAATGATTGCTTCCGGGAATATCTGCATCTGAATTGATATCAACATTAGAAAATTCTTTTAAGTCGTCTGCAAGAGAACGGTTTTCATCCGAAACATTTACTTTTTCTTCCATATTGTTAAATATTAAATCCCATCCTCAGTTCTGTATAAGGCCAGGTTGTATAAATTGTTGGCAAATGTACGATTGTCAACAATTTTGCCAACATTGTTTTGCAGTCAAATTGGCAATTAGAACAATATGCACACTGACAATCGGAAATTGACTGTCACCTGTGTTACCTTTGCGGCATGAAAAGTTTAATGCTTAATAAGAATATTAGTAGAAGGGTAGAAAGTGGGCATCCTTGGATTTTTGCCAATGAGGTAAACCGGGGAAAAGCATTGGATGCAGCAGCAAAAAAAGGTGAAATAGTAGATGTATACCTGCACGATAAAAAGTATGTAGGACGAGGTTATATAAATCCGGATTCGCAGATTATGGTTCGGTTATTAACGAGAGATAAGAACGAGGTTATTGATGAAGCATTCTTTTACAAACGGATCCTACAGGCATGGGAGTACAGAAAAAAAATTGGTTACACTGAAAACTGCCGATTGGTTTTTGGTGAAGCAGACGAATTACCGCAATTAATTATAGATAAATTCAATGATTATTTTGTGGTACAAACGCTTGCCTTTGGTATAGATATCTGGAAGCCGGCAATTGTAAAGGCGCTGGAAAAAATATTTACTCCAAAAGGGATTTATGAGAGAAATGATGTGCCGGTACGAGAACTTGAAGGAATGGAGCAACAAAAAGGTTTCCTTTCTGAAGAATTTGACACCAATATTATTATTAAGGAAAATGGGTTGCAATTTCATGTTGATATTGTAAATGGCCAAAAAACGGGTTACTTTTTAGATCAGCAGGATAACCGTAAGGCCATCAGCAATATTGTGAAAGATGCCACCGTGTTGGGAGCTTTTTCTTATACAGGTTCTTTTGAAGTAAGTGCTGCAAAGTTTGGGGCAAAATCGGTGATTGGTTACGATATTTCTCAGTCGGCTATTGACATGTGTAATAAAAATGCTTTGCTAAACGGGGTGCAGGATATTTGCAATTTTGAATGTGCAAATGCATTTGACGTACTTAAAGGGTTAACTAAAGAAAATAAGCAGTGGGATGTTGTACTGCTTGATCCGCCCTCATTTACCAAAAGCAGGAGCAGCCTTGAAAAAGCTTATGCAGGGTATAAAGAAATAAATTTAAGAGGAATTAAATTAGTAAAGCCAGGCGGTTTCCTTGTTACTTCAAGCTGCACAAACCTGGTAAAGCCAGAAATGTTTTTGGATATAATTGGCATGGCAGCGAAAGATGCAAAGCGGAAAATAAGGCAGGTTGTTTTTAATGCACAATCACCGGATCATCCTATTATCAGGGACCAGGAATATACCAATTATCTAAAATTTTGTATAGTTCAGGTACTGTAAAATTCAAATTGTAAAAGGAAGAGGGAATGGAAAATTTGGGAAGAGCTAAAGTAATTTTAGCATACTATCGAATTACCTGGAAACGGCCTGAATCGATGATTTTGCCTGATTTGTCTCTCAATTGAAAGATATAAACTCCGCGGTAAAAGCCATCTAAAGATATATTGGTACGTTGATTGGCCGGAGTTGATTCAAATACTTTTTTTCCCATAAAATTATAAACCTGCAATGAGTAAGATTTCTCACTGCCTGTTTGCAATTCAAAATTGATATTTGAAGTGGCGGGATTTGGATAAAACTTTATGATTTTTGCCTGTGCTTCCGAAATTGAAGGTTGTGGAGCCGGTTTATTTTGAGCAAATGATGTAAAAGTTATTCCAAATAATAAAATTGTTATCGTTATTATCTTTTTCAGTTATGTAAAAGTAGCATTTTCTTTTAAAACTATGCCACTGTAATGTTAACGAAAAAAATACAATTTTATGTTATTGTTAATTGGTTTGCACCTGACTATTTTGCAAATGGTTCGGCGTTAATCAATTCAAAACGCTTAAAATCTGCTGAATTGCTATAAAATCTGGCTGATCGGCAGGAGAAGCACACACTTCCGCATACTTTATTACACCTTCCTTATCAATTACAAATGCCGCTCTTTTGCTGACCCCTTGCATATCATAAGAAAATGTATCGTATAAAACATCGTAGGTTTTTGAAGCAGTTTTATTAAAATCGCTCAATAGTGCAAAGTTGAGTTGTTGCTCTTTTTTAAAACTATTCAAAACATATAGAGAGTCTACCGAAATACCGAAGACAACTGCATTGGCATTATTATAAAGGGCAATGTTGTCCCTTACACTACAAAGTTCTGCCGTACAAACGCTGGTAAATGCAAGTGGAAAAAATAATATAAGCACATTTTTTCCTTTGTAGTCTGCCAATGATACTTTGTTTTTATCACTATCAAAAAGTGAAAAATTGGGTGCTGCTTGTCCTATTTCAATTGCCATGATGAATTATATTTTTTGTTGATTGTTATGTGTTGAACTTTATAACAGGGTTATAATAATTTTGTTTAAAAATAAATGAAGTGATTAAATCTTTACAATATGCTTCTTTTTATTAAGCGAAATTTTTTCCGGCAGTGTAGCAATTATTTCATCTTTCAATGCATCGATCAATTTCTTTTTTACATAATTGCGGTGCGTAACCAGGCTTACTTCTCTTACCGGTGCCGGTGTTTTAAAATGCCTCACCATATTCATTTGTTTAACTGTAAAATCCAGTGTAGCCAACTCCGGTAGAATTGTAACTCCATTGTACATCTCCACCATTTTTCTTAAAGTTTCAACACTGCCTGCCTCATATTCAAAATGACTTTGCTCTTTATTTTGTTTCTTTAATTCGCACAGGTTTATAATCTGCGATCTGAAACAATGCCCTTCTTCCAACAACCATAATTCTTTTAAATCAATGTCGGCAGGAAGTACATAGGTTTTTTTATAGGCCGCATTTTTTTTAGAAACATAGGCTACCAGTTCTTCATAAAATAATGGGTATTCTCTAATGCTGTTATCCTGTAGCGGCGTTACCAGCAGCCCGGCATCTATTCTGCCCGTTTTTAATTTCTCAATTATTATATCGGTTGTCATCTCTTTAACCTTTATCCGTATATCAGGATATTTATTTAAAAAGGGTTGAAGGAACATAGGCAACAAGTAGGGGGCAAGTGTGGGTATAATGCCGATCCTCAATTCTCCTTGTAACACGCCGTGTTTATCTTTTATCAATTGGTGGATCATTGCTACTTCCCGTATAATATTCCTTGCCTGTTGAATAATTTCTTCTCCTAATTCGGTAGGTATAACCGGTTGTTTACTTCGATCAAAGATCCTGGTTCCAAGATCTTCTTCCAGCTTTTGAATTTGCATACTCAGTGTAGGCTGTGTTACAAAACACTGTGCCGCTGCAGTTGCAAAATGGCGATAATTGTCAACAGCGATGATGTATTCAAGTTGGGTAAAAGTCATTGTGTAAAAATAGATAAAATCTATATGATGATAATAAATATCAATATAAATTATGGAGCTATTTGAGTAGGTTTGGCGGATATTATAGTTTAACCTTTAAAATAAATTGACATGAGTAATGATCTAAATCATAACAAACTTACTACTGCATCCGGCAGGCCGTATGTGGAAAATGAGAATACAATGAGTGCCGGACCAAGAGGCCCACTGCTACTGCAGGATTATATTTTACACGAAAAGATGGCGCATTTTAACCGGGAAAGAATTCCTGAAAGGGTAGTGCATGCAAAGGGGTCAGGAGCTTTCGGAACATTCACTGTTACACATGATATCAGTAAGTACACAAAGGCTAAAATTTTCAATAAAATTGGCAAACAAACAAAATGCCTCTTAAGATTTAGTACCGTTGGTGGTGAAAAGGGTAGTGCCGATACAGAAAGGGACCCAAGAGGTTTTGCATTAAAATTTTACACAGAAGATGGTAACTGGGATCTGGTTGGTAACAACACACCGGTGTTTTTTATAAAGGATCCAAAAAAGTTTAGCGACTTTATTCATACACAAAAAAGAGACCCACGTACCAATTGCAAAAGCCCAACGATGATGTGGGATTATTGGAGTTTAAATCCTGAAAGCCTGCACCAGGTTTTGATATTGATGAGCGACAGAGGCACACCTTATGGATACCGACACATGAATGGATATGGTAGTCATACATTTTCTATGATTAATGCCGCTAATGAAAACGTATGGGTTAAGTTTCATTTTAAAACTGCCCAGGGAATTAAGAATTTTGAAAACGATGCAGCCGCAGCAATGAAAGGACAGGATCCTGATTTTGCACAGCGTGACCTTGTTGAAGCAATCGACAATAAAGACTTTCCAAAATGGAACGTAAAGATCCAGGTTATGACGGATGAGGAGGCAAAGTCGTTTCAATTCAATCCGTTTGACCTTACCAAAGTTTGGCCACACGCAGATTTTCCGTTGATTGACATAGGTGTACTTGAATTGAACCAGGTGCCAAAAAATTATTTTGCAGAAATTGAGCAAAGTGCATTTGCGCCAGCACATGTGGTGGATGGAATAAGTTATTCTCCGGATAAAATGTTGCAGGGAAGATTGTTGTCTTACCCGGATGCACACCGGTATCGCCTTGGTGGCAACTACGAGCAGATTCCAGTAAACCGTTGCCCGTATGCCGTTAACAATTATCAGCGTGATGGGCAGATGAATGTAAACGGAAATGGTGAAGATGCTCCAAATTATTTCCCAAACAGCTTTGATGAAATAACAGCAGATGCTGAATATAAGGAGCCTGCAATGGAATTGAACAACATAGTTGCGGATTGGTATGACAGAAATGGAGCAGGTGAAAATGATCACTATACACAACCCGGATTGTTATTCAACAAAGCAATGAATGATTATGATCGTCATAATTTGATTTCAAATATTGTGGGTGCCATGAGTGGTATCAGCGGGCCAAAAAAGGACCTCATTGTTAACCGCCAGTTATGTCACTTTTTTAGAGCTGATATGAAATTGGGAATGGCTATTGCAAAAGGTTTGGGAATAAACTTAGATAGTATAATGGCAGAAATGAAGGGAGATCATAAAGGCATGGAGCAAATGCAACATGCATAATATTAATAGATGATTATAATTTAAGAAGCCGTTCCAAATTGTTGGAACGGCTTCTTCTTTTTTATTTGATAATTGTTACCAGTTGTTTTCTTTTCTTTTTCTTTGATGGCTTTGCCGGAGGACAATCAATGTTAAGTTCTCCTTCATTCATTTGATTTGGATCAAAGGTCCGCAATGCAGTTTTCATGTCTTGTGCATGCATCATTTTATCATAAGCCTTATGAACTGAATCCAGTTGGGCAATATAAATGCTGCGTCCGTGTGTGCCAACTACCAGCTCATTTTCCCTGGCTTGTATTACAAGATCGTGTATTGGAACTCTTGGTAAATGATGGCTCATGCTCATAAAAGTTTGCCCCATATCAAAGGATGTATATAGCCCGTTATCGCTTCCCACATAAATGATGCTTTCTTTTTTAGCATCTTCCTTTATTACATTGAGCGGCTCATCCGGCAGATCTTTGCCTATTTGTTTCCAACTGGCACCATAGTCTTCACTAACATATAAATATGGAGAAAAATTATCGTACCTGTACCCATTTAAAGTGGCATACACTCTTCCTTCTTTAAATTGTGAAGCGGCTAATTTACTTACCCAAAGTTGCGGTGGCATTCCTTTAATTACACGTGCCCAGGTATATCCGCCATCTTTACTTACCTGTATATTTCCATCATCGGTACCAACATAAATGAGCCCGAATTTTAATGGCGATTCACAAATAGTAGTAATGGTTCCGTAGGGTGTTTTACCAGCTTTTTTGCCATTTGTAAGATCGTTACTTAAAGCAACCAAACTATCTCCCTGGTTTAAACTTCTGTAGAATTTATTAGTGCCGTAATAAAATATGTCCTGGTTATGTTTACTTAAAAAAATGGGTGTTTGCCAGTTGTACCTCAGCTTGGGTTCACCCAAATCATTCATCGGATGAATGCTGGTAGATTTACCACCATCCGTACTCCTACGGCGGTAGTAACCAAACTGCGATCCATAGTATGCAGTTTTATTATCTCTGGTATCTACCTGTACCTGCATACCGTCGCCACCACCAATTGCCTTCCAGTCATATTCTTCTGCTTCGGGGTTATCATCATCATCATCATCATCATCATCATCATCATCTGCAAAAGAAAATCCTGAATTATTACTTCGAATAACTGAAGCGCCCACCCAGGTACCGTTATCCTGCAGGCCTCCATATACATTGTATGGTTTTGCATCATCCGTTGTGATGCCATAAAACTGGCCTACAGGTACACTGGTTACTTTAAACCATTTATTGCCATCATCATAAGTAATATTACAACCGCCATCATTGCCTGCAATCCAATGGCTGTCTTTATTAGGGTCAATCCAGCAAGCATGCCAATCGCCATGGGTATTGCTTTTATCAATTTCTTTAAATGTTTTGCCACCATCCGTGCTAACAATGATGCTTATACCAAATGTGATTACTTTATTTTCATCTGTCGGCGACACAAATATTTTTCCAAAATAATAACCAAAGCTGCTAAATACATCAATATCTTTTGTGTTTACTTTCCGCCAACTGATACCAGCATTATCACTCCGGTAAACCTCACATCCATAAATACCTCCATCCTGGAAACCATCATCAGCTATCAGCCAATCATAAATATCAGTTGCCATTAATTTCCCGATCTGAATTGAAGTTTTAAGTGACTTCGCGGTGTATTTTTTAGGGAACCTGTTTTTTAATAAAAATGAATCCAGCTTATCATTATCCATTTCTAAAAAACGGCCTGTAGAAATTTGCTTAAAATCTTCTACCACATACTTTGTTGTGTCAATTTTTTTTGCAGCGGTATCAGGCTTTCTGAAATTATTATCAACAACTGCATACAATATTTTAGGATTTTTTTGAAACACGGCTATGCCGGTTCTTCCAACACCCACGCCATTGGGGAAACCACTTCCAGGTCCCGTAATCAAATTCCAGGTATTGCCACCGTCTGTACTTTTAAATATGCCACTGTTGTTGCCGGCTTCTTTAAAATCCCATGCCCTTCGGGTGCGGTTCCAGGTGCAGGCATATAATTCATTTGGATTTTGCTGGTTGATATCCATTTCTACCGCACCGGTGTTTTCGTCAATCTTTAATGTTTGCGCCCAGGTTTTACCCCCATCTGTTGTTTTATAAACACCCCGTTCTTTATTGGATGAATACAAATGCCCCAGCACAGCTACCCAGGCGGTATTGGCATCAGTAGGATGTAAAATTATTTCACCAATATGATGGCTATCGGGTAAGCCAAGGTATTCCCAGGTTTTACCTTCATCCATTGTTTTATATACACCAATTCCACTATAGCTACTCCTGCTACTATTTACTTCGCCTGTACCTACCCAAATTATTCTTGCATATTTATTAGCTGCTGAACCCCAGTTGACTGCAATATCTCCAATAGAATATGCATCTTCTTTTTCAAATATGGGATCAAAACTTAGCCCGTTATTTTTGGTATGCCACAATCCGCCACTTGCATAAGCAACATAAAATTCAGTAGCGTCTGCCGGGTTTACTTCAATATCCACTACACGGCCATTCATTTGTGTGGGGCCTATATTTCGGAAATTAATATCTTTTAAGAGAGAGTTGTCTTCCAGCAATTTTCTCTTTTTTAAACCGTTTAATCTTTCAGCAGCGCCTGTTGGCTTGATTTGTGCCACAGTTGTTAAAAAAAAGCTACAGGTAAAGAGAAAAGTAAAAGAAAGGGTAAATTTGTGCAGGGATTTCATCTGATAAAAATTTTATTATGACCGATCAGTTTTTAAAAATACGCCAATTGGGTTTAATTGTTGGCCTGTTATTGTTTTTCACAACGAAGGGGCAAGCTCAATACAAAACCTATTCATTATCGCCTACCGGTGACACCCTGAATGCAGTAGATAATAAAGGATTAAAGCAAGGGAAATGGGTAATTAAAGTTGCACCATTAAGAGGAGAGCCTGGCTACGAGGAAGAAGGAATATTTAAGAATGATAAAAAGGATGGCGTTTGGAGAAGGTATAATACTACCGGTGATATTTTGGCAATTGAAAATTATCGTTTTGGCGGTAAAGATGGCATGCAGGAGTATTTTGGTTTTTTAGGTGATTTACAAAGACAGGAGGGATGGCGTGCATATAACCCCGATGCACCTTATGATACCATACCTATTTATGGAACGGGTAGTAATGAAATATTGAGATATCAAATTGTAAAAGCAGAACAATATAGTGTTCCAAATGGCGAGTGGAAATATTATGATGCCACTGGCCGTGTAACCAGGTATGAAAAATATGACCGTGGCCGTTTGTTAAAAGATGAACAAGAAAAAGTTGAGGCTACTGCAGTTGCAAAAACTGAAGCGGACAAACCCAAGGAAAAGGTAAAGACGAAAGAGATACTTGAATACGAAAAGAAATACAGTAAAAAGAAACGTAACCAACTTGAGCGGGTTGGAAAGACCGGATTGTAAAATTTAGAATTATTCATAAAAAAAGTCCCGATCAAATTGACCGGGACTTTTTTTATGAAAATGAATTTTTAAAGCTTATTTAATTTCTTTCTGCATTGGGTTTACATTACCCGACGCAGCTCCTCTTCCTCCTCTTAATCTTGCTTTATACAATTGGAATTTACTTGGCGAAGTAATAGTAGGCCAGCTATTATTTGTTTCATCGATATCAGCTGTTTCTCTGTATGGGTCTAATTTTACAGACGCAACTTCTTTGTCTTTCAAAAATGTTTTCACTACTTTATTTTCATTTTTTCGCCAGATCTGAACAGGAATTCTGTCTATTTCAGTTGTTCCATCTTTATACGTCCATTCAATAATGATTGGCATTACCAATCCTCCTTTGTTACTGAAAGTAAGTTCGTACATATTTTTATTTCCGGCAATGGCTGTCATTTGTTCTTTGGTAAATGTATCCGGAACTGCTGCCGGAATAGTTACTTCCACAGGCTTCATATCTACATTAACAAGGCCCCTGTCGTATCTCCAATAAAAATCTCTTAATGATGTATCTGCATCTGTTGCAAACACAATTTTTTTATCTTCCCTGTTCCTGATTTTTGAAATGTCGTCAAATGTATTCTGCAATGGTTTAGCTACATTTTGAGTAAATTTATTTCCCCCCGTTGGTGTACTAACGCCTTCAACAGAAAGGTTTGCCCATTTAACAGTATCTAAAGAAATGTCGCATGGGTCTGTGTTGTAAAACCAACCACGCCAAAACCAATCAAGGTCTTCACCACTGGCATCTTCCATCGTTCTGAAAAGGTCTGCAGGTGTTGGATGTTTAAACGCCCAACGCCTTGCATATTCCTTGAAAGAGTAATCAAACAGGTTTCTTCCCATTACAGTTTCACGTAAAATATTTAAACCGGTTGTTGGTTTGCTATAAGCATTCGGTCCAAATTGAATGATGTTCTCACTATTTGTCATAATGGGCTCCAACTGATCTTTCGGCAATTTCATGTAGTCTACAATTTTATAAGCCGGCCCTCTTCCAACAGGAAATTTATTGTCCCATAATTCTTCCGTTAAATATTCACAAAAAGTATTCAACCCTTCATCCATCCATGTCCACTGTCTTTCGTCACTGTTAATGATCATCGGAAAAAAGTTATGGCCAACTTCGTGTATTACCACACCCAACATACCGTTTTTTGTACCCTCGCTATAAGTACCATCTTTTTCAGTACGGCCATAGTTAAAGCAAATCATCGGGTATTCCATTCCATTGGCCGCTTCAAGACTTTGAGCCACCGGGTATGGATATGGTATTGTAAACTTTGAATAAGTTTTAATGGTGTGTGCAACGGCCTTTGTACTATACTTCCTATATAAGTGATAGGCTTCTTTTCCATAAGCGCTCATGCACATTACTTTCTTGCCTTCTACTTTTACGGGCATCGCATCCCAAA
The DNA here is from genome assembly GCA_040002495.1 of Ferruginibacter sp. Lineage (GTDB taxonomy): Bacteria > Bacteroidota > Bacteroidia > Chitinophagales > Chitinophagaceae > Ferruginibacter. The sequence goes on from JBDUEK010000036.1 coordinate 55,306, forward strand.
CAAATTTGCGGCTGCTTCCCCAGGCGAAATCACGTACCATTTCTGCTTTAAATATCCAGGTTTTCTTTTGCGTTGATTTTTGTTTTTCCCTGGCAACAGCCTCATTCAATGTTACAATTTCTGTAACGTCAGTTGCTGTTTGAGCTTTTTGCCATCTGGCAAATTGTGCAGGGGTTAATACCTGCTGATAGTTTTGTCCCTGGCCTGTTGCCATTACAACATGATCCGCCGGAACGGTCATGGCAACTTTAAAATTGCCAAAAGTTAACGCAAATTCACCACTGCCTGCAAACTGGTGATTTTGCCATCCCTGGAAATCGCTGTACACACAAAGGCGGGGATACCATTGCGTCATTGTGTACAAATCATTTCCATCTTCAGGAAAATATTCGTAACCACCACGGCCACCATATTTCATACGATCGCTGATATTATAGTTCCATTCAACTTTAAAAATAAATTGCTGACCAGGTTTTAAAGTGGCTGGTAATTCAATACGCATCATTGTTTTATTGATAGTAAAATCAAGCTTTTTACCCAACGCATCTGTAACCTTTAAAATGTTATCTCCATATTCTTTATCAGTTACACCGCTATATCTTGCAATATCATCCTCAGTAATACCTTTTGGCATATAGCTACTGGTTTGATAGCCGGAGTTGTTGGTACTGCTATGCTGGTTTTCATCCAACTGTAACCACAGGTAAGTCAACATGTCTGGTGAGTTGTTGAAATACGTAATGGTTTCTTTTCCATTCAACCTGCGGTTGGGTTCATCCAGTTCGCAAACGATATCATAATCGCAACGTTGCTGCCAGTACTTTGGCCCTGGTGCACCACTGGCGGTTCTGTATTCATTTGGCGTAGGAAGAATAGTTCCTAATTGTTCAAAACGATTACCGTGGTTACTGGCAGGATTGTTCCTGATATCCTGGGCGTAACAGCAAACGGTAAACGCAAATAGAAATGCTACTGCGATTAATTGCTTCATAAATGTGTACTGTTTTTTTTGTGTGTGGTAAAAGTATTGCAAATGGCTTTTTATTTAAGCATTGCAAAAATATTTTAAAAAACTGACTGGTTATTTTTGTAAAATGATATAAGCACTAATTTGTTGAAATGGTAATTCAATTATATGTATTAAAATTTTTAATTGTTGCTGATATTTTTAAGGCCAGCGGTCAATCATCATTTTTATGGAAACTGCCATTGCCAGCCCCGATAAAGCCCAAACCCACCAGCTACGTTTTAATCCAAATTTGTCCACTATAATGTAACTCAATAACAGAATACCTGAAACTATAACAATTTGTCCTGCTTCAAGCCCTATATTAAAACTTATCAGCGGCAACGCAATTGTTTGGTCCTTAGCCAGCATAAACCGAATAATGCTTGCAAAGCCCATTCCATGTACCAGTCCAAAAAACAAGGCCAGGAAATAATTCAATCGCAACGACCTGCGGGTAAAGTCTTTTATAAAGAAATTAAAAAGGCTGGTTGCAAAAATGGTACAGGGAATTAAAAATTCTACCAGGTGAGCATTGAATCTTACAACATCATACACACTTAACGCTAAGGTAATGGAATGACCAATTGTAAAAGCCGTCACAAGCACAAGAACCTGTTTCCAGTTTTTTGCAAGGTAAATTGCGGCAAGAGCAGTTATGAATAAAATGTGGTCAATTGCATCCCAGCTAATAATGTGGTGCCAACCAGTTTCAAAATACATTGTGATATCACTCATTGAAGGATAGTTGGCGGTTTGTTGTTAGTTTTGTGTTCAAATATCCATATTCAACACATAAATTGATAATTCTTTGTTTAAATGGTAGCTATACTTTATAAGTGGTTAATTGTTTTTGCGCTGGTTAATTTTACCCCGGCACATCACCCAATATTTTTAAGTGTTACCGAAATTGAACACAACGCAAAAGCCCGGTCCCTGGAAATTACCTGCAAAATTTTTACAGACGATTTTGAAACAGCTTTACGTAAAGTATACAAAAAAGATGTAGACCTGTTGAACGCCAAATACAAACAATCAATGAATGTGCTGGTAGACGATTATATTAAAAAGCATTTATTATTGAAGGTAGATGGAAAACCTGCTGTGTTAAACTTTTTGGGTTTTGAACAGGAGGAAGAAGGTATAATTTCTTACTATGAAGTAAAAAATATTCCTTCCGTAAAAAAACTGGATGTGACGGATAATATTCTATATGAATTTAAAGAGCAGCAGATAGAAATTGTGCATGTAATGGTAAATGGCAAAAGAAAAAGTACCCAGCTAACTAATCCGAATGCGAATGCCAGTTTTGAGTTTTAAGGCATTGACCGTTTATTGCCAGTAATAGTTTTTCAATGGTCAATCTACTTGTGCTGGCGGGGAATAGGTATTCTGTTCATGGTACAAAACCCAGTTGGATGTATTGCATTATTTTCCTACAGGCTTTAATTTACTTTCCTTGATTTTGTTTTGCATGTAAATTTTCAATTCGGCAAAAGTCATATTCTGTGTCTCAGAACTTATTTTGTCTCTAATATCACGCATCATTTTTACTGCGTCAGAAGTTTTTTCTTTTTTATTCGTTTCCATAATTTATTAAATCTTTAGGACTTCTAATTTCTATCATTTCGGATCCTGATTTTAAGTTTACCGAATTATGGCCTTTTATTTTGTCCAGGTTTACAATATGTTTAAAATTCCAACTTGCTAAAACGTCCACTTTATGAATAGTTGCCAAAGCTATATGCCTGCAATCTTAAGGCTTATTTTTTAATGCACTATGAAGAATGCTTTGAGGAATAGAATCCCAGCTACTGTCTAAGTAATTAAGTTTATTACTATTTAGGGCCTGCTCAAAAACTCAGTCGCCATTTTTTTCTGCCAAAAATTCCT